>NZ_CP139089.1:0-711666 GCF_038024855.1 Methylocella tundrae
ATGCTGAACTTGCGCACTCAGATGAACAAGCCCCAGGAGCGGGGCGATTTGGAAGCTTGGATGCGGATCTGCCGCCGTCTGCGCGCCGACGTTGGAGACGACGTTTTCTCGTCCTGGTTCGGCCGCCTCGAGCTCGATAGCCTGGCGGAGGCGACCGCCAGCCTGTCGGTGCCGACGAAATTCCTGAAGAGCTGGATACAATCGCACTATGCCGAAAAGCTCCTTTTGGCTCTGGCGGCGGAATTTCCTTTTGTCAAAGGCTTGTCGATCGCTGTTCGCTCGTCCAATCGCGCGCTATCGCCGGTCGTGATCGGCCGTGACGCGGTTGAAGGGCCGGCTTGCGCGGAGGGCGCTCAAGCCGATGCGCCGCTGACGACGCCCGAAGCCGCTGGCGCCAGCGCTAAATTTCTCGTGCAAAAGCCCCGCGAATCGAATCTCGCCGGCAAGCCACAGTCCGAAGCGGGCGAAGCCGACATCATCGCGGGCTCGCCATTGGACGGACGCCTCACCTTCTCGAATTTCTCGGTCGGACGATCAAACCAGCTCGCCTATGCGGCCGCGCAGCGCGTCGCCGCGGCGGCTCCAGACGAGCCGCTGCTCTATAATCCTCTTTATCTGCATGCGTCCGTCGGCCTTGGAAAGACGCATCTCCTGCAGGCTGTCGCCCGCGCGGCGAGGGATGCGAGGCGTCGCGTCATCTATCTGACAGCTGAGCGCTTCATGTATGGCTTCGTCTCCGCCCTCAAGGCGCAGACCGCGATCGCCTTCAAGGAAAAGCTGCGCGGCATCGATATTTTGATTATCGACGACATCCAATTCCTGCAGGGCAAGTCGATCCAGCAGGAATTCTGCCATACGCTGAACGCTTTGATCGACGGCCACCGGCAGATTGTCATTGCGGCGGATCGGCCGCCGGGCGACCTCGACACGCTTGACGAGAGGGTGCGCTCGCGCCTCGCTGGCGGCCTCTGTGTCGAGATCGGCGGCCTTGACGAATCGCTGCGCGTCAAAATTCTCGAAGGGCGCGTCGCCGCGGCGCGGCTGGCGCATCCGAATTTTGATGTGCCTCCCGCCGTCACGGCCTATGTCGCGAGCGCCATTCAGACCAATGGCCGCGATCTTGACGGCGCCGTCAATCGGTTGCTCGCGCACGCTTCGCTGAATGGAGCCCCGCTTGGCATCGAGACGGCGGAACTGGCGATCAGGGATCTGGTGCGCACGCATGAGCCAAAGCGCATCAAGATCGAGGATATTCAAAAGCTGGTGGCGACCCATTTCAATGTCAGCCGCGCCGATATCCTTTCATCGCGGCGCACGGCCAATGTGGTTCGCCCGCGCCAGATCGCGATGTATCTGTCGAAGTCGCTCACTTTACGCTCTCTGCCTGAGATCGGGCGGCGCTTTGGCGGACGCGATCATACGACCGTGCTGCATGCCGTGCGCAAGATCGACGCGCTCGCCGCCAAGGATGGAACGCTATCGGAAGAGATTGAACTTTTGAAGCGCATGCTGATGGAGTGAGGCGGAAAGCGCCGCTCCAAAAAGACGCAACGTTTTCGCCGGGATCGCGCCCCTTATCTAAATCGGTCCAGCGCAAGATCTCGTTCAAAAGGCTCGCGACTTTTTCGCATCATGCTCTAGATTGCCTGCATGAACGTGGCGGCGATTCGCATCATCGGCATCGACCCAGGACTGCGCAACATGGGTTGGGGCGTCATCGAGGTTTCCGGCTCGCGGCTGGCTTTCGTCGCATGCGGAAGCGTCCATTCGAGCGCGCGGGAAAGCCTTGCAGCGCGCCTCTGTGAGCTGCATGAGGGTTTGCTTCGCGTCATCTGCGACCTTTCGCCGTCGGAGGCGGCGGTCGAGGAAACATTTGTCAACTGCGATCCGCAATCGGCTCTGAAACTCGGCCAGGCGCGGGGCGTCGCTTTGGTGACGCCGGCTCTCGCCGGATTGCCGGTGTCCGAATATGCCGCGAACCTTATCAAAAAGACCGTGGTCGGCAATGGCCATGCCGAAAAGGCGCAGGTCGCTTTGATGGTGAAATTCCTGCTGCCGAAGAGCGAGGCGAAAAGTCCCGACGCCGCCGACGCGCTCGCCGTGGCGATCACGCACGCACAGCTGCGGATCAGCCGCAGCCTGGCGAAATCTCTGGGATCGTCTGCGAGATGATCGGCAAGCTCAAAGGCGTCATCGATTCGCAGGGCGAGGATTTCGTCATCCTCGATGTGCATGGCGTCGGCTATGTCGTGCATTGCTCGGCGCGCACCTTGCAGGGCTTGCCGCCCACGGGCGAGGCGACCGCACTCGCCATTGAGACGCAGGTGCGCGAGGATTCGATCCGGCTGTTCGGCTTCGCCTCGGAAGGCGAGCGCGACTGGTTTCGCCTGCTGCAATCGGTTCAGGGCGTCGGCGCCAAGGTGGCGCTCGCGGTGCAGAGCGTTCTGGCGCCGGGAGAGCTGGCGATGGCGATTGCCAGTCAGGACAAGGCGGCTTTTGCCCGGGCGCCGGGGGTCGGCCCAAAGCTTGCCGCCCGCATCGTCGCGGAATTGAAGGACAAGGCGCCTGTCTTTGGCGCGGCCGACGCGCCGCTGTCCCTCGCCCGCGGAGCCGACCAAGGGGTGGGGTTTTCAGCCGGCCAGGGCGCCATCGCGGATGCGATTTCGGTTCTGGTCAATCTTGGCTATGGACGCTCGCAGGCGGCTATGGCGATCGCCGCCTCGATCAAGGCGCTCGGCGAGGACGCGCCCGCCGCCGATCTGATCAAGCGCGGCCTTAAGGAATTGGGGTAAGCGGCGGAGGTGACGGCGAGGGCCTTTAAGGGGCTGCTCACGCCTTGCCGTGATGCGCGGCCTCGGCGTTGGCGTCGAGCGGCCAGCGCGGCTTCGCCGCGAAGGTCATGTCGTCGGTGAGGCCAAGCGACAGCCGCTCGATGCCGGCCCAGGCGATCATCGCGCCATTGTCCGTGCAAAGCTGGGGCGGCGGCAGGACGAGCCTCAGACCGCTCTCGCCGCAAAAGCGGATCAAGGCGCGCCGGATCGCGCCATTGGCGCCGACGCCGCCCGCGACAACCATCGCGTTCGATTGGCCGACCGTCTCGCGAAACAGCCTCAGCCCGGCGCGCGAGCGGTCGATGATCGTATCCACGATAGCCGCCTGGAATGAGGCGCAAAGATCGGCGATGTCGGTCTGGCTCGGCGACAGGATCCGTTGCGCCTCGAGGCGGACGGCGGTCTTGAGGCCGGAGAGCGAAAAATCCGGCTTCGCGCGTCCGTGCATCGGACGCGGAAAGTCAAACCGCGCCGGATCGCCTTTGGCGGCGGCGATTTCCACCTGGGGACCGCCGGGATAGGGCAGGCCGAGCATTTTGGCGACCTTGTCGAAGGCTTCGCCGACGGCGTCGTCGACGGTCGAACCGAGCCGGAGATAATCGCCGACGCCCTTGACGGCGACGAGCTGCGTGTGGCCGCCGGAGACGAGAAGCAGCAGATAGGGAAATTCCAGTTCGTCGGTCAGGCGCGCGGTCAGGGCGTGGGCTTCGAGATGATTGACCGCGATGAAGGGTTTGCGGCTCGCCAGCGCCAGCGCCTTCGCCATGGTGAGGCCAACGATGACGCCGCCGATGAGCCCGGGTCCGGCCGCCGCCGCGATGCCGTCGAGGTCGGCGAGCTTGACGCCTGCGCGATCCAGCGCGCGCACCACGAGCCGGTCGAGCACCTCGATGTGCGCGCGCGCTGCGATCTCCGGCACAACGCCGCCATAGGCCGCATGTTCGGCGATCTGGCTCATCACCTCGTTTGACAGGATTTCGCCAGCGCCGCCGGGTTGCAGGCGCACGACGGCGGCGGCCGTCTCGTCGCAGGTGGTTTCAATGCCGAGAACGCGCATGGGCAACTTTCAGAGCTTCCGTCTTTTCGGACGATTTTCGTAATTGCGGGGGATGGAAAATGGTCTAATCAATCCGATAGGAGAGAGCGGCTTGGCGCGCGGCCGCGACCGGGCTAATGTCCTCTCCTATAGAGTATTTTTGCGTGAGAGGGATACCGCTTCGCGTGAAAAATACGGCGGAACAAAAGGCTAGAATGATTTCGCCGGTTTGAGAAAATCGGCAAATCCTCAAAACCACCAAAACCCATGAAGGAAATTCGCGATTCTTCGTTCGCCCCCCCCATTGCTCCAGGACCTCAAACTCAGAATCGGAACAAGGGGCAGTCCTCTGGCGCTGGCGCAGGCCCATGAGCTGAGGCAGCGTCTCGCGCTGGCGCATGGCGTCGGCGCCGAGACAATCGAAATCGTCATCATCAGGACGTCGGGCGACGCTATTTTGGACCGGCCCCTGAGCGAGGCCGGCGGCAAGGGCTTGTTCACCAAGGAGCTCGATCTCGCCCTTATGCGCGGCGAGGTAACGATCGCGGTTCATTCGGCGAAGGATCTGCCGACTCTCCTGCCCGAGGAGATCGCCATTCTCGGCTATCTGCCGCGCGAGGACGTGCGCGACGCCTGGATTTCGCCGCATGCGCCGCATCCGCTTGGTCTTGCCCCTGGCGCCGTCGTCGGCACGGCCTCGCTGCGCCGGGCCGCCATGGTGCGCCGCCTTCGCCCGGATCTTCGCGTGGCGCTGCTGCGCGGCAATGTGCAGACGCGGCTCGCCAAGCTCGCGGCGGGCGAGGTAGACGCGACATTACTGGCGCTCGCCGGCCTGAAGCGGCTTGGCCTTGAAGGGCAGGCGAACGCTTTGCTCGATGTCAACGAGTTCGTGCCGGCGGCGGGGCAGGGGGCGATCGCCGTGACGGCGCGGGCTGACGATCGCGCCGCGCTGTCCGCCCTGGCGCCCGTCCTCGACTCTGCGACAGGGCTTGCGCTCGCCACCGAGCGGGCCTTCCTTCATGTTCTCGACGGTTCATGCAAGACGCCGATCGGCGCTTTCGCGCAGATTGACGGAGCGAACCTTGATTTTCACGCCATCGTGCTGAGGCCGGACGGCTCCGAGCATTTCGAGACGCGCCGCAGCGCCCCCGCCGAACAGGCGGCGGCGCTAGGCGAGGCGGCGGGCCGCGAACTCCTCGCGCGCATTCCATCCAATCTCTTCGAGGATTAGACGCCAAATGCTGATCCTGCTTACACGCGCCATGGACGAGGCCATGCGCACCGCGGCCAAGCTGACTGCGATTGGTCATCACGCCATTCTATCGCCGGTTCTCGAAATGGCGCCGACCGGAGCGCAATGGCCGCCCGGTGTGGCCGACGCGATTCTGGCGACGAGCACGCAGGCCTTCGAGCTATTCTCCGATTCGCCGCAGTGGCCATCGCCCGAAGCGCGCCGCCTCATCCCCTTGCATGTGGTCGGCGAACGCACGCTCCAAGCCGCCCGCGAGCGCGGCTTTGAGGGGCACGGGCACGTCGCCCCCGACGCCAAGGCCCTCGCCCCGACGATTGTTAAATCGCTTGCGGGCGACGGCGGCTCGGCTCGGCTCGTCTATCTTGCGGGGCGCGATCGCAAGCCCGATCTCGAGCGGGAGCTGAAAGCGGCGGGGCACGTCGTCGAGGCGGTCGAAGTCTATGCGGCGCAGCCGGTCGATGCTTTGGATGAAGAGGCCGCCGCTCTCATAGACGCAGGCGAGATCGGCGCCGTCATGCATTATTCCCGGCGCAGCGCGGATATTTTCTTAAGGCTTGCGCAGGAGGCCGGAGTTAACGTCACAAACATCGCGCATGTCGCGATCTCGGCGGATGCCGCGCAGCCTTTGCAGGCCGCCGCGATTCAGTGCGTGCACATCGCCGATGAGCCCAATGAACAAGGCATGCTCACTGTGGTCCGCGCAGTCGCAGCTCAAGACTTTGTTGATCGCAAACAGGGCGCAACGCCTTGATTAGCTCGCGGCTCCAGCCCATCATATCGCAATGAATTTGCGAGCCGAAGCATTTTCAAGCGGAGCCGATCGCGCTCCGCATAAGAAAAATGCGCTAAAACAAAGGGATGGAGCTATTTTTCGATTTCGGGAGATTGGCCGGCGCCTGCGCGTCTATGTTTCTATGCTCGCTTTGGCGTTGCTCGCGCTCGACTTTGCTGGCGTAAAGGTCGCCTTCGCGGCTGATGCTCAAATTGATGTGAAGATAGGCTTCATTCGCGGGCCGCATTCACGCGACACCATTTCCATTCTGGATATTCCGGCGGACGACGATGGCATCGCCGGCGCAAGGCTCGCGGCCGAGGACAATAACACCACTGGAAAATTTCTCGGACAAAGCTTCGAGATCGAAGATGTGAAATTGAAAGACGGCGACGATCCGTTGAAAGCCTTTCAATCTCTCGCCGATAAAGGCGTTGGCCTGATCCTCGTCGATCTGCCGGCCAACCAACTTCTCGCCGTCGCCGACGCCGCCAGGACCAGGAACAAGGACATCCTTCTGTTCAACACCAGCGCCTATGACGATTCGCTGCGCGAGCAAAACTGCCGCGCCGACGTCATCCATGTCGCGCCGACCTATTCAATGCTCGCGGACGGACTGACCCAATATCTTGTCTGGAAGCGGTGGCCGCGCTGGTTCATGATCAAGGGCTCGCACCCTGAGGATGAGCTCTTTGCCGAGGCGTTGCGGCATTCTGCGAAAAAATTTGGCGCCAAGATCGTCGAGGAGCGCACCTATCAAGACACCGGCGGGGGGCGGCGCTCCGATTCCGGCAGCGTGCAGACGCAAAGGCTCATCCCCACCGCGACACAGGGCGCGCCTTCTTATGACGTCCTTGTCGCGGCGGATCGATCGGATGTCTTCGCCAACTATCTCCCCTATCGCACTTACGACCCGCGGCCGGTGGCGGGCTCAGCCGGCCTCAAGCCGACGAGCTGGGATCCGAGCCATGAGCAGTGGGGCGCCTATCAATTGCAGAGCCGGTTCTTCAAGCTTGCTTCGCGCGGCATGAACGCTCGCGACAATCAGGCCTGGGTCGCCGTGCGCATGATCGGCGAGGCGGCGAACCGCACCGGCTCGAATGATCCAAAGACCCTGCGCGATTATATGACAGGTCCTGATTTTTCGATCGCCGCTTTCAAAGGCCAGAAGCAGACGTTGCGGCATTGGAACCAGCAATTGCGTCAGCCGATCCTGCTCGGCGACGGCCGCATGATCGTGTCCGTCTCGCCGCAGGAGGGCTTCCTGCACCAGGTCTCGGAACTCGACACTCTCGGCTTCGATCAACCGGAAACAAAATGCAAACTGCAGTGAACCTTCGAGACTTGCGCCGCGGCGCCGGCGCGGCTTGCGTTCTGATGACGCTCATTCCTTTTTGCCCGGCTGTCGCCGCGACAGCCTATGTCTCCAACGAGAAGGGCAATTCGATCTCGATCATCGACACCGACAAGCTGGCTGTCGTCAACACGGTCAAGGTTGGGCGCCGCCCGCGCGGCATCGCGCTCAGCAAGGATAATTCGCAGCTGTTCATCTGCGCCGGCGACGATGACACCATCCAGATCCTCGACACGAAAACCTTGACGGTCGTCGGCGACTTTCAGTCCGGCGCGGATCCGGAGCTGCTCATTTTGAGCCCGGATGGAAAGCTGCTCTATACCTCGAATGAGAACGATAATCTCGTGACCGTGATCGACATCGCGAGCCGCAAGACCATTCTGCAGATTCCGGTTGGCGTCGAACCGGAAGGAATGGCCCTCAGCCCCGACGGAAAAGTGCTGGTCAATACGTCGGAAACGACGAATATGGCCCATCTCATCGACACGAGCACGCGCAAGATCTTCGCCAATGTTCTCGTCGATGCGCGGCCGCGCTCGGCGCAATTCACGCCAAACGGCAAGGAGCTTTGGGTCTCTTCGGAAGTCGGCGGCACGGTCAGCGTCATCGACGCCGCCAACCCCAAGGTGCTGCAGAAGATCTCGTTCGACATTCCAGGCCTTGCGAAAGAAGCGGTCCAGCCGGTCGGCATCAGATTCACGCCGGACGGCGCGAAAGCCTTCGTCGCGCTAGGCCCTGCGAACCGCGTCGCCGTGATCGACGTCGCCACTAAAAAAGTCGATAAATATCTACTCGTCGGCCAGCGCGTCTGGCAGTTGGCGTTTACGCCCGATTTCAAATACCTCTACACCACCAACGGCGTTTCCAATGACGTTTCGGTCATCGACGTCGCAAACCTCAAAGTGGTGAAATCGATCCCCGTCGGGCCTTTCCCGTGGGGCGTTGCGATCGCGCCATGACCGCCGACCCGCACGAGCCCCTTTCCGCCGAAAGAGATGCTTCCGTCGCGGCGCTGAACGTTGCCGGCGTCAGCCATTCCTACGGCAAGCGCAAAGCCCTGGATAATGTGTCGTTCGCGGTGCGGCCGGCGAGCTTCACCGTCCTGCTGGGGCTGAACGGCGCGGGCAAGAGCACGCTGTTTTCCTTGATCACGCGCCTGTTTGGCGTGCGCGCGGGCGCGATCTCGATTTTCGGCTGGGACGTCAGCCGCACGCCGGGAGAGGCGCTGCGCCGGCTCGGCGTCGTGTTTCAGGCGCGAACGCTGGATCTTGATCTTTCGGTAGAGCAGAATCTTCGTTATCACGCCGCGCTGCACGGCATGGGCGCCGCCGAGACCAAGGCGCGATCTGTCGAAGTGCTGACGAAAGTCGACATGCTCGATCGGGTCAACGACAAGGTCCGCGCGCTTTCCGGCGGCCAGATGCGCCGCGTCGAAATCGCCCGCGCCCTGTTGCATCGCCCGCGCATGTTGCTCCTTGACGAGCCGACGGTCGGGCTCGACGTCAAGGCGCGATCGGATATTCTGACGCATGTGCGCAGCCTCATCGCATCCGAAGGCATTGGCGTTTTGTGGGCGACGCACCTCATCGACGAGATCGAGAGCAGCGACGATGTTGTCGTGCTGCATCGCGGCAAGCTCCTCGACAAGGGCAAGGTCGCGGAGGTTTGCGCACGCGCCGGCGTCGCCAGCATGAGCGCCGCCTTCAACCGTCTCGCCGGCGTCGACGCCGCGGAATCTCATTGAAAGAAGGCGCAATCGACATGAGCGCTCAGGAATTTCCCGCCTTATCCGCCCCCGCGCAAGGCTTCAGCCTGACGCAATATGCGATTTGCCTGAAAGGCGTCGTCTGGCGCGAAGCGCTGCGTTTTTTGCATCAGCGCGAACGTTTCGTCTCGGCCCTGGTGCGCCCACTGGTGTGGCTGTTTATTTTCGCGGCGGGATTTCGCTCGGTGCTCGGGGTTTCGATCATCCCGCCCTACGACACCTATGTGCTTTACGACGTTTACATCACGCCGGGACTCATTGCGATGATCCAGCTTTTCAACGGCATGCAGTCCTCGCTCTCGATGGTCTATGATCGCGAGATGGGGAATATGCGCACGCTTCTGGTGAGCCCGTTGCCGCGCTGGTTTCTGTTGACCGCAAAGCTCGTCGCCGGCGCCTCGGTCTCGATCCTGCAGGTCTACGCATTCCTGCTGATCGCCTATTTTTGGGAGATCGAGCCGCCGACCCTTTGGGGCTATCTGACCGTGCTGCCGGCGCTCATCCTGTCAGGCTTGATGTTCGGCGCGCTCGGGATGCTGCTGTCGTCGCTGATCAAGCAATTGGAAAATTTCGCGGGGGTGATGAACTTCGTCATTTTCCCGATGTTTTTCGCGTCCACGGCGCTTTACCCGCTCTGGCGCGTGCAGGAAGGCGCCCCGATGCTGGCGCTGGTCTGTCAGCTCAACCCATTCACCCACGCCGTGGAACTGATCCGTTTCGCCTTCTATGGCCAGATCAATCCGGTATCGCTGGCCGTGGTGGCGGGCTGCACGATCGTTTTTCTCGGCGCCGCCATCATCGCTTATGATCCCTCGCGAGGCATGCTCATGCGGCGCGAGGGATAGCAGTTGTGATAGGGCTGGTTACTTGGAGCCGTCGGCCTTGAACTGGGAGATATAGGCGATGACGTTATCGCGATCCGATTCCTTCGGCAGGCCGGGGAAGATCATTTTTGTGCCGGCGATCATGGCTTTCGGATTGGTCAACCAGGTGTGCAGCTTTTCCGAATCCCAATCGAAGCCAGCGTTCTTGACGCCGTCGGAATAGCTGTATCCCGCTGCGGTGCCCGCCTTACGGCCGATGATGCCGTTCAGTTCCGGCCCCACGAAGTTCACGGCGCCGGGGCCGATCTTGTGGCAGACGCTGCACTTCTGCTTGAAGAGCGTCTCGCCCGCGGCTGCGTCTCCGTCGGCGGCCAGAGCTGCGGAGGCGGGGACGAGAAAAGCAAGGGTTGCGGCGATGCAGGCGTATCTGAGGTTCATTTTCTGGTTTCCTTCCCTTGAGCGATGCACTGTCGCTTGGGTCTCACGGGCGGCCTTCAGCGTTGGCCAGGGTCACGATCCTGAGATTATCGCTTACCCGGAAAACCATGTATCCTGACACCACGATAAAAGACAACCCGAAGCCAGATAGAAGCGAGCAGATCTTGACCGCCAAACGACAGAAGAATGCGAAAAACGCATCGTCTCCGAAGGGAAATTCAGGGCGCCGGCAGCGCGCCCGGCTCGGGGCGATATTTTGTCTCACCCTTACGCTCGCGTTTGCGGGCCGCTCGGAAGCCGCCGACAAGCTCCGCCTTGGCGTCCAGAAGACCGGGACATTCGCCTGGGAGCTCGCGGTCATCAAGGCGTCCAAGCTCGACGCCAAAGCGGACCTCGACCTCGTCGTGACCGAACTCGCCTCAACCGAGGCGGCGAAGATCGCGCTGATGGGCGGCGCAGTCGATATCATCCTGAGCGATTGGCTCTGGGTCGCGAGAGAGCGCGGCCTTGCCTCCAACTTTGTCTTCCAGCCCTATTCGACGGCCGTCGGGGCGCTGATGGTTCCAGCTGATTCGCCGATCCAGACGCTCGATGGATTAAAGGGCAAGACGATTGGCGTCGCGGGCGGCCCGATCGACAAAAGCTGGCTGCTGCTGCGCGCATACACGCAGCGCGACGGACTCGACCTCAAAGCGAGCGCGAATGTTGTTTTCGGCGCGCCAGCCTTGCTTTACGCAAAGACCGCGAACGGCGAACTCGACGCCAATCTCAATTTCTGGAATTATGTCGTGTCTCTCGAGGCCCGTGGTTTCCGCCGGTTGATCGGCATAGATGAGGTCGAAAGGCGGCTTGGCGCCAAGGGACCTCTGGCCATGGTCGGCTATGTCTTCGACGAGAGCCTGGCGAAGAGCCATGGCGCGGCGCTCGACCGGTTTTTCAAGATCGCGCATGAGGCCAAGGAGGAACTCGCCCGCTCCGATGCGGATTGGACGCGGATTGGCAAAGAGATCGGCGTAACGGATCCAAAGGAGCTGGCGCTTTATCGCAAGCGCTATGTCGAGGGCATTCCAACGCGCCCCGTCGAGGACGAGGCCGCGGACGCCGCCGCGCTCTACCATATCCTGCGTGATATTGGCGGGCCCGAGCTTGTTGGCGCCGCGAACGAACTCAATCCGGGCACGTTCTACAAGGGCGCCGAGAACCAAACTCCGGCGGAACACTGAGCCGTGTCAATTCGTCTGGCGTCGCTGCTGCTGCTGTTGCTGATGTGGGAGGTCGGATCGAGCGTCGCCGGCTCGCGTCTGCTTCCCTCGCCCCAAGCCGTTCTGACTGTGATTGGCGCCGAGGCGCGTTCCGGCGCTCTCTTCTTCAACCTTGGGGCGACGTTGGCGCGCGTGATCGCCGCTTTTGTTTTCGCCATGGCGATCGGCTCGGCGCTCGGCATGGCGATGGGCCGTAACAAGGCGGTCGATCGCTTCTGCGATCCTTGGCTCATCGTTCTTCTCAATCTTCCGGCGCTGGTTGTGATTGTTCTCGCCTACATCTGGATCGGGCTCAACGAGGTCGCGGCGATCGGCGCGGTGGCGCTGAACAAGCTGCCGAACACGGCGGCGACGGTGCGCGAGGGGGCAAGGGCGCTCGACCGCAGCCTCGATGAGATGGCGGAAGTCTTCGTCATGCCGCTCGGCGTGCGCTTCCGGCACGTCATTCTGCCGCAGCTTGCGCCTTATCTCGCGGCGGCGACGCGGTCCGGCCTGTCGCTGGTCTGGAAGATCGTGCTCGTCGTCGAATTGCTCGGCCGTTCGAATGGCGTCGGCTTCGAGATCGGCACCGCCTTTCAACTTTTCGACGTCACGCGTCTTCTCGCCTATGCGCTTCCCTTTGTCGCCCTGATGCTGGCGATCGAGACTTTCATCGTGCAGCCGATCGAACGCCATGTCTCCCGTTGGCGGCCGAAACATGCTTGAGGTCATCATCGCCCGAAAGGCGCTCAGGATCGCCGCCGGCGATAGCCGCGTTGTCCTGCGCGACGTCGCCTTTAATCTGAAGGACGGAGAGGTCGGCGCCCTGCTCGGCCCCTCAGGCTGCGGCAAGACCACCTTGTTGCGCATCATCGCCGGGCTCGATCACGATTTCGAGGGCGTCGTTCGCCTGCCTTCGCCGCACAAGATTGGCATGGTTTTTCAGGAGCCGCGGCTGTTGCCGTGGCGGACGGTCGCGCAAAATCTGCTGCTGGCGGGAGCAACGCCGGGGCCAGGTCTCGACGACATCCTCAGCGCACTCGGACTAACTGAGCATCTTGATCATTTTCCAGGCGAATTGTCGCTGGGTCTCGCGCGCCGCGTCGCCATAGCGCGGGCTTTCGCGGTCAAGCCGGACCTGCTGCTTCTCGACGAGCCTTTCGTTTCACTCGACGCCGCCCTGGCGCTGCGGCTTCGCGCCGAGCTTTTGACGCTGGTCGAGGCGCGCAAGACGATGACGTTGCTCGTCACGCATGACGTCGAAGAAGCGATCGCTCTCGCCGACCGCATCATCATTTTGTCGCCGCACCCCGGCCGCATGGTCACGGACAAGACGATCGATACGCCGCGCCTTGCGATGACGCCGGAGCGCGCGGCGAAAGTGAAAGCCGAGATCGACACGCTCATCGCTGGGGCCGCGGGGTAGGGCCGCCTATGATGGCAAAAGCATCTCTAAGCAAGGAGACGCGGGACTTGTTCGAATCTTGCCGAACCGGCAAAACTGTCGACGCACCGGGGTTCTCTTGAACGACGACATGGCCGAGGCCCGCGCCGCGCTCCAAAAATTCTTCGGGTTCACGGATTTCAAGCCGGGCCAGGCCGACGTCCTGGAGGCGGCGTTCGCCGGCGAGAACATTTTGGCGGTGATGCCGACGGGTTCGGGCAAATCGCTCTGTTACCAATTACCGGCGATCATCCGCCCAGGCCTCACCATCGTCGTTTCTCCGCTCATCGCCCTGATGCGCGATCAGGTGCAGCAGCTGCGCGGGCGCGGCGTCGACGCCGCCGCGCTGAATTCGGTCAATAGCGCGAGCGACAACGCCTTGATCGAGGCGGGCTTGCGCAAAGGACGCTACCGCCTTGTTTATGTCGCGCCTGAACGCCTGGTGCGCGGCGACACGCAGGCCCTGCTGCGCGAAGCCGGAGCCAATGTTCTCGCCATCGACGAAGCGCATTGCGTGTCGCAATGGGGCCACGACTTCCGGCCGGAATATTCCGATCTCGCGCAGGTCGCGAAATCGATAGGAGACATGCAGCTCATCGCTGTCACTGCGACGGCCGATGCGCCGACCCGCGACGACATCGTGCAAAAGCTGTTTCCGGCCAAGCCTCGCGTCTTTGTGCGTTCTTTCGACCGGCCGAACATCCATCTCGCCATGCAGCGCAAAGCCAATGTCGCGCATCAGATCGAGACGATGATCGCGCGCCACAAGGGACAAAGCGGCATCGTCTATTGCGCCTCCCGCAAAGGCGTTGAAAAGCTCAGCGAAACGTTGAGCGCGAAGGGCGTTGCGGCGCTGCCCTATCACGCGGGGCTTGCATCCGAGATTCGCTCGGCTCATCAGGATGAATTCTTGCGCTGTGACGGCGTCGTGATCGTCGCGACGATTGCTTTTGGCATGGGCATCGACAAGCCGAATGTGCGCTTTGTCTGCCATGCCGATCTGCCGCAAAGCATCGAAGCCTACTATCAGGAGATCGGCCGCGCCGGCCGCGACGGTCTGCCCTCCGACACGTTGACGCTGTTCGGCGAGGCCGACGTCAGGCTGCGCGAGCGGCAAATTTCTGAAAGCGATTCGCCGCCTGAGAGAAAGCGCCTCGAACGGCGTAAACTCAACGGGCTCCTCGCGCTCTGCGAGACGCCGCGCTGCCGCCGCCAGACCTTGCTCGCGGCTTTCGGGGAAGCCTCCGAACCTTGCGGCAATTGCGATGTCTGCGAGGGCAAATGGCCCTTCTTCAACGGCGTCGTCGCCGCCCAGAAAGTGATGTCGGCGATCCATCGGACTTCGGGGCGGTTCTTCTCCAGCCATCTCGCCAATCTGCTCATCGGCAACGCCACGGCGGCGATTACCCGGCATGGCCATGACCGCCTGCCGACCTTTGGCGTCGGCAAGGAGTTCAAGCCAGGCGAATGGCGCAGCATTTTCCATCAGCTGCACGCGGCCGATCTGATCGCGCAGGATTCTTGCGATCGCGACCGCTGGATCGTCACGCCGGCCGGGCGCGAGGTTCTGATCGGCGAAGCGCCGCTTAATCTGCGCGCCGGGACGGATTTGCCGGACGCAGTCGCAGTCCGGCGGGCGTTGCGGCAGATCGAGAGCGCGGCTGACGCGGATGCGACGCTCGAGCGGAGCGCGTTTTCTGCGCGGCCGCGCGACGCCGGTCTGACGGCGACGCAGAATCATCTCTTGGCGGCGCTGAAAGCAAAACGTCTCGAAATCGCCAGGAGGCAGAAGCAGGCGCCTTTCGTCATCTTTCATGACAGCGTTCTGATCGGCATCGCCAGGGCGCGCCCGCGCACGAAAGACGAATTGAAGCTCGTTCACGGCGTCGGCCCAGCCAAACTCGAACGCTATGGCGCGATCTTTTTGGCCATTGTCGCAGACCATGATGACGCACTGTGACGATGGTGTTTTGTCCTGGCGGGAGTGTCTTCGGACGCCAACGCCCGGTTCGTATCTGGCGCGCAAAATAGAGATTTCCTGATTTGATGAAAACGAAAAGCTCTCTCAAGCGAACTCCAGGCTGCGCCGCGTGGCTTTCTCCAGGCCAGCGCCGCTTCATCGCGACCACGTTTGCGGCGCTCGCCCTTATCGCCGCATCGCCGACGCTCGCGGATTCGACCTCGCCGGCATCAACGTCCCCGATCGTTTCGCAAGGCGCGCGATTTCTCCCCGTTCTGGCCGAGCACGGGATGGTGGCGGCGCAGGAAGGAAAGGCGGCGCGGATCGGCGTCGACATTCTCCGCCGTGGCGGCAATGCGGTCGACGCCGCGGTCGCGGTCGGATTCGCGCTCGCCGTCACTTTGCCGCGCGCCGGAAATCTCGGCGGCGGCGGCTTCATGCTGGTGCATCTGGCCGAATCGAATAAGGATATCGCCATCGACTATCGCGAAACAGCGCCCGAGGCCACGACGCGCGACGTCTTTCTTGACGCGACTGGAGCTGCGAGCCCGACCAAATCCCGCGATACGGGGCTCGCCGTCGGCGTGCCGGGAACGGTCGCAGGGCTGACGCTCGCTTTCCATCGCTATGGCTCCGGCAAATTGTCGCTCGCCGACCTCGTCGCGCCGGCCGTTCGCCTCGCTCGCGAAGGAATCGTGGTGGAAGATGATCTTGCCGACTCGCTGCAGCAGACGCGCCGGCTCGCGCGCTGGCCGTCAAGCGCAAAGATCTTCCTGCATCCCGATGGATCGCCGCTGAGGCGCGGCGAGACGCTGGCCCAGCCCGATCTCGCCAATGTCATCGAGGCGATCGGCGCCGATGGCGAGAGCGCCTTTTACACCGGCGAAGTCGCCGCCAAAATCATCGCCAGCGTTCGGGCAGCGGGCGGCCGCATGACGCTTGATGACCTGAAATCCTATCGCGCCATCGAGCGCGAGCCGGTCCGCGGCCTCTACCGTGGCCATGAAATCATCTCCATGCCGCCGCCTTCGTCTGGCGGCGTCCACGTCATCGAACTTCTTAATATCCTTGAAGGCTTTCCCCTGGCTGACTTCGGCGAGGGATCCGCCGCGACCATCCATGTTCTCGCCGAGGCGATGAAGCTTGCCTACGCCGACCGCGCGAAATACCTCGGCGATCCCGACCAGATCGCCATTCCGGTTCGCGGCCTGATCTCAAAAGCCTATGCGGCTCGGCTGCGCGCCGAGATCTCTCTGGCCCGGGCGCGGCCAGCGAGCGAGATTACGCCACTTGATCCCGCGCCTTATGAGAGCGATCAGACGACGCATTTTTCGGTCGTTGACGCCGAGGGCAACGCGGTGGCGAATACTTACACGTTGAATTTTTCTTACGGCCTCGGTCTCGTCGCGGAGGGGGCCGGCGTGCTTCTCAATAATGAACTCGACGATTTCGCAGCCAAACCCGGCGCGCCGAACGCTTTTGGCTTGCTCGGCGGCGAAGCGAATGCGCCGGCGCCGCGCAGACGGCCATTGTCTTCCATGGCTCCGACGATGCTCTTTCGCGACGGCGAACTCGAACTCGTCACCGGTTCGCCGGGCGGCTCTCGCATCATCACCATCGTTACGGAAATCATCAGCGACATCGTTGATTTCAAAATGAACATTGCCGAAGCGACGGCCGCGCCCCGTATTCATCATCAGGGTGTTCCGGACGAACTCGAGGTCGAGCGCGGCGTTTCCATCGACACGATCCGGCTGCTTGAGGCGTTGGGCCAGAACGTCGCGACGCGCGGCGCCTGGGGGTCGGCGGAGAGCATCTTGCGCGCGAAGGGCCTTCTGATGGGAGCAGCCGACCTGCGTCAGCGCGGAACGCTGGCGGTCGGATATTAAAAATCCGTGAGGAGCGTGAACGAAGGCGTTTTGGCGCGATCTCGACGCCGCTTCTCCGCCAGGGAGGAGAGCAACGTTCTCCGATTCATCGAAGATCGTAAAATACTCAACCGCCGTCGCACATGCGGCCATAGGTCAGGCCGAGACTTTTCGCGATCGTCGACGTCAATTCGTCAATGCGCCTGTCATAGGCCAGCTCCAAACAGGCGACGTCGCCCTCGCACGCGTTGCGCGCCTGCGTCACCCAATTGGCCTGCAGATCGTGCTGATTGTCGCGAAACTCGCGATAGGCCATACCGCTCCAGGCTGGCTCGACGCTGACCAGGATCTGATAATAGGCCGCCATTTTGATATCCTTCGCGCCAAGCAAGGGCTCGCGGCAAATGGCGACCTCCGTCGAGGTCGCCGCTTTCGCACAATCGAAACTCGCGACCTGAGCCGAAGCCGTCAGCGAACCGCCGATCAGCCAAGCCGAAACGAAGACTAACCTGATCGCCGGCATCAGCGCCTCCAGAAGCAAATGGAATTCAAGCATCGCCGCGTTTTTTGTCTTTTTCTTGCCCCGGCGTTGAAGCGCGCATTTCGATCGAATTGGAGTTGCTGAATTCAGCCTGAAGCAAGGCCGGCCGTTTAATCATTTCCGCAAGGTTGTCGACGGCATGAGGTGGGCCTTGGCGTTTCTAATCGGCATGATTGTCGCACTCGGCTGCATGCTCGGCGGCTTCGCAGGCATGGGCGGCCATCTCGAGGTTATTTTCCAGCCGTGGGAATTCTGCATCATCCTCGGCATTTCCCTCGGCACATTCATCATCGCTAATTCCCTGGCCACGATCAAGGACACCGCGGGCGCGATCGTCGAGGCAATTCTCAATCGGGGTCCGACCCAGCGCGACTATCTCGACGTTCTCGGCGTTCTCTACACGCTTATGCGGGAACTGCGCGGCAAGGCGCGGAGCGAGGTCGAGCAGCATGTCGACAATCCGAACGAATCCGCGATCTTCAAGAATTTCCCGAAGGTCCTCGCTGATGCGAATCTGACGAGCTTCATCTGCGATTATTGCCGCCTGATCATCATCGGTAATGCCCGCACGCATGAAATCGAGGCGCTGATGGATGAGGAGATTCAGACGGTCACGCATGACAAGCTAAAGCCTTACCATGCCCTGACGGCTATCGCCGAAGGCCTGCCGGCGCTAGGCATTGTCGCCGCGGTCCTTGGCGTCGTTCACGCGATGGGCGCGCTGGATCAATCGCCTGAAATTCTCGGCGGGCTCATCGGCGCGTCGCTGGTCGGAACATTCACGGGCATTTTCGTATCCTATGGGGTTGTCTCCCCCCTTGCGCACAAGGTCAAGGCGACGCGCTCGGTGCGCTGCCGTCTCTACATCATCGTCAAGCAGACTCTCCTCGCTTTCATGAATGGCGCCATGCCGCAGATCGCTCTGGAGCACGGGCGCAAGACGATCGCATCGCATGATCGGCCCTCCATCGACATGGTTGAGAATGAGACCGTTTCCGGCGGACCGAAACCCGTTCAGCAACAGGCGGCCTGATCAACCATGTCGGATATTCACTCCAATAATTCTGTGCTGAACGGGTCGGAGCGGCTGCTTGACGCTCCGGGCATATCGATTGACCGCATGCCAATGCTGCATGTGATCCTCGATCGAATGGTGGCGCAAAGTTCCGAAAATTTGCGTCAGCTTTCCCCGGCTCCGGCCTTCTTTTCGGTCGACGCCATCGCCGCCAAGCGCATGGGGGACGTGCTCGACACTTTCGAAAACAACGTCGTCATAGGCATCTTCCACGTGCAGGCCTGGGATTCGCGCATCCTGATGGGGCTCGATCACAATTTCATCTTCACGTTGGCGGAGGCGCTTTTCGGCGGCGATGGAGGCGAGGCGGCCTTTGGGGAAAGGCGCAAATTGTCAAGCCTTGAACTACGTCTTGCGCAAAAGACTTTCGAACTCCTGGGGCGCGCCCTGCAAAGCTCATTTGCGACGGTGAGCGACACGGTCTTCAAGCTGGAGCGAGTGGAGACGAGGCTGGATTTCGCCGTCATTGCGCCAAGGAACTCGTTCGGCGTCAACGCAAAAGTCAAGCTTCGCATTCTCGGGCGCCATGGCGAGATGTTCGTTTTGATCCCGCAAGCGGCGCTGAACTCCGTTCGTCAGCAATTGGGGCGCGATCTCTCAAATGACGCCGCGGTGCGCGACCCGGCATGGACCAGGCAGATTGAGAGCGAAATCGGACGCACGGAGGTCGCCGTCAAGGGCGTGATCGAAGAGCGTCACTTTGTCCTCGCGGATATCGCCGACTTGAAAGTTGGAGGCATTCTCCAGCTTCAGGCGACTACCAAGACGCGCATCAGGCTGGAGTGCAATGCCGAGCCTCTTTTCTGGTGCAATCTCGGGCAGGGCGAAGGTTTCTACACGCTACGCATCGATGAATCCGTGAACCAGGAGCAGGAATTCATCGATGACGTTCTATCGCGATAAATCGTGCGGAGCGGCTTCAAAATTGGGCGCGCCGTCTTTCCTGCGTTAACGCAAATAGCTGGTTCGCAGCATGAATACAGATGACAAAACTCTATCCGGTCATTGAAAGGGAAACTCGGAATCATGTCAGACGTAGATGTTGGAGCGACAAATTTGGGCGAGAGCCTCGACGCGGACTCGCTGACGCAATCAAATGGAGGTCGTAATCTCGACACGATCCTTCGTATTCCGGTTGTGGTTCAGGTGGTGTTGGGCTCAGCCGTGATGCCGGTTTCCAATCTGCTCAAACTCGGACGTGGCGCCGTCATACCGCTTGATCATCGGGTTGGAGAGCCGGTTGACGTCGTTGTGAACGGCCGCATCATCGCGCGAGGGGAAATCGTGGTGGTGGAAGACGACAATTCGCGCTTTGGCGTATCGCTGACTGAGATCGTCGGCCCCGCTGGAGCTGTCGACTAGAGATGGCGGCCTCTATCGCCCAGGCGAGTGGCGTGAGCCAGAGGTTTCTGCGCGGGCCCGAAAGGGTCGCCGCCCTGCTGCTTGCTATGGGAAAGCCGCTTGCAAGCCGTCTCTTGAAACATTTCGACGTCGACGAATTGAAGCAGATCACGCGTTCCGTCGCGGAGCTTGGCGTCGTTCCCGCGCCGACGCTGGAATTGCTTGTCGAAGATTTCGCAAGTCAGTTCGCCAATGGAGTGGATCTTCTCGGTTCGCCAAACGAGGTTGAGCAAATGCTCGACGGCGTCCTGTCGCCGGAGCAAATTGCCGATGTGATGTCGGATGTCACCGGCAATTCGAATGAAGCGATGTGGGAGCGGCTCTCAAACGTCCCCGAGGGAACCCTGGGCGCTTATCTTGCCAAGGAACATCCGCAGGCCGCGGCGCTCATTTTGTCGAAGGTGACTCCGGTCTGTGCAGCCAAGGTGATGGGCCAGTTCCCGCGTGATCTTCGCAATGAGATGATGCGTCGAATGCTGAGCATAGGGCAGGTTACGGAAGCCGCGGTCCGCATCATTCAGGGCCAGTTGCAAGAAGACCTTCTCTCCAACCTGTCCCGTCAGAACGGCAGTGAGCAGAATGTCAGAATAGCAAATATTATCAATAAGATGGAACGTGATCAAATGGAAGACGTGATGCAGAGCCTCGCGGCGGCGCGGCCGAAGGCGGCGGAGGTCCTGCGCGGCCTTATGTTCACCTTCGACGACATCATCAAGCTGCAGCCAAAGGCGCGCAGCGTCCTCTTCGACAAAATTCCGACGGAGTTGGTGGTCCTTGCCTTGAAGGGCACAGACGCCGGCTTTCGCGATTCGATCCTGTCTTCGCTCGCTGCGCGCGCGCGCCGGATCGTCGATAGCGAATTGGCCAATGGCGGTCCCGCCCTTCAGCGCGACGTTCTCAAGGCGCGCCGCATGATCGCCGACACCGCCCTCGAATTATCGAGCAATGGTGAGATCGAGTTGAATTCGTCCGAGGATGAAGATGAACTCTATGAGTAGCCGGGAATAGGCGTTTATGGCGGAGGAGAAGGAAAGCCGCACAGAAGAGCCAACGGAAAAGAAGCTCGCCGACGAGATGGAGCGCGGCAATGTTCCGTTCTCCAAAGAAGCCTCGATCTTCGCCTCGATCTCGTCCATGCTGATTATTGGCGCTTTCTTCGCGAAGGAATTCGTCGCTTCGATGACGGAATTGCTGCAGCGGTTGCTGGATGACGCCGGCGCGGTGTCGCTCCGCAATGGCTTCGACGCTGTCGCCCTGCTTGAAGTGGTCGGGTGGAGCGCTTGCAAGCTTATGATCACGCCTTTGGTTATATTCTGTGCGGCGGGCGTCTTAGCCTCACTGATTCAGAATGCGCCGCGCTTCGCCTTCGATCGGATACAACCCAATTTTCAACGCATCTCCTTAGGCGCCGGATGGCAGCGAGTATGCAGCGCCCGTGGGCAAGTGGAGTTTCTCAAGGGCGTCTTCAAATTGAGCTCTATCTCTGTTGTCGCGTTCACCGTTT
Source organism: Methylocella tundrae (assembly GCF_038024855.1). NCBI lineage: Bacteria > Pseudomonadati > Pseudomonadota > Alphaproteobacteria > Hyphomicrobiales > Beijerinckiaceae > Methylocella > Methylocella tundrae. Next base: position 21,307 of record NZ_CP139089.1, read on the forward strand.
TGCATTGGCAGGAGAATCATTTGGTCGATGCGATGGCGGTCGAGCCGGAAGCAATTCCGGAATTGATTCTTTCGATTGCGATGCGGCTTTTGTCCGTCGTGTGCGTCGTGACGGTTGTTCTACTTGCCGCGGATCTTGTCTGGGCGCGCACGCACTGGCGACGCGAACTGCGCATGAGCAAGCAGGAGATCAAGGATGAGATGAAGCAAAACGAGGGCGACCCCTTGAAGAAGGCGCGATTGCGCTCGCTGGCGCAGGATCGTTTGCGCAAGAGCATGATCGCGGCTGTGCCAAGGGCCACTCTCGTCATCGCAAATCCAACGCATTACGCGATCGCACTTCGCTACGTTAAGGAAGAGGGTGGCGCGCCTATGGTGCTATCGAAAGGGCAGGATCTCATCGCCCTCAAGATTCGCGAGATTGCGGAACAACACTCGATTCCGGTCATCGAAGATAAGCTGCTTGCGAGATCCATGTATGGTAGCGTCGAGGTCGATCTGGCGATCCCGCCGGAGTTCTATAAGGCTGTGGCGGAGCTCATTCATTTTCTGTATTCTAAGAGCGCGAACACGACCGCCATAAAGTGAAGGTCGCTCCCATGTCATCTCGGCGCCGCGATGAGGCTGACTTGAGGGCGAGGATTCTCCGCGACGCCATTGAACCGGTCGCCGAGGAACTGCAGCTTATAGACGTCGCTGACTACATTGCCTGCATCCGCTTTGAGAAATTCGCAAATATCCAGGACATCGTGAATTCTTCGATTGAGCTCTTCTTCCGCGCGGAGACCCTCCACTATGCATGGGCGGCGGAGTATGAACTGGATTGGGGCGGTGCTCCGGAGATCACCATCGCCATGGAATTTCGACATCGCGACATATGGATCGTGTTCAGGCTCGTTCTCGCCGGCGATAAGACACGAGTCTCGATCGAACATTTTGAAGCGACCCAATCCTCAGGCGATCTGATGCAGGACACGTCCCACATGATCGAGGCGCTGACCGACGCGCGTGTCTTCTCAGGCGCCGGATAGATAATCACGGCCGACGCGCGCCGCCGATTCTTCGATTTCGAAGACAGGCATTTGATCGTTGGCTTTCGGTGATGCTTTAACGTCCGAAAAGCGGCGAGTGCCGGTTATAGATGATGCGTGAGCTCCAACGACTGGCTGTGCCCATGTTCTTTGTATGGTGACAACTGTGTTGACGGCATCTGGGTCAGCCTGGTGCAAGGCGTTTCCTCTAAAACCAGTGTTTGAGCGAACGCTTTGTTAGGAGGCCGTCGTGGGTCAGATCCACCTTTTCGATCTCGCTTCGCAGCAGGCGCGCTGGTTAACTGTGCGTCAAGCCGCGGTTGCAACCAACGTCGCGAATGCGAATACGCCGGGCTTTACGGCTGGAGATGTTGTTCCCTTCGAAGACGTTTTCAACGACTCTACGATCCACATGGTGGCGACGAACCCGGGTCATATCGGCGTGGATCCCTTGGGGCCCGATCAGATCGCAACCAGGGACGCCGCAGCCTGGGAGACCACGCATTCTGGAAATTCAGTCAGCGTTGAGAACGAGATGATGAAGGCGGGCGAGGTCAATCGTTCGTTCTCGCTCAACACGAGCATCGTCAAAGCTTTCAACCAAATGCTTATGGCGAGCGTCAAAGGATAGGAAATGATCGATCCACTTGATGCATCTCTCAGAATTGCCGGTTCCGGCCTTGAAGCGCAATCCGCGCGATTGCGGGTCGTCGCCGAAAATCTTGCCAATGCGCAATCGACGGGATCGACGCCTGGGGCTGATCCTTATGCGCGCAAGACCATTACATTTGCCAGCGAGATGGACCGCGTCTCTGGTGTAGAGCTGGTGCATGTCAGCGCCATCGGCGTCGACAAGGCGCCGTTCCGGGTCGAGCAGGATCCTGGAAACCCCGCCGCAGATTCAAAGGGGTTTGTCAAACTTCCGAATGTCAACATGGTCATGGAAATGGCCGACATGCGCGAAGCAAATCGCTCTTACGAAGCCAATTTGCAAATCGTCAAACAAACAAGGGATCTTTCTTCAATGGCCATCGATCTTTTGAGGAATTCATCATGATTGCCGCTCTTTCGCTTCTTGGCTCTGTTCTTGGCTCCAGTGCTACGACCGCATCGCCTTCTATCTCCGCAACGCTCACCCCGGCAGGGGGCAGCGCGGATTTCGGCCAGGTCATGGCGGACGTGTCCGCCCGGGCCGTCAATGATCTGAAGAGCGGCGAAGCGACTGCGATCTCCGCGCTTCAGGGCAAAGCATCGGTTCAGCAAGTTGTGGAGTCGGTGATGGGCGCAGAACAATCGCTCAACACGGCAATCGCAATTCGGGACAAAGTCGTCTCGGCCTATCAGTCACTGTCTCAAATGGCGATCTAAGGAGAGGAAATGAAAGCGCTTTCCATTGCCGCCACGGGCATGGCCGCCCAAGATCTCAATGTTGCGGTCATAGCGAACAATATAGCGAACATCAACACCACGGGATTCAAACGCGCGCGCGCCGAATTTACGGATCTGCTTTACCAGGCCGAGCGTCTGCAGGGCGTATCAAGCCGCGGCCAGAGCAGCACAATTCCAGAAGGCGCACAACTTGGTCTCGGAGTGCGCACAGCATCGATCCGCAATCTTCATATCCAAGGCGCATTAGCCAATACCGGAAACCAGTTCGACATGGCGCTCAACGGGCGCGGCTGGTTTCAAGTGACTGACGCGAATGGCGGCATCGTTTACACGAGGGATGGCGCTTTCAATACAAACGGCACAGGGCAGATCGTCACGGCGGATGGATATGTCGTCAGTCCTGCGATGACAGTTCCGACCAATGCTCTCAGCGTGACCGTAAGCCAGTCTGGAATTGTTTCGGCGACGGTTGCGGGGCAGACTGCTCCGCAGCAGCTCGGTCAGATTACTATCGCGAATTTTGCGAATGACGCCGGGCTGACGCCTCTTGGGAACAATCTCTATCTCCAAACGGAGGCGTCGGGCCCGCCGGTGGTTGGCATTCCCGGCGATCCGGGCTTTGCGACGGTGAGCCAAGGATATCTTGAGAGCTCGAACGTCGATCCCGTCAAGGAGATCACGGATCTTATCTCTGCGCAGCGCGCCTATGAAATGAATTCAAAGGTGATCCAGGCCGCCTCCGACATGGAGAGCACGGTTTCAAAGAACATGGGGTAGGGACATGATCGGGATGCTCAGGGGCACTCTTGGGGGCGCAACGACATACGCCACTTGCCTCATCGTAATTCTCGGATCTTGCACGCTGCCGCCGGCGTTCGCATCCGAGTCGAATGTGTTGCCTGTCCCCGCTATTACGATCTATCCGGGCGATGCGATCAAAGACAATTGGCTGGTTGATCGCGACTTTGGCCTGACCTCTGCGGTGAGAGCCAATGTGATCGTCAGCCGTGACTTGCTCGTTGGGAAAATTGCGCGAAGAACCTTGCTGCCCGGTGCGCCGGTGCCTTCGAATGCGGTGTCGGCGCCGAAGATTGTAGCGAACGGCGCGAAGGTCAGGATTGTGTTCGCAGAGGGCGGCCTGACAATCGCGACCTATGGCGCGGCGCTTCAGGACGGCAGCGTTGGCGACATCATATCCTTGCGCAATCTCGAGACGGGGTTGACGGTCTCGGGAATTGTACAGGCCGATGGCACTATTCTTTTGAGCGGCGGCTGATGCTTCGCACATTTCTGATTCTTCTTTTCAGCGCAATCGTGGCTGTCTCTGCCGAGGCGTCGGTACGCATCAAGGACATCGTCACCTTGCAAGGCGTCCGCGACAATCAGCTTGTCGGCTACGGGCTCGTTGTCGGGCTTCAGGGCAGCGGCGACACGCTAACGAATTCGACCTTCACGCAACAGGCGCTGCAGTCGATGCTTGACCGCATGGGAATCAATGTTCGCGCCCTTGCGTTGCGGACACGGAACGTCGCAGCAGTCCTTGTGACGGCCGATCTGCCCCCCTTCATCCAGCCCGGATCGCGCATGGACGTCACGGTGTCTTCTCTCGGTGACGCGACGTCCCTTTACGGCGGAACTTTGATCCTGACGTCGCTGTTGGGCGTCGACGGCCAGACATACGCGATTGCGCAGGGACAAGTCGCTGTCGCTGGTTTCGTCGTCCAAGGGCAGGCCGAGACGATCACGCAAAATGTCGCGACGGCTGGGCATATCCCCAATGGCGCCTTGGTTGAGCGAGAAGTGCCAGGCGGGCTGAGGGATGTCGGGCCGCTCGCCCTCGTCCTGAAGAATCCCGATTTCAATACGTCGACCTTGATAGCTGATGCGATCAATCGATTTGGAGTTCGTCGATATGGCGTCCGTCTTGCGCGCGAAAGCGATCTGAATTCTGTCGCCCTTATGAAGCCGGCAAATGTAGGGACGACCCGCTTCATGGCTGAAATTGGCGATCTTCTGGTGGAGCCCGACGCGCCTGCCCGCGTCGTCATCGACTCGCGCAGCGGCACGATCGTCATCGGGCAGGATGTCCAGGTCTCGACCGTCGCGGTGACGCATGGCAATCTCAACGTCCGCGTCGTCGAGACGCCTGAAGTCTCACAGCCCGCCCCGTTCTCGAACGGTCGGACGGTGGTCGTTCCACGCACCGACATAGACACAAATCAGCAGGGCGGACATATCGGCATAGTGCGAGGCGCAAGCTTGCGAGAGCTTGTATCCGGACTCAATCGCATTGGCCTGAAGCCAATGGGCATCATCGCCATTCTTCAGGCGATCAAGGCCGCGGGGGCTCTCCACGCCGAGCTCGTCGTTCAATGATCGGAGGCGGCCGTCGTGACCAGCCCTGCGCAAGTCAATTCAAAGATGATTAGGGCAGCGCGCTGGAGACGACGCAGATGATATGTAGAGTTTCGCGTTCCATGATCGGCTTGATAATTTACACGGCGATCGCTGTCGCCATGCCGGATACTGGCCGCAGCCTTGAGCAGAAGAAATCTGATCCGGCGAGAGGCGCGGAAGCGAAGCCGCCACAATCCGACGTTCAGCAATTCTGTTTCAATAACGCTGGCGTCATTGGCGATGCGCGAATCGCCTGGCAGACAGCCAGGCTTTCTGAACTTGCGGCACAGATTGGTGCGCGTCTGGCCGAGCTGGAGGCTAAGAAGGCCGAATATGAAGCATGGCTTCATAAGCGGGACGACATGCTGAAACAGGCGACGGAAGGCGTCGTGATGATTTACGCAAGGATGCAGCCCGACGCGGCGGCTCTTCAACTTGCGGCTATGGACGATTCAATCGCCGCGGCGATCCTGGCGAAGCTTCCGGCGCGAGCCGCGAGCGCTATCCTCGATGAAATGGAGGCGGGCCGCGCCGCGCGGCTCGCACGTTCTATGGCGGGTTCCGACTCCGCGCTGGATGGAAAAAAGTCCTAGATGAGATACGTGGCGCTTGTCCTTTTCGTACTATCGCTTTGCGGCTGCGCCGGCGATGTCAGGGAGATTGGAAGGGAGCCTTCCATGAGCCCGGTCGGCACAGGCCTCATCGCCGATGTTCAGCCGACCGCGAGCGCGCTTTTCTTGCCGGCGGGCAAGAGCAATTCGCAATCAATCTGGAGCGGCGGGCGCGCCGATATTTTCAGCGATCCGAGAGCGGCCAAGATAGGCGATGTAGTGACCGTCAATATCGCAATCAACGACCGCGCGACATTCGGCAACGCGACGGACCGTTCGCTTGATTCGAAAGTCAACGCAAATTTCGATTGGAAGCTCGGCGTCAACAGTAAAATAAGCGAATTCAACCCTCAGCTGACATCCGAGTCCATGTCATCGACACAAGGGCAGGGGACCACTGACCGCTCGGAGAAGATTCAACTGTCGGTCGCCGCCGTCGTCACGGACGTCTTGCCGAATGGCAATCTCATTGTCAGCGGTTCGCAAGAGGTGCGCGTCAACTTCGAGCTGCGTTTGTTGAACGTCGCAGGAATCGTACGGCCGCGCGACATATCGAGAGATAATACGATTTCCTACGACAAGGTCGCCGAAGCGAGAATTTCCTACGGCGGCAGAGGCCGGATCATGGAGGTGCAGCAGCCGGCCTGGGGTCAGCAGCTTTATGATTGGTTCAAGCCATTTTGAGGTCGCCAAACTGGAGAGGCCGCAGGCGAATGAGGCAATATCACACGCGAAGAGTCCATGAGCTCGCCGGCCAATTGTCCGCCGGGCCGAAGGCCGTGGTGTGGACGGTGGGGTCGGCTCCGCGATGACGATGGGCGACGATTTTGAACAATTACCGGGTCCGCCAGCCCCGGCCGGCCCATCGATCGCGATTTTCGCCGGCGCAATGGTGGGGCTTACGCTCATCGCTGTTGCGTCGGGCGGCGTGCTTGGGCTGCGCATCGCGGCGGTCAAAAGGGCTGAGATTCAGGCCAGCACTGATGCGCCGCCGCCGCCGAAGGTCATCGCCCCCTACGCGGCTGATACGAATTTGCGCGACCTGCCCCCTATCATCGCAAATCTCGCGGATCCGCCAGACGCCTGGGTCCGCCTCCAGGCGACGCTCGTCCTTGATGGCGCGTCAACGCCGAAGCCGGAAATCGTCGCGGCTGAGATCGCCGAGGACATTCTGGGCTTTATGCGCACCGTTACTCTGGCGCAGATCGCGGGCGCGAGTGGTCTGCAGCATTTGCGCGAAGACCTAAACGAGCGCGCCGCCATTCGTTCGAATGGCCGAGTGCGCGAACTCATCCTCCAAACCTTGGTGGTGCAGTGAAAAGATCCTCCATCGGCATTCTGATGCTCGCGTCGGCCGCGGCGCTTTGGGCCAGCTCCGCGTCGGCGCAGACGCCGGACCTCAATGCGCTGATCCCGCCGGGCGGAGGCTCCGCCGCCGGCCGCATCATTCAGCTCGTCGCTCTATTGACAGTTCTTTCCGTCGCGCCTGGTCTGCTCATCATGACCACAAGCTTCACGCGCTTCGTCGTAGCTCTGTCGTTTCTCCGTTCCGGCATTGGCCTGCAAAGTACGCCCGCCAATCTCATTCTCATCAGCCTTTCTCTCTTCATGACCTTTTACGTTATGGCGCCGACGTTTGAACGCGCCTGGGACGGGGGCGTAAAGCCTCTCATGGACAACAGCATCACGGAGCAGGAGGCTTTCGGTAAAATTGTCGAGCCGTTTCGCGACTTCATGATGTCGCAGGTGCGCGACAAGGATCTGAAGCTTTTCGAAGATCTCGCCAGGGAAAATTTCAAGACCAAGGACGAATCTCCGGGCGAAATCCGGACCCTGATCCCGGCCTTTATGATTTCGGAGCTACGTCGCGGATTCGAGATCGGATTTCTGATTGCTTTGCCGTTTCTTGTCATCGACATGATTGTATCGACGCTGACGATGTCGATGGGCATGATGATGCTGCCGCCCTCCGTCATTGCCCTTCCTATCAAGATTTTGTTTTTCATCCTTATCGACGGCTGGAATCTTCTGATCGGAAGCCTCGTCCGATCCTATATGTGAGCGCCGGACTCGAAAGCGCCATATATCGACGATAGAATTAAGCTTTGCGCAAGTTTGATGCGCTAACACAAAAAGACGACAGGTTGGATCCTCGAAATATCTAAAGGCATCATGCCGCCCTGTCGTACCGGCGCAAATCCGGTATGTCCCCAGCTGAAACGAACTCAAGGGACATTCCATGTCGAGCCTTTTGACCAATACCTCCGCCATGACTGCGCTTGCCTCACTGACGCAGACGCAGAACAACCTTAGCAAGACCGAGAGCCAGATCTCGACAGGTCTTCGCATTTCGAGCGCGTCCGACAACCCCGCCTATTGGTCGATCGCGACCAAAATGAGCTCCAACGTCGGCGCCCTCGGCGCCGTAAACGACGCGCTGAGCGAGAGCTCCGCATTGGTGTCCACCATGAGTTCGGCGCTGAACAGCACGATCTCGGTGGTCACCGCGATCAAGAACGACCTCACGACCGCATCGAACGCCGGCGCTGATCTGAGCAAGATCCAAACAGACATCGCGGCGCAGCAGGCGTCTTTGCTGAGCATTGGAAGTTCGGCCAATTTCAATGGCTTGAACTTCCTCGAAACGACGGGCGGCACAGTCAATCTGGTCGCATCCTATGATTCGACCAACGGCGTCAGTTTCCTCAGCGTGGATACGAGCCAGACAGCTCTGTTCAACGCGACGACCGGGGCGACCACTGGAATACTTGGAGCGAGCGGCGCGAACTACACCACAGCGTCGATCTTGTCCTTGAACATTACCACGGCGACCGCCGGCGATCTCTCCAACATGCTGAAGGATGTGGAGAAGGCGATCAGCTCGATCACGACCGCGGCGAGCACGCTTGGCGCGACGACTACCAACCTCTCGACACAGCAGACCTACATCTCGAACCTGAGCGACTCTCTCACCACCGGCGTCGGCTCTCTTGTCGACGCCAATATGAACGAGGCGGCGACGAAATTGGCCGCTCTCCAGGTGCAGCAGCAACTCGGCATTCAGGCGCTCAGCATCTCGAATTCCAATTCGCAGCTGATCCTGAAACTCTTCCAGTAAAACCGGCCGGTTGATAACTTCGGCCTCGATTAAGCAGGGCCGCGCTCGCGGGGGCGCGGCCCTTTGTATGCAACCTCCGGGCAAGCTTGCCCGCCTAGATTTGGTCTGTCGATAGAGCAGCTGATCGAGGCGGGGATGGTCGGACAGAAACAAATCGAACGCATCTGGGCCAATTTGCTCAAGCTTGGTTCACGCCGGCTCATCGCGTTGGCCATGATCGGCGTTTCGGTTTTTGCGATGACAGGGCTCGCGGGCTATTTTCTAAGCCGTCCCGCGCTCGAGGTCCTCTATGCCGGACTCGACAGGCAGGATGTGAGCCGGATTGGCGCGGCCCTTAAGGAGGCCGACATCGCCTTCGACGTCAATTCGGATGGAAACACGGTCCTCGTCCGTTATGGCGAGACCGCGCGCGCGCGAATGTTGCTCGCCGAGAAGGGCCTGCCGAACAGCCCCAACGCCGGCAATGAATTGTTTGATAAGCTTGGTTCGCTCGGCCTCACCTCCTTCATGCAGGAGGTGACGCGGGTTAGAGCGCTTGAGGGCGAGCTGGCGCGGACGATCCAGTTGATGCGTGGCGTGAAGGCGGCTCGCGTTCATGTCGTCATGCCGGATCAAGGTTCTTTCAGACGCACGCGCGAGCCGCCGTCAGCGTCGGTCGTGATCCGGACGGAAATGGCGGACGACGTTTCCGCCGCCAAATCCATCCGCCATCTCGTGGCCTCGGCGGTGCCCGGAATGACCATGGAGGAGGTCACGGTTCTGAATACAGAAGGCGTGCTTCTGGCGTCTGGTAATGATCTCGCAGATTCCGCGCCAGGCGGCATGTTGACGCTGGAGCGGACGGTATCGCAGGAAATCCTCGACAATATCCGCAAGACGCTGACGCCCTACCTTGGCCTGCGGAATTTCCAGATCAGCGTTGCGGCGCGGCTGAACACGGATAAGAGGCAGACCAGCGAGACGATCTTCAATCCAGACTCGCGAGTGGAGCGATCGGTGAAGATTACCAAGCAAAATCAGACGTCGCAAAACAGCGTCAGTCAATCGCCGGCGACGGTTGAGCGCAATCTGCCGCAGGAGACGGTGAAGCCTGATGACGGCAAACAGTCGAGTGAAGAAAGCAAGAAAAGCGAAGAGCTGACCAACTACGAAGTCTCGTCTAAGACGATCAGCACGACGAGCGGGGGCTATGGCGTCGACAATATATCCGTGGCCGTCCTTATCAATCGGGCGAGCCTTCTGGCGTCTCTCGGCGGCAAGGCGACGCCTGAGGCGATCCAAAAGCAACTGAACGACCTTGAGCAATTGGTCGCCTCGGCGGCCGGCGCGCACAAGGAACGAGGCGACAATATCAAGATCTCGGCGGTCGATTTCATCGACGCCGATCGCGACCTTGCGCCGCAGCCGCCGCCGGCGGTCGCTGAAATGTTGCTTCGGCAATCGGGGAATGTCTTGAACGCGGTGACGATTCTCGTCGTCACTCTCCTTCTCATCTGGTTCGGGCTGCGGCCCGCGGCGCGGGCGATACTTGCCGCGCCGGCCGTTGTCGCGGGATCGGCCGAGACGGTCGCGCTGGAGAATTTCTCCGCTTTGGATGGTCACGATGAGACCGGCCTGCAACTTGGAGGGTGGGGGCCTCCAGGCGAGGTCAATCTGATCGAGGATCTTACCAACAATCCGCGCCGTTCGCCGCAAAAGCGTCTTGAGCAAATAGTCGAGTTCGATGAGGAGCAGGCGGCGGCCATTCTGAAGCAGTGGATGCATCAGGGAGACTACGCATGACGCCGCGTCCGGTCGCGCTTTACCTTGGGCGTTTTGGCGACCATGAGCGCCCAGATTCAGCGCGGGAGCAGCTGTGCGAATTGGACGATGTCGAGGAGCCTGTCGAGGAGCCGGCCGCTGCCTCGCGCGATGATGAGCAGCGCGCTCGTGAAAAGGCTCGTGATGAAGGCTACGCTGAAGGATTTGCGGCGGCCAGCCATGAGCAGGAAGAGATGCGTCGCGCCGAGCATCTCGCCTTCGAGCAGCAGATTGTCAAGGAACGCGACAGATGGACCCAAGATGAAGGCGCCAGGCTTGGCGCCAAGATGGAGGCGGCTCTTGCGGAAATCGAGACGAGAATAGGTGCGAGCGCCGCGCGGATCCTGCGTCCATTTCTCGTAAGGCAAGCCGGTCGGAAGGCAATTGATGAATTGGCTGAAAGCCTCAAGCAAATGCTCAGTGGAAGCCGGAACCCGCTTGTCGAGATCACTGGTCCGGAGGATCTCCTCGCGGCGCTTCAGACCAGATTGGCGGGATCGGCGGCGTGCGCCGTCTGGACGCCCGGTCCAACGATGGACGTTCGAATCATCGCGGATCAAACCCTGATCGAATCGCGGATCCAGGCTTGGATCCAGCGAATTGAGGCATCGCCAAAGTGAGCTAACCCGTGGCCAGTAAAGAAGACCAGGAAATCGTCATTATAAAAAGGCATGCCGCTCAAGAAGACGGTCATCACGGCGGCGCCTGGAAAATCGCCTTCGCGGATTTTATGACCGCGATGATGGCCTTGTTCCTCGTCCTGTGGCTGATCAGCTCGACCAGCGACAAGACGAAGCACGCGGTCGCGCAATATTTCAATCCGGTCAAGCTCGTTGACGTCACGACTCTCAAGAAGGGATTTCGTGATCCAAAGAACACCGAGATGGGCGCGGGACCAAAGAGCAGCGAATCGAAGATTGAAGCTGACACGGACCAGAACCTCGCTGAGACCAAGGAAGTCGCTGTTCAACCCGGAGCCAAATTGCCGACGCATTCTGAGTCGGCGCTGTTTCGCGATCCTTATGCTGTCCTTGCCGAGATCGCCGGGCAAGCCCGCGTCGACGAGACGCCGAAGCCGACGTCCGGGCCCGCGCCGACCGCCGCGGCTGAGTCGGCCCCAGACACGCTCGATAGCTTCAGTGACCCCTTCACCACCATTCCGCATGTTGCCGAGCCTGCCGCGCTATCACAGGCCGCGCCGGCGCCGATTGCAGCGCAAGCCGCCACAGCCGGTCAAGGCGAACATAGCCATCCCCCCGCGCATGATGCGACTGCGGCGCGGCCAAATGCGGAGGTCAGGACGCATGGTTCCGGGCCGGCCGCGGGCCCGGACAGCGTCGCGGAAACGCCCCAGCTCAATGAGGCGGACGCGGCAAAACTGAAAGCCGACGTTATGGCGCTGGCAAAGCAGGAGGGTCGATCACCGGCCGGCCCCCATATAGAAGTCCAGAGCACAGGCGAAGGGCTTCTCATCAGTCTCACAGACGACAGAAATTTCGCGATGTTCGCCATCGGTTCAGCTGAGCCGCAATCGAAAACCATCGAAGTCATGGCGAAGATCGCCGAATTGTTGAAGACGCGCGCCGGAGCCATCGTGGTTCGCGGACATACTGACGCCCGCCCCTTCAAATCGGCGACTTATGACAATTGGCGGCTCTCCACCGCGCGCGCGCACATGGCTCATTACATGCTGGTTCGCGGCGGTCTCGACGACAAGCGCATCGAGAAGATCGAAGGCTACGCGGACCGTCGATTGAAGATCGCCGCCGATCCGATGGCCGCCGCCAATCGACGCATCGAAATTCTGCTGCGAAAGGACAAACCGTGATGGAAGCGCCGAGATTGTTGCTTGGTCTCGCGTTGACGTGCATCTTTAACGCCACGGCCTTCGCGCAGCGGGCGGAAGATCCGCAGACTGATCAGCGCAAAGGGCAGCCGTTTGAGATCGCGCGATCAATGGAGGCGACGCAAGACGAGATCGTCTTGGGAAGCGTCGACGCGCGGAGCAGGCTGCCGAAATTGATTGGGCAGATCGCCGAGCGCCTTCTCGCAGCGGAGCCTTCCCTCTGGCGGGATGCACGCAACGACCACGCGGCGGTGATCTACACGCTCAGCGGGGGGCAGCCCCGCGTGATCAGAAAGGTCCTTCAGCTCGGCAACGCCTCCGAGACGGAGAGGAATCTGATGACAGGAGCCCTGGCTTATGTCGAAGGACAGCAGGCCAAGGCAAAGCAGATCCTCATGGCCATCGATGCGATGGCGTTGGCGCCTTCTGTCGGCGGATATGTCGCGCTCGCCCAATCGGCGCTGATCGCCAAGGAGAATCCGGCTCGCGCCATGAGCTTGCTCGACCAGGCGCGCGTTCTTGCCCCTGGCACGCTGGTCGAAGAGGCAGCTCTGCGTCGCTCGGCGTTTCTTGCTGATGAGATGTCCGACCTTGGCCGATTTGTGACATCGTCGAGCCAATATTTTCGCCGATATGCGAGATCTGTCTACGCCGATAATTTCCGTCGTCGTTTCGCGGAGTCGGTGGCGCATTTCGGCTTGACCAGCGACGCGGCTCAGCGCGCGAAACTGACTAATCTGCTGCGCGAACTCGATAGCGAGGAACAGCTTAAACTCTATCTGCTTACGGCCCAATCCGGCATATTGAAGGGCAAGATAGAGCCTGCTCGCTACGCCGCGGAACAAGCCCTGCGTTTATCCGAGGAAACCGGTCTCGAGAAGGACCGCGCGAAACTTTACGAAGCGGCGACGAAGATATTGCTGAGGTCTCCCGAAGCGGGGCTTCGCGAGGTCGCAGAAATCGATGAAAGGCATTTGCAAAAGCGCGATGTGGAGCTCAAGGAAGTTGTCACAAAAACGGGCGCGGAAATTCAAAAGACGGCGGACGATGCGCAACGCCCGAGTGATGTAGGATCTGCAGAACCACAATCGTCCTCAAATGGCAATGACGGCCCGTCGCCGTCCGCGCTCATCGAGTCCGCGCAAATGGCGCTTAGCCAGACTGAAGCTCTTTTGAAAAGGGCTGGACCATGAACCTCATCGATGGATTGATACGAGGCCGACCCGTCATTCCGGATTCGTCGACCACGGCGAAATCAGGGGGCGGCGGCGACGCAGTTTCAAATGCGGCGTCGGGCGCGGTTTTCGGCGACGTATTGTCCGAGGTGTCGAAACGCGATGGCGGCCTCGGTGGGTCTTCGGCCGCTTCGACAAGTCAAGCGATCGCGATATCAACATCGACTCGTGAATCGGCCAGCGCAAAGATCGGCGTCGTCACGGTCAGCGAAAGCAGGCTGCGCCCATCGGATGGAACCGGAACTGATGGCGCCGTCGCGGACGCGGCGGCGCTCAACGCTCCGGCTGCCGATTCGGGATCGCCATATGCCGCGCCCGGCATCGCGCCGACTGCCGGCGGACAGCCGGTCCCTCACGCCGACGACAGCGGTGGTCAGGCGCCACGGCGACCGCCTTACATCCCTCAGACTGACGTTGCCGCAAGCTCAGGCTCCCTCAATCGCCACGCGGTCAGCCGGGTTGACGATAAGGCGGCTGTTGAAGCCGTCAAGTCAACAGAGGCCGTCGCGATAAAGGACGGCCGCCCGGCCGCGCTGGACACGCGGCTAGAGCCGCGCTCCAGAACATCTGAAGCGGATACGAAACACACTGGCGCGCCATCAAGGAAGCGGGATGGCGACGGGACGAGCTTGGTCTCTCCGAGCCTTGCGGGCGCCAGCAGCGATGTTTCGAGCGGTCAGATCACGAACATTCCCGTCAACAACGGGGCGTCGGCCGCGCCATGGTCCGGGATCGCGCCCTATCAGCGGTCTATCGACGCGATGTCGGTCGCTCCTTCGATTCAACCATCGCGGGGCCGCGGCGACGCCGACGTACCCCGTGTTCCGAAGTCGGCGACCGCGGGCGCCATTGCCGTCAGATCGAGCATGGATCTGGCCGCGGCGCAGCCATCCGCCGCGGCTGTGGCGATGAAATCACCTTCGACCCCTTTGCGCGCCCCGGCGCCATCGGGAGGCGCTGTGGCGACGTTCGAAGAAACCGAGGCGGCGCCTTTCCAGGCCACTGCTCTTGGCGAGAGGGCGGCAGCGCTGGCGCCGCCAAATCTTCCGAGCGCACCGCGGCCGCAGGGCCGTCAGACGACGCCCGGACTTAGCGCGCCGCCGGGCAACGCCCCCCCCGGTATGCCTGCGACTGACTTGACGCCAACTCCTGAGGAATCAACCGCGTCATTTTCTACAATCGCAGCGGCGTCGCCCCGCGTCGGTCAATCCACCGGGTTTCCAGAGCGTGGCCAGATCAAGGTTGCGGTTCTTGATAGGCAATCGCACTTTCCGCCTACCGCCGGGTTCTCGCCGATCCATCAAATCGCCGATCGAATCGCGCCGGAGGCCGCCTCGCTTGTTTCGTCTCTCGGAGAAGCAGCCGAGCCCGGCGCCTCGTCGGGCGCTTCACCGGCGGCCGGCGTATCGGACGCCACACAGTCACAGGTCTTGCCTACTGTGATGAAGAGTTTGAATCTGCAACTCGAACCAGAAACCCTGGGCGCCGTCACGATCAGGATGCGGCTTTCGGGCTCACGTCTTGAGGTGCAGGTTGAGCCGGCTCGCGCCGACACTATGCGTCTCATTAGTGATGATAAGGATCGTCTCGCGGAGAAACTGCGCTCGTCCGCTTATACATTGGATGGCGTCGTCGTGAAGCTCGCCGGACAGCAGAGCCCGCACTTGCAGCAAGGGGCCGACCCAACCACCTCGTCGGACACTCAACGCGATGTCCCCACATCATGGAGGCCATCGCAACAAGGAAGTTGGAGCGCCGATGATCAATCGGGAGCGCAAAGAGAGAGCGCGTCGTCTCAACAGCGCGCGAGAGACGACTCTGAGGATAGGTCTTCCGGCGTTAATAGTGGCGGCGCTGTCTATCTTTGAGGGCGTCAGCTTTGGCGCGATACACGCTTGGGCGCACCCGGACTCAATCAATCTGTGTGAACGCGAAATGACGCGCGCAGCCACAAAATATGATGTTCCGCTCGGCGTTCTCTATGCCGTCGGGCTGACCGAAACCGGCCGGCGTGGCGCACTCAGCCCCTATGCGCTCAACATCGAAGGGCAATCGCTTTTTCCGGCCAATCTCGATGAATCGATTCGACGCTTTGAATCAGCGCGTAAAGATGGCGCGCGCCTTATTGATGTCGGGTGCATGCAGATCAACTACTATTTTCACGGCCAACGGTTTCGATCCCTCGAAGCGATGTTCGACCCGCGCGAAAATGTCGAATATGCCGCGCAATATTTGAAAGCGTTGCGCGCGAGAGAAGGCAATTGGACTCTCGCGGCGGCGCGCTATCACGCCGGACCAGGCAACAATCCCGCCCAGAAAAAATATGTTTGTCAGGTCATCTCCAATATGGTCGCCAGCGGCTTCGGCGCTTGGACAATGAATGCCCGCAAATTTTGTCAGTGAGAGAACGTTCTCCGCGTCTCCGTCGACGCGATGTGCTCGATGCGAGAAAAACACAACCTAAACACGAATTAATGTTTGACGCATTGGCGATAGTCGTTAATAATCAGTTAATGAGGAGATTTGATTCAGGGGAAGTCCAAATGCTTGTAATTATTGATGATCGGGAGATTGTAACGTCAGGCTACACATCCCGTTTTGACAGCGAAGGGGTTTCTTCCGCTGGGTTTTGCCCAGAAGAATTTCGCGAATGGGTTGCAACGGTTGCAGAGACGGATCTCGGAGCTGTCGAGGCGTTTCTGCTTGGGGATTGCAAGGATCGGCAGGCCTATCCAAGAATGATCCGGGAGCGATCCCGCGCGCCGGTGATCGCAATGAATGAAACGCCGTCTCTCGAGCAAACTCTCGATCTTTTTGCAGCCGGCGTCGACGACGTCGTTCGTAAGCCAATCCACGTGCGCGAAATCCTGGCGCGCGTAGGCGCTATCAGGCGGCGACACGAGGATGAGGCTCAGTCGATCGAGCTCGGCGAACTTCGCGTCTTTTTCGATGGACGCGATCCCGAACTCAAGGGAAATGTTCTCGTCCTGCCGCGGCGCGAGCGCCGGATTCTGGAATATCTCGTCAACAATCGCGGCAGGCGCGTCAGCAAGGCTCAGATCTTCAATGCGATATACGGAATTTTCGATGAAAACGTCGAAGAGAACGTCGTCGAAAGCCATATCAGCAAGTTACGCAAGAAATTACGGAGGCAGCTCGGATATGATCCGATCAACTCAGTCCGTTATCTTGGCTATCGCCTGGATGGCACAATTTAAAGAGGTTGCAGCCGCCGAGCGCTAAGTATAGCGTTCTCAAAATTCCATTTTCCTTCTATCCATACGTCTAGAAGCATGGCAGAGACCAACAGCCTCGCCGGGGTCCCGGATCAAGGCTCTGCGATGCAGCTGGCCGGAGCACAGTCAACTCGTCGCAGCATAACCTTTGTCGCAAGTCACGGGGCTCCAGGAGGAGCGCGGCTCCATGCTTGCTGATCTTGCCCCACTAAAGATATTCTGTCGGCGCATCTCGTCAGCCAAATGGCCGCGGCAATTCTTGGCGTTCTAACGAGGTTCGTCCCCAAGCGCGCCGGCGGGACCGCTCGAAAGCCGTCAACGCGCGGTAAACAACATCCTTGACGCCGGAAAAGCCGTCTCACGTGCTGGAGCCAGCGATCACGGGCGACGCCCGCCACGCGCGTCGCAGGACGATAGCAAATGCATGCCTTGAGCCAGCATAGAACCAACGCTCGGTCAGTTTTGCGCAAGCTCGATCCGATTAGACTGGCTCACCCAACGCGGAGATTCTTCGATGAGCCTTTTTAGCGCTTTGACTGCGAGCGTGTCCGGAATGACGGCGCAGGCAAACAAGCTTTCCACAGTATCCGATAACATCTCAAACTCGGACACCACTGGCTACAAGCAAGCCTCGACCGAATTCTCGGATTTGCTGAACGAGACCAGCACAACCAGCTATAATGCTGCTGGCGTAGGAACATTTGTACGTTATGATATTTCCTCGCAAGGCAGCCTCACGAGCGCATCATCGACGACCGATCTCGGCATCCAAGGCAACGGGTTTTTTCTCGTCACGGACTCCAGCGGGGCGACCTACCTCACGCGAGCGGGCAACTTCACACCCAGCGCATCCGGAGATCTTGTCAACGCCGCGGGGTTCACGCTGCTTGGCTACAGCGTCGCCTCGGGCAGCACGTCCGCTGACGGAATCAGCGCGCTTCAGCCTGTCAACGTCACCGGCGATGGCTTGAAGGCCGTCGCATCAACCACAGGAACCTATACGGCAAACCTCAACTCCGACGCTACCGCCGTCACAGGCGTTCTTCCCAGCGCGAACCTTGCCGCATCGACCTACACCTCAAAGTCAAGGCTCGTCACCTACGATAATTTGGGCAATGTCGTAACGCTCGACATATATTCTACGAAGACGGGGGCGAACACATGGGAGCAGTCGATCTATAATGGCGCTGATGCTGCGCCAGGAGGCGGCTTTCCTTATTCGACTGCGGCTCTCAGCACGCAAACGTTGAATTTCAGCACCGCTGACGGCAGTCTGACCACTCCGACCAGTGTCTCAGTCGCTATTCCAAATGGGCAGACGCTAAACCTCAGTCTTGCCGGTACGACGCAATTGGCGTCGTCTTTCGCTGTCACTGCCGCGACGACGAATGGAAGCGCGCCGAGCGCTGTTAAAAGCGTCAGCATCGCCACGGATGGCGTCGTGTCCGAGGTGTTCGCCAACGGAACGACGAAGGCGATCTCGAAGATCCCGCTTGCGAGCGTCGCTAGCGTCAACAATCTGACCTCCTTGGCGGGCGATGTTTATCAGGCAAACACCCAATCGGGATCTATTCTCGTCGGTGATGCGGGGCTGGGTGGTCTCGGGTCGATCGAGTCCTCACAGCTCGAGTCCTCCACAGTCGATCTCGCGACGCAGTTGACGGATATGATCGTCGCGCAGCGCAGCTATGAAGCGAACTCCAAAGTATTTCAAGCGGGGTCCGATCTGCTATCTCAGCTGAACAATATGTTGAAATAACGGTCAGCCTTCGTGATCAAAGGGTGTGTATGTCATGAGTCTTTCCAGCGCCGCGAGAACAACGCAGTCTGGGCTTTCGACGATAACCGCGGAAATCGCGGCGCTCACCCGGAATATTTCCGGAGCGACCGACACGACCGTCTATTCGCGCAAGATCGCAAATGTTGCAACGACGTCATCGGGCGCGCAGGTCGTCTCTCTGACGCGCGCCTCCAACCAGGCCGTGTTCGATAACGTGCTGTCAGCCACCGCGGCGAGTGCGGCCCAGCAAGCGATTTCGGCTGGTCTCGATACGCTCAATCAGACGATCGGAGATGTCTCGGGCTCGACGTCGGGTTCGGCCTCGACCGCGACTTCGCCGGCGGCGCTAATCAGCTCTTTCGGCAACGCGCTTCAAACCTACTCAGCCTCACCGAGTGATTCCACAGCGGCGGCGGCGGCTGTGACCGCGGCCAAAAGTCTGGTCAGCGGCTTGAACAGCGCATCGGTGACGGTGCAGCAAGCCCGTGAAACGGCTGATTCAGGCATGGCGAGTTCGGTTGCGGCGATCAATTCTCTGCTCACCCAGTTTCAAACGGCGAATCAGCAAGTTGTCTCAGGTCTGGCTAGCGGGGCCGATGTAACCGATGCGCAGGACCAGCGCGATACGATCCTGCAGCAGCTCTCCCAGCAAATCGGCATCTCGACGACCGTTGGGTCGAACGGAGATATGTCCATCTATGGGGATAGCGGGGTCACATTGTTCCAGGGCGGCGTGGCAAGGACGCTAACGTTTGAGGCGACAAGCACCTATACAGCATCGACCGCTGGCAACGCTGTTTACGTCGACGGAGCGGCGATCACGGGAGGGTCAGCGACGATGCCGATCGCATCCGGCAATCTCGCGGGCCTGGCCACGCTGCGCGACACGATAGCTCCCACATATCAGACGCAACTGGACAATATGGCTGGGGCGCTCATCAATTCCTTCGCCGAAAGCGATCAAGCAGGCGTGGGTCCGAGCCTGCCGGGTCTTTTCACGACGCCCGGCGCGACCGCTCTTCCCGGCGCGAACGGAGGGTTAGCCAGTCAAATAAGTGTTAACGCTAGCGTCGATCCCAGCCAGGGCGGAAACGTAAATCTTTTGCGCGACGGCGGCATATCCGACACAGCGAATACAAACTATACTTATAATACGAGTGGCGCGTCGGGCTTCACGGGGCGCCTATCGCAACTGACCAGCAATTTGTCTGCAACGCAGACGTTCTCATCCGCTGGAGGCATCACCACAAGCGCAAGCCTGAGCAATTACGCGGCAGCGTCGGTGAGTTGGCTCGAGGCTGAGCGTTCGAGCGTTTCATCCAGCAGTAGCTATCAAAGCACGCTGTTGAGCACGGCGTCGACAGCTCTCTCGAATGCGACCGGTGTCAACATAAATGATGAAATGTCCAAGATGCTGGATCTTGAGCAATCGTTTTCCGCGTCTGCGAAATTACTAACCTCTATCAACGACATGTTCAATGCCCTCGCGGCTGCAATAATTGGATAGGACATTCGGCCATGAGCGCTTTCATCTCGACGCAATCGATCTCATCTTCGCTGCGCCAATCCGTCTTAAAGATGCAGACCGAGCTCGCGGCCAGCGAGACCGAGGTGTCGACCGGCAATTACGCGGACATTGGCCTAAGCCTTGGGAGCGAGACGGGTCAAAGCGTTTCACTTCAGGCCGAGACCTCTTTCTTGCAGACGATATCAGACACGAATTCCTCGGTTTCAACGCGGCTCAGCACAATTCAGAATAACCTAAGCGAGATGCAGACTTCAGCACAGACACTCCTTAATTCGCTGCTCGCCACGAATGGCGCCACGACGAGCGCGGTGACGGCTCAGTCGACGGGAAGTAACAGTCTCAAATCCTTAATTGCTACGCTCAATTCTACGCTCAATGGAGACTACATTTTTTCCGGGATAAATACCGGCAACGCGCCGGTGACTGACTACAGCGCCGCAAATGCGCCAAACAAGCAGGCGGTCGATGCTGCCTTCGCAGCGGCGTTCGGCATGTCGCAGACCAGCGCTGGTGTGTCGGGGATTAGCGGAAGCGCTATGCAGAGTTTCCTGAATACACAATTTGCTTCGCTGTTCCAAGGGACGAACTGGACAACCAATTGGTCATCGGCATCTGACCAGACGCTCACAAATACTATTGCGCCAAATCAAACCGAAAATACCTCAGTTACCGCTAATCAGGCGGCTTTTCAGGAACTGACGCAAGCCTATGTAATGGTTTCAGATCTGGGCGGCCAAAATCTCAGCCAAAGCGCATACCAGGCGGTGACTAATACGGCAAGCAAGCTTCTTACCTCCGCGATTAACGGCTTGACCGACATCCAAGCGGGGGTCGGCGTCGTTCAGTCGAGCGTCGCGAGCGCCAACAGCCAAATGTCATTACAAATGGATATTTTGTCTACGCAAGTCAGCAATCTCGAAAGCGTAAATACGTATGAAGCGTCAACACGCGTGAGTGAATTACAGACGCAAATTGAGACCTCCTATTCGCTTACGTCGCAGCTTAAACAGCTCAGCCTCGTGCAATTTCTGTAAGACATCCCGTCGTGCGTGACTGTCAAAGGATGGGCATGAAGACGTTGAAGCTCAAATGCGTCATTGCCTCAGGTTGTAGCTGTCCTACTGTTGGACGAAAGTAACTGCACCATGCAACGCGATGGGTCATCATGTATCAACTGAGTTATGCTGAAAGCATCGAAGAATCGACAAAAGAATGTCGCGAGCGTGAACGCAGGGCGCTCGACCATGCCATCGCGCTTCTGGAGAAAGCGGAGACAACGGGACCCGGCACGGCGGTCACCGGGGAGGCTTTGCAATTCCTTTGCAAATTGTGGAAGGCGCTGATCGAAGACCTGATCAACCCCGAAAATGATCTACCCGATGTGCTAAGGGGCGATCTGGTTTCGATCGGAATTTGGGTTCTGCGCGAGGCGGATGCGATCCAGGCAGGGCGAGCGGATGGGCTCGACAGCCTGATTGAGGTCTGCGCCATGATCCGGGACGGTTTGAAGTAAGGCATGGCCATGCATATTTCCCTTCGCGCTGGTGAGAAGATCTACATTAACGGGGCTGTTCTGTGTGCAGATCGGAAGGTCTCCTTGGAGCTTCTTAATGATGCGACGTTTCTTCTTGAAGCGCATGTGATGAAGGTTGA
This sequence comes from Methylocella tundrae, assembly GCF_038024855.1. Taxonomy (NCBI): domain Bacteria; kingdom Pseudomonadati; phylum Pseudomonadota; class Alphaproteobacteria; order Hyphomicrobiales; family Beijerinckiaceae; genus Methylocella; species Methylocella tundrae. The sequence continues at coordinate 42,930 of NZ_CP139089.1, forward strand.
AAGCGCAACGACGCCGCTGCGCCAGCTCTACTTTATTGTCCAAATCATGCTTATGAATCCGAGCGATACGGTGGCGGCGCGCGATATGTTTGAGGGGTCTATTCGTATGATCATGGACATTTCCGGAGATGCATCGTTGCTGGCAGGATTAAGTGGCGTCAAGACGCTGGTCAGCAATGGACGGGCATTTGAAGCGCTCAAGGCGATCCGGATGCTATTTGGAATTGAGGCGGAGATTCTGGCCGGGCGCCGGCACGTTTCGCCAACGCAGGCGGCTTAGATCTCTCTTTGAAAGGGCAATCATGTCAGTCAATAGGATAAACACTGCGACTTCGACGCCGGGAGGCGCTTCGACGGCGGCGTCGAGCGCCACATCAAGCTCGGCGACAGTTGACTACAATCAGTTCCTGCAGCTGCTGGTCGCTGAACTGAAGAACCAGGACCCGACGAGTCCAACTGATCCAACGCAATACATGAGCCAGCTTGCCTCATTTTCCTCCGTCGAGCAACAGGTGCAAACCAATTCGACCCTCGACGCACTGTTAGCTACTCAATCGGGTGGCCTCGTTGGCCAGACTGTGACCTCTGCGGACGGGACGACAAGCGGAGTTGTGGCCTCGGTACAAACAAGCACGGGCGGCGGCGCCACCGCGACATTACAGAACGGCGGGACGGTGGCTCTCGGGTTTGGCGTGACGATCGGTTCGTCATGAATGAGGCCGACGCGCTCGAACTGATACGCTCGGCGATTTGGACCATAATCGTTGGATCTGGCCCGGCCGTCGGTGCGGCGATGATCGTCGGCCTCGTCATCGCTCTTTTTCAAGCGCTAACTCAAATTCAGGAGACTACGCTAACGTTCGTGCCGAAGATCGTCGTGATTTTCCTCGTGCTGACGGTAGGGGCGCCTTTTATAGGGGGCCAGATTTATGCTTTCACCGAACGCGTCTATGCGCGGATCGAAAAAGGCTTCTGATGTCTTTGAGTTCAGGCGACAATGTCTGCCCAGTATTATTGCTCGTCATGTCGGCGAGCGGCGCTTCGTCGGAAATGCGCCCAGGATCGGGCCGGCATTATGTTGGCCGATTCGCGCTGCAGTCATGGCGTCTGCGGCGCCTGTATCTACAGTGACGCTGGGTGCGCGCAGGCGGGTGTGCACCGCGGACAAAGCGTGCTAAGATACGGGAAGGCTTCGCACTTGTCTGGGGCGTTGGTTGCGCCTGCGGTGATAATTGAGTGCTGTAGGGCCTGCCTTCAAATCGATCGATTGGGTCGATGAAACGAGTGGACGCCCCATCTTGGGGTTCATTCGCAATGCGGGAATTAGGCGCTTCACGTAATCGGCGACTGACGGGCGAGCACTGTGTTCGGTTGCGCTCCGCACGGACAATGACGCTCAGTGGAAACAGGTGAGGACCGAAGCTCACCTCCGGCGCATTCCGTCTCGATCAGTAAGACGTGAACCGCGTGAAGCGCGTCTGCCTCAAAGCTGGAGGCCGCCGGCCCGTCGCGGGAATGGACGAGATGGGTAATGCATCCCGATAATCATGTAGCGTCGGCGATCTAGAGTCACTCCGGCGTAAGCTTCCTCCGCAAGACTGAACAAAGTAATAGCAGACGAGGGGCGTCGATGGGTGATATTGCATTGAGGACTTCGGTTGGCCCGAAGCGCCAGAGCGCGCGAGACGTCAGCTTCGCCGCAGGCATCATCGCCATTCTATCGATCTTCTTCCTTCCTATTCCGGCCTTCATGATCGATATCGGATTGGCGTTCTCGATCGCCTTATCGGTTCTCATACTGATGGTCGCCCTTTGGATTGAGCGGCCACTCGATTTCTCCGCCTTTCCGACCGTACTGCTGGTCGCAACCCTCCTGCGCCTTGCCCTCAACATAGCGACGACGCGTTCCATTCTGTCGAATGGCTCTGAGGGAGTTACGGCTGCGGGCTATATCATCGGCGGATTCTCCAAACTTGTCATGAGCGGCGACTTCGTCATTGGACTGATTGTGTTCGCGATTCTCATGACGGTGAATTTTGTGGTGATCACAAAGGGCGCGACGCGCATCGCGGAAGTTGGGGCGAGATTTACGCTCGACGCTATTCCAGGGAAGCAAATGGCAATCGATGCCGATCTGTCGGCGGGATTGATCGATGATAAAGAGGCGCAGCGCCGGCGCCGTGAACTGGAGGAGGAGAGCTCATTCTTCGGTTCAATGGACGGCGCTTCGAAATTTGTGCGCGGCGACGCAATTGCCGGATTGATCATTCTGGCGGTGAATATCTTTGGCGGCATCGTGATTGGCGCGACACGGCATAACATGCCCCTGCAGCAAGCGGCCGACGTCTACGTCAAGCTGTCGGTTGGCGACGGGTTGGTGTCGCAGATCCCAGCGCTGATTATTTCACTTTCGGCGGCGCTACTTGTGTCAAAGGGTGGCACAAGGGGTGCGACCGAGGCGGCGGTGCTTAACCAGCTTGTGAAATATCCTCGCGCGCTCTCGGTGGCTGCGCTGTTGATGTTCGGCATGGCGATTGCGCCAGGGTTGCCCTTCTTTCCATTCGCCGTTTTGGGGAGTGTTCTTGGCTTCGTCGCCTACGAGGCGCCAAAGCGTATAGCCAGGGAGCGTCAGGCGGAGGAGGCGCGACACGCGGCCGCCGAGCAGGCCGCGCAGCAGGAGGTCAGTGAATCTGTCAAGGAGTCGATGCGTTCGGCGGAAATCGAGCTCTGTCTTGGCAAACAATTGGCGACGCGCCTCCTCGTGTCCCACAATGAACTTGCCGCGCGCGTGGCGAAGATGCGACGCAAGTTTGCCAAGCAATATGGTTTCGTGGTCCCCGAAATCAAATTGTCGGATAGTCTGTCTGTTCCGACGAAAGGCTATCAGATCAAGATTCACGGCACTGTTGTAGCCGCGCATGAATTGCGGATCGGGGACCTCCTTGTCATCGTCGGCGATGGTCGCCGACCGGAACTGCCTGGCGACGACGTGCGCGAGCCGGCGTTTGGTATGAAGGCGGTATGGGTTTCGCAAACCTTCGCCAATGAGCTCAAACGGGAAGGAGTCAACCCGGTCGACAATATTTCGGTTCTGTTGACGCACCTTAGCGAAGTCATTCGCAACAATCTGTCGCAGCTCTTATCATACAAGGATATGCGGAGCCTCCTCGAACGGCTTGGGCCGGAATATAAGCGTCTAATCGATGATATCTGTCCCTCGCAGATTTCATACTCGGGGTTGCAGGCGGTGCTGAAACTTCTGCTTGCGGAGCGAGTATCGATCCGCAATCTGCATCTCATTCTGGAGGCGATCGCCGAGATCGCGCCGCATGCTCGTCGCGCGGAACAGGTCGTGGAGCATGTTCGCATGAGGATCGCGCAGCAGATCTGTGGCGATTTGATGGATGGGGGTAGTTTGAAGGTCCTTCGCCTTGGCAATCGCTGGGACCTTGCTTTCCATCAAAGCCTCAAGCGCGATTCCAAAGGCGAGGTAATCGAATTCGATCTCGATCCGGCAATGGTCGAAGATTTTGGCAGGAACGCGTCGGCGGTTATTCGGGAGCGTATGGACCAGGGGCATCAATTCGTCCTCGTCGCGACGCCTGAGGCGCGCCCCTATGTGCGCATGGTAGTAGAGCGCCTCTTCGCCACATTGCCTGTGCTTTCACATCTCGAGATAGCGCGCGGCGTTGAAATCAAATCGCTCGGCTCGATATCGTGATCGCGATAGGATCAGAGACCGTTCTGTCCGTCTTTGTTTTGTTTTGCCGGATCGGCGCCTGTCTGATGCTGATGCCCGGCATTTCGGGCCCGCGCATTCCGGTCAAGGTCCGATTATTCTCTAGCTTCGCGATAACGCTCGGGTTGGCGCCGCTCTTGTCGACGGAGATTGAACCAAAGTTGTCCGAGGCGCGACCGTTCGCGCTGTTGCAGATCATCCTCAGCGAAAGTCTGGTCGGTGCGTTGATAGGCTTCCTCGGCCGTATCTTCTTTGGCGCGCTGGAAACGCTGGCGAGCGCGATCGCCATGGCGATTGGCCTCTCGAGCCCGCTGACGCCCCCGCCAGATGACAGCGAGCCGCTGCCGGCGATCGTATCACTGATCTCGCTCGGCGCGACAGTCCTGTTTTTCCTGACGAATCTTCACTGGGAGGTCCTGCGTGGCTTGATAGCCTCGTATGATGCATTACCCGTGTCCGGGCTTTTCAACACACAGTTCGGATTGATTCAAATAGGAGATTGTCTCGCGCGATCGTTTTTGCTTACCCTTCGCATCAGCAGCCCTTTCATCCTCTATTCGCTGATCACTAATCTGGCGGTTGGCCTTGCTGGCAAGTTCGCGCCTCAAATTCCTATTTACTTCGTCACCGTTCCAGCCGTAGCGATGGGTGGACTGTTCTTGCTTTACCTTACCTGTAGTCATCTTCTGGAGCTTTTTACAACCGGATTTGCGACATGGTTGATTTCGGGTTAGAGGCGCCTGTGCGCTTTCAACCTCCCGTTCCACAAGCTCCCGTCGGAGACACTATCGGCTGTCGGCCGGCCGATGACGGCGCCAGCTTTGAGAGAGCGCCGCAAAGCGTACTGGTCGGCAAACCGTATGGCGGCGCCACGGATAGAAGATCAGTCCGATGAACAAAAGGCTCGTGAAGGCGCGGCGCATTCTCGAGGCGCAGACCGAAATCGATCGTCTCGCGGGCTGGACGCTGATTGAACTTCAACGTCAGCTGGAAACGATCGAAGAGCACCGTCATCGGCTGATTGCCTTCATCGAAACGGAGCCTGCGTTCTACGGTCTTTCCGCTGACGCTGTGATGCGGCGTCTCGAGGCGTTGCAAAAGTCCGACGCGGCGCTGCGAGCTGAGATCCGCGCGCAAACTGAGAAGCGCTTGGCCGAGCGCGCGCGGATGCGGGGCGCAGAGGCCATTGCCTCTGCGCTCGAGGCCGATCAGCGCCGGCAAGAGGAACAGATCCGGCTGATGGAGGTGATCGAGGCTTCGGTCAGCGAAGTGGCGTCAGCCTCAAGCAAGCTTATCGGCTCATCGTGAGCTGAGATCCCTCGAATGGAGAGGCGCATGTCGATCAATCCGGTGTCGGATATCGTGCTTGACGTCGCGAGAGCCGCGGATCCGAGCAAGTCTCTGGCCGCTGCGGAAAGATTATCTCGCCTCGGCGCCGGGGAACCGGCGGGTGCGGATTTTTCGAGCGTCATGAGAACGAGCAATTCGAGCGATGCGGAATTGCGGAGCATAGTGGCCAAGATGAGCGCAAGCCCATCCGCCGCGGCTACGTCTCCAATGGACGCGCGGACGAAGGCATACAAGGGCGTTGAGGAACTCGTTCTGCAAAACCTTGTCGAGAACATGTTGCCGAAGGAAGGCAGCGGCGTCTTTGGAAGCGGAACCGCCGGTGATGTGTGGAGGTCTATGCTGGCCGAACAATTGGCCAAGCAAATTGGCAAGACGGTAGACCTCGGCCTAGATAAAAGAGCCGACGCTACGCATGGCGCGGTTCACGCAAGGCTACCGGATCCGCACGTGACCGGGAGGCAATCGTGAGCTTGACCGATGGCAAGCTCGCGACCGAGCTTATGCATGAGCCCGGCGCTGTCGGGCGCCTCTCGCCGCCAACGCGTCCTGGCGGCCCGGCGGCGCAGCGAGAAGACCCTGATGCTGCAGAGAGAAGCGCGCTCCCTGAAGGTGAAAAGTCGAGGCCGATGCTGGAGACCTTCTTCAACGCGGTGGAAAAGCTCGAATCTCTGCTTGATCTTGAGACACAGCTACTCAGGCAGAACAAGCCGGTAGCGTTGCATGATTTTAATCATAAGAAGAGCCATGGACTGCTCGAACTCAGCCGGGCGATGAGCGCGTGCCGGGCGCATGATCGTTCGACGTTCGACTTTGAGGCCAGGGCGCCGTTGGGGCGATTGCGGACGAAACTGGAGAGCAACCTCGCCAGCCTACAGACACATCTGACAGCGGTTGGAGAAATCGCGGCGATCATTGCGCGCGCCATCCAGGATCATGAATCGGATGGGACCTATTCTATAAGGCGTTATACGCGGAGCGACAGGGAATGATCCGGCTTGTCGCTAGCTGTCTATGGATTTGCGTAGCGACGCTGATGTCGGCCTATGTTGGCGCAACCTGGAAAGCCGGCGCCGGGCAGGTGAAGTCGGCGCCGCGACAATTCGAGCATTTGGAGCATAAAAAGACTGAAGCCATAAGCGTTCCGATGATTGCCGACGGTGACATCACAGGCTACGTCGTCGCGCAGTTCATCTATCTCATTGATCCGGAAGCTCTGAAGCAGATGTCGGTGCCGCCAGATGTGTTCATCACGGATGAGGCTTTCCGGAAGCTTTATGTGGATAAGGTTGATTTCAATCATCTGGAAAAATACGACGTCGCTGCTCTGACGAAGGATCTTGTGAAGAGAGTCAATCAACGGCTCGGCGGCGACATCATCAAAGACGTGCTGGTCGAACAATTTAATTATGTCCCGAAGCAAGACATCTCCAAATGATGGCCGCCTTTCCTGGCGCTCCTTAGCGAGCCCGGGAGCGAGCGTCACAATGCGCGGAATCGGTAGGCGATCGCTTATGAGCAGGAAAGGGTGAAACGATGATCTTCGAAAGGCTGACATGGGTTGGGTTCATGATCGTAGCTGCGGGATGGGCGCTGTTGTTTTCTGCGCCCCAGTTGACCAACTTCATGGCGCAGGCGTCAGGACGCTCCCTCGGGGTGGCGACAATCGATATACCGACGATCGCGCAAGGCGCAATTATGACCGGGTTCGGCATCGGAATTCTCGGCGCCCTGCAAACCGGTTTCGGAGCGTTGAACAGGTTTTTCGAAGCTGTGCTCGAACGGTCTCAACACGCCAGGCCGCAGTCAGGAGCGCCAACTCCCGCCAATCCCATGGTTCATGCTGCGACGCCCGCTCCCGGTCAAGCTGTGACCAAGGCTATCGTTAAACCACAACCCTCCCAGCCAAGGAAGATCCTGGAGCGTGGGTGGGTCAAAGATCGAGCCTATGTGCTGTTTACCGACGGCAGCGTCGAGGTTGAGACAATGCTGGGGCGGCGCATGTTCCCTTCGCTTCAGGATGCGCAGGAATTTATTGCGTGATGTGCGGGCCACAGGCGGTAGGCCCGAGGGGCGGTCGCAATGCGTGAGCGGGCATGGACTTCTGGAATGGGCGGCTTTCAAAAGGGGCGGCGGATGGACGGTTTGCGTAGGGAAAAGGGCAGGTCAAAGCAGAGCGAGACGGAACAGCCGGCTTCGACCTTCCGGCAAACGCATGTGCGAGGGCGCGTTCTTTTCGGCATCGGGTTGATGCAAGGCGCGCCGAAGGCGGGGGCGCCGTCTCACGCGCAGATCTCGGCGCTGCACGGCTTTGCTTTGACGCTCGATCATGGGCTTGTCGCGGCGGGGATTGCCGCTGCGATAGGTTCGGCAGGTTTTGCCGGCTTCATGATCGCGCGCGACAACAGTCACCCAATGTTTGGCGGCATTGAGCATCTGATGATTTTCGCGCAGCCGATCGGTGGTCAGGCGAGCCATCGATCGCCGCAGATGGATCAATCAGAGAGCCATAAAGTCGATTTTAACGTGACAGGTTCGATCGATCAGGCTGCGTTGAACGCGAGCGCCGAACGACCGCGTCCGGACAAAGAGCCCGACGTGAAGCATGGCGCTGTTAAAGGTTATGTTCTCCGCTTTGCGCCGAAAGGCGGCTTGTTGGCGGAAGGACCGAAAGGATCTTACGTCGCAATGCCCGGAACCGTGCTGCCGGACGCCGGACGCATTCTTTCAATCGAGAACAGGAGCGGTCGATGGCTTATCACCACCGAGAAGGGGGTGATCGCCGAGACCGGCCTATAACAAAATTGCATGCCTGCCTTTTCAATGTTGGCGAGGCGTTTCAGCCGTCAGTCGCGTAATGGCGGCCGCGCAAACATGCGAGCTGCAGCCGGCTTATCTTAAGCGACGCTGGCGATTGAATGAAACAAAGACCGAGTTCGCGGTCCTTTCGCCAAATGACGTAGGCGTCGATCAGCCGTTCCGGATAGTCTTCATAGAGCCGCATTGCGACGGGGGCCGGGACATCGCCAAGGAGCCGCACCCGCGCGCCCCTGTCGGACCGGTCGTAAATCTGGCATTCAATTAAAAATGCGTTTTGGCGATTGAGGATCTTTCCTGATCTGAGGCGCGTGCGGCGTCTACGCGCCGCCCGTCTTTCGACGCGCTTTATGGTGTCGTGGACGCAATAGGCGAAGTCCCGCGCAACACGCCCTTGAACCAGAACCGCGACTTTGCGCGCCTGCGCAAATGGGCGAGGCGAGCCGGAATCCACGGTCAATCGACGGCCCATGATGTTGCTCCTGCAGGACGCGGCGGCGAACGGCGCGCCTGCATCCTAACGCATGAATGCAAAAGCGAATGCGTGATCGCAGGCTTTGGTAAACGCTGTAAGCAGCATCGCCTTCGCGCCGCTGCGCGCAGCCGTCATGCTTGCTCGTGCTGTATAAGGTGCGATATAAGACAATCTCTGCTCGCAGGCGCTAGAGCATATTCCGATCAGATCGGTTCGATCTGATCGACAAGAATATGCTCAAGCTTTTGAATCTGGATCGATTTCTGATCGATCGAATGACTCCTTTCGATCGGAAAGCGCTCTAAAGCGTCGGGAACAAAAATTCGAAGAGGAGATCTGCATGCGGTTTTTCGCCCGCCGCGCGTTCAATGCGCTCGCCTTGTGCCTGGCTCTGGCGCGCCCCGGCCTGCCGCAGACAGCCTCGGCTCAGACGGCGGCCACCGCGGGCCCTACTGTTTTTGCGGCAGCCAGCATGAAAACCGCCCTTGACGCGATCGCAGCCTCCTGGACCGCGCAAACCGGCAAGGCGCCCGCGATCGTTTATGGATCTTCCGCTGTTCTCGCCAAGCAGATCGAGCAGGCCGCGCCGGCGGACATTTTCATCGCGGCGGACGTAAACTGGGCCGACTATCTGGAGAAAGCAAAATTGCTTCGACCAGGGACGCGCCGGAACGTTCTCGGCAATGCGCTGGTCCTGATCGAACCGGCGGATTCCAATATCACCCTGAAGATCGAGCCGGGCTTCGACCTTGCCGGCGCGACGGGCGACGGCCGAATCGCCGTTTGCACCATTGCGTCTTGCCCTGGGGGCATTTACGCCAAGCAGTCGCTGGAAAAGCTTGGCGTTTGGGATAAGGTCGAGCCGAAGCTCGCGCAGGCGGATAATATCCGCTCGGCATTAAACCTCGTCTCGCGCGGCGAAGCGCGTTTTGGCATCGTTTATGCCACGGACGCCAAGGCTGATCCCAAGGTGAAGGTCGTCGACACATTTCCGGACTCGACGCATAGCCCGATCGTTTATCCGGTCGCCGTTCTGGAAGGCTCGAAGAATAGCATGGCCGCATCATTTGTCGCTTATCTGTCGTCGCAGGCGGCGACCAAGATTTTGCTGGATCAAGGCTTTACGGTTTTGTCGAAATAGCCTCGCCGACGTCGCTCCGCGACAGGGATCAACCGGATCAAATGAGCGCTTAAGTGTTGGATTTATCGCCCGATGAATGGACAGCGATCTGGCTCTCTTTGAAGATCGCGGTCGTCGCCACAATGGCGAGCCTTCCCTTTGGCGTTTTCACGGCCTATGCGCTGGCCCGCTGGAAATTTCCTGGCAAGACGCTCGTCAATGGCGTGGTCCATCTGCCCCTCGTCCTGCCGCCCGTCGTCACCGGCTTTATCCTGTTGATCCTGCTCGGCCGCAAAGGCGTTTTCGGACCGTTTCTCGCCAGCATCGGCATTGTCTTGTCGTTTCGCTGGACAGGCGCCGCCGTCGCCTGTGCCGTGATGGGATTCCCGCTGATGGTGCGCGCCATGCGCCTGTCGTTCGAGACCATTGACCGAAGGCTCGAACTGGCCGCCGGAAGTCTCGGCGCCAGCGGCGTCTGGACCTTTTTGCTGGTCAGCCTTCCTCTCGCCGTTCCAGGAATCATTGTCGGGGCAATTCTCGCTTTCGCGAAGTCGCTCGGAGAGTTCGGCGCGACGATCACCTTCGTCTCCAATATTCCCGGCGAGACGCAGACGATCTCGGCGGCGATCTACACCTTTACGCAAGTCCCGGGTGGGGACATCGGAGCCATGCGTCTGACGGCGGTCGCCATCGTCATTGCGCTTTTTGCGCTGATCGCTTCGGAAATCATTCAGCGCTGGGCTGAAAAACGCGTTGCGAGCTTTGAATGATCGAGATCCGGGTCGGTCTTGATCTGGCCACGTTCAAACTCGACGTGGCCTTCGCCGACGGCCGGGGCATCACGGCGCTATTCGGGCAGTCGGGTTCAGGCAAATCCTTAACGCTCAGTCTGATCGCCGGCCTGAGGCGACCGGATCGCGGCTTCATCAAGCTTGATGGCGAACTGTTGGTCGATGTCGAGAAGCGCATCTTCGTGCGGCCGCATCGCCGCCGCATTGGTCTTGTGTTCCAGGACTCGAATCTCTTTCCCCATTTGAGCGTGCAGCAAAATCTCCTCTTCGGCCGATGGTTCGCGCCGCGCGGCGCGCGGCAGATCGAATTCGACGCCGTCGTTGAGACCCTGGGGATCCGGCCCCTGCTGCCGCGTCGCCCGGCGCGGCTTTCCGGCGGCGAACGCCAGCGCGTCGCGATCGGCCGCGCGCTTTTGTCTTGCCCGAGGCTTCTCCTTTTCGACGAGCCTCTGGCCGCGCTCGACACAGCGCGCAAGCTCGAGATCCTGCCTCTCATCGAGCGTATTCGGGACGACTTCAAAATCCCGATCGTCTATGTCTCGCATGCGGTGGAGGAGGTGGTGAGGCTTGCCTCTTTGGTGGTTGTTCTCGAAAATGGGAAGGTGAAAGCGATCGGCGATGCGAATGAAGTCTTTGGCGCCGCTGCCGCTGGTTCGCTCGAAGACCGGTTCGATCGCTCATCGGTGCTGACGGTGACGGTCGGCGGCAGCAACGCAGCCTATGAGTTGACGCAGCTGAAACATCCCGCTGGAACAATATGGCTCGCGGGGCCCGCGGGCCCGCCAGGCCGGTCCGTGCGGATTGTCGTCAAGGCCACCGACGTCGTGCTTGCGAAAGAATCGCCGCACGACGTGAGCATTCGCAATGTCCTGTCCGGCGCGGTCGAGTCGATCGAGACCCAGGGTCCCTTTGCTATGGTCGAGGTCGCGCTTGATGGCGGCGGGCGCCTCGCCGCTGTCGCAACGCGCCTCGCCGTGGACGAACTTCATCTCGACCGGGGCGCGAAGGTCTTCGCTTTGATCAAGTCGACCGCTCTCGATGAGCGCGCCGTTGGCGAGGCGCCGCACCCTTGACGATTTCGCATGGAAGTGAACCATGCTCGTCATCATCACTTCTCGCCATCACTTCTCACGGCGAAAAAACTGCGCGGCTTTCGGGCGTGTTCCTCGGCTCGGAGCTAAACCTTCTCCGGAGAATCCGCTTTGGGCCTCTTGACAGGCATGATCTGCAAACCCACCTAACGCCAGCAATCTTTCGATAATTGTAAAACCATCGAAATGTTGCGTGCATTTGCAAGGTGGAGTGTCATGAGCAAATTATCCGGCAAAGTAGCCATCGTCACGGGCGCGTCAAAAGGCATTGGCGCCGGCATCGCAAAGGGGCTGGCGGCGGAGGGGGCGGCGGTCGTCGTGAACTATGCTTCGAGCAAGGAGAGCGCTGAGCGGGTCGTCGCCGACATCAAGGCGAAAGGCGGAACAGCGATCGCCGTGCAAGGCGATGTCGCCAAAGCGGCCGATGTAAAGAAGATTTTTGCCGAAACGACGCAAAAGTTGGGACGGCTCGACATTTTGGTCAATAACGCCGGCGTCTACAATCTTCTGCCGATCGAGGCGTTAACTGAAGACGACTTTCATCGCCATTTCAACATCAACGTTCTCGGCCTCTTGCTCGCGACACAGGAGGCGGTCAAAGTTTTCGGCGAGGAGGGCGGCAGCGTCATCAACATCGGCTCCGCCATAACAAGCATCAATCCGCCGCAGACGGTTGTTTATACCGCCACGAAAGGCGCGGTCGACTCCGTGACGCGCGTGCTCGCGAAGGAGCTCGGGCCGAAGAAAATCCGGGTCAATTCAATCAATCCAGGCGTGATCGAAACCGAAGGCACGACCGCCGCCGGCATCATCGGGAGCGACTTTGAAAAGCAGTTTATCGCGCTGACGCCGCTTGGGCGCACCGGCCAGCCCGAAGACGTCGCGCTCGTGGCGGCGTTCCTCGCCTCCGACGAATCGCGCTGGGTCACAGGCGAAACGCTGGCGGTTTCAGGCGGCTTGCGATAGAGCAAAGCAGCTAGGGCGGCAGGCCGATTCCGGTCATGCCGCATGATGGACGAGAGTGTTTGAGCGGACCGGCCTGATCTCGTCGGGACGGTTCGGTTTCTGCTAGGAGTGCGATCGATTCAACGCGTTACGCTCCGGGGAGAGGGATGTCGGAATCGCTTGGCGTAACGCTGACGGAGGATCAGCTTCTCTTGATCGCGAAAGCTCTGGGCGACCGGCGCCGGTACGAAATCCTGAAACATCTTGGCGAGCGGCATGATGCGCTCTCCTGCGTCGCTGTGCGCGATTGCACCGGCATTAACCCGGCGACGCTGTCCCATCATATGAAAGAACTCGAAACGGCGGGGCTGGTGGAGGTGATGCGGGAGGGCAAATTCGCCAGCTACGTTCTGCGGCGGGATGTACTCGAGGCGTTCCACCGGCGGTTGAGGGAGGATCTCGCCTGAGAGAACGCCGGCGGATCGCTGTGGAAGACAGCGCGGCGGGACGTTAAAGCGTAGTGCGGCCTTTCCGGCTGGTCCATGAGAGCCCGAGTGAGCCAGTCGCCGGCCGGAGGGGCTCTGTTACGGCGATCCCCGCCTGAGCCAGGTCACGGAGGCGAAAGCGCCGAGCCAGGATCCGAGAGCGGCGAAGAGAACATAGGCTGGATTCTGCGTGTAGCTGATCACTGCGAAGGCGGAGAGAAGATACCAGATGCCGCTCCAGTTCGCCGCCCAAAGCCGGCGTCTGGCGGCGACCGCCGCGGTGAAAAGGACATAGGCCGCGTCGGTCACCGCCGTGCATGCGAGGACCCCTGCGGCGACCAATGGATCAATGGCGATCGTCAAAGTCATCTCCCCAATTCAGCCTTGCGCAGCCTAAACGAAGCTCCGCCGGGGGCGCAGAGTTTTTCGCAACGGAACACCGTTCGGCAGAGAAACGCGGATCCGGTCTCGCAGGGAATGATGCTTCGGCGAGACGCGCTTGCATGAGCCGGTTTCGCCTTCAATCAGAGTCCCGTTCCCGCTGGTTCGCTGGGCTGCGCGCCAGCAAGTATCAGTCATAGCAGATGATCTCCCGCTCGCCGCGAAAGATGGAAGGCGGCCGATTCAAAAGGCCTTTGCGGCGTCGCCGACGCCTTCGTCGTCTCTGCGCCGTCGTGGGGGGAGAAACGGTCGGAATGATCATCGACGGATCGGCTGGCGTTTGCATCGCAGGTCGCGCCGCAATGAGCCTCGCCAACGAGCGCGCGGGAGGCGCGGTCAACGCCGGCACAGCGAAAAAAGCGGCCCAGTAGCGCTGCGCGTTCGCCAAGCTCGAGCGACCACGCGCTTCCTGCAAAATGACGCAGAGTTCGGGATCCTGATGCGCGAGGCTGACGCGATAGAGCGGCCGGTCCCGCCTTTGGCCGCGCGCGATCGCGACGCCGAAATAATTCACCACCGGAACGCTGAGATGCATTTTCATGCCTCGAAGACGTCGCCGGATGGTGACGCAGCGCGGGCTGATGAGGACCGTCCGACATCCGCCATCGGCGCGTGGATCTGGTCCAACGCGTGCTATGATCTCCGTCTTGGCCTCCCTATCGAACCGCGGATGTCGCATCATTCGCCTGTGTCGGGCATATGTGAGGGAGCGAAGAATCGGCGAGGGGAAAGCTCGATCTTGCTAAATTTTCTCGTCAACAGACTGTGAAATCACTCTTGTTGAACGGATTTTTCGCCGACGGCCTGCTGACCTTGATCTTGGGCGCGCCACCTTGCCCGAGGCTGGCTTCAACCGGCGCGCCGACCGCGGCCCGATCGCGCGACTTTGGGCGCCGCGTTGGCCGGCGTCCTGGAGAAAAGCTTGTGTCACGCAGTGCGGCAGGTTAAGCCAAATTCAGTTTTTTCTCGTGCTCAGAAAAAGTCTTGGCGTCACTCTCTCATGCGGACGGTCTCGTTGCTTCCTTTGAGGAAGCCACTCGACACGCGGGCGAGCTCGCGCTCGCCTTTTTCCGCCATGGCGAGAAGACCAGCGCGATGGTCTCGCACAAGGCCGGCGGATCGCCGGTCACCGAAGCTGATCATCTCGTCGATCGATTTTTGAAGCGGCGATTCGAGGAGTTGCTGCCGGAAGCTGGCTGGCTGTCCGAGGAGACGGAGGATTCGGCGGAGCGCCTGACGAAAAAGCTCGTGCTCGTCGTCGATCCGATCGACGGAACGCGCGCCTTTGCGCTTGGCGAACCCACCTGGGCGATCGCCGTGGCGTTGGTGCGCGATGGCCGGCCCCTGATCGGCATTGTTCACGCGCCGGCGCTCCAGCAGACCTATGTCGCCGTAAAGGACGGCGGGTCCCGGCTCAATGGCGTTCCGATCGAAGTCTCGGGCATCGCGACGCTCGACGCCAGCGCCCGCGTCGGCGCGCCTTTGTTCCTCGCAGAGGAATTGCGTCAGGCCGGACTGACGTTCACCTTGCAGCCGCGGGTCCCCTCGCTGGCGATGCGCATCGCTTATGTCGCTTCGGGCGCCCTCGACGCGGGCTTCGCGTCGGAAAACTCCAATGATTGGGATATCGCGGCGGCCGATCTCATTCTTGAGGAAGCAGGCGGACGTTTGGCCGGTCTCGATGGCGTTGAGCTCGTCTATAACCGCGAGGAGACGCGCCACGGGCTGCTCACCGCCGCGCCGCGCCAGCTTCAATCGCAAATCAATCTTGCGATGCGGCGGGCCCGAGGCTGCGCTCCGGGATGAGCCGTCAAACCATCGTCGCTGGCGTAAATTATGCTTGCGGCGCAGGCTGAGGAAACCACCCTTTGACCCTAGAAACCGCTGGATGATGTCATGAAACGCGCCCCCGCTCCCCAGAAGAAACAGCTCCTTCACTTTGTGTTCGGCGGCGAACTCAAGGAACTGGATCAAACCGAATTCAAAAATCTCGACCAGATCGAAATTGTCGGCCTTTTTCCCGATCACGCCTCCGCAGTGGCGGCGTGGCGCGCCAAGGCGCAGGCGACCGTCGATAATGCGCAGATGCGCTATTTCGTGGCGCACCTTCACCGCCTGCTCGATCCCGAGGAGCATGAGGAAGAAGGCGAAGACCACGAACATTAGAACATTTTCAGCAGAAGCGGACACCGGTCTTGCGTCCGAAAATCCTCTAACCGCTTGAATGAGAGCGGTTTCGAAATGGTTGAGTGATTCCGCTCGACCTGAAACAGCTCTGGAATGATCCGCAGGCTCCGGACATCCGTCGATAGCTGGCGCGAAAGAAGGGCGATAGAGCGGAGCTGAGGCTTCGGGCGGAAGGCGGCGCAGATTTAGGAGAGCCGCGCAGAATAACGCTGTTTGATGCGGGCGTGGCTCGATTGAACGCTATAAGATGGATCGGCGCCGCATGACGCGTCGTTTCAACCGATCCCGAAGGGCACTATGCTGCTTTCCCTCTACCGGGCCTGCAGCGCCGCTCTCGCCCCGCTGGCGCCGCCGTTTTTACTGTGGCGCGCCAGAATGCGGCGCGCGCGGCTTCGTCCGGAAGACCGCTTGCGCAGTCAGGAGCGGCTCGCAAAGCCCTCCCTTCCGCGGCCGCATGGCCGCCTTGCCTGGCTTCACGGCGCGGCCGCCGCCGATATCGCGCCTCTGATCCCCCTGATCGAGAGATTGGGCGCCGCCGGCTTCGCTGTCCTCGTGACGACGCGGGACGATGGTTCGACGCCGATCCGGCTGCCGCCGACGGCGCTGCATCAATGCGCCCCGCTCGATGCGCCGCGATTCGTGAAGCCCTTCCTCGCCTACTGGCGCCCGGACGTCGCGCTCTTCGCCGCCTCCGAATTCTGGCCGAACTTCATCAGCGAAAGCCGGAAGCGCGGCCTCCCTATCGCTCTCATCAACGCCCGGCTGTCGGCGCGCGCCTTCCTGTTCTGGCGCAAGCTGCCGGGCGTCGCGCGCGACCTTTTTGGCGGCGTCGATCTGTGCCTTGCCCGCAGCGAGGCGGATGCGCAGCGCTTTCGATTCTTTGGCGCGTCATGCGCGCAGGCGGCCGGTGATCCGATTTATGATCTTGCGCCGTCCCCGGCCGATGCGGCGGCGCTGGCGCGTCTTTTGGCCCGCATTGGCGCGCGGCCGGTCTGGGCGGCGTTTCCGGCCGGCGCGCTGGAAGAGGATATCGTCATCGAGGCGCACCAGAAAATCGCCCGGAACTTTCCGGATCTTCTCACCATCATCGCGCCCCGTCATGCAAAGCGCGGCTTCGATGTTGCGCTGCGCGCCGGCAGGCTCGGATTGGACGCGCGCGTCGCTACCGCTGCGGACCACGACAGCGGCGCGCTCCCCGCGATCCACATCGTGGGCGCAGGCGACGCGGGATTGTTCTACCGCGCGACAGGCGTGATTTTTCTTGGCAAATCGCTGCGCGGCGGCGGCGGGATCAATCCGGTGGAAGCGGCAAAGCTTGGCTGCGCCATCCTGCACGGGCCGGATGTCGATGATTTCGAGGAGGTCTACGCGGCTGTCGATGGCGCGGGCGGCGGCGCTGTCGTCAATGACGCGCAAGCGCTCGCCAGCGAAGCGTCGTTGCTGCTGTTCGACGCCGCCGAGTTACGCGCGATGGGCCGCGCGGCCGCTGACGAAGTCGAGCGCCTCAATGGCGCCTCGTGGAGGATCATGCAGGCGCTTGCGCCCTATCTGGCCCAGATCTTCGTGCGGCCTGAAATCGAAGATGAGGCCGAAAGCTGAGGCTTCGCCGAGCCACGCGCGTTTTTGCGCAGTATAGCGAAGTCAAATTCAATTGATCCGTGAGGGCGCTTCACGATTGAGACAATCAAAAACGCTGCTGCTTGACGGATGTCTTTGCGCAGACGGGCGCGCCTCAGCTTGAAGGCTTTAATCCTGAGATTTTGGCTTCAGTTTTTGCAGTTTCGCTTCCGGGCCGGCGTAAGGCTCCTGCAAATCGACATTCCAGTACCGCAGGTCTTCGATGCGGATCGCGACGCCCGTCGCGGCGCATCGCACGAAGGCGCCGGGGCGCAAAATGCGGAATTCGCCATCGAGATATTCGATCTCGGCTTCTCCGGCGGAGATCGGGCGACGTTCGTAGCGGTTCATCAATTTCGCGCTCTTTGAGGAGGGGTGGCCATAAGATAACGCAGTTGCGCGCGCTTCGCCACTCTATCGATGCGTGCGGCAACCTTTGGCTCGAGAATAGCGCTTCCAATCTGAGGCTGAATCCTTATTTTCAGGCCTCGTTTTTGCCCAAGGCCGCCGCGGCGTCCCGGCCTCGCCATCGCGGGGCGACGAGGGAGTTGCGGCCGCACGCCGCCACGACAGGAGAGCGCATGCTCGAATTTTACGGAGAAGGCGCACGCCTTGCCTTCGCCGACGAAAAGCCCACAGGCTTCGATCGCGGCGAACCCATTCTCCTCATTCACGGATTTGCCTCCAACCATGCGGTCAACTGGTTTTTTCCGCAGTGGGTCAAGACCCTGACGGAGGACGGGAGGCGCGTCATCGCGCTCGACAATCGCGGGCATGGCCGCAGCCAGAAATTCTACGCGCCAGCCGATTATGCCGTGCCAAAAATGGCCGAGGACTGCCGCCGTCTGCTCGATCATCTCGACATCGAGCGCGCCGATGTGATGGGCTATTCGATGGGCGCCCGCATCGCCGCCTTTCTCGCCAAAGCCCATCCGGAGCGCACGCGATCCATGATCCTCGGCGGCCTTGGGCACCATCTGATCGACGGCGCCGGTCTGCCGCTCGGCATAGCCGACGCCATGGAGGCGCCTTCCATTGATGATTTGATGACGCCGAACCAGCGCCTGTTTCGCAGCTTCGCCGAAGCGACCAAGAGCGATCTCAGGGCCATGGCCGCCTGCATCCGTGGAGCGCGCCAGCTTCTCAACGAATCCGAAGCGAGACAGATCGGCGTGCCGGTCCTCGTCGCGACGGGCACAGAGGACGAGGTCGCCGGCGATCCCCATAAGCTCGCGGCGATGTTTCCGGCGGGACAAGCGCTGGACATCGTGGGCCGCGACCACAACCGCGCCGTCGGCGATCCGATTTACAAGAAAGGCGTGCTGAAATTCCTGGCGCAAAGGCCATAATATTCTTTAGCGCGCCAGGCGGGTGAGCGCCCGGCGCCGGAAGGTGTAAGATTAGCCGCGATAGGAGAGCTGAGGCGGTGATGAATGCCTCCGGCGCAGTTGCGGGGGCGGCGTTTTTCTGGCAAAGCCACGCCCTCCCAACCGGCTCAGGAGGATCCCTTGGACAAGACAGAATTGCGAAAATTGCAAGGGTTTCTGCAGGAGGCCTTCGGCAATGAAGGCATCAAGGTGACGCAGGGCAAACGCAATCCGGAAGACGCCGACGTGCATTTCGGACAGCGGCAGATCGGCACCATCTCCGTTGATGACGAGGACGGCGACCGATCCTTCGCCTTCGAGATGGCGATCCCGGTGGAGCGGCCGGTGCTGCAGGACTATCTCAGGCGTCTGTTCGAAACCGACAAGCTGAAGATCGTCGCCCGCGCCAAAAAGACCGATTCGGTCGAACTCAATCACGGCGATGATTTCCTTGGCATCATCTCGGCCGATGATCCCAAGGGCAAAAGCTTCACGCTCCAGATGGCGATTCTTGATTTTGACCTCGAGGCGTTTTGAGGCCAGCTTAAGGTTAAAGCGCTCCTGGAGTTTGATCATATGCCGCTTTACGCGCTCGATGGAATTGCGCCCGACCTGCCGCCGGAGGGAAGTTTCTGGATCGCCCCCGATGCGCAGGTGATTGGCAAGGTTCGGCTTGGCGCCGACGCCTCGGTGTGGTTCGGGGTCGTTCTGCGCGGCGATAATGAAGAAATCTTCGTTGGACCCGGCTCCAACATCCAGGACAATAGCGTCCTGCACACCGACCCCGGCTATCCTGTGTCGATCGGCGAAAACTGCACGATCGGCCATCGCGCCATCCTGCACGGCTGCACGATTGGCGACAACAGCCTGATCGGCATGGGAGCGACGCTCCTCAATGGCGCCAAGATTGGCCGCAATTGCCTCGTTGGAGCAAACGCCCTCGTCACAGAGGGCAAGTCATTTCCGGATAATTCGCTGATCGTGGGCAGCCCCGCCAAGCTGTTTCGGGAACTCGACGAGATCGACGCCGCCCGGCTGCGCGAAAGCGCGGCGCGTTACGTCGCCAATTGGCGGCGGTACGCCAAAGGACTGGCGCCTCTGTAGAGCCGCGATCCGCATCCTATGCCAGGCGCAAAGCTCGCGCCTGAAATCCGGGAACGTCACTCCGCCTGAGGCGTTCTTCGCGACCGAATGATCCGCCACAATTTGGCGCGGACATCCGTTTATGGATTGATGCAGACGACTCCGGAGACGCTCGTGTCGATCGAAACAACCGGACAGGCGGAGCAATCAGCCGAGGCCAATCTCACTTCGTCAAGCGTCGGTAAGCGTCCCGCGCTGGCGCTCGGCATCGAGCGCCTGGGTCTCATTTCATTGCGGCTTCCCTGGCTGGTCGGGCTGGCGGCGCTGGCGCTGGCCCTCGCCGCCGGACTGGGTCTCACGCGGATCAAGGTCGATGATTCGCTCAGCCAATTGTTCCGGTCAGACACGCCCGAGTTCAGGCAATATGAGGAAGTGACGCGCAATTTTCCGTCGAGCGAATTCGACGTCCTCGCCGTCATCGAAGGCAAGAGCCTGCTGGAGCGCGACTCGCTGGACAAGCTCCGCAATTTCGTCACCGACGTTCAGCTGATCGATGGCGTGCAAGGCATCATCTCATTGTTCTCGGCGCGCCAGCCGCCTGAAAACGGGCAAACGCCGGCGCCCTTGTTTCCTGATCCGCTTCCCGAAGGCGCCGATTACGATGCGCTGATAAAAAAGGTGATGTCGAACGAGATCATCCGGGGCAAGCTCTTGTCCGAGGACGGCCAGCTCGCTCTCGTCGTGCTTGCGCTTGATCCAAAGATCGTTGGCGGCAAAGGCCTTGACGCGACGGTCGGCGAAATTCGCAAGACAATGGCGGAGGACCTCGAGGGCGCGGGGCTCAAGGCCGAGCTTTCCGGCGTTCCGGTCATGCAGCTCGAGATCCGGCAGGCGGTGGAGCGCGACCGGCTGGTCTATAATGTGACGGGTTTCATCGCCGGCTGCGTCATCGCGATAGCATTCTTCCGCCGCGTCTCATTTATGATTATCGCGGCCGGGCCGCCCCTTCTCGCGATTCTTTTGGCGCTCGGCGCGCTGGGTTGGCTCGACTTCCGGCTCAACATGTTTCTCAACGTGATGACGCCGCTGATCATGGTGATCAGCTTTTCCGACAGCATGCAGCTGACTTTCGCCGCGCGCGATCGCATCCTCGCTGGCCAGACCAAATATGAGGCCTTGCGCAATGCGCTTTTGATCGTTGGGCCCGCCTGCGTCCTCACCCATGCGACGGCCGCTCTCTCGTTCACGGCGCTGCTTTTCTCCCATTCCGAACTGATCCGGACATTTGGCGAAGCGGGCCTGATCGCGACGCTCATTGCTCTTTTCACCGTGCTTTTCCTGTTTCCGCTGCTTGGAGTCCTCCTGCTGCGCAATGAGGCGGGGCTGGCGGTCAGGGGGCGGGGCGGCGATTTCGGCGTCGAAGCCTTGCGCAAGTTCTGTTTCTGGATAGCCGCGCGAATGGTTCGGCGTCCGGGGCTTTACAGTCTCATCGGATTGATCGTCGTCGCGGCGCTTGGCGGCGTCTTCGCCAATCTTCAGCCGCGCTATCGGCTCGCAGATCAGGTGCCGGACAAAGAGCAGGCCGTCTCGGCAAGCAGCCGGCTCGACGCCAAATTGACGGGCGCAAATCCAATCGACGTTCTCGTCCAGTTGCCGCCGGGCGCTTCGCTTTATGCGCCGGAAACACTGGAGGTGATCGCGAGGGTGCATAGTCTCATGGAGCGCCAGGCCGGCGTTGGCAACGTCTGGTCGCTCGAAACCCTGCGGCGCTGGCTGAAAGAAAAGGCGGGCTCGTCAGATGTCGCCACGTTGAAGAAATATGTCGATCTGCTGCCCGAGCATTTGACCCGCCGCTTTATCGACGCGAAGCAGGACGCCGTCATCGTGTCGGGACGTGTGCCGGACGCCGACGCCAGCCAGCTGCTGCCGATCGTTGATGGGATCGACAGGTCGCTCAAGGGTCTTCGCGCGCAATATCCCGGCTACAAGCTTTCGGTGACCGGGCTTTCGGCGATCGCGGCGCGCAACAGCGCGAGCATGATCGACAAGCTGACCCGCGGCCTGACGATCGAGTTTTTCTTCGTCGCCGCTTTTATCGGGCTTGCCTTTCGGTCAGTCGTCGTGGCGCTGGCCTGCATCCTGCCGGGCATCTTTCCCGTTGTCGCCTCAGGCGCTTTGCTGGCCATAACGGGGCAGGGGCTTCAGTTCGCCAGCGTCGTCGCATTGACTGTTTCCTTTGGCCTTGGCCTTAGCGCGACGATTCATTTCCTCAACAGGCTCCGCATCGAGGATGATTCCGGCGAGAATTTTGCGCTGGCGGTGGAGCGGGCGACGGTGCTTGTCGGGCCGGCCTTGATTCTGACCTCGGTCGTGCTCGCCTGCGGTCTTGCCGTGACGGTGCTTTCCGATCTGCCGTCGTTGCGCTTGTTCGGCTGGCTGAGCGCCTTCGCGATGATGGCGGCGTTGACCGCCGATCTTTTGATCCTGAGGCCGACCGCGATGTTCCTTCGCCGCACCGCCGACCAGATTGCGATAAGGCGGTGATGCCAGCAAGCAGTCCCGCGCGCGATAGAACGAGCATAAGCGTCGCGTCGAGGCGGCGCGATCAATCGCCATACTTAAGCGGGACCGGGCACAGGGCGACCTGCCGGAAGACAGACAAAGCCATTCCGCATCGTCAAGACGCGAAATGGCTGCTTGGCCGGGCTCTCTGCCGAAACGCTCGATTGGTCTTTGCGCCGTCTACCCTTTGCGCATGGTGATGGCGACGTCGGCGACGTCCGTGCCGGTGGTCGGCCGAATCGAAACAGACTGCTTGTCGCCGCGAAAGCGCACCTGAAGGCCGGCGGCGAAGCCGGCGCCGTCTACCCTTGCCATGATTTCTGAGTTGGAGCCGCGCCCGGTGATATTGCCCATTGCGTGGCGGGTTTCTTCGTTCCACGTGCCGGAGAGCGTGCCGCCGTTGAGAACGACATTGGCTTTGATTTCTAATCTGTAGCTGTCGCTGGCGCAGCGCAGGCTCTGATTCAGCGCCTTGCCGGTGTCATTGACCGCATAGACCGCCTTGCAGCGGATTCGCTCACTGGAACCGTTCGACATGGTGATGGTTCCGCTGCCCGTCCAATAGCCGGACAGACTGGAGAAAGGGCCATCCGACGCGCGCTGGGCCAGCGCTTGCGATGCGGCTAAGGAGAGCCCCGCCGCGAGAAACGCCCGACTGAGCAGAGCAGCTTTGGACCGATTGAAATGGGCCAGCATAATGTTTCTGTTCCCTATGCGGATTGAGGAAGCTGGAGCCTGTGCGAGGCGAGATCAATGGCGCCGCTTTGGCGGCCGCAGATCAACCGGCGTCGAAAAGCAGGGGCTGTTTGGCTCCGACCATGTCCGGTGGTGGACCGGGTTCTGCCACGGCCTTCCATTTTTGAAAGCTCGACCCGCAAGAGACTGATGGCCGTCATCTCCGATCGCTTGATCATTTGACAAGAGCCCGTGGCGACAAGAACCATGATTTATGTAGACGAGTCGACGAAATCAACGCAGCAGCGGCGCTCATAAGCGCGAAGCTCTCGTTCGAGGGCGGATTGATCATGCGGCGTTGCGTCCCTGCGATTGCGCAAGACCAAGGCCAATGATGACAGCCGACAAAACCGGCAGCGTCGGACCGAAAAGCGCAGTGTTGATGAAGGCCAGAGCGATCAGTGAGACGATGCACGAAGCCGCCGCCGCGGCGTAAAAGGAATCACGGCCGCGTTTGGCGGATGCGCGCAGGAACAGGACGACCGCCAACCCGGCGACGATGACGGCGGCCCAAAGCATGGTGCGGCCCATTTCGATCGATAGTTTTGCCGCCGCGGTCACCGCCTTGCGCTCTTGCGCGCCATCGTCGCCGAATTGATAGATCGGCAGGATGGAGGAAAACGCGCCTGCGCCGTCGCCAAAGAAGGGGGCGTCGGCGAGAATGCGCTGCGTCAGCTCGACTGTCGCGGGATCTTTGCGAACAAAAGCCAAGCGCGGATCGGAAGCGGTTCCAGCGGCTCCACTGATCAGTGCAATGACTATGACGCTCGCGGTTAGGCCGATCGCGCCGGCGCCCCAACGGCCGAGACTGAGCCGGCGCACGAGAAAGACGGCGCCAAAGAGACCAACCCCGCAGCATGCCGCGAAAATTACGGAGCCCGAACGCGATATGGCGACCGCCGTCGCGGAAATCAAAAATGCCGCGAGAGACGCCAGCAGCGGATAGACAAATCTGGCGTCGCCATAGCCGAGTTTCGCTCGGCGGGTCTCGTGGCGCTCATAGACAAAGCAGGCGCAGGCGGAAGCGAGAATGACGCCAAGGCAGGCGCAATCCAGGAGTTCTTCACGCGCCGCTGGGTGGGCCATGCCAAAAATGCTCGTTGCCAGCAACCCAACCGAAAGAAGGGTGGTCGCGCCCGTCAGCGTAATGAGCACGATTTCAGCGCGATCCCGATTGATCGTCACGGCCGTCGCCAGCAGGATCGCGCCGACAAGAGTGAGATAGCTCACGAGCGCCATGGCTGTCGCGCCGATGTCGACCGTGATGCTTCCGGCGACAGGGGAAGGAAAGCCCGCTTTCACGCTCGCCCATACGGGATGAGCCAGACCAGCCGGCACGGGAGCCATCTGGAATAAAATCCAGAGGGCCGGGATCGCGGCGCCGATGACGAGCGGCTTGACGAGAGCGCCAAATCGCGAGGCTTCCGCCGGCGGCAGCCTGACCGCGACCAAAACGAGGCCGATGGCGGCCAGCAGGGGAAGGAAAGAAGGAAGCATCGTCCCATCGACGATGGGCATCACGGAACCGAGGGCCACGAGTCCGAGAAGAAAGCCGAGCGCGACAAACATTGCAATCGCTTGTCAGATTGAGAAGGAAAGAAGCCAGCCATTTTGACGGCGGCGTGGCCCGGACGAAGATGAAAGAACTTCAAAACCGATACAGCATTGACGCGAGCGTTTCAAGGCGAGGGCGCCGCTGCGATATCGACGATATATAATAAAAACGAGTGTTCGTATGGAACTCAAATAAAAGTTGCGAAGGTTTTGAATGATCTCGTCGACTGAATTGGTTTTGGAACGGCGCTCGCTCACGTTAGACTTCCTCGACAATGGATCGGCGCGCCGGGGCGAGCTCTTTGAACTATTAACGTCGCGCGAGCGCTAAAGCAGTTTTGTGGATCCAGCCTATGGCCTCAGCCTTGCGCGGCGATGTCGTTCAGATGAGATCTGATGGCGAACGGCGTGCAATGGCTTCGCTACAGACATCGGCCGTTTTGAAGAGAGGCGAAGTGCCCTTTCGCACAGCAAAAGCCTCCCGCCGATTGTTTTCCCAATTGCGCCACGCCTCGTTTGGAGGATCAGCAGGCGATGGATGCGATGGCGTGGCCGACGCCTGTGCTTCGGCCGGTCCACGTCCGGTCATTTGAGCAGGGCGCGGACGGCTTCAGACTGTCGCGAGCTCTCCCGCTTTTTCGCGAAGAAACCACTGGTACACTTCAGCGATCCCCTCATCGAGCCTGGTCTTGGGCGTCCAGCCGAGCGCGGCAAGACGGCTTGAGTCCATCAGTTTGCGCGGCGTGCCGTCGGGCTTTGTCGAATCGAACGCCAGTTCGCCCGAAAAGCCAACGACGCGCCCGATCGTCTCGGCGAGCTGGCGGATCGTCACGTCGGAGCCAGCGCCGCAGTTGATCGCTTCGTCTTCGTCGTAATTGTCCATCAAGAAGACCACGGCGTCGGCGAGGTCGTCGACGTAAAGAAATTCGCGAAGTGGCGTCCCGCTGCCCCAAACGACGACTTCCCCGCGGCCCGCCAGCTTGGCCTCGTGGAATTTACGAATAAGGGCGGGCAGCACGTGGCTCGTCGAGAGGTCGAAATTATCGTTTCGGCCATAAAGATTGCTCGGCATGACCGAAATATAGCGGCGTCCATGCTGGCGCCGGTAGGCCTGGCACATTTTGATGCCGGCGATCTTGGCGATCGCGTACCACTCATTGGTCGGCTCGAGCGGACCCGTCAGCAGCGAATCTTCCCTGATCGGTTGCGGGGCGAATTTCGGATAGATGCAGGAGGAGCCGAGAAAGATGAGGCGATCGACGTTGGCGCGATGCGCCGCCTCGATGACATTGGTCTCGATGACCAGATTGTCGACAAGGAAATCGGCCGGGTAGGAATCATTTGCCAGAATGCCGCCGACCTTCGCGGCGGCGAGGATGATGACGTCCGGCGTTTCGCGCGCGACCCAGGCGCGTACGGCTGACTGGTCGCGAAGATCAAGTTCGTTGCGTCCGACCGTCAAAATCTCGACGTTCTCGCCGGCAAGCCGGCGCACAATGGCGGATCCGACCATACCGCGATGGCCAGCGACCCAAATTCGGCGTTTGCGGGTCGAACCCGCCGAAGCATCGGCCATGATTTCTCCTCAGATCCGGCAGCACGCCGATCGCTTTGCAATCGACGGCGTTCTTCATCTCATAGCTTGCGATCCCGGGCTTGCGATCCCGGCTTTTAATCCGGGCGCGCGGACCTTGGCCCTAGAGCATATTCCGGTCAGATTGGTTCAATCTGATCGCAAAGAATATGCTCAAACTTTTGAATCAGAAGCGATTTCTTATCGACCGAATGATCCCATCCGGTCGGAAAACGCTCTAGACCCGGCCGCGCGCCTTCATCACGATGAGGTCGCTTGCGACCATGTCGGAGACGAGCTTCTCGAATGTCGTCTTATGTTTCCAGCCGAGCTTTTCGAACGCTTTGGTCGGATCTCCGA
Organism: Methylocella tundrae; assembly: GCF_038024855.1. Taxonomy (NCBI): domain Bacteria; kingdom Pseudomonadati; phylum Pseudomonadota; class Alphaproteobacteria; order Hyphomicrobiales; family Beijerinckiaceae; genus Methylocella; species Methylocella tundrae. The sequence goes on from NZ_CP139089.1 coordinate 69,219, forward strand.
GCAGCAGATCAACTTCCGTCGGCCGAAAATAGCGTGGATCGATCTCGACCAGAACCCTGCCGGTCCTGGAGTCGAAACCGCGTTCGTCGACCCCTTCGCCCTTCCATCCAATGATGACGCCGACTTCCGCGAAAGCGCGTTCGACGAATTCGCGCACCGTGTGGGTTTCCCCCGTGGCGAGGACATAATCATCTGGCTCCGGCTGCTGCAGGATGCGCCACATGCCGTCGACATAGTCGCGCGCATCGCCCCAGTCGCGTTTGGAGTCGAGATTGCCGAGGAAAAGCTTGTCCTGGAAGCCAAGATGAATGGCCGCCACCGCGCGCGTGATCTTGCGGGTGACGAAGGTTTCGGCGCGGGTCGGCCCTTCATGATTGAAAAGGATGCCGTTCGAGGCGTGCATGCCATAGGCTTCGCGGTAGTTGACCGTGATCCAATAGGCGTAAAGCTTGGCGGCGGCGTAGGGCGAGCGAGGATAAAAAGGCGTCGTCTCGCTCTGCGGGACGGCCTGGACCTTGCCGTAAAGTTCGGAAGTCGACGCCTGATAGAATCGCGACTTGCCGATGAGCCCCAGAATGCGGATCGCCTCAAGCAGCCGAAGCGTTCCGAGCGCGTCTGAATTCGCGGTATATTCGGGCGTCTCGAAGCTCACCTGCACGTGACTTTGCGCGGCGAGATTATAAATCTCGTCGGGCTGCACCTCCTGAACGATGCGGATCAAATTTGTTGCGTCGGTAAGATCCCCGTAATGCAGGAAGAAGTCGACATTCTCCTCGTGAGGATCATGATAGAGATGATCAATGCGATCGGTATTGATCAAGGACGAGCGCCGCTTGACGCCATGTACGATGTAATCTTTGGAGAGTAGAAGTTCAGCAAGAATAGCGCCGTCCTGACCCGTGACGCCGGTGATTAAAGCTACTTTTTTTGAAGTCATTAGGGACAACTACCTTTAATCGCTGCGGATCCGAGCGCGCCAATCGAAGGATTGAAGCAGAGCCTCAGTCATAGCAGAAAAGCCCTTCCTTGGCCAGACGCACTGCAGCATTGATTCCCCAGCCGCCGCCGAAGGCCTATCGGGCGGCCTCGTTCAGATATGCGCCAACGGCATAAGACCTGCGTCCGCCAGCATTTTCGCGTCGCTCTGGCTTTGCGCTTCGCCGACCGCCACCGCCGTCATGTTGACGATGCCGCGCGCAGTGGTCGAAGGTATGAGAATATGCGCCGGTTTCGCGCCGCCGATGAGAATTGGCCCGACAGGCAGGGCGTCCGCCATGATCTTCGTCATCGTGTAGGCGATGTTCGCGGCGTCGAGGCTCGGCATGACGAGAACATTGGCTTCGCCCTTCAGACGCGAGGAGGGCAGCACGTGATCGCGCACAGTTTGCGATAAGGCCGTGTCCGCCTGCATCTCGCCGTCGACTTCGAGTTCGGGCGCGCGCTGACGCAAGATTTCCACTGCGCGCCGCATTTTCAGCGACGACGGCGCGTCGTCCGTGCCGAAGTCCGAATGCGAGACAAGGGCGATGCGCGGCTCGAGGCCGAATCGCCGGACGTGGCGCGCACACATCAAGGCCATTTCGGCGATCTCGAAATCGGCCGGATCGTGTCTGACATGGGTGTCCGTGATGAAAAAGGCGCCCTTGCTGGTGATCATCAGGCTCATCGCGGAAAAATCCGTGACGCCGGGCGCGAGCCCGATGATGTCGCGGATATAGCCGAGACGGGAGTTGAACCGTCCATCGAGACCGCACAGCATGGCGTCGGCGTCGCCGCGCTTGACGGCGAGCGCCGCGATGACCGTCGAATTGGTGCGCACCAGCGTGCGTGCGGCGTCGGGCGTCACGCCGCGCCGGCCGGCCTGTTCGAGATAGGTCGCGACATAGTCGCGATAGCGCGGATCGTCCTGCGGATTGACGAGTTCGAAATCGCGTCCTGGCCGGACCGAGAGGCCAAAACGCTCGAGGCGCGTCTCGATCACATCGGGGCGCCCGATCAGGATGGGCCTGGCGATGCCTTCCTCGACGATGGTCTGCACCGCCCGGAGCACGCGCTCATCCTCGCCTTCCGCATAGACGACGCGCCGTGGATCGGCTTTGGCCGCCTGCATCAGCGGCTTCATGACAAAGCCCGAACGGAACACGAAACGCGACAGCGTTTCCTCATAGGCGACGAAATCGACGATCGGCTTTTTCGCGACTCCCGTCGCCATCGCGGCCTTTGCGACGGCGGGCGCGATGCGCAGGATGAGACGCGGATCGAAGGGCGAAGGGATGAGGCTGTCGGCGCCGAACAGACGCGACTTGCCGTCATAGGCTCGAGCGACGACGTCGGAGGGGGGCTCGTGGGCCAATTGCGCGATGGCGCGGACGGCTGCGAGCTTCATCGCTTCATTGATCGTCGAGGCGGCGACATCGAGCGCCCCTCGAAAAATGTAAGGGAAGCAGAGGACGTTATTGACCTGATTGGGATAATCGGAGCGGCCGGTGCAGATCATCGCGTCCGGGCGCGCAAGATGCGCCGCTTCTGGCTCGATCTCCGGCGTCGGATTGGCGAGCGCCATGATCAGCGGCCGCGCGCCCATCTTTTTCGCCATCTCGGGCGTCAGCACGCCGCCGGCCGACAATCCGAGAAAGACATCGGCGCCGCCGATGACGTCGTCGAGCCGGCGCGCGTTGGTGTCGCGCGCATAGATCAGCATGCGCTCGTTCATCGACGGGCGCCCCTTGTAGACGACCCCTTCGACATCGGTGACGAAGATATTCTCGCGTTTGGCGCCGAGCTCGACAAGGAAATCGAGGCAGGCGAGCGCCGCAGCGCCCGCGCCAGAGCTGACGATCCTGACGCTTTCAATGCTCTTGCCGGACAATTCCATAGCATTGAGAACAGCGGCGCCGACGATGATCGCCGTTCCGTGCTGGTCATCGTGAAAGACCGGGATCGACATGCGCTCGCGCAGCTTGCGCTCGACTTCGAAACACTGCGGCGCCTTGATGTCTTCGAGATTGATGCCGCCGAAGGTCGGCTCCAGCGCGGCGACGATGTCGACCAGACGATCAACGTCGTTTTCCGCGATCTCGATGTCGAAAACGTCGATCCCCGCGAATTTCTTGAAGAGGACCGCCTTGCCCTCCATCACGGGCTTGGCCGCCAGGGGGCCGATATTGCCAAGGCCGAGAACAGCGGTGCCATTGGTCACGACCGCGACGAGATTTTGCCGCACCGTCAGTTCGGTCGCCTCGGCCGGATCTCCGGCGATGGCAAGGCAGGCCGCGGCGACGCCAGGCGAATAGGCAAGTCCGAGATCGTGCTGCGTCCCAAGCGGCTTTGTGGCGCGGATCTCGAGCTTGCCGGGCTTCGGGAAGCGATGATAATCCAGCGCGCTCGAGGCGAAGTCGGACGTCACGGGTTGGGCCATATCACCAATTTTCTTCATACACGCCATCCACAAGCGCTCCATGAGATACGCGTAGCCAAGGGTGAAGTCTACCCTATCGCAGCGCTTCGCCGGATGGGGTAAAGGCTGCCGCGCGGCCGATTATCTTTCGCGAGGCGCGAGGGGAGGGCAGGGAGACCAAAATGGGCGCAGAAGATCAAGGCCGCGTCAAAATCCTGCGCGAGGTCGCGGCCCTGCGCCAGACGGTCGCGAACTGGCGGGCCGCGGGCGAATCGATTGCCCTGACCCCGACCATGGGCGCGCTGCACAAGGGTCATGTTTCGCTGGTAGCGCTGGCCAGGAAAAGGGCAAGCCGCGTCGTAATGTCGATTTTCGTCAATCCGACGCAATTTGCGCCGAACGAGGATTTTGGCGCTTATCCGCGGACGTTCGGGGCGGACGTCGCGCTGTTCGCGGCGGCGGGCGGCGACGCCGTGTTTGCGCCGGATGTTGCGGAAATGTATGGCGCGGGCTTTTCAACCCTGCTGAATGTCGCCGGCCCGGCGGCGGCCGGCCTTGAAGACCAATTCCGGCCGACTCATTTTGCCGGCGTCGCGACGGTCGTCACCAAGCTTGTCAATCAATGCCGTCCCGATATCGCGATTTTCGGCGAGAAGGATTATCAACAGCTGAAAGTCATCGAGCGCGTGGCGCGCGATCTCGATCTTGGCGCTGAAATCATCGGCGCGCCAACCATCCGGGAGGCTGACGGCCTCGCGCTGTCGTCGCGCAATGTCTATCTGTCGCCCGAGGAGCGCAAGGCCGCCCCGGCGCTGCACGCCGCGCTCCAGCGCTGCGCCGCCGGGATTCGCGGGGGCGGGGCGGTCGATGTCGCCTTAGCGCAAGCCAGAGCGAGCGTTGAGGCGGCGGGGTTCATCATTGATTATATCGAGGCGCGGGAAGCCGAAACATTGGCGCCCCTCGCCGCGCCGATCGGCGCGCCGGTGCGTCTCCTTGCCGCGGCAAGGCTCGGCAAAACGCGGCTCATCGACAATATCGGGGTCTGACGCGGCCGCCGGAGCCGACGGAATTTTGATGCGGGAGGCAAGGCATGACAGATTCGCCGCCGCCAGCTTCCGAGATCGCCGCGAACGCGTCGCGGCCGGAACGCTTCGTCCGGGCGATCGTCAGCGGATGCGTCCAGGGCGTTGGCTATCGCGCCTGGACGCAGGCGGAGGCGGAAGCGCTCGGCCTCAGCGGCTGGGTGCGCAATCGGATGAATGGCGACGTCGAAGCGCTGTTTGCCGGTCCAGCCGCGGCGATTGAAGAGCTTTGCGAAAAGCTTTGGCGCGGACCGCCCGCGGCGCGCGTCGCCCGGGTCGAACTGAGCCAGGGCGACGAGAGCGATCTTGCGGCCAACGGGCGCGCGGCCGGATTTTGCCAGATCGCGACGATTTAGGGTTTTGACAATTCCGAGCCGGCGGCCGCCGGCTGCCAAAAAACGCACTGGCTCTGGACGGCTCTTTGCAAACGTCGCATGGGTAATGCGGGAACGGATTTCTGGAGCGGATAATGCGGCGCCTCACGACCCTTGCCTTTGCCTTCGCCGGGCTCGTTCTGGCGTCTCTCGCGCTCGCCGGCTGCGACAAATGCGGCGATCCGATCAAGTTCAATACGCCGAGCATCCCAAAATCCTGCTATGGCGTAAGCCAGCAGAAATAGCCGAGGCGGTCCCGCGGTCCTGTTTGAACGACGCCGGCGCCGTTTACGCCAGCGCTCCGGGCGTTCACCCGCTTCGTCCGCCCGCCCGGCTTCCCGCGCAATCTCGTGCGCCGCGTCCAACCCCAGGCTCCCCGTCTTGAGGCTGAGATGTGGCCGGAGCGTAACCGCAAACGCTTCTCGCGCCCAAAAACATACGGTGAGCAGATTTGGGCGGAGACGATATGCGATCGGGCGGAAAAGCCTATTCGGGCGCCGCCTCGATCGGATCATATTGCTTGGCGTCGAAGCCGAAGAGCTCGAAAGAACGCAGCATATGCGGCGGCAGCGGCGCGGTGACGTCCAGAACGCCGCCGCGAGGGTGGGGCAGCTTGAGCCGCCGCGCGAGCAGATGCAGCTTGCGCTCGACCGTATCGGGAATGGCGCGCAAAGGATCGTTGCGGCGCGGATCGTTCTTCGGCTTCAGGCCATATTTCGGATCGCCGATGATCGGATGGCCGATCGCTTCCGCATGGGCGCGCAATTGATGCGTGCGGCCGGTGATCGGCTTCATCGACAGCCACGCAACGCGCGGCTCGAAGGTGTCAACGGTCGCGTAATAGGTCACCGAATGTTGCGCGTCCTCATCGCCATGCTGGGCGACGCGCATCTTTTCCATCGCCGCCCGGTCTTCGGGGCCGCGCCGCGCCGGACGATCGGCGCCCATGCCTTCGCCTTTCGCCAGAAACAGCGAGATTTTTCCCTGCGCCGGCTTCGGCACGCCCTCGACCAGCGCCCAGTAGATTTTCTGGGCCTGACGGGAGCGGAAAATCGCCCCGAGATCAGCTGCAATTTTCCGCGTTTTGGCGATCAGCAGAACGCCTGACGTATCGCGGTCGAGACGATGCACCAGAACCGGCCTCTCGCCGCGCTCATTGGGCATTGAGGCAAGCATGCCGTCGATGTGGCGCTTCGTGCCCGAACCGCCCTGCACGGCGAGGCCAAAGGGCTTGTTCAGCACCATCAGATCCTTGTCTTCAAAGAGGATCATGTCGCGCAGCTCGCGCCGGTCCTCTTCTGAAATCAGGGGTTCGCGCGCGGGAGCTTCGGCTTGCGCCTCGAGATTGAGCGGCGGCACGCGCACGCTCTGGCCCTGCGCCAGCCGCGTCGCGGTTTTTACGCGCGCGCCATCCACCCTGACTTGGCCGGTGCGGACGATCTTGTTCAGATGTGACAGCGAGAGAGACGGAATCCTGCGCTTGAACCAGCGGTCGAGCCGCAGGCCGTCTTCATCTTCGCTGACTTCAAATGTCTGGACGCTCAAGGGTGTGCCTTTTTCGGAGCCGGGCCGCATCGCCGGATTTTGCGTCATCTTAAGGATCGCGATGCGAAAAGGCGAGGCAAAGCGCAGCCATCAGTTCGAGCGGATCACATTCGAGCGAAATCCCTCACGGAACCGGCCGCACAACATCTCCTTCGCGCAAAAAGGCGCCGGCGCGGACGACCACGACGTCGCCTGGAGACAGCCCTTCGCGAATTTCGGCGTCCATACCGCCGAAAAGGCCGACCCGCACCTGCCGCGTCTCGATGCGATTGTCGCGCACAACCTGCACGATGGCGCCCTCGGAACCGTAGAGAATCGCAGAAAGAGGGGCCGCCGGGCCGCAGCTTTGCCCGGCGTCAATCGTCGCGACGGCGAAGGCGCCGGGCCGCAGGCCGGCGCTGGCGCTCATCTGAATGCGCGCGCGGCCCTGCTGCGTCAAAGGATCAATCTCGGACGAAATGAGCCGCACCGTGCCGGCGTATTCGCTCGAATCGAGCGTTTCGATCTTGGCGATCTGGCCCTGTTTGATCTTCGCAAGCGCAGCCACCGGCAGATGAACGAGAAGCTCCAGTTCGCCATTGCGAATGATGCGGAACATGGGCTCGCCTCGCGCCGACGCCGGCGCCCCCACGGCGAGCTGGCTGTAGACCAGAACGCCGGCAGCGCTCGCGGTCACCGTCGCCTTGACGGGCGCGCCGGGCAGCCAGTCCGGCCGCGCGAGCTGCGCCAGCGGCTGCCCTGCCGTGACGCTCGCGCCGTCCTCGGCCAGGAGCTGCGCGACCTGCAGCCCCTCGACGTCGGGCCGCACCAGAACGTCCTCGCGTGCGACAATCGATCCATTGAGGCGCAGCCGATCCACGAAGCATTGCGTTTTTGTCTTGACGACGCTGACCGTCATCGTCGGAGGCTCGTTCGTCCCGGCGCAAGCCCGCGCTCCGCCGAGGACGAAGAGGATCAGGCTCGCGCTGAGGATCCGCCGCGACGCGCGCAAAACTGCGCTTGGCGACACAATCATTGTGATTTCAGGCGCGAACCTCATGGCGGCCCCCCGAAATTGCCGGTCGGATGATCTTTTGGCGAATCGTCAACCCTACCGCGTCATGGCTACGATCCGGGCCTCATTTGACCATATTTCAGGGCGATCCGCGAATTGCGCTTTTCGGATCATCTTCGCCGTCGCGGGAGAGCGCCGCGAAGGCCGGCGTCAGCGGCGCCTGGAGGGCGGCGGGCGTCGGCCAAGTCGGAACCGGCTGCGAACGCCGCTTTGGCTTCCGGCGCAGATTGGACTCAACGTCAGCTTCGCTACCAATTAAAAAGCCCAAACGCGGCCCGCTTTTGACGCAGGGCAATTACGGCAAAGGTTGATCGCGGGCGTCGTGAATGGATGACGGCGCCGGTCAACTTAAGTCACGGCGAGTGCAGCCATATTCTAACGGAAGCCGGCCGCGAGATTGAGAAGCCTATGAAGAGTTCATCAATAGTCGCAAAACGTGACGGCCAGGGCATGGCCGTCACTCAGGCGCGGGGAGCGTCAAACCGCGGGCGTCGTCCGGCTTAGTTGTAGATCAAATATTGCTGCCAGAAATCGCACTTGTGCGCAGCGGAGTATTGTGCATCCGCAAAGGTCGACAAAGGGATGTTTTCTGACAGGTAGATGGCTTTGGCCGGATTGTTCCTGTAGCGCGGCCAGGGGCTGTTTCCCAATCCGTTCGGATTGCCCGTCCAGGCGAAGTTCGTCCAGGCGGTCACCAGCTGATCGGAGAGATCTTCCTCCTTGTTGTTCAGATAGTGCGTGATGCCGAGCGGTCCGCCATGGTAAAGCCGGAAGAGGAACTGGATGTCGATGGTGTGGGCCGCAAGCGGCACAAACCCCGGCATCGCCGGGAAATAATATGGCGCCTTCTGATAATCGAACTCATAGGCGTAGACCGGCACTTTCTGAGCGCTGAACAATTGAGTGCCGTAGCGAATCCGGCAGGCCGTAGGGTCGGTCATGACCGCATCTAAAGCCAATTGCGGCGTGGCGTAGGCATTGACCGGATATTGGGCCAGAACCGCAGCGACGGTCCCCGGTGGGTAAGCCGGCGGCGAGCCGCCAGGTCCGGCGTTGCCGCTGTAGGTATTCGTAACGAAGGTTGTGAAACTCGCTGCCGTCGGGGGCACGCGCGGCGGTCCGGAGAAATATTCCGTGATGCCTATGCCAAAATTGCCCTCGTCCTTCACCACTCCGTTCATAACTGGCATGTGGTTGAACCTGCCCGAAGTGATTGCTGCGACGCCTCCCTGCGGCAGGATCTGGCCGTCAATCATCGGGCCAGTGATGTAAGGGCCGTTGGCGCTCGGCGTTCCTGAAAGCGCCTCAATCTGGGCGGCGGGCAGACTGCGCAGACATTTGGCGGTCGCCGCATCCGTCCCTGAGCCGCAACCAGCCGCAACCGCAAAGGCTGTGCCCTTCGTTTCGGCGAACGCCAATGGAATCAGCGTCATATAAGTGGAGCCGCTTTGGATGATCGCCCGGTCGAACAAGCCCGTGGCCAGCGGCGATATGACGTTATCGGCGGTGCTTGAGGCGCCCGCAGACTGGCCGCCGAGGGTGACATTATGCTTGTCGCCGCCGAATGCGCCAATGTTCCGTTGCACCCATTTGAGCGCAGCCTGCTCGTCCAGAATGCCGTAGTTGCCGAACAGATGGCCTTCTGCGTCCAATGCGGGATGCGCCAAAAAGCCCATGAGGTTGAGGCGATAGTTGAAGGTGACGACGACTGTGTGGCCTTGCGAGGCGAGCTTGGTCGCGTCGTAGTCGTTGCTCTCGCCGTCGACGTGCCCACCGCCATGGATCCAGAGAATCACCGGAAGGTTGGTCGATGGTTCGAGGTTCGGCGTGAAGACGTTGATATAGAGACAATCTTCATTGTTGTTCGCGGGACCGGCGAACACCCCGAGGGTTGTGATCTGCGCACAGGTCGGACCGAAAGCCGTCGCCTTGAGAACGTTGGTCCAGGGCGCATGGGGTTTTGGCGGCATCCAGCGCAATTTGCCGAGCGGCGGCGTGGCGTAGGGAATGCCGAGGAACTCGGCGACGCCATTGACCAGTAAGCCCTTGACCGGACCCTCCTTTGTCTCGACGCGCAGCTTGCCTGCGGCCTGCGCTTGCATTGGCGCGGTCAGAGCCCCGGCTGTGAGGATCAGGCTCAGCGCGAGTCCTGTTTTTATTGAAGGCGGTGCTTCGTCTACGCGTAAGCGCGCAGATCGCCATAGCTTTGAAAGCATTGACATGTTTCCCCCAATCGCCTTTGTGGCGTTTTTCCGTCACTGACGACTTCGTGACGGCGGGAAACAAGCACATCGCCTTGGCGAAATCTTCCACGAAATTTCGATTGTTATAATAATGGTCACATTATTGTTTGATAATTAGTGCGCTCTTTGGGTTAAGCTAGTTAAATAAGCTTACGTGACTTGTGCGGCGCGGCATACTGCAACGTTATGGCGATATTACTGTAAAGCTAAAGGCTGGTGCTCCGGGGAGATTTCGTGGGCGAATCCGACATCGCGCCAGTTACGCGGCGAGCTCCGTCTTGCCGGTCCAAAGCTCGGCTTGCGCCGCCGCCTCGATGACGACGCGGTCTCGGCCGGAGGTTGCGTCTGCGAAGCGGTAGACAAGAAATTCTTTGGAACGCCGACGTCAGCCAGCGGATTGCGCCGCGATCTGCAGGACAAGACTCGCCGCTATGAGAGTAAGCGCCAGGCGCAAAGAACCTTTAAACAATATGAACGTCCCGGTCGTGCCGAGTGCGAAAGAAGCGATGTCGAACACTCCCGCTAGCGTCATGGAGCCGGCCTCAGGTCCAAGGTTTGGTCTGAGCTTACGCCCCGGCCGTCCCCACTGTCGAGAACATTGCCTTCCTCCGCTCTCGCGCGACAAAACCGTCGATGGGCGAAGTTCGTTCAGTTGAAGGCGGCTGATGTTTCAGTGATTGAGTTGGACCGGCGGCTCTGCCATGAGCGCATATATTGCGAGCGTTATCAGCGGGCAGACGAGGAGCGCAATGATAAGGGATGCCGGCTCAATCGCTCATTCTATGAGCTTTGAATTTTCCGACGGATCGCTGACGAGCATTTTGCGCCGTTTTCCTACCTGCTAAGTCTCTGACTTATTGGAGGCCTCGCCCGGCGTTCCACTTTTTCACCTTTTCAATATCTTATCCAAAAGTGGGACATGCATTTTGCTCAATTCGACCCGAGAGGGCCTTATAAAAAGTGTCCCACTTTTTTGTCATTTCGGCGAGGCCTGCAAGCGCGTCGGAATGAGCAGATGCATCGCGCCGCCGGCGATGCGCTTTTGCCGAGCCTTCTTTGTATAAAGCGCTGGCATGTCGGGATCGCTCCATCCGAAGATCGCCATAAGCTGGGCCTCGGTCGCGCCATTTTCCGCTGCGATGCACGCGCCTGCCTTCCTGACCCCATGTGCGGAGCATTGAGGCAACCCGGCGGCATCGCACCATTTGCGCATGCGATTGCCAAATCCGGCCTCCGAGAACGGTTTGCCGTAGTCATTCATAAGAAAGGCGAGATTTCCGGCCGGCCCGTGTTCGATCGCGTCCTTAAGCTGAGGAAGCACGGGAAGGTCTAAGATGACGGGCTTCCGGTTGCGGTTCTTGTGCTGGGTAAAGTGTATCCAAAGCGAAGGCTGCCTTGTTTTCGGGTCTCTTTCTTCGCGGAGATGTTGGCGGCCGAGAGCGATGACGTCGGATTTGCGCTGGCCCGTGAACATCAAAAGCGCGAGCGCAAGCCGAGCCGTCGATCCAATCGGATGAGCTTTCTCAAAGCGCTCCACCTCATCGAGCGTCCAAGTATGGAAGCCCTGAGAGCCGGTTTTGAAGGTCGGAACGTCTCGAGCCGGGTTTGCGGCGATCGGATAGGATCGCATGATATCTTCGTCGGCGAGCGCCCATTTGAAGACGCCGCGCAGCGCCTTTATGCGGCTATTTGCCGCCTCGGGCGCCTCCAATTTCCGATCCCTCAAGATCCGGACATGCTTCGGGCCGAATTCCCGTATCGGGCAATCGGCGAAAATCAGCGGATTTCCGGGCGCGATCTTCTCATCCCAGCAACTGTTAAGCACGCGCTTGCGGACCGTCCGCGTATCGATATCGAGGCGCTTGAACTCGGCCGATTGCTCGAAATAGGCTTGGCACAGCCAGCGTAAAGAGCCAATCGTGGCTTTGACTATCGGCGTCGGCGCCTTTTCGGTCCGGTACTCGACGCCTTCGAGAGCGAGCCGATAGGCCTCCCAAAACTCGGGAGTATCCTTCGGAAGGCGGATACGGATTTTCTTCTCGCCGGGGCGCCGGACATAAGTTCGGACACTGCCAAATCGGTCGGTGTCTTCAACGAGATACTTGGGCTTAATCCATGGCACAGTCGACCCCGCGCTCACAGCCGGGCGTTCGCCCACGGGCTTTCAGGCTCTTCATCATGCATCCCGACTACGCCCGGCCGCAAGTCAGGCGGCGGCGCGTGGGGGACTCGGCGGAACGCCGCCGCCACCTCGTCGGCGTCCCAAACCTTCCGGCCGGCGAATTGCCGAGGGAAGGGCATCTTTCCGTCGCGCACCAGGCGCTCAAAAAGGCTCGCGCTTAACCCGATATAAGTGGCGGCTTCCTCGAGGCTGAGGCCAAGCGGTTCGCGCGGGCAACGGATAGAGGCGCGGGCGCGGCTCATGTCGACGGCTCGCCCTTCGCCCAGATCGCCTCGAAATTCGCTCTAAAGCCCTCGGCCGCCGTGTGGCTGTCGATCACGATCATGTCATTGTCCTGTTTTTTCAGCCCGGACGCCGAGAAATTGGCTGCCCCCGTGCGCAGGATCTTGCCGTCGATCTGATAGCTCTTGAGATGCATGAGCGGCGCGGATCGCGGCTTTATCCGCACCTCGACTCCCGGCGTCGCGCGCAGCTCCTGCAGCGCCTCATAGGGCTTGCCATGGTCGAGCAGCTGCGCCTCGTAGAGATAGATGCGAAGGGCGACGCCGCGATCGGCGGCTCGCGTCCCTCTCGCGCCAGGCCGGCTCCTGTTTCATCCGCATCTTGCCTATCTCGCCGCGCCGGCCGGCTCGTGTCCGGCGCTCGTCGGCGTCTTCAGCAATTTCGGGGATCCGGCGCGCGCGGTCGAATGCACGTTTTTGGCGGAAGACGGATCGCGTCTCGCCAAAGTCGATCATCCAAAACTCTATTTCGGCACGCATGACGGCTATGTGCTGCCTTTGAGCCATGGCGCGACGGGCTCGCCCTTGAGCGAGAGCCGGGAGCCTCAGCCGGTCATTCTCACACAGACGGTCGAGACCGGTCTCAGGGTCATGCGCGAAAGACCGGAGGCGCGGGTCTGGGTTGTGCTCAACCTGCGCAACGCCTCGCGGCTGCCTTTCGATATGCCGCAGATCAGCAACGTCTCCTTCGTCTTCGAGAAGGGGCTTTCGACCGATGAGCAGGCGGCTGTGCGCGCCCTGATCCTGCGCACGGGAAAACCATTTGCGGTCTGGAGCGCGGCGGCCTTCTTGCGTTCCTGCCAACCGGCGGAGGTTTGAGCGTTGGGCAAGCCAGGTCCATCTTTGTTTTTAACGCGGGCGTCGTTCATTTCGTTTTTGCGCGGGCGCCGAGGCGTGATTGTCCGCATGGCGCGCATGCTCTTTCCGGCCCGGAGGCAAAATTACTCGTTGAGTTTTTCGTTCAACGGCCACGCTTTCCACGCAACCTTTTCCTTCCTCGACATCGAGGGGTATTTCGTCGGCGAGATTTTTCTCACGCCTGAGAAAACCTCGAGCCAGCTCGAGGCTTTGGCGCGCGACGCTATGATCTTCGCAAGTCTCGCGCTTCAACATGGCGCGACGCTGGAATCCCTTAAGGCCGCGATGACGCGGGATGATCGTTTTGGCTACACATCTGTCGCGGGCCAAGCGATTGGCGCCGTCGCCGATATGGTCGAACACATCAAGGCGGTCGGCCTCCATGAGAATGCGTGATCCTGCCTTTGAGGATTGGATTCTTCGCGCGCGAAATATCACCGTGCGGGGTGAACTGGAGCGGCGCGGGCTTTGGTCCAAAGCGATGGCTGGCGACAATGGCGTGCCGTGCCCCGGCTGCGGCGGCCGCGATCGCTTTGGCGTCAACACGCGCAAAAATCTTTGGAATTGCCGGGCGCTGGGAAGCGGCGGCGACGCCATCGCGCTCGCGCAGCATATCGACGGAACCGATTTCCTGGCCGCTGTGGAGACTGTGGCAGGCGAGCCGCCGCCGAACGGCCGATCGGCATTGACCGAGGATGAGCGAGAGGCGATCGAGCAACGCGCGCTGCGCGCGAAGGCTGATGATGCGCTGAAACGCGCGGCCGACGCGGATGCGGCGGCGCGATTCCGGGAGCGAGAGCGCCGCGCCGCGCACCAGCTGTGGAAGGCGTCAACGCCGATCGCGCGGACGCCGGCGGAAGCCTATCTGCGGTTGCGCGGACTTGTAGCGCCGCCTGGCGCGCGCCTGCGTTTTCATCAGGCCGCGCCTTTCTGGGATCGACCGGAAGAGCAGGGCGGCCGCGTGATCCATAAGGGCCCCGCCATGATCGCCGCGATCGAAGGCGCGGAGGGGCGCTTTCGCGGCGTGCAGCGGACCTGGATCGATCTTGCCCAGCCCAAGGGCAAGGCGCTGATCGCGCATCCCGAGACAGGCGAGATCCTGGCTTCGAAGAAGGCGCGGGGCTCGATCAAGGGCGGCACGATTTTGCTGCGGCGGGGCGGCGTCGCCTCGGATTTTCCCGGCGATCGGCGCGACACGGTAAGGCTCTTTATCGGGGAAGGGATCGAGACGGTGCTCGCGGTCTATTGCGCGCTCGAAGCGGCGCATTCGCCGCTGCTCGACGGCGCGGAGTTTCGCACCTCTGTCGATCTCGGCAATCTTGCCGGCAAGGCGGCCGGGCGCGTCAGGCATCCGACTGAGATGCGAGCCGATAAGAACGGCCGTTTGCGTCCCGTCTATGTACCTGACAACGAGCCGAAGGATGACCCTGACTTTCCGCTGATCCCGGTCGCGGACAGCATCGAGGATCTCTGGCTCCTGGGCGATGGCGACAGCGAGCCGTTTTTTACGCGCATGGCGATGGAGCGGTCGGGGAAGCGGTTCTCGCGCGCGCACCCGCGCCTGACTGTGCGGCTGGCGATGGCCGCGCCGGGCATGGATTTCGACGATATGTGGTGCGGGGAGGGCGCGTGAGCAAAGACAAAGTTGTCGTGGCCGTCGAGAGCGCGGAGATCCTCGCGTTTCCGGCGAACGCCTCTCTCGCCGGCGATAGGGGCGGCGGCGATCCGCCGAAGCAGCCGCCAAGCGATCCCCCAAATGATCCGCCGGCAGGCGGCGATGACGACGGCGTCGACGGAATCGTCTCGCGCCTCAACGCCGAGTATTCGCTCGTGCTGATGGGCTCGCGCGCGCTCATCATGCGCGAAATGCCGGACGCGCCGATCGAGGATCGAACGCGGGTTCTCTCGCTCGATGCGTTCAAGGCCTATTTCTCGAACCGCGGATCGAATGTCATAAAACGCGAGCGCCAGGAGGACGGCAGCTGGGTCGAGAGAAAGCGGTTCGTGAAATGGGCGCCCCAATGGCTGAACTCAAGATATCGCCGGACATTCGACGGGCTTGAGTTCTTTCCAGATCCCAACAACGCGGCGGGTACGAAAGGCTATTTCAACCTCTGGCGCGGGTTCAACTGCAAGCCGGACGCCTCGCCGCCGCAAGAGCGCGTCAAAAAATACAAGACGTTCCGCGACCATCTCTTCACGAATATCTGCAACGCCGATAAAGCCATTTTCGATTGGGTCTGGGCCTGGTGCGCGCATATCGTTCAGCGGCCGCGCGAGCGCATCGGCACCGCGATCATTCTGCGCGGCAAGATGGGAACCGGCAAAACGAAGTTCGGCGAGATCATCGGATCGCTGTTCGAATCCCATTACTTCCTCGTCGACGATCCGCGCTACCTCATCGGCCAGTTCAACGCGCATATGGCGAGCTGCCTGCTGCTACAGGTGGATGAGGGCTTTTGGGCCGGCGACAAGGCGGCCGAGGGCCGGCTCAAAGGCCTGATCACGGCGCCGCGCCAGATGATCGAAGCCAAGGGCATCGATCCCATTCCGATCAAAAACTATGTACGGCTTGTGTTCACTTCAAACGAAGATTGGGTCGTGCCGGCCGGACTTGATGAGCGTCGGTTTTGCGTCCTCGATATCGCCCCGCATGCCGCGCAGAACCACGCCTATTTCGCCGAGATGGATCAAGAGATCGCGAACGGCGGCCGGGAGGCGCTGCTCGCTGATCTGCTTAGCCTCGAGCTCGACGCGCCGGGAGCGCCGAACCTTCGCGTTATTCCGAAGACGGCGGCGCTGCTCGAGCAAAAGCTGCGCTCTCTCGACGCCGTGACGGCCTGGTGGTTCGAGCGGCTGACGGACGGCACGACGACGCGGCGCGGCGGCGAATGGCGCAGGCAAATTCCCGTCGACACCATGTTCGACGATTATGTGAACAACGCGGAAAAGGTCGGCGTCAGACGCAAGGCCGAAAAGATCAGTCTGGCAATGAAGCTGCGCAAGCTCGTGCCTGGGCTCGAGACGCGAAAGCAAAGCATGACGATCGATCTTTCGGACGGATCGATGGTCCAGCGCCGCGTCTCCTGCTTCCTGTTTCCAAAGCTCGGCGAGTGCCGCGCGGCCTTTTCCGCGGCCGTCGGCCAATCCGTCGAATGGAACGACCCGGATGATGGCGAGAGCGGAGCGTCTTCGCGTGAAAATGACGATGAAGATGCGCTGAATGATAGGCAACCTGACTTCTAGTGTCCGGACTGTCCGAACTCTTGGGCTCGGGATGAAAAGATAGGACGCGAATTGCGCTTGTGATTTCAACGCTGTGTCCGAACTGTCCGAACTGTCCGATCTTTTTCTCGCGTGCGCGCGAGCGGCCAAAATCGGCGAAGGTCTCCCGCTCTCAAAAACGGCGGTCGCGGGCCGAAAATAGTTCGGACAGTTCGGACAGATAGGACAGCGCCTTGATATTGCGAGCGAAATAGCTGTCCGGACTCTGTTTTTATTGAAATAGAAGTTCGGACAGTCCGGACAGGCTTTGGTTTTTGGTCGAATGGCTGGCGAGGTGAGGCGATGACTGAGGCTTTGGGATTGGCGAGCAGCGAGGATCGCGATTGGTATGCCGCCTGGATGAACGCGAAGATCGAAAGCGAGATGGGCCGCGACGACGGCGCGGCGCTGGCGTGCGGCGCAAGTGTTGTCTGGTATGTCGCCTACACCAACGTAAAATCAGAAAAGCGCGCGGCTGAAGGGCTCACTCGAAAAGGGTTCGAGACGTTCCTGCCTGTTGGCCTCAAGCGAGTGAAGCTGCGGAAGAAACGGGTGTTGGCTTCAAGGCTGATGTTTCCGCGCTATCTATTCATTGGCTTTCCAGAGGGAAGCTCGTGGTATTTGCTCCGTCAAACCGATGGGATCGAAGCGGTGTTGGCGAATGATGGGCGTCCCCTTGCAGTGCCGACGCCGCTGATCGTCGGCATGCAGCGGGAGCAGATGTCGGGCGTCTACGATGAGCGGGATCCGGCGAAGATCGGGGCAGGCGATGAAGTGAAATTCACGCACGGAGCCTTTGGAGGAAGGCGTGGCCGGTGTGTCGCGATCGCCGGAACGCGTGCGGAGGTTGTGATCGAATTGTTGAAACGTGAGGTAGTTGTCAAAATAGGGCTTGACCAGCTGATTAACGTAGTTTGACCTGCGATTCAGGACCTGCGGTCTAACGTGTCGAGTCGATATGTACCGCACCCAGGCGACGGAGACCCTGTTGGGAAACCGATCATCGCCCCGTAAGGGTCACTGCGTCCCGAGTTCAGCCCCGCGCCGATGGTTGCGGGGCTTTCTTTTTGTGTGGTGGGCCGTCGTGAAAATGATCAAACCTCTGCGCATCTCCAAGCAGCGGGCAATTGCGGCCATCCCGCCGAAGCGTGCGGATCCGTATTACTTGTCAGCTCAGTGGAAGGAGGATCGGGCCAGCGTGCTCGATCGAGACGGCCACATGTGCACGGTGCCGGGTTGCGGCAAACAGGCGCGCGTCGTCGATCATGGGCGCGCGCGCCGATGGGGCGGTTCTGACAAAAAGGAAAACCTGCGATCCCTGTGCGACGATCACGACCGAGAGTTCAAGGAACGGCCGGACGGCTCGCGGAAAGGCATCGTCGAGGGTAGGGGGTTTGAAAAGTGCGACTCGCGCCCGTAGCAACCGGGTTTTCCCTCACGCGCGGATTTTTTTTATCAGCTCGGATCGTTTGATTATCCGTTTGATTGAGCCGAATTCAAACACCATGACGGAGGCCCCTAAAAAATCGAAGCGCGGCGGCAAGCGTGCCGGTGCCGGCCGCAAGCCCAAGGGGTACACGCCGCCCTCCGCGCTTTCCGGCCTTGATCTGAAAGCTGCCGCCATCGCGGCGACGCCGGACGAGATCGAATCGGGCGCCCGCATCCATGCCCGGACCGCGCTCGAGTCGCTCAAAAAGGTGATGCTCAATTCCGACAGCGAATCGGCCCGTGTCGCCGCCGCCAACACCATCCTCGATCGCGGCTTCGGCAAGCCCTCGACGGACACGGGCATCGACATGGCGCTTCCATTGTTCGATCAGGTGTTTCTCAAGACCACGCCGGGCGAGATGATGGAGGAGGCCCGCAAGCTCGCCCCGCTGGCCCTCGCGGTGCTCGACAAGATCGCCCAGAACAGCCCGAGCGATTCGGCCCGCGTGTCCGCCGCCCGCGCGCTGCTCGATCGCGGCCTTGGCGCTGTCTCGACGGCTCGCCTGGAATCCTATCGCAGCGACGCCAAGGCCATCGGCAAGAAGGATCTCGCCTCGGCCGCGGCCGCCTCCGCCGGCGAGGGCACCGATTGGGGCGATGATCTCAATCCCGGGGCGGCGCTGAACTGATGGCCGATTGGAACACGGCCTGCCTCGACTGGGAGCGGCGCCTGCTCGAAGGCCGCTCGCTCGTCCCGGAGCTACCGCTGTTCGAGGATCAGCGCGCGCGCGGGCTCCGCATCTTCAAGCGCCTCCGGGTGCCGGACATGCGCGGCCTGCCGATGATGGGTGACGTCGCCGGTCCCTGGCTGTTTCCGATCGTCGAGGCGATCTTCGGCTCCTATGACCCGATCCTGCAGCGGCGGATGATCCAGGAGTTCTTCCTGCTCATGCCGAAGAAAAACGGCAAGACCTCGACGGGCGCGTCAATCATGGTCGACGCGCTGATCATCAACAACAGGCCGGAGGGCGAATTCGTCCTGATCGCGCCGACCAAGGAAATC
This sequence comes from Methylocella tundrae, assembly GCF_038024855.1. Classification (NCBI taxonomy): domain Bacteria; kingdom Pseudomonadati; phylum Pseudomonadota; class Alphaproteobacteria; order Hyphomicrobiales; family Beijerinckiaceae; genus Methylocella; species Methylocella tundrae. Next base: position 87,990 of record NZ_CP139089.1, read on the forward strand.
GCCGGCATCGCCTTCAAGCAGGCGCGCGGCACGATCAAGGTCGATCCAGAGCTCGACAAGCTGTTTCAGGTCCAGGACCACCTCAAGACCATCACGCATCGGCGCATGGGCTCGACGCTGCAGGTCAAGGCCGCGGATACGGACGTCATCACCGGCGGCAAGCAGGTCGGCACGCTCATTGACGAGCTGCATGTACTGGCGTCCAAATCCAACGCGGCGGATATTCTGGTCGAGCTGCGCGGCGCGCTCGCCGCCCGCCCCGACGGCTTCCTGATCATCATCACCACGCAATCGAAAGCGCCGCCGCGTGGCGTCTTCAAATCAGAGCTGCAAAAGGCGCGCGATGTGCGCGACGGCAAATTGCAGCTGCCGCTTCTGCCGGTCCTCTATGAGCTGCCGCTCCATCTGGCCAAGGATGACGGCTGGAAAAAGCGGACGTTCTGGCCGCTGGTCAATCCCAACCTCGGCCGCTCCGTGGATGAGGCGTTTCTCGAACGCGAGCTGGTCTCGGCGGTCAGCGAGGGCAAGGCGCAGCTGGCCCTGTTCGCCAGCCAGCATTTCAACGTCGAGATCGGCCTCGCGCTCAGCGCCGACGCCTGGCCCGGCGCTGAATTCTGGGAACAAAACGCGGAGGCCGGCCTCACGCTCGCAGAGATCGTCGAGCGCTCGGACGTCGTCACCATGGGCGTCGACGGCGGCGGCCTGGACGATCTGCTCGGGGTCGGCGTCGTCGGCCGTGATAAGGAGACGCGTAAATGGCTGTCATGGTGCCACGCCTTCGCGCACAATTCGGTGCTCGAGCGCCGCAAGGGCGAGGCCTCGAATCTCCGCGATTTCGAGGCGGATGGCGATCTCGAGATCGTCAAGCGCATGTCGGAGGCGTTCGAGTCGGTCGCCGACATCGCGGAGGAAATCGACCAGGCCGGGGTGCTCGCGAGCGTCGGGCTCGATCCTTACGGCGTCGCCGAAATCGTCGAGGCGATGAAGCTGCGCGGCATCGAGGGCGATGACCGCATCGTCGGCGTCAGCCAGGGCTACAAGCTGACCGGCACGATCAAAATGGCCGAGGTCAAACTCGCCGATGGCAATCTCAGGCATTGCGGCGCGCCGATGATGGCCTGGTGCGTCGGCAACGCCAAGGTCGAACCCAAGGGCAACGCCATCGTGGTCACCAAGCAGGCCTCGGGCAGCGCCAAGATTGATCCGCTCATGGCGCTCTTCAACGCGGTGGCGCTGATGAGCCAGAACCCAGAACCCCTCGGCGGCCGCTCGGTCTACGAGGACGGCCACAACCTGTTGGTAATCTGAACATGAGCCTCATCTCGCGCATTTCCAAAGCAGTTGCGCCCCGCGATCTCATGCTCGCCGTGGGCCTCGGCCTTCTCGGTTATGGCCTGTCGCTGGTCAGCGTCCCCGCGGCCTTCGCCGCGCCGGGCGCGATCCTGATTGGCGTCGCCATCTTCGGGGTGCACTGATTTGGGCTTTCTCTCATCCCTGTCCAGGTCGTCGGCGCCTCCTGTCGAAAAATCCGCCGCCGGCGCGGCCATGCCCGCGCAAGGCTTCCTGCCGACGCTGGGCGCGACGCCCTCCGCCACGGGCCTCAGCATCAGCCAGGGCACGGCGATGGCCGTCTCGGCCGTCTATTGCTGCACGACGAACCGCCGCGCCATCGCGGTCGGCGCCGGAACCATCAAGTCGACGCTGAAAGCGACGGCGGCCCGCATCTCCGGCCAGGCGCTCGGCGCACTCTATTATGGCGTGACGCCGACGGTAGGTCAGACCGCCTACAGCATGGCGGAGGCGCACTCCGTTCCGTCCGCGACTCCATGGACCGTGACGATCGCGCCTCCCGGCAGCGGCGTTTTCTTCAGCGACCAGGGCGTTGTCTATGCGGCGACCGGGCTGCCGTTCACCCGGGTCGCAACTGTGACGGCGGCCGGACAATATTCGGTTGTCCCGGCGACCGGCGTCTATACCTTCGGCACGGCGGACCAGAGCGCGCTGGTTCTGATCAGTTACGGCTATACCGTGACGGCGGCTGGTCAGTCCATTGCGGTCGGCAACCCGATCCTCGGCAACACCGTCTCTTTCGGCGGCGTGCTCTATTTCATCGATCCGACCACGAACAAGACGGGCTCTTTCAGTTTCTACAACGCGGTGTCGTCGAAGTTCAGTTTTGGAACCAAGCTGACCGATTTCACCTTGCCAGATTTCGAGGCCTCGCTCTTCGTCAACGCGGCTGGTCTTCTCGGCAATTGGTCCTTCCCCGACGGCTATTGAGGAATTTTCCATGGCGATTGATCAAGAAATCACGCTTGGCGCAAAGACATGGCGTCTGCGGCCTTTGACCTGCAAACAGGTCGAGCAGATCGAACCCTTCGTCGCCAGGGCCGGCGTCGGAAACGGCATGGCGATGGCGCTGCAGGTGATCGCGGTCGCGATCGGCCGCGATCATCCGGATGACGTGGCGGCGCTCTGGGACGTCGAGGCCACGAAGACAGAAATCGACGCCGCCTCGCGCGTCGTCCTGCTCATGGGCGGCTGGATCGAGACGAAGGATGCCGCGCCGGGGGAAGCCGAAGCGCCGAAGACCGGCGCCGAACCTGGGGCTGGATCCGAAGCCGCCTGAAAACAGCGATGGGGTGGACCTCGGCGCAAGTCGACGAGGAGCCATGGCTCGAGGTCCGCGATCTCTTCGACTATTGGGCCGAATATCCGCCTGTGCATGAAATCCTGAAAATCGTGCACAGGATCGAAGCGAAGAAGCCGAATGCGGCGCCTCAGGGCGCATCGCAGGGCATCTCGATAGAAGCGTTGCGACGTCAGTTCCCCGATGGAATCATGCGGGGATGAGCTTGCTGCGCAGCTTAAGTGATGGCAAGTAGGGCCATCACGCGAGCCGCCACGATGCTGGATTCCCTCATATCCTTTCTTAAGTTCCTGATCTCTCTAGCGGTCTTTCTCACGATAGCCGGATGGTTATTGGGCCATAAGCACATAAGCATCCGGTTCTAGCGGATGAAATCCGACGCTTGGCGCCGGCGCGAGATCGCCGCTTTCGACCCAAGACCAAAGTCTAATTTTCTGACGTCGCTCATTTTTCGAGTTTTTCAACAGTATCCGCCACAAGACGACATGCAAGCCGCGTCCCCTCTGCGATTGGCTGTCTGGGTTATAGGTTCGATATAAGGGGGCTTGCGGCGGGCCACGACCTAGCCGGAAGTCATCTTCACAGGCCCGACCTCATAGTCCTAACCGGATTGCATCACTCCCGAATTTCTCGGGTCAATTCCTCGATTACCTTGAATTCCGTGACCAGCGGATCGTCGAGTGAATACACCGTACTTAGCTCTCCCTGGCGCTTGAGCGCAAACTGCCCGACGTTTGCGAATGGCCATGAACCTTTGGCGTTTTGCTGCACTGGTTCGCTCAGAGCAAGCGCCCGCCGGATCGTGCGGGTCAGGGCTTCCAGCTGCGCTGCCAAGTTTACGGTATCCCCTAGCACCGTATAGTCCATCTTGATGGCGGAGCCGATATTACCCTGGATCACCTCTCCCTCCGAAAGTCCAAAGCCGCAATACAGGAGATTCATCGGCTGGCACTGCCCGGCCACTCGCCGAAGCCGCCGGACATCGTCGAGCGCTTCAAGGCAGGCTTCGATGGCGGCATCAGCATAATCGGGCGGGAAGTGCGCCATGACACAGTCGCCGATGTATTTGGTCACCTCACCGCCATGCTGGACGATACGTCGGCAACAGACGTCGAGATAGGCGTTGACTACGGCGGTGACCTCTTCCACAGGGAACTTCTGCGACATAATGGAAAACCCGACCATGTCGCCGAAAAGGATGATCTTACGGGTTTTTTTGACTGGGATTTCGAGCGGGTTGAGTCCTTGGGTTAGGAACTGCAGGACCGACGGTTGGGTGTAGCGCTCGATGATGCGATGCGACTGGGTGATGTTTTCCAGCATGATCCGAACGGCTTTCAGGATCATCCCGTTGGCCTCCCCAAGGCGGATGGTCCGCATTGACCAGTTCGGAAACAGGCGCTCCGTGACGCCCATTTCCGCCTTCAGTATCATCAGGTCCCGGTGGCGTGGATCGCGACGAATTCGTTCCAGAAGCCGATCAACCACAACCTCCTCGCCCTCGAGAATTTGAAAAAAAAACTCATGGGCCGACAGCAGGATCCCCGTCACGCCGATTTTCCGGTTGTTCTTGCTGGAACTGCGGCTGATCGCGCTGATCTCTTCCTCCGGCAGGGATTTCGCCACGGTGCTGACGTACATGATCCTCTTCATCGCGCTATCGGATCGCTGCTGCTCGGCAAAGGACTGGCATTAAATGCATTAAATCAGTGTCGTCGTAATGGCAATGTGGCTTCTTTTTTACAGTTCCTCACCGGTAGGATACCCATAGTGCCAACTTGCGCCAGCTCCGAGGATGAAGACGGCTGGGTAGTGGGTCAGTTCGAATATCTGCTAAGGGAGGAACTCTGCCGTTTGACTCGTGCCGTCGAACGACCGCTTTCGCTTCCTATCGCCGGAAAACTGCCATTCCGCTCCCGGGCCGGCCACGCCATAGACAGAATGGCCGCTTACCAAATTGCAGGCCCGGGAGCGGACAGGCAGAAATCCACCCGTTGCAGACATAGGGGGTCGGCCACCAAGCGTTTGATCTTATGCAATATTAACTCTAAATCGCATTTTTCTTCCTTGCGAGGCCGCCTTTGGGCGGCCTTTTCCATTGGAGCGTTCGGTGGCGACAAAAGACGTGACCTTGAAATTCGGCGCCGACGTTTCCGGCGTCGCGACGTCGATGCTTCAGGCCTCGCGCTCCGTCAATGAATTCACAGGCAACGTCCGCTCATCGATCGAGAACGCCAACAGCGTTTTCAAGGAAATGGGCAGCATCATCGCCGATGTCGGCAAAGTGGCTGTCGGAATCGTCGGCGCCAACGCCGCGGTCAAAATCTTCGCGGCGAGCAATGAGGGCGTCGCTGTCGCGACGGCTCTGAGCGGCTCCGCGATGGGGCGCGCGGCCCTGGCGGCGGGCGGCTATGCCTCAAGCCTGCTTTCGACGGCGTCGGGGGCCGTCGTCGCGACGGTCGCCGCCAATGCGCTGGGCTATGCCTTGATGATGGTTCCCGTGGTCGGCGGGGCCGCGTTCGCCTATCTCGAAGCCAAGGCGCTCGAGACCGCAGCGACGATCGCTCAGGTCGGCCGTCAGATGGCCTTCGCCGGAAATGTCTCAGCGATCGAGGGCGCCGCCAACGGCTTCGTCTACACCAACAAGATCATCGGCGATTACGTCGGAGAGCTGCAGAAAATTCCGGGCGTAACCGAAAAAGACGGCGCGGCCATTCAGGGCTTGTTCGGATCAATCCACAATTACTCTCAAACCGTCAATGACGCCCTTGTCGAGCTGTTGACCAAATATGCCGGGTCGAGCGACCAGGCCAAGTCTACGGCCAAGGAATGGGCAGCTGTTTTTGATGACCCGAACTCAAAAGGTCTCTCATTCCTGCAGACCTTGGCGGGAGTGACGTCGGGTGAGCTTGAGCAGTTCCGCCAGGCGCAGATGACCGGCAATGCCAACAAGATGAACGCCGTCATCTATGACGCGCTGATCAATAGGCTCGAGGCTGTTAGCAAGGAATCGATGCGCGCAACCGCCGAAATGGCGCAGAACGCCTATGCGTTTGGCACCGGCGACAAATTATATCGAAAACTGACCGATAGCCTTCGGCAGCAGAATGAAGAGCTGAATAAGAACGTTAGCGTCTTGCGCGCCCGCGCCGCCGCGGTGAGCGACCAGCCTATGACTCTCGAGCAATCAGTCCGCGCGGTCAACGCCGTCCTGCAGGCCGATAATCCGCTTGCCTCGCAGCTCGACGCGGTCAACGCCCGCATCGCGACGCTGCGCTCCGGACTGCAGGGCGCGACGGGCGACGCGGCGAAGATGATCTCCGGTTTCGAGGGATTTTCGGCCAAAGCCAAAATCGACAGCGACGGCAAATATCGCGCGGGCTTCGGCTCGGAGAGCTGGCTCGGGGAATCTGGACGGATCGATAAGTAGCTTTTCCGCCTGACAGCGGCGATGATCGTCGCGCATCAGGAGAGATTATGACCAAACGACCGCGCCGGAACCACACGCCAGGTTTCAAGGCCAAAGTGGCTCTAGCCGCCCTGAAGGGCGAGAAGACGCTGACTGAGCTAGCGCAGGACTTTGAGGTTCTGACCTTGCCCCCAAGTTTTATCCAGTTTTGAGTTCGCTCCGGCGGATTGTGATGCTCGTTTGAGCGGGGTGAGCAACGGGCGCAGGCGCGGAGCCTACCATCGAGCGCCGCGCCTGCACCCGTTGTGGTTCGAAGGTTGCGGCATATTCGGCCGGGGTGCGCCAGCCGAGGCGAGAGTGAGGTCGCCTGGTATTGTAATCGTCTCGCCAGGCCGCCAACATGGCTCTGGCATGCGGTAGCGACCGGAACAGCGTCTCATTCAAGAGTTCATCCCGCAACCGCCCATTGAAGCTCTCGATGAAGGCGTTCTGAACCGGTTTGCCTGGCGCGATGTAATGCCAGGCCACCAGACTGTCGTCCGCCCAGCGCAAGATCGCGTTCGAGGTGAGTTCGCTGCCGTTGTCGCTGACCACCATCTTGGGCTTGCCGTGCTCATGGATCAGACGATCCAGCTCCCGTGCGACCCTCAGGCCGGAGAGCGAGGTATCAGCCACCAGGCCAAGGCATTTGCGGGTGCAATCGTCGACGACCGCCAGAATGCGGAAGCGGCGTCCGTCGATGAGCTGATCCGAGACAAAGTCCAGCGACCAGCGGTCGTTGGGGGCAAAGGGGATCAGCATCGGCGCTCGCGTCCCGATCGCCCGCTTGCGCCCGGCACGACGCCGGACGGCGAGCTTCTCCTCTCGATAGAGCCGGAACAGTCGCTTGTGATTGACCACATAGCCCTCCCGTCGCAGCAGGACATGCAGGCGGCGATAGCCGAACCGGCGGCGCTCGTGCGCCATGGCCTTCATCCGCTCGCGCAGGGCGCCGTCATCCGTGCGGGCCGTCGCGTAGCGAACCGTCATCCGGCAGCAGTCGATCACCTTGCACGCCCGCCGCTCGCTCATCTCGAAGGCTGATCGAAGATGCGCGACGGCCTCTCGCTCGGCAGCGGGCGTCACCATTTTTTTCCAAGAAGATCTTTCAGCGCCGCATTGTCGAGCATAGCGTCCGCCAGAAGCCGCTTCAGCCGCGTGTTCTCGTCCTCAAGCGTCTTCAGCCGCTTGGCCTCCGACACATCCATGCCGCCGTACTTGGTCTTCCACTTATAAATGCTCGCGTCGCTGACGCCGTGCTTGCGGCACAGATCGGCTACCGAAACCCCGGCCTCGTGCTCCTTCAATATCCCGATGATCTGCTCTTCGCTGAAACGGCTGCGCTTCATTCTCCGGTCCTCATCATGGGCCAGAGCAAACTTCAAACCGGATAAGCCTCAGGGGGCAAGGTCAGTTCATCCGAACCAGATCAGGGACTGGAAGTCGCAATTGCTTGAAGGGGCGGCCGGGGTTTTCGGCGCCGACGCCACGAACGTCCAAGCCGCGCCGGTGGATTTGAAGGCGCTTCACGCCAAAATCGGCGAGTTGGCATTGGAAAACGATTTTTTGGAAGGCGCGCTCATCAAGGCCGGCATGCTGAGCGCAAAGCGATGATCGACCGCAATCACGATCTTCCTATCTCCCGTCAGGCCAAGATCCTAAATATCAGTCGCGGCAGCGTCTATTACAAACCTCGCCCGGTATCGGCCGAAGACCTCGCGCTGATGCGCCGCATCGACGAATTGCATCTGGAATTCCCGTTCGCGGGCAGCCGGATGTTGCGGGATTTTCTGAACCGCGAGGGCGTCGCCGCGGGCCGCCGCCATGTCGCCACGCTGATGAAGCGCATGGGCATCGAGGCGATTTATCGCCGGCCAAACACGTCAAAACCCGCGCCAGGTCACAAGATTTACCCGTATTTGCTGCGCGGATTGAAGGTCGATCGCCCGAACCAGGCGTGGGCGATGGACATCACCTACATCTCGATGGCGCGCGGCTTCGTCTATCTCGCCGCGGTCGTCGACTGGTTCAGCCGTCGCGTGCTCAGCCACCGCGTGTCAATCACAATAGAGGCCGATTTCTGCGTCGAAGCGGTGGAGGAGGCGTTGGCGAAGTATGGCAAGCCGGGGATTTTCAATACGGATCAGGGAAGCCAGTTCACCAGCGAGGCGTTCACCAGCGTGCTGATCGCCAACAAGATCGCAATCAGCATGGATGGCAAGGGCGCCTGGCGCGACAATGTTTTCGTCGAGCGCATCTGGAAGTCGGTCAAGTACGAAGAGGTTTATCTGCACGCCTATGACAGCGTCGGCGTGGCGCGCACCTCGATTGCCCGATATCTAAACTTTTACAATCGGCGGCGCCCGCATTCGAGCCTTGACCGACGCACGCCGGACGAGGCTTATTTCGAACCGACGCCCATCTTGGCGGCGGCCTGAATTTTCTGCCGCCGGGTGTTGGATGCGACTGCGGCCGGGCTTCGCCCTCCCTGCGTCACACCCAACACCCGGCGCCCTCTAACGAAAGCAACCCGGCGGAACGCCACTTATCTTTCGCGGAAAACTGTTTAGACAACCCGAGCCAGCTCTGTAGAACACTTCGACGAGGCGCTAGTCAGAGGTGGCCCGACAGCGGTCAGTCCCGCTTTCGGTCAAAGACAACAACCCCGATGCGAGGGGCGCTGATGCAAGCTCCTTGGCCCTAGAAGCGATTAAAATGCTCCACTGCGGATACCGCGATGTCTTTTCGCTATGCTCTTTCAAGCCCGGCCATTTGCCTCACCGTGAGACGATGCTCTCACTTTTGGCGGATGCCTTTTGAATGGCGGAGGCGAGGATTTCAGCGATCACTTTGTTGCCTTCTTGCGTGGGGTGCACCATGTCGCGTCTGTATAAATCAGGGCTCCATTTTCGCTCCTTGGCAAAATCGATGCAGTTTAAGCTAAATACTTTGCAGATTGCATTGATTGGCTCGATTGCGCGCGCCCAACTCTCTTTGTCAGCTAGTGCTTGCTTGGTCGGATAAAAGAAGATCAATACTGAGCTTGTCTTTGTGGCGTTAAGCACGAAGTTCGTAAATCTCTGAAATTGCATCGGATCGACAGCGCCCCTCACCGGCAGCGGGCCAAATTCGTTTACGGGCCTCAACCCTATGAGGTACGGGAGTATATATTTCTGAGCCGAATATACTGACAATAAAAGTGGCTTCGTATTTGGCGTAAGAGCGTACCCAGGCCACGGCGCCGCTTGGGAGAGGCCACCTTCCATATATTCAATCACAATGAAGGAGCTATGTTTTATCAAATCCTCATTATGGTCAAAAAAATCCATTTCATTGACGTTAGTCCATCCACCTGCCGCTGCAGACCAAACAGTGAATGAGGTGCCTAAGGCTTTTTCCAACCTAGGAGCAACTTTATCCGGTTGATTGTAAGGAAGGCCGCCTAATAGAATACTATTCCCGACTAGGAGCACGTTCGGACGCTTGCCAGGGTTCCAATTTTCAGCGTTACCCAAATGTCTATCATTGAAAAACCAATTGTTTTTATTTAGGAATACACCCTTCTGATTTGACGAGGGAATATATTCAGATTGACTGTCGACGTCATAGATCGGAAATGATCCGAAGCCCAATAATCGCAACAATCCTTCAATTGCGGCAAATACTAATATGGCGATAGCTGTGGAGTAGATAAACTTGCGATAACGATCAGACATTTGCGCAACAATGCTCAGCGGCGACTCGTGACGTTCCGGAGAGATTTTTTCCCTAATCCGATTTTAGGGTCCCGATAACCGAGGGCTTTGCAATAATAAAGCAAGACTGAGAGGGATGGCAATGCTCAGCTAGAGCTGCCGATAGCGAAATCGCGAGCCATTTGCAGCGCGTTCGTGTGGCTTATGTATTTCGGAGGTTGCTGAAAGGAAAAATTGGCGGGCTTGCCCCGCCAGGGAGATCGCAAGGGCGCATCAGCGACGTCCACTTGCAAAATCACAATGCAAAGCGGCATAAATTTGCAGGGCAACAGTGTGGAACTCGGCAGGGATTAATGTTTCTCTTGGTCTGGCGGGGCAATGACCTCGCCCAGGTGCGGATCGCGGAGTGCACGGACATCGAACTAGGGTTCTTTCTGGTCCAAGGATACCAGCAAGCAATTTCGGAAATTGAGGAAAGAATAACATCTGGGCGTTTGCCGACGTTGTCGGACGAACTTTATCAAGTGAGAAAAGTCTATAAGGCGGTCGCCGACGAGATTTGCAGACGAAACTGTGTAGCGGAAGAGGCTCGCGCGGCGGCGGCGCTGGCGGATCACCATATCGATCTAGTCGCGAAGGAGCCAGTCGCGGCTGAAGATATGATGGGGCGACTGTCTCGGATTTTAGCCTGGGCTCGCGGTCGAAAATCGGCAGCGGACGAAAGCGAGAAAGACGTAGCCGATTTGGTCGCCCCGTTTGGTGCTCGCGCCTATTTCGAAGCTCGAACTCGCGCGCAGCGCCAAAAGGACACGATCGATGGTAATCGGCCGGCTGGTCTTTGAAAGCGAGTCAAGCTTTGAGATAGGTCAGAGCGGAGCGGACCGGCGCTGACAGCTGCTCTCAATAGTCAACTCCTCCATTGTGGGAACAAGGGCCCCGAGCGTGGTGCGAAAAGCTTTGTGATCCATCACGACGCATAGCGATTCTGTCGGCAAAGCGTTCACTTGAGCATCGCGGGGCAGAAACGAGAGAGCCGTCTGAACTGCTGTATTAGCTATGCGAGTCATAGCACGACATCCTGAATGCTGGCGCCGAATCAAGAGCCGCTATTGCGAACATCGCACCTAAAGCGGCGGCACATCGTATCATCGCTAGCCCGCTGTGGTTTCAAGATGTGCGGGAAGCAACGAACAAATTTCAATCCAGCCACCGAGACTGTCCTCGTCTAGCCTCGCCTCTTTACGGCCATAGGTTAACGCTTAAGAAACTGCGCTTCCAATGGGCGAAGTACACGTAAATGGCGAATGCAGTCTAAGATACGCGCGCTAGTTACGTAATCATGACAAAATACTGCATAATTATTAAGATGCGCTACGCTTATTTACTCTTTTAAAGTGCAAAATCTGTGGACAAAATCACTTAAGCTTGATAAATCAAGTTATGCGTCATTGTGGCGCTAGTATGGCGGGCGGGAAGATGTCGAAGCGTTTGTCTGTTGATGAAATGTTAGAGTGCCTATTCTCTGTATCTCCTCCCATGGGCAGGCAATATCTGTCTAAGGTCGAAAGACTCGCAAATGAATTAGCTAACGATCTACGGCAAGCACTTAATATAGAAGGTAGTAAAGCTTCATTTAAAGGAACTGCCGCTGGCGGAACATGGGCAATGTTTTGGCCTGCATACGATGGTCAACGATGTCCCCCCGTCCTGGAAGACTACGACCCAGGCACATGGAGAGCCGAAGAGTGATGGCTTGAACACGAAGGGCGCTTATTAGATTGCCATCATTCAACAACCATGATCTCGGCGCCTGTACAAAGCTATAGCTTTACCGTTGAGATCGCCACTAAAGACAATTTTCCTTTTGCGGACGCGGAGGCTTTCAACTCGGCATTTGATCGCTCTTCGCGCCCGTCGCAACGATTCGTAGGGCGTCGTTCGGCAGCGGCCTCTGAAGCGCCAGCGCCTCGTTGAGAGGCGCTTTCAGCCAGATATCCCATTCCTCCTGCGTCGTCAGCAGCACGGGCATGGCCTTGGTATGAATCGGCTGGACGACGTCATTCGCCTCCGTCGTTAGAAACGAGAACAGGCGGTGCTCTCCCATTTCACCTTTTCGCTCACCGGTCCACAGGCGCCAGATCCCGGCGAGGGCGAAGAGCGGCCGGCTCTCGTCGAGCGCGAACCAATGCGTGATCTTCGGCCGGCTGTCGGTCCATTCACAAAAAGAAGTCGCCGGCACGAGGCAGCGCCATTCGGCCTTGAGCCAGCCGCGCCAATAGGGCGAAGCTGTGTTGCGGACATTGGTGACCGGAGCCTTGCCGAGGTTCGGCGGCGGCGGAAAGCCCCAGCGCATCATGATGAGCTCGCGCACGCCGTCCAGCGCCACCCGCACCACCGGCGCCATCGTGTCGGGAAAGATCGCCGGCAGCAGCGGCAGATTGCCCGTCAGGTCGCGCCGGATCCTGAAAAGCTGGCGCATGGCGTCCTGGCTGCGGGTGATGCTGTAAAGGTTGCACATTCATGCATCGAAGCTGCTTTGGGCTTTACCGTCAATCTTGGCCGAGCCAGAAAGGTTCGCTATATGTTCTCACATGGGCGACACGCTATCCTCCTATCCTTACGTCAAGGTCCGGCTGGCCTGTCGCCGCTGCGGACGGAAGGGCAGTTACAGCCTCGCGCGGCTCGCGGATAAATATAGAGCGGAGATCCGGCTCACCGATTTGCTTGGCAATCTGGCGGGAGACTGTCGGCTCTGGGAGCCACGGCACCCCGCGATGGCACGATGCGGCGCTTATTTCGCGGACTTGGACTTTCCGCTGCCGCCGCCCGATCTCCCGACTGAAGGTCAACACCGTCTGAAGATTATCAGGGGCGGCAAGGATAAAGCTCGCTGACGGCGGGCTCTCAGGCGTGGGCGCGCCCTCGAACGCGGACTCTCCGGCAAAGCGAGACCGCGAAACCCTTGGCTCGATGGGTTTCCCGCCGGCGTGAACGATCACGCAGGCGAAGGAAATAGAGCGAGTCCCTTATGCCAAACTGTTCAGACTTCCGGCGCGTCGATCCGGTGCGGCCGGCCGCTGCCTATATCGGCGGCAAAAAGCAATTGGCGGCCGCGATCGTCGCCAGGATCGAAGCGGCGCCGCACAGAACCTATGCCGAGCCCTTCGTCGGCATGGGGGGCGTCTTCCTGCGCCGGCGATTCGCGCCGCCGTCCGAAGTGATCAACGATCTCTCGGGCGACGTCGCCACTTTCTTCCGCATCCTCCAGCGGCACTACGTCGCGTTCATGGATATGCTGAAGTTTCAGCTGACCAGTCGAAGGGAGTTCGATCGCCTCGTCGCGACCGATCCCGCGACCCTGACTGACCTCGAGCGCGCCGCCCGATTCCTTTATCTCCAGCGCACAGCCTTTGGCGGCAAGGTCGCCGGCCGAAACTTCGGCGTCTCGCCAGGGTTGCCAGGCCGATTCGACGTGACCAAGCTGGCGGAGATCCTGACCGCGCTCAGCGAGCGCCTCGCCGGCGTCGTGATCGAAAACCTTGCCTATGGCGAATTCATCGACCGATACGATCAGGCGGGGACGCTCTTCTACCTTGATCCGCCTTACCTCGGCACCGAGCACTTCTACGGCGCCGGCGCCTTCACGCGCGCGGACTTCGGCCGTCTGGCCAAGCAGCTCGAGGCGATCGCGGGCGCCTTTATCTTAACGGTCAATGATCTGCCCGAAACGAGGTCAATCTTCTCGGCCTTTGATCAGGAACAGATCGGCGTGACCTACACGGCGGCGGAGGGCGACGCGAAGCGCGCCTCTGAGCTGATCGTGTCGCGAGTCGCGACGCGCAAGCAAGCTACGTTTTCATTCGATTGATGCATGCACTGAATAGCACTGAACGCGAACAAATTGTCCCACTTTCAAAAGTCATTCGAAAAAGTGGGACAATTGTGTATAAATAGTTCAACGATATCAATGTGCGGCTGAAGTATTGGAGGCCTCGCCCGGAATCGAACCGGGGTGCAAGGATTTGCAGTCCTCTGCGTAACCACTCCGCCACGAGGCCTCCGTCGCGACGACAGCGCGGTCTTGCCTATAGCAAAAGAAACCGCTTCGAAGCAAGGCGTGGTTCGGCGTTCGTGCAAACTTCTGATGACGGCATGCGATTAGCGCTTTGCAAAGCGGCGGCAAGCTTGCTATATGCCGCCAATCGCTGCGGCGGCCACCGCCGCATGCATTCCCTGATAGCTCAGCTGGTAGAGCAATCGACTGTTAATCGATCGGTCGCAGGTTCGAGTCCTGCTCAGGGAGCCAAAACTTTCATTCCACGATCCGGCGGTTGAGCTTGACCCATTGGCCAGTTCATAACGCCGGATCGGAGTTCGCGCAGAATTTAGTGGGCGGCTTTCCGCCTTTCGGCTTCCGGCCGATGATGCGTGCCGAATCGCTCCACCATCGTCGAGCTGGCTTTGTTGAGGCCGAGCACTTCAACCGTCGCGCCATGGCGGCGCAGTTTCAGCACGATGTCGTCAAGGGCGCCGATCGCCGTAATGTCCCAAAAATGCGCCTGACTGACATCAATGCGAACCCGCTCCGGCGCGCCCAGATAGTCGATGGCGTCAACGAGACTGTTCGATGAAGCGAAGAACACCTGTCCCGTGATGAAATAGGTTCGTTCGCGCCCATCCTCGGAGAGTTCGGACGTGACGTCCAGCAGGCGGGCTACTTTGGCGGCGAAGAATACGCCGCTGAGAAGAACCCCAGCCAGAACGCCCTTGGACAAGTCCCCGGTCGCCACAACCACAAGCGTCGTGGCCAGCATCACCACGGTTGACGTCAGCGGATGGGAGCCCAGATTTTGCAGCGACGGCCAGCTAAACGTGCTGATCGAGACCATGATCATGACAGCCACCAGCGCCGCCATCGGAATTTGCTTCACCCAGTCGCCGAGAACGACGATCAGGAAGAGCAGAAAACAACCCGCCGTGAAGGTGGAGAGCCGGGTGCGGCCCCCGGCTGTGACATTGATGACCGACTGTCCGATCATCGCGCAGCCGCCCATGCCTCCAAGAAAGCCAGTGACGAAATTCGCAACGCCCTGGCCGGCGCATTCCCGGTTCTTGTCGCTGCCGGTGTCCGTCATGTCATCGACGATGGTAGCCGTCAGCAGCGACTCGAGAAGGCCGACCGCAGCCATGGTGAGCGAGTAGGGAAAGATGATTTTGAGGGTTTCCAGGTCGAACGGCACATGCGGGATCGCGAACACGGGCAGGCTGGACGGAAGGTCGCCCATGTCCCCGACCGTGCGGAGCTTGACGCCAGTGAAAATGGCGAAGGCGGTCAAGGCCACTATGCTGACCAGCGCCGAGGGCACGCGCCTCGTGAGCAACGGGAACAGATAGATGATCGCGAGCCCCACTGCGACCATTGTGTAAGTTTGCCATCCGACATGCGTCAGCTGCGGAAGCTGGGCCAGAAAAATCAGAATGGCGAGGGCGTTGACGAAGCCGGTCATCACAGATCGCGAGACAAACTTCATCAGGAGACCGAGCCGCAATGCTCCGGCGATGATCTGCAGAAGTCCCATGAGAACGGTCGCAGCGAACAGATACTGAAGGCCATGATCTTTGACCAGCGTGACCATCAGCACCGCCGTGGAAGCCGTCGCAGCAGAGATCATGGCAGGGCGCCCGCCCACGATGGCGGTCACGACAGCGATAGAGAAAGAAGCATAAAGGCCGACCTTGGGATCGACGCCGGCGACAATCGAGAAGCCAATCGCCTCTGGAATCAGCGCCAGCGCCACCAGGACGCCTGACAGGAGTTCGGTCGGAGCATTGACCAGCCACTCACGGCGGAACGTGTCGTAAAACCTCATTGTTTGAACCAAAATTAGCAGCGAGACCACTTGGCGCAAGCTTCGGCCGCCCGGAAATGCAGGCGACGCAATACCGCAATGTCTCGCTGGTGTTTCCGGGGGATAGGCGCCCGGCCGAGCCACCCGATCTGATCGGGTCCGACGAGCATTCAGTCTGCCTGCATTGCGCTGCAACATCAACCCAAAAAGCGGTCCATCTGAAACGGCGCCTTTGGCGGTGTTTTCGGCCTTACGGCATGACGGCTCGGGAGCAAACTTCGTCCCGGAAGCGGCGCTCTCGGGGCTGCCTTGACGGTGATTGACCCATTTAGTTCAAGACGCCAATTCGGATTTCGCGTAGATCTATGGGCACGGGGCCGTAGCTCAGTGGGAGAGCGCTGCGAAAGCAGAGATGGCTGGTTCGAATCCGCCAGGCTCCACCAAATTCTTCCGCAAATTGATGTCTGCCGCTCTCGCGGGCGCCTTGACGGATAGGGCTGCAAACGCGAGCCCGCCCGCAAGGGCCGCCAAATCTTTCGGCGTTCTCGCGGGCAGGCCTAAATTTATTGGTGCTGAAACGAGGGCAGGTGTGACCCCAAGGCCGCTGCAGCGGCGTGTTGAAGCGCACATGCCGGACGGCATGGTTCAGCCTGGTTCGAGCGAATGGATGCGCGGCTAGGGCATGATGCCGGAACGTTGCAGACTTTTCGGACCCCATCATGCGGTAAAACAAGAGCTTAAAGAGCTAATGCGATCCGCTTGAACGCATTCCGCGCTAGACGACGGCCCCTTTGGCCGGGCCTTTGTCCTCGCAATCGGCGAGCGTGGCTCTCCGGCCTGCGTCCAGCAGCCTGATCACGGCTCCCTCGTCCTTGAGCCAATTCCGGCGCTCGGCATATTGCATCGCCGCGCGAAAGTCGGCGCCGCCACTGCTTAGTTGGCAATCGATGAAAACATCGCTCGCCATCAGACTTTCCCCTTCCGCGACATTCCGTGATTTGAAGATCGACAACATCGCGATGGCGCGTTCCTGTGAAGATGCGTTCTGGCCCACGATCATATCCCCTTTGGATTTTGGGCCTTTGAACCTGCAACTTGCGAATTAGTTGCCTCGCCTTTAGGCGAAAAACGCGAATTCGCGTTAACCAGCCTCGGCAAGGCGCGCTGAGCGGCAAGCGCCC
Organism: Methylocella tundrae; assembly: GCF_038024855.1. NCBI lineage: Bacteria > Pseudomonadati > Pseudomonadota > Alphaproteobacteria > Hyphomicrobiales > Beijerinckiaceae > Methylocella > Methylocella tundrae. The sequence continues at coordinate 104,813 of NZ_CP139089.1, forward strand.
GCATCAGCGACTGAGGAGCGAGCCGCACTGCTCAGCCACGGGTTTCCTTTCGATCGCCGCCGGAATTTTCAGGACTTGCGTTGCTCCGGCGATGCGTTGTGGCCATGGGGCGGCGGCTCCGCTGGGGAGGCCGCTTCAGCGTAGGCGATCTGGCGCTGAACGTCCAAGAGCCTGTTTTCGCAGCGCTCCCATTCGCCGCGCCGGCATTCTCTTACCCGGCAGCCGAACTCGCACCTTGCAAGATCGATTGGCACGTCCTGCGCGATGTGTCGCGTCCAGAAGCCCCTCAGCCATTCGAACATGCCCGTCAGCTCCTTTGCTCATTGACGACACTTGCCCATTCGTCGGCAGAGGCGGGCGGGCGTCAAGCGCTTTGTCATTGCGCGCAAAGCGCCTCCGTCGGTCGACCAGAGCTCTCACCCGCCGGGACGTTCAAAAAAGGCATCCCTGCGCCGGCTTTGCGGCTTCTTTCGCCTCCTGCCGCCACGCCGGCTGAAGCTGCGGCGCGGCGGCGGGGTTTTGCACCTGGGGCGAATCATTCTCTGTCTTGTTTACGGCGGGGCCGATCTCAAAAAAGCTCAACACGTCATTTTCCGGCGGCCGCAGCAAATCAAAGGCTTTGTCCGCGCTGGCTTCATCCGGATCGAGCCATTTTTCAAACGACGAAGCCTCGATAATCGCGGGCAGTCTGTCGTGGATCGCCGTGGTCACGCCATTGGCGGCGGTCGTAATAATGCAGGCCGTATCCATTTCTTCACCGTTTGGCCCGATCCAGCTTTCCCAGACCCCTGCAAGACCCAAAGGCGCGCCATCCCCGCGGCGAAAGAGGTAGGGGCGCGAAGCCTGCCTTCCCCTTGCGCCTGTCTCTGACCCCCGGCGCCATTCATAAAAGCCGTCGGCGATAAAGAGGCAACGGCGGCGTTTGAACGCCATCTTGAAGCTTGCTTTGTGCAGGAGCGTTTCGCTCCGCGCATTGATGATCAGCGGAAATGACCTCGGATCTTTGGCGAAAGAGGGAACAAACCCCCAGCGGACGAGAGAGAAATGGCGCGTGATTGCGCCGCTCGGATCAAGGCCGGCGCGCACGATGGGAACAGGCTGCGTCGGCGCTATATTATATCGAGGCGGAAAATTCGGCTGCTCGACGTAGCCGAAAAAGCGCCGCACGGCCTCCGGCGGCAAAGTGATGGCGTAGCGCCCACACATGAAAAGGTCCCGTTGGCCAGGATCGACCGCTCCTGATATTGGGAGTGGGGGCGCTCATGCAACCCGTTTCCAAGGCCCCGTGGCGCACCCTATTTGCAGTGATCTGCTCAAGCCTTGGGCGGGTCGAGATAAGCGCGAAACTGATCGAGACAGGAATCGCGCGCGAAAAGCCCGGCGAGACGGCGCCCGTCCCCCAGCGCTGGATGAGCGTTCTCGCTGACGAGATGGTCGATCTCCGTCGCCATCGCCGCGCTGTCGCCGGCAGGCACGAGAATGCAGGTGCCCTCCAGTACTTCGTAAAGCTCGGTGCCCCGATCCGCCGTGACGAGGACGGGCTTGCCGCTCGCCAGCATTCCTCCGAGCTTTGAAGGCAAAACGAGATCGGCCGCGCCCTGGCTCTGCGGCAGCACATGCAGATCAGCAAGATTAAGCAGCTCACAAAGCCGCGCCTCCGGCTGCAAGGGCAAAAAATGGACGCTTCTGAGGTCGCCATAATCGCGTTGCAGGCGCTGCTTTTCGGGTCCGTCGCCTGCGATGACGAAATGTACATGAGGTTTGCCGGAGAGTCTGCGCGCTGCGTCGAGGACAACTTCGAGCGCCTGCTTTGCGCCGACATTGCCCGCATAGAGGACGACGAAATCGGCTGCGCCCAATCCAAGCTCGCTGCGAAAGCTGTTCGTTCCGTCGAGCGGCTTGATCTTGGCGAGATCGACCCAGTTGCGGACGATGCCGATTCTGTCCGCCGCGACGCCTTTGGCGATCAGTCGCTTGCGCATCTGTCCCGAGATGGTGATCAGCCCGTCGAATCGGCGCAACAGCCCTGATTCAACGCCAAAGATGAGTCTTTTGAGTAGCCCGCCCTTCAAATGACCGACGGCGAAGGCGGCGTCGATTTCAAGGTCCTGCACGTGAAGGAGGGCGCGGGCGCCGAAGAATCGGCCGACCAACCCGACCGGGGCGACGAATAAAGTCGGCTCGACGCAGAGGACGATGTCGGGGCGGAAGCGGATGATCTGCCACAGCGCGACCGGCGCGGAGGTAACGGCGAAGCTCAATGGCGCGATCAGGCGCCACACGCCGCGCATCTCGGTGCGCAGCGCGATCGGGCAGCGCAGAACTTTGACGCCGTCGCGAACTTCGCTTGCGTAGCGCCATGCATGAAAGGGCGGAATGACCCGCCAGCCGGGGTAGTGCGGCGGCGCGGTGACGGCGACGACCCTGTATCCCAGTTCAGAGAGGTAGGAGCCGATTTCGCCGGTGAAGCGGCCGACGCCGATCATCTCCGGCGCGTAATTCTCACCATAAATGAGGATTTTTGGGCGCGGTTCGGCTCTGGCGGCGGTCGGCGTCATCGGTGCTCGAAACTCGAGGGAGGGCGAATTATAGGCGTCGTCCGGGCCCCGGTTCAACGGCCTGCGGTGTCGCAGGCCGTTTCTATGCTAGGTCCATGCCTGATGCTGGACCAGATCGCATCCATTAAGGCGTGGCCGTCGTAACCGGAATGACCGTAGTGCCTGCGGTCCCCGTGACTGGCGTCGCCAGGGTATTGCCATGAACGGCGGCCGAGGCCGTCGGGACGCCGATGATGGTCGACGTCACGCCAGTGGTCGCCTGCGTCACCGTAGTCACGAAGTTAAAGAATTTCGACAGCTGGTAAGACTGGGAGTTGGAGATGAAAATGACGTCTCCATTGCGCATCTGTGTTCTGGTGGCGAGGAAATAGCCCCCGGGGTCGCTCAGGTTGATCTGGAAAATGACAGGAACAAGATCTCCGGCGAAGCCTGACACATCCGCGCCAAGGAGTTTTGCAACCTCTTTCGGTTCTCTCCGATAAAGGAATACGTTGGCCGCGTCGGCGCGGGCGTCCTGCAATCCGCTTGCTTTCGCGACGCCCTCGGCGAGATTGATGCGCCATGCGTCGAAATTGAATTCGCCCTGTGAGCCGAGCGTGCCTTCGGCGCCGGAGGCCCCGAAAACGATGAATTTCTGCTGTTCCTGGTAGACGTAGATGCGGTCACCTGGCTGGATATAAATATTATTGGCCGCATTCATGACCAGGTTTTCGAAGGGGACCGTGGCGCGCCTGCCGCCGCGTTCGAGCATGACCCAGGTTGAATAGCCCTGTCCCTTGATGCCGCCAGCGCGTGTAATCGCGTCGAGGACGCGATCGCCGGCGCCGGTCGCGGGAACCGCGAAGCGAAGCGGCGTATTCACCTCGCCGATGACGCTGATGAGCGAGGTTCTCTGCTGCGCCAGGGTGACGACGACCTGCGGTTCGATCGCGCGGTTTTTGATCTTGTCGACGATCTCGTTTTGAATTTCCACATTGGTGCGGCCGGCGGCGCGAATCACGCCCGCGAATGGGAAGGTGATGTTGCCGTTATTGTCGACCGGCTGGTCGGGGAGAGTGACGTAGTTGCCGGGCCGCGCGCCGGCGTCGAGCGGGATGAACAAGCCGCCGGCGGTGGCCTCGAAAACCGTCGTCGATACGATGTCGCCGATGCCGAATTTGATGTTGGAGGACGGACGCCGGTCCGTGAATGCGCCGGCGAGACCTTTTGGCTCATAAGCGGCCAGAACGTCGATCGTCTCCGGCGTCAGCTTGATCAGGGCGTATGGAAGAGACTCTGATTTCTGCTTCAAGACGTCGACGGAAGCTGGGCCATCGTTCGGAAAGAAGCTACAGCCGCCCGCGCTGAGCAGCGCCGACGCCAACAAGGTGATCCCGCCCAATCGAAAACCCAACATGAACTTCGCCCCTCTTCACCTTTTTGACTGATACCCTGTCGGAGCGGTTGGGGCCAGAGGAACCCGGCCCATGTCGCCGGGGAAAGTCTCAGTATAACAAAACCTGTTACAAAATTGGCACAGCTCCGATCAAGCCCAAATCCTCATGCTTGCGGACGCTTGGAAGTTTCAACCGGGCGTTATTGAGATTAAACCATAATGGAGGCGCAAAACGCATCCGTCGACGGCGCAGTTGCTGCAGCGGTTGATTACGGCGCCGGGTTGATCAGCGAGGCGGAACGCGGCGATCCCCTCGACGCTGCATGGACCTGCTTGTCCCGCCGCGGCGCGGGTTCAACTCCGCCGGGGGCAATTGCGCGGCGGCCGAGCTTTTCTTGAGGCGGGATTACTTCAGCGCCACGAGGCAGAAATCGATCATTTGATCGAGGGTGGGTTCCGGATCCTGAGCGCATTCCACCATCAGTCGCGGATGGCAGAATCGAATGCATGCGCTGTGCACGAGGAGAGCGGCGAGTTGGTAGTCATCAGCGTGGAACTCGCCTTCGTGAACACCTTGGGAAATGATTGCAGAAAGCGACGCGTGTATTGTTTTGACATGCTCATGAACGATCGGCCAGTTTTCATTGAACGCCGTTTCGACGAGTTCATGCAGCTTACGATTGGAGAGGAAGCGGTCGGCGTTCGCTTTTTCGATCGCGGCTATCGCCGCGCGCAATTTTTCGGCGGGTCGCCCCGGCTGTTTCACGACATCGTCGACGGCGGCCTCGACGCTGCGAAGAAGGCGGCCTCCTACCGCCTCGTTGATCTCTGCCTTGGCCGAGAAGAAGCGGTACACGTTGGCCGGCGACATGCGCAATTCGCGGGCAATGTCCGCGACCGTTGTCTTCTGGAAGCCGATCTGGCCAAATAGTCGCTCCGCCACCTCGATAATGCTGAGGTGCGGATCGCTTTGCCTTTGTTCGTTGACAATTTTCATTCCACCGCTGTCCCCAAATGACAGGAAAGACCGTACAACGAATTATGCTGCAGTGCTTCACCTATATGGGTAAAGTCTTCGGCATAGCTTCTGGTCAAATTCAATGCAAGCGCGTTGTGATTATCGCCTTCAGCTAAAACCTGCGCCTGATGTTTGGGCTTTCAATCAAAGGTTGTGTCGAAGGATTGAACTCTGCAAGTCAATGCGGGGAGGCCGATATCTAGATTAAGATACCTTAATTGAGTTTGTTATATTGATAAAGAGAATAGAAAATATTATCCGCGATTTTGTCGCGATGTTGAAATTTGCGCCCGGTCGCATATTCAGAAAGGAATAACGGCGCGGCGGTCAACTGGAATGAATGGCGCGGTTTTCGCTGGCCATTGGTCATGGGTGTGTGCTTAATGGCGACTTTTAGGACACGGAGGCGTGCGGGTGCAGGGGCTCGATGATGTAGATATTCGGACGCTGCTTCAGTTGGAGACGGATCTAACCGATCAGTCTCTTGACGCGTTTCTTGAGTTTATTCGACAACACTACAACCTCTCCGGGATAGAATACTATTGTTGCTCGTTTCGAGGGAGGTCGAAAGCTAGTCCATTTATCGCCCGAAGCCAGGGTCGCGATTTTATTGAAAAGGCCTTCGATCATTACAAGGAGCTCGTCGACCCACTTTTTAGCGGCGGCGCGCGATCGGTCCTTCCCATAGACTGGGCGCGGCTGCCGCGAATCGAAACAAACGTCCACCATTTGTTCGACGACAGTGGTCAGCGCGGGGCGGAGTGCCAGGGCTTGACCATTCCCGTCCGTGGTCCGGTCAATGGCCTCTGGGCGCTTTTCAGCGTTGCGTCAGACGAAAATGAACAAGCCTGGTCCGCACGTCGTCATGATCTCATGAAAGATCTTGTCCATGTGGCTTATTATGTTCATCGGCGCGCCTATGACCTGCACGCCAAGGATGCTCCGATCGATCTCGACGCCATCACGAAGCGTGAAATCGAAGCTCTCGAGTGGTCGGCCGACGGAAAAAGCCCGGCGGAAATCGCTATTTTGATGCGCATTTCTCTTGAGACGGTCAAAGCGCATCTCGATGCGGCGCGTTTCAAGCTGCAGGCGCTCAATCGAGTTCACGCCGTGACCAAAGCCATCCGAGCCGGCTTGATTCGGTAGCGCATCGCATTGGTATTTGTTTGTAATTGGTAGTAATATATTATTTATTGATCGCTATCGGGCCGTCGAGATAAAAAGCAAGCCGGTCACGACCAGTGTGAGCAATGTCGGAAAACGTCAAAGCAAAGACGTCATGCCTCGCGAAGTGAGCATATGACGATTGATATATTGCACCAAAATTCTTTCTTCCCATATGACTAAAGGCTGATTTCAAAGCGGTTCAGCGGCGAAATCATATTTGGCTCTTCGGCCCAGCCTTTACTATTTGCCAGAGATTCTCTTTATTTGAGAGCGGGGATGATGGAGGGTTTATGATGGCGAATCTCGACGGCGTCGATATTCGAACGATGCTGCAACTTGAAGCCGACCTCACCGATCAAACGCTCGATGGATTTATCGGTTTCATTCGCGAGCATTATGGTCTTGCCAATATCGCCTATCTTTGCCCTTCGTTTCCTGGCCGATCGGTGCTCGATCCCTATGCGCATATGACCTATAGCGAGGCTTGGACCAAACATTATAAGGCCCATAAATACACCTTTATAGACCCTGCCGTTACCGTCGGCGCGCGATCTGTTCTGCCGGTCGATTGGGCGCGGCTTCCACGAGAGGGCAAAAAGGTTCAGCGTCTCTTCGGCGAGGCGAAGGATGCGGGCGTCGGCCATCAAGGGCTGACAATTCCTGTGCGCGGTCCAACCAACTCGCACTGGGCGCTTTTTGTTGCGACCTCGAGTGAAAGCGATCCCGAATGGTCGGGTCGGCGTTACGAGCTCATGCGAGATCTCGTGCATGTGGCGCATTATGTCCATCAGCGCGCCTTTCAGTTGCACGCCAAAGAGTTGCCGGTCGACCTAAACGTCGTCACGAAACGCGAAATTGAAGCGCTCGAATGGTCCGCTGAGGGGAAAACGCTGGAGGACATCGCGATTTTGATGCGGATTTCGGCCGAGACGGTCAAGTCGCATCTCGATTCGGCTCGCTTCAAGTTGCAAGCAATCAATCGCGTTCACGCTGTCACCAAAGCGATCCGCGCTGGCTTGATTCGCTAATTTCCCGCCAGTCAAATTATTTTACTTGATAAATGTCGTCATTTGTCATTGATTATCGCGGTCGGACCGTATATAGATCGGTCCCTGCTAATTTCGCTTGCGCGGGCTAGGGCTTAGCGAGGCGATAGCTCGGCGAAAAGCGCAACACTCCTCGACGCTGTCTCGCAAGCGTTGCTTAAATTGAGTGTAAACTGTGCTGCTTATGCCGGCCATCCCCGATTCGGGGAATATCTTTAACGTATGGCAGGCATCAATTTGGGGCATCCACGATTTAAGGAGCCCCCGAAATGATCAAATACATTTTTGGCTATGAACGTCAGGAACATCCCGAACTCTTCGATGAGATGTTTCGCCAGCGCAAAAAAATCTTCATTGACGAGAAGAAATGGGACATCAAGGCCGTCGACGGAGAATTCGAAATCGACGAATATGACCGGGATGACACAGTCTATGTCGTCAGCCTGCGCCCCGACGGAAGCCTTGCCGGGTCGGTTCGCCTGCTGAGCACGGTTACGGATCATATGGCCAGCGGCGCCTTCCAGCATATGTTTCCAGGCTTGATGATCCGCTCGCCGACGATCTGGGAGGCGACACGCTTCGCAGTCGCGAAAGATCAGCGCATGCAGCGCAATGGAATCTCTCGCGCGGCCTGTGAAGTGATGCTCGGGACATTTCTTTTTGGTCTCGAACACGGCGTTTCGCAATTGACCGGTATCTATGAGGCGCCGAATGCACGCATCTACCGGAAATGCGGCGTCAAACATTTTATTCTGGGACGTCACAGGAGTGCGGAGCACGGCGCGGTGCATTTTGCCCTCGCCGACGTTTCCCGCGACATGGAGATCGCGATCCGCGAGGCGACCGGCCTCAAGCCGGTCGAGGTTTTAGCCGAAGCGGCGGAATAAGCAGCCGGCAGAACGCCAAAGCCGCTCACGGGGCGGGCGGTTATCACAGATTTAGGCATCGAAACCCTTCTGTCCGGAAAGACGCGGTCTTTCCGGACAGATTCGTGTTTTGGCGGGCGCGCCACCCGCCATTCGCATTGTCCGCGGGCGCAGGCGCCGCATCGCGACCGCTAGCGCCGCTCACACACGGCGGACGCTGCGACATTTTGCAGCGTGGAACTCGCTTTCGCATCGGCTTGTAAGTTAAGCTATGGATGGGTGGCTCCGCCGGTCAGACGAAGAAGCGGAAAACACGTCTCTTTCCTCCAGCCTCGTCACTATCAATCGCATTCCGCTGGCGGCACGCGGCAACGGGGCAGGGAGGGCTCAAGATGTTCATTGCGATCGCGCTGGTGGCTCTCGCCTCTTTCGCCGCGGGCTTCATCAACGCGATGGCTGGCGGAGGCTCGTTTTTGACGCTTCCGGCGCTGATCGCGGCCGGCGTGCCGCCGGTCGCTGCTAACGCCTCGAGCACCGTCGCTCTCTTTCCGGGCCAGATCACGACGGGCATCTCGGCCCGCGATGGAATCGCCGCCGCGTCGAAAGATCACCGGATCAACGTGCCGGTGCTGGCCGCGATCAGTCTCACGGGCGGCCTTATCGGCGGTCTTTTGCTCCTTGTGACGCCGGAATCACTGTTCAATCGCATCATTCCCTGGCTCATCCTGTTCGCCACGCTGGTGTTTGCGGGGGGCAATTTTCTGCGTACCGACAGCGAACGCTTCAGGCTGAGCCGCACCGGCGTTTTTGTCGCGCAGGGCTTCATTTCCATTTATGGCGGCTATTTTGGCGGCGGCATCGGCATTCTCATGCTGGCCGGCTTGACGCTCTACGGCCTGCGCGACATCTGGCTGATGAACAGCCTCAAAATTCTGCTCGCCGTTCTAATGAACGCGGCCGCCGTCGTCACCTTCATCGTTGCCGGTCTTGTGCACTGGGAGTTGACGTTCGTCGCCGCGATCGCTGCGATCATCGGGGGCTATGTCGGCATTCATGCCTCGCGGCGCCTTCCGCCCATCGCCGTCAAAAGCTTCGTTATCGTGATCGGCCTTGTCCTTACGGTCTATTTCTTCATGAAGGCGTAAAAGCCGGAGCAGAACGCGTTCACGAAGAATCGCGCTCCGCACTTGAAGCTCTTATGATACCGCATGACGCCGGCCCGAAAAACCTGCAGCTTTTCGGCATCATGCTTTGGAGCCGTTTCGACAAAAAAAAAAGGGCGTCCGGCGGCGCCGGGACAAGGCGATTGACAGGCTAGAGTTTGAAGGAAGCGGGCGGCATGAGTCTGATGCGTTATGTGTATTTCGACGGCGAAGGCGGCCCTGAGGTCATCCGAATCGGCGAAGCCGAAGCGCCGGCGCCCGCCGCGGGCCAGGTTCTGATCGAGGTCGTCGCGGCAGGCGTCAATCGGCCCGATTGCATGCAGCGGGCAGGCGTCTATCCGCCGCCGCCGGGCGAATCCAATGTTCCGGGGCTCGAGGTCGCCGGCCGCATCGCGGCTCTTGGGGAGGGCGTCAAAACGCTCCAGCCCGGTGACGAGGTCTGCGCGCTTCTCGGCTCCGGCGGCTATGCCGATTACGTCCTCGCCGCCGAGCCTCTTTGCCTTCCAGTTCCCAAAACGCTGAGTCTCATCGAGGCAGCCGGCGTTCCCGAAACCTTCTTCACCGTATACGACAATGTGTTTACGCGAGGGCGCCTGAAGGCGGGCGAGACTTTGCTCGTTCATGGCGGCTCCAGCGGCATTGGCACGACGGCGATCCAGCTCGCGAAGGCGTTCGGCGCGCGGGTTATCGTGACCGCGGGATCGGACGATAAATGCGCGTTCTGCCGGACGCTCGGCGCCGATTTCGCGATCAACTACAAGACGCAGGATTTCGTCGCCGAAACCAAGGCGTTCGCGGGAGAGCACGGCGTCGACCTCGTTCTTGACATGGTCGCGGGCTCCTATTTCACCAAGAACCTGTCACTCCTTGCGGTGGAAGGGCGGCTCGTCCAGATCGCCTGCTCCGCGAGCGGAAAAATCGAGGGCTTCAACCTGTGGCCGGTGCTGCTGCGCCGCCTCACCATCACGGGCTCGACGCTGCGCGCGCGATCCGTAGCGCAAAAGGCCGAAGTCGCCGCCGCTTTGCGCGAAAGCGTCTGGCCGCTGCTCGAAGACGGCAAGGTCAAGCCGATCATCCACGCAACCTTTCCGCTCGAACAGGCGCGCGAGGCGCATGAGTTGATGGAGTCATCGTCCCATGTCGGCAAGATCCTGCTTGTGACGGGCCGGTAGGCGCGGTCGCTCTTGCATATTTCCATATGTCGGTTATTATCGACACATGGAAAATCAAATGGCGATAGAAAGTCTGGCTGCGCTGGCTCAAGCGACGCGCCTTGATGTGTTTCGCCTTCTTGTGAAGCATGAACCGGCGGGCCTTTCCGCCGGCGACATCGCTCACCGTCTCGGCGCGCCGCATAATACGCTGTCGGCGCATTTCGCGGTTCTCTCGCGCGCCGGACTGATTCGCCGCGAACGCCAGAGCCGCTCGATCATCTATCGCGCCGATCTTGGCGCGATTCAGCGGCTTGTGGCCTTTCTCGTCGAGGATTGCTGCGGGGCAAGGGCGGAAAGCTGCGCTCCGTTGCTGGCCGACCTTGTTTGCTGTCCCAAGGAGTGATCAGTCATGAATGATCGCGTCTTCAACGTTCTATTTCTCTGCACCGGCAACAGCGCCCGCTCGATCATGGCGGAAGCGATCCTGAACAAGATCGGAGCAGGACGCTTTCGCGCTTTTTCAGCGGGCAGCCATCCGAAAGCTTCGGTCAATCCATTCGCCATCAGGACGCTCGAAAGCTTCGAAGTTCCGACGGCGGGCCTCCGCGCGAAAAGCTGGGAGGAATTCGCGCGGCCGGAGGCGCCTGCCCTCGATTTCGTCTTCACGGTTTGCGACAACGCCGCGGGCGAAACCTGTCCGGTTTGGCCGGGCCAGCCGATGACGGCGCATTGGGGCATCGAAGATCCGGCCTCGGTCGAAGGAACCGACGTTCAAAAGGAGGCGGCGTTCGACATGGCCTATTCCTATCTGCAGCGCCGGATTTCCCTGTTCATCGCTCTGCCTTTCAAGAGCCTCGACAAATTGACGCTGAGCGGCCGTTTGCAGGACATTGGCCGGACCGAAGGCGCAACCAGCAGACGGCAGGGAGCGGCGTGACGGCGATGGATGTGATCATCTACCACAACCCGAAATGCGGCACTTCGCGCAATGTGCTGGGCCTCATCCGCAACGCGGGGGTTGAGCCGCATGTCATCGAATATCTCAAAACGCCCCCGACGCGCGCGATGGTGAGGCAGCTCGCGGCGCGCGCGGGCCAGCCGCTGCGCGCTCTGTTGCGAGAGAAGGAGGCGGCTTTTCGTGAACTGAAGCTCGATGATCCTGCGCTTCCCGACGAGGCCTTGCTCGACGCGATAGAAAAGCATCCGGTTTTGCTTAACCGGCCGATCGTCATATCGCCGAAGGGCGTCAAGCTCTGCCGCCCCTCCGAGCTCGTGCTCGATCTTCTGCCGGCGCAGCAGGGCGAGTTCTTCAAGGAAGACGGCGAGCGCGTCGTCGACGAACATGGCCGCCATGTCGCGAGCGCCTGACCTTATGTCAGCTCGAAGCGTCGCGACAGCGCTTGGTGAAACCGAAAGAATTTGAAATGTCCTTCTTTGAACGCACCCTTTCTTTGTGGGTCTGCGCCTGCATCGGCGCGGGCGTCGTCCTCGGCAAACTGAGCCCGGGGTTTTTTCACGCCGTGGGGGTGATGGAGCTCGCGAGAGTCAATCTGCCTGTCGCGGCGCTGATCTGGCTGATGATCGTTCCGATGCTGCTTAAAATCGATTTTGCGGCGCTCGGCGCGGTGCGTCGGCATTGGCGCGGCATGGGCGTAACGCTGTTCATCAATTGGGCGGTAAAGCCGTTTTCGATGGCGGCGCTCGGCTGGCTGTTCATCGGCCATATATTTCGCCCCTTTCTGCCAGCCGATCAGATCGCGTCCTATATCGCGGGGCTGATCCTTCTTGCCGCCGCGCCCTGTACCGCGATGGTCTTTGTCTGGTCGAATCTGATCAGGGGCGAGCCGCATTTCACCTTGAGTCAGGTGGCGCTGAATGACGTCATCATGGTCGTCGCTTTCGCGCCTCTGGTAGGCCTGCTGCTCGGTCTGTCGGCGATCGCCGTTCCCTGGGATACGCTCGCCCTTTCAGTCGGCCTTTATATTGTGATTCCGGTCATAGCGGCGCAGATGGCGCGGCGCGCACTGTTGCGGCGCGGCGGCCTCTCGGCGCTCGCACGTGTTCTGGCGCTGCTGCAGCCGCTCTCGCTCGCCGCGCTGCTCGCGACCCTTGTCCTGCTTTTCGGGTTTCAGGGTGAGCAAATCGTCGCAGAGCCGCTGATTATTCTCATGCTCGCGGCGCCGATCCTGGTGCAGGTCTATTTCAACGCCGGCTTCGCCTATCTCCTGAACCGGCTCGCCGGGGAGCCGCATTGCGTCGCCGGCCCTTCCGCCATGATCGGCGCCAGCAATTTCTTCGAGCTTGCCGTTGCGGCCGCCATCAGCCTGTTCGGCTTTCATTCGGGCGCCGCGCTGGCGACCGTCGTCGGCGTGCTGATCGAAGTTCCGGCGATGTTGTCGCTCGTCTTTATCGTCAACGCCAGCCGCGGCTGGTACGAGCTTGGCGCGACGCCAAAAGGAGAGATTGAACGCATTGGATAACTTACCCAACATTACGCCCTCTGCGTTCGAGGCTCCCGACACGGATTGCCTCCTGCCGCGGCTCGAGACGCGGCCGCCGCGTATTCTTTTGCTTTATGGGTCGCTGCGGGAGCGGTCCTATAGCCGCTTTCTGACGCAGGAGGCGGAACGTCTTTTGCAAGCTTTCGGCGCCGAAACCCGCATCTATGATCCAGGCGGATTGCCTTTGCCGGACGATGCGCCGCAGACCCATCCGAAAGTGGTTGAGTTGCGCGAGCTTTCCGCCTGGTCGGAAGGGCAGGTCTGGTGCTCGCCGGAGCGGCACGGCGCCATGACGGCCGTCATGAAGGCGCAGATCGACTGGATTCCGCTCTCGATCGGCGCCGTGCGGCCGACCCAGGGCAAGACGCTGGCTCTGATGCAGGTGAGCGGGGGGTCGCAGTCCTTCAACGCGGTCAATCAGCTCCGCGTGCTCGGCCGCTGGATGCGGATGATCACGATTCCGAATCAGTCCTCCGTCGCCAAGGCCTACGAGCAATTCGATGAAGCGGGCCGGATGCTCTCCTCGCCCTATTATGACCGCGTCGTCGACGTCATGGAGGAGCTGATCAAATTCACCCTTCTGACGCGCAACGTTTCATCCTACCTCACAAACCGCTACAGCGAGCGTAAGGAGGAGGCGGAAAAACTTTCCGCGCGTGTCAAACTCGGCGCGATCTGACCGGCTCGGCCTTGACGCTCCGGCCAAACTGCTCTAATTGACGCCGCTTGTCGCGCCTCCGGGCGCGCAAACTTTGCGGCGGGCTCCGGCCCGCCCAAACGCACCCGCGGCGCTTCCTTCAGACCATTCCGAACCTCGCGGCGAACAGCCGGGCGTCCGAATGGCGAAGACAAGAGCCTGTCGGCCCGGTTGTGAAAGACCGGGCAGAGGAGGGCGCGTTCCTCCCCCTGTTGGCGGGAGGACGCGAGTTTTTGAGCGCCGCGCTTTTTCAAAAAGCGCTGGCGTTCGTGCGCGTGTCCTCATTGCCAGCGCAATGATTTTTTAAGAGGACACGCGATGACAAAGCGCGCAGAAGCAAAATATAAAATCGACCGCCGTATGGGCCAGAACATCTGGGGCCGTCCGAAAAGCCCGGTCAACAGGCGCGAATATGGTCCCGGCCAGCATGGGCAGCGGCGCAAAGGCAAGCTCTCGGATTTCGGCACGCAGCTCAAAGCCAAGCAGAAGCTCAAGGGCTATTACGGCAATATTTCCGAGAAGCAGTTCCGCAAATATTACGCCGAGGCGATCCGGCTGCGCGGCGACTCGGGCGACAATCTGATCGGCCTGCTCGAGCGCCGTCTCGATGCGGTGATCTATCGCGCGAAATTCGTACCGACGGTTTTCTCCGCGCGCCAGTTCGTCAATCACGGCCACGTCAAGGTCAATGGCAAGCGCGTCAATATCGCTTCCTATCTCGTCAAGGTCGGCGATGTTGTCGAGATCAAGGAATCTTCACGTGAGATTCTGATCGTCCTCGAGGCGAAGCAACTCGCCGAACGCGATGTGCCGGACTATTACGAAGTCGACCACAATAAGATGACCGCCAAGATGACGCGCATTCCGCTGCCGGCGGACGTGCCCTATCCGGTGCTGATGGAGCCAAATCTCGTCATCGAGTTCTATTCGCGCTAAAGCATGACGCCGAAAATCTATAGGCTTTTCGGCCCCGTATCATGCGTTAAAACAAAAGCTTAAAAAGAGCAGGATGTGATTCCGTCTGAACGCATCCTGCTCTAAAGTGCGGACCGTCTCCGGGGAAAAGCGTGATTGAGTCCATTGGCGTCGATCACGCTTGAATTCCGCTTCGCACCCTCAAAACTTCTCGCCCTTCGCCCAGATTGCCGCGCTCAGCTCCGCCACGGGCGCCTGTGAACTGCGGCGCGTGCGCAGCATCACGAATTCAAGATCGCCAAGGATCGGCATGCCGTTGACCGGCGCCCGTTCGACGAGGCCTTTCGGAATCAGCTTTCGCGAATGCGCCATATAGCCTAGTCCGGCCTCTGTCGCGGCGACGAGGCCGCTGAGGCTGCCGCTCGTGCAGGCGATGCGCCAGGGCGCGCCGACCCGCTCCAGCGCGGCCAGCGCCATGAAGCGCGTGATGCTCGGTGGCGGATAAAGGATCAGCTGCACCTGATCGTTTGGCGTCGAGGGCGACTTCTCGGCGCCGACCCAGACGAGTTTGTCGCGCCAGATGAGGTCGCCGCGCTCTTCGCCCGGCCAGCGCTTGCAGAGCACGAGGTCGAGTTCGCCGGCGTCGAACCGGTTGATCAGCGTGTTGCTCAGCGCGATCGTGAATTCGAGATCGACGAGCGGATGGTTCTGGACGAATCCCGCCAGAATATCGGGCAGCCAGGACTGAACGAGATCCTCCGACGCGCCGAAGCGCAGGCGGCCGCGCAGTTTGGCTCCGCCAAAATAGCGCGTCGCTCTCTCATTCGTTTCAATAATGCTGCGGGCGAAAGCCACCATCGCCTCGCCTTCGACCGTCATGGTCACGGAGTGCGTATCGCGGATGAAAAGCCGGTGGCCGACCATTTTTTCGAGCTTGCGAACATGCTCGCTGACGGTTGGTTGGCCAAGGCCAAGGCGACGGCTCGCTTCGGAGAAGCTCGCGCCCTCCGCAATGACGAGAAAAGTCCGCAAACATACTGGATCAAGCATAAGGCTATCGGCAAAACCCATCGCACTTATCGCGATTATCCGCGTTCAGCTGCGCAACACAAACTGAATAATGGATCGCCTTACACTGTGAAAGGCGAAACAAGAAGAGACAGGGGAGGACAGGATGATGTTACATCGGCAAGGCGATCGTCCTTCAGCCGGGGCGCGTCGGCGGCGTTCGCGCGCTTGGCAGTGAATGAAGCCGCGCGCCATGATGATTTCCCGCAAGCTGACGTCAACGACGCATATTTTTATCGCCGCCTGCCAGTTCGTTTACATTTATACGCCCGTGCATGAATGGCGATATGGATTGCCTGTCGTGCAATGCTTGACTTTTCCTCTGCTGTTGGCGACCGGGCTTTGGCTCTTCATCGGTCGGCGGCTGTATGGGGTCAGGCGGGCGCAGCGCCCGCCGTCGCCGCTCGGCGAGGCGAAGGGTTGACGGCTCGCAGTCGCAGGTCTCGCGCCAGGCTATCAGCAAACCCTATTGCACTTATCGCGATCGCCCCCGTTCAGCTCGTAAAAGCAATCTCCCATAATGAGCCAGTTGCAGTCTGAAAGCTTCAACAAGAAAAGACGAGGGAACAAAAAATGACTTTATATTCGCGACGCAAGCTTCTTGCGACCGGCGCGGCCGGCGGCCTTGTAGCCGCGGCGGCCGCCACAGGAGCGTCGGCCGAAGACTATTCAGCCGCGGCCATGAGCGATCCGGGCCCGCATGACCCCGCCCAGGCGGCGACCAACCCTTATGACTGGCAGGGACTGCCGACCGATCACGGCAATCTCGGCATGCTTCGGCATTCCTTCTCGCAGGTGCACAATCGCCATACCGACGCCGGCTGGGCGCGCGAGGTGACGGTCCGCAATTTCCCGATCTCGAAAAACATGGCCGGCGTCAACATGCGCCTGCCCAAGGGCGCCGTCCGCGAATTGCATTGGCACGTGCCGGCCGAATGGGCCTTCGTGACCTATGGCGTCGGCCGGATCACCGCGGTGGATTCCGGCGCGCAACGTTTCGTCGCCGACGTCAAGGAAGGCGATCTCTGGTTCTTCCCCGGCGGCGTGCCGCATTCCATTCAAGGTTTGGGGCCTGACGGATGCGAGTTCATTCTCGTGTTCAACGACGGCAATTTCTCGGAAGACAGCACCTTTCTGATTACCGACTGGTTCAATCACACGCCAAAAGAGGTTCTCGCCAAGAACTTCGGCGTTCCAGCCTCGACCTTCGACAACACGACCAAAAAGGATCTCTGGATCTTCGGCGCCCCGGTGCCGGGCAGCCTTGCCGATGATCTCGCGCAGAGCCAGCAACCCTTCGTGACGAACCCCTATGCGTTTCCGCTGGGCGACCAGAAGCCGGTGTTCCAGTCGGCCGGCGGCTCTGTCCGCATCGCCGACGTAAACAACTTCCCCGCCACCACAATGTCGGCCGCGCTGGTCGAACTCGAGCCCGGCGGGCTGCGCGAACTGCACTGGCATCCGCTCTCCGACGAATGGCAATATTACATCAGCGGCACGGCGCGCATGGGCGTCTTCCATGGCGAAGGCCGCAATAATACGGTGGAGTTCCATCCGAGCGACGTCGGCTATGTGCCGCAGTCGATCGGCCATTATGTCCAGAACATCGGCAAGGACACGGTGCGCTTCCTCGAAGTGTTCACGACGCCGCAATACGCCGACGTCTCCCTGGCGTCGTGGATGAACAATGTGCCGCATGAGCTTGTCGCCGCCCATCTCAACATCGACGTGGCGACGCTGCAGAAACTGGCGCAGCGCAAGACGCCGGTTGTGCCGGTCTAGACCATTCGCTACCATGCGTTAAAATTCGGACGCCAGGCTGAGATTGAGGCGGACTCGCAGGTCGCGAGCCCGCCCTTCTCTTACGATGCGCATCGACAGCGCAATAAAAGGCGCAAATGGTCAGGGAGGACCGACGTGAGCACGACCTTGAATCTGGAACACGGCGTCGAAAAGGCCGGGTTTCTTTCGCGCGAAAACACTGTTGCCAAACCCGGCTTCAACCGGTGGCTCGTGCCACCCGCCGCTCTCGCCATTCATCTTTGCATCGGCATGGCCTATGGGCTCAGCGTGTTCTGGCTGCCGCTGTCGCGCGCGCTGGGGCATGACAAGTCGCTCGCCTGTCCCGACATGTCCGTCTTCAGCGCGTTGTTCACGACGAGTTGCGACTGGCGCATCAGCGATCTCCTCGTCACCTTTGAAGTTGGGATTGTCGTTCTTGGCGTGTCCGCTGCTTTGTTCGGCGGCTGGCTCGAACGCGCCGGGCCGCGCAAGGCGGGTCTCGCCGCCGCGATCTGCTGGGGCGGCGGCTTCCTGATCGGCGCTTACGCCGTCCATATCCACCAGCTCTGGCTTCTTTGGCTAGGCCTCGGCATCATCGGCGGAATTGGTCTTGGACTTGGCTATATTTCGCCGGTTTCCACTCTGATCAAATGGTTCCCGGACCGGCGCGGCATGGCGACCGGCATGGCCATCATGGGCTTTGGCGGCGGTGCGCTGATTGGTTCCCCGCTCGCCAACATTCTGATCAACCACTTCAAGTCGCCGACCGACGCCGGCGTCTGGCAGACCATGGCGGTGATGGGGGGCATCTATCTCGTCGCAATGCTGTGCGGCGCCTTCGGCTATCGCGTTCCGCCGAAAGACTGGCTGCCCGCGGGCTGGATCCCATCGCAGCATAAGAGCGCGCTTGTCACGAGCGGCAATGTCGATCTGAAGGACGCGCATAAGACGCCACAGTTCTGGCTCATCTGGGCGGTGCTCTGCCTCAACGTCTCGGCCGGCATCGGCGTTATTTCGATGGCGTCGCCGATGCTGCAGGAAATCTTCGCAGGCTCGCTCATCGGTCATCCCGACGTCGGATTCTCGGCTCTGGATACGGCGCAGAAAGCAGCCGTCGCGACGATCGCCGCCGGCTTCGTCGGGCTGTTATCTCTATTCAACATCGGCGGCCGTTTCGTCTGGGCCTCGCTCTCCGACAAGCTCGGGCGCAAGACGACTTATTTCACCTTTTTTGGTCTCGGCATCGTGCTTTACGCCTTGGCTCCCACTTTTGCGCATATGGGATCGAAGGCGCTTTTCGTTGCATCGATGTGCATCATCCTCTCGATGTATGGCGGCGGCTTTGCGACAGTGCCAGCCTATCTCGCGGATGTTTTTGGCACGCGGTTCGTTGGCGCCATCCACGGGCGTTTGCTGACCGCCTGGTCGACCGCCGGCATCGTCGGTCCGGTGGTGATCGGCTATATACGCGACGCGCAGATCGCCGCTGGAATCAACCGGGCGCTGGTCTATGACCGCACCATGTACATTCTGGCCGGTTTCCTGGCGGTCGGCCTCGTCTGCAACGCGCTGGTTCGTCCGGTGAAAGAAAAGTGGCTCATGAAGGACGAGCCGCTGGCGCATGGGGCGACGGCCGGCGGCGCCGTTGCGAAGGCAGGGCCGGGCGCTTCCGGCATCGGCGTTGGGGGCTTCGGCGTGGCGACGGCGATCCCGTGGGCGCTGGTCGGACTTCCGATCCTCTGGGGCGTCTGGAAAGCGCTCGAAAGCGCCGCCAAAATGTTTCAGTAAGCCTGTCCGGGGAATGAGGGCTGGCGGTAAAATGCCAGTCCGTCTTCCTTGAAATTCAGCGGCGCTCAGTCTTCCTTATAGCCGAGCTCAGGAACGCCCTGTTCGGCGCCATAATATTTGTAGGGCAGGAATTTGCCCGACATGGTGAGCTTCACACGATCGCCCTTGGGGTTCGGCTCCCGCTCAATCTGCAGATCGAAATCGATCGCCGACATGATGCCGTCGCCGAACTCTTCTTCGATCAGCGCCTTCCATGCCGGACCGTTGACCATCACCATTTCAAAGAAGCGATACAGAAGCGGATCGGTCGGAGGCATCGGAGAGCCTCTGTGAGGCACTTCATTCAGCATCCGCTCCTCAAGCTCGGAAAGACCGAAAAGCGCCGCGGCCTTTCTCGCCAGAGGCTTTACGAGCTTCATCTGGCCGAGCAGCGCGCCGACGATGATGATCTCCGACACGCCGCCGATCTCGCTGGTGATATATTTCCAGCTCCAATTGTGCTCGCGTTTGATGTCGAGGATTTTTTCGGTCAGTTCTTCGCGCTTCACGATTGATCGCTCCATGACGTCTGCAGGCTTCTCGAAGCTTCTGTCCTGTCGGCAGGATGAAATGAGAACGCTCGAACCGCGGCGGCGGCGCGGCGCAGGGCGTCGATGCTCGGGCGTCCCTGCGCGGAGCCAAGAGCGAGGAGCGCCGAAGC
Source organism: Methylocella tundrae (assembly GCF_038024855.1). Lineage (NCBI taxonomy): Bacteria > Pseudomonadati > Pseudomonadota > Alphaproteobacteria > Hyphomicrobiales > Beijerinckiaceae > Methylocella > Methylocella tundrae. The sequence goes on from NZ_CP139089.1 coordinate 124,614, forward strand.
AAGCCGGGGTCCGACCTTATAATGATCGAACGCGGCGTCGCCGCCTGGAGCCAGCAGCGCCGTTTTGACGGCCTCGACGTCGGACGGGCTTCCGCCCGCGTCGAGGGCCAGCATAAAGGCCAGCGCGCCGCGCTCCTCGGGCCGATCGCGCCATTCGCCGCGCAGAAGCCGGTACAGATTGACGAAGCGCTTCACCGCACGGGCCGAAGGGCCCGCGAGCGGCGCGAGGGCGGTGAGGAGCTGCGCCTCGTCGTCGGTCAAGGGCTCATCGAGCACGGAGCGCGCCGCGTCTGGAAGGGTGGCTGGCTGCTTCGACTCCCTGGCGTCCGGGGCGCCGCCTCCAATGATGGCGCGGATTTGCGCGGAGTAATCCTGGCGCGCGGATATTTCGCCGACCTGGAACGGCGCCTGGATCCATTTATCGAGATCCAGCGCGTCGTCCGGCGAACCAGCGCCGAAGCGGAGCGGATCGGTGGAAATGAGGCTGACGTAACCTGGCCCGAGCAGGTTGCGGACATGGACGAGAACGTCCCGCGCGCGCGATGTCGGAAGAAGGTCGAGATTGTCGATCGCGACGACGATGCGTTGCGGCGTCTCGGCCGATCGTCCTTGCGCGGCGCCGCGCTTTTGCACCAGCGCGCCGACCGCGGCGATGAAGCGCTGGGCCTGCTGCTTTAAAACGTCCGTCTGGAAAGGCGATGGTTCAGCCAGCGCCGGATTGGCCGAGTGAAGACCGCCGGCCCGCCGCTCCGCCTCGGCGGCGTGGCGGCTGAGACGATCGACTTCGGCGGCAAAATCCTGCACGCGGCGCGTCTGATGCCCGAAGAAAGCGTCGCTTTCGCGCCGCCGCTCGAAAAGATCGCCCTTAAGCAGGCTTTCGCCGCGAAACACGAGCTGGATCAGACGCAGGCCCCGCCAGATGTTGGTCAAAAGCGCCAAAGCCGCGGCGACAAAGGCCGCCCCCCGCAGGGTTAGAAGCCAGCCGACGTGAGCCTCGATCCAGTCTGTCGCGCCCGCCATCTGCGGCTGCGTGCGCAGCCATCCGAGCCAGGTCGATTGATTATCGAAGGCAAGGCCGAGGCCGAAGCCGATCAGCGCGAAGACGATCGCCGTGACGATCAGTTTCGATTGCCCCTTGAGGCCCCAGAAGGCCTGCAGCGCGAAGCCCGTGCGCGACACGCCCTGGCTGTCGGCAAGGGCGCGCACCATATCCTTATAGCCCAGCAGAGGATCGCCGGCGACGCCGAAGCGCGCCATCGTCGTGGCGATTCGGTTGCGCCGGCGGCTCGCGTAAGCGTCAACCTGCGATCCCGGCGTCTCATAGAGAACGGTCTCGGCCAGCTTCGCTCGGCGAGTCTCCGCCTCCTCGAGCGAGCGGCGCTCTGCCTCGAGCTTTCGTCTTGCGGCGTCGAGTCGCTCAAAGGCCTCGCGCGCGGCGAGCGCGGGATCGCGCGCGGCCTGGCTGGCTTCGATGGCAAGGTTTGGCGCTTCGATCGCAAGGCGCGCATAAAGGGCGCTTGCGAGCGCCGGAACGGGATGCCCGTCGAGGTCGGCGGCGTTGACGCGAAGCGTCAAAACTTTCGCGAGGAACGGCGTTGAGCCGACGCGCGCCGCGCCCGCGCTCAAGCGTTCGATCGCATGAATGAGCTTGTTCAGCGCGACGCTCTTGCCGCAGCCCGAGGGGCCGAGCAGACCGATCGCGAGGGGCGTCTGCGTTCGACGATGCGCCGCGAGTTCGGCGAGGAGGTTGAGCGGCGCGTCGAGCCCCAGCGCGTCGGAGGCGAGGGCGGCGGGATCGTCCGCGACGTCCGCTGCGAAAATCGGCGCCTCGGCCGCAGGCGGCGCAGCTTCCGCCGCAAGGGCCGGCGCGGCGGCCGTCTTCGCGACCGAGCGGGCGGCTCCCTGGGCTGGCGCGGGCTCCGCGCCACGCGCGCCGGGAATGATCGTTCCGAGGTTCCGCAATCCGATGTCAGGCAAGGCGTTTATCCTTATTGAGGCATAGTTATTGTAGACCATCCTCGCTTGGAGCGGAATTGGTCAGTCTTGCTATCTCGTTGTTTCAACGCGGGATTTCATCGCGAAGGCCTGCAACTTCCAATATCAGGGATCTTCCCCGCAGGAAGTCTTGACCCGGCTCGGGCCCGGGCGCAAGCGATCCGGCGAAATCCGCGGGCAATGTGACGCGGCGCGCCTCAAGTTTGCGTGATGCTTTTTGCAAAGCTTGCCCTTGCGCTCCTTTTTCGACGTCGCCAAAGCGCGCGGCGCCCCATTTATCTGGACCCCTGCGCCCTGCGCGTTTACATAGCGTCCAACCCTTTAATCTCTGGCAACGGATGCGAGCCCTGATGGCGCGGCAATTCATTTATCATATGCAAGGTCTGACCAAGACCTTCTCCACCGGCAAGAAGATTCTCGAGAACGTCAATCTGTCATTTTATCCGGACGCCAAGATCGGCGTTCTCGGCGTCAATGGCGCCGGCAAATCGACGCTTTTGAAAATCATGGCCGGGATCGACAAGGAATATACTGGCGAAGGCTTTGTCGCCGAAGGCGCGAAGGTCGGCTATCTGCCGCAGGAGCCGCAACTCGACGACGGCCTCGACGTGCGGGGCAACGTCATGCAGGGCGTCGCATCGAAAACGGCCGTTCTCGAGCGCTACAATGATCTCGCGATGAATTACTCCGACGAGACCGCCGATGAAATGACGAAACTGCAGGACGAGATCGAGGCCAAGGGGCTCTGGGATCTCGACGCGCAGGTTGAGCTTGCCATGGATGCGCTGGGCTGCCCGCCGGACGACTGGCCGGTCAGCAAACTTTCCGGCGGCGAGCGCCGCCGCGTCGCGCTGTGCCGTCTGCTGCTGGAGCAGCCCGATTTGCTTCTCCTCGACGAGCCGACCAACCATCTCGACGCCGAGACGGTGAACTGGCTCGAAGGCCATTTGCGGGCCTATCCTGGCGCGATCCTGATCGTCACCCATGACCGCTATTTTCTTGACAATGTGACGGGCTGGATTCTCGAACTCGACCGCGGCCGCGGCATCCCTTACGAGGGCAATTATTCGGCGTGGCTGAAAGCGAAGCAAAAGCGCCTGCAGCAGGAAAAGAGCGAGGACGCCTCGCGCATGCGCGCTATTGAGGCGGAAGCCGGCTGGATTTCGTCGAGCCCGAAGGCCCGTCAGGCGAAATCGAAAGCCCGCATTCAGCGCTATGAGGATCTTGTCAACAAGCAGAACGACAAGCAGGCGGTGACCGGCCAGATCGTCATTCCCGTGGCCGAGCGGCTTGGCAATACGGTGGTCAATTTCGAGCATCTGTCGAAGGGTTTTGGCGACAAGCTGCTGATCGACGATCTCACCTTCAAGCTGCCGCCTGGCGGCATCGTCGGCGTCATCGGCCCGAACGGCGCCGGCAAGACGACGCTGTTTCGCATGATCACCGGTCAGGAAAAGCCGGACAAGGGCACGGTGACGGTCGGCGAATCGGTGCATCTTGGCTATGTCGATCAGTCGCGCGATTCGCTCGACCCGAAGAAAAACGTCTGGGAGGAAATCTCCGAGGGCGCCGAAGTGATCTATCTCGGCAAGCGCGAGATCAATTCGCGCGCCTATACCGGCGCGTTCAACTTCAAGGGGCCGGACCAGCAGAAAAAGGTCGGGCAGCTCTCGGGCGGGGAGCGCAATCGCGTGCATCTTGCAAAGATGCTGAAATCAGGCGCCAATCTCCTGCTGCTCGACGAGCCGACCAATGATCTCGACATCGAGACTTTGCGCGCGCTCGAGGAGGCGCTGACGGATTTTGCCGGCTGCGCCGTCATCATCTCGCATGACCGCTTCTTCCTCGACCGGATCGCGACCCATATTCTCGCCTATGAGGGCGACAGCCATGTCGAATGGTTCGAGGGCAATTTCCAGGACTATGAAGAGGACAAGAAGCGCCGCCTCGGGCAGGAGAGCCTCATCCCGCACCGGATGAAATATAAGAAGTTCTCGCGGTAGCTCGCGGCGGCCGGACTTTCGAGCGGAACGGCATTCCGTTCCTTAAGTCTTTATTTTAACGAATGAGGGGTCCGAAAAGTCTGCAATCTTTCGGGATCGTTTTCGAGTGTCTTCAAAATAAAATAGAGGCTGATGATCCCGGTAACGCGCTTACCGGGATCATGCGTTTCGCGCCGTGAATTCAGCGCAATGCGCCGACAAGCCAGAGGACCAGCAAAATAATAAGAACCGTGCCAAGCACGCCGCCAAGGCCCGCGCCGCCGTAGAGGCTATGCGCGTAGTAACCGCCTCCGCCGCCAAAGATTAACAACAAAATAATGATGATAAGGAGGGTGCTCATTTTTTGTCTCCGGCCAGATTGCTTTCTGACGCTTGTCCAACGAGGCAATCATCGAGGGCGCTAGCTTAACGCAAACTGCAGAGTTTGGTTCAAATGTTTGTGCAAGGCATGGACGCAAATAAGCTTTTTTTTGAAGCTCCCTCTCTTGGGCGGCCACGTTCAAGCGACGTGAAAGGCGGCGCTGAGCTCTTCGACCGCTTCCCATAATTCATCGAAATGAGCGATGACGCGGTCAGGCTTGAACGTCTCGACGGGCAGGTCCGTATAGCCGAAATTGACGGCGACGACCGGCACTTCGGCGTTGCGCGCCGTTTCAATGTCGGTTTTGGAGTCGCCGACCATAATGGCCCGGCGCGGGTCGCCGCCCGCCTTGGCGATGGTGTGCAGCAAAGCTCCGCCGTCGGGCTTGCTGACGGCGAATGTGTCCTTGCCGCAGATCGCCTTGAACCGTTCGGCGACGCCGAGCGCGGTCAGCAGCAGGACGGAAGGGCCTTCGATCTTGTTGGTGCAGACGGCAAAGCTCCAGCCCGCCTCCTCGAACCGGTCAAGCGCCGCGGTGACGCCCGGATAAAGCACGCTGTCGTCGGCGATGTGCTCCTCGTAATGGAGGAGATAATCGCTAAAAAGCTGATCGAGCTTGATCTCGTCCACTTCGACGCCATTGGCCTTTAGCCCACGCTGGAGCAGCGCTTTGGCGCCGGCGCCGACCATGGAGCGGGCGTCCTGGAAGGGAATAGCGGCTAGCCCCTCGCGCGTGAGAAGGGCGTTGAGCGTCGAGACGAGATCGACGGCGGTGTCTGCGAGCGTGCCGTCGAGATCAAAGACGAGCAGCGGACGCGGCGAAAGAGACTGGGTCATGGGCTCCTGCTCAAGCCGGAAGAAATATGGTCGTGAACCTTTAGGGAAGGCGGGGTTTTAGGCAAGCGACAGTTTTGGTCATATCGCCGCCGCCGTGAGCGGCGAACCCTTAGATGTCCCGGCGATTTGGTGTAGAACAGCGTCAAAATCAATGGTGAAGAGGCGCTCGGGGAGCTCACATATGCGGGTCTTGGATTTTCTTTTTTCACCACCGTGCGCGTCAAAACGCGGCTGGCTCGCCGCCGCTCTGGCCGCGGCGATGGGCGCCGCCGCGCCCGCCCTCGCCGCGAATTACGAGTTTCTGGCGGCTCCCGAGACGGATTTGAACCGAGTCTACCGCCTTGACCGCGCGACGGGTGAGATCGGCGCATGCCAATATGGGCTGAAGGAAGGAACCGTCGGCGTCACGCTTTGCTATCCGTCTGGGGAGGGCGCCGGCCCGCAGGCTTCAAGCGAATATTCGCTGATCGCCTCGCGGCATGAGCGCGAAGGCGGCGTGTTCCGCGTCGACCTGCGCACGGGCATGATGTCTATTTGCTATGTTTTGAACGAGTCCGTCGTCTGCACGCCGCAGGCGCGGTGACGCGCGAACGAGCCTGAAGGCAAAGCTTGACGGAAACATGCGCAAAGGACTACGCCGCTTGGGACGCCGCAGTCTCTCGCGAAAAGCCTTGCGCGGCCGAGGCCAGAGATTTGCCGATGAGCGCCTTCAGTTCCGACGCCGCAAAGCGCCTTGCCGCCGCCGAGGCCCTGAAACTGGTCGCGCCCGGCATGAGGCTTGGGCTTGGCACAGGATCGACGGCGAGGCATTTCGTCGATTTGCTCGGCGCGCGGGTAGCGGGCGGCCTCGATGTAATCTGCGTGCCGACGTCAGAACAGACGAGAGCTCAGGCGGAACAACTCTTTATACCTCTCGCGACGATCGACTCCGTGCCGGAACTCGATCTGACCGTCGATGGCGCCGATGAATTCGATGCGCGCCTGCGGCTCATCAAAGGCGGCGGCGGAGCCCTGCTGCGTGAGAAAATCGTCGCTACGGCCTCGCGACGGATGATCGTCATCGCGGATTCCTCGAAGCAGGTTAAAACCCTTGGCGCATTCCCGCTGCCGGTCGAGGTCACTCCTTTCGGTCTTGAAGTGACCTGCCGCATGATCCGCGCCACAGCTGAAGCGACGGGAGCAACAGGAAGCATCCGGCCGCGTCAGACCGCTGGAGGAAAAGCTTTTATCAGCGACAATGGAAATTACATCGTCGACTGCCATTTCGGCGCGCTGCCAGATCCCGATGAGCTGGCGCGGCGTCTTTCCGCCATTCCGGGCGTCGTGGAGCATGGGCTGTTCATCGGCGTCGCCAAGGCTGTCATCAGCGCGGGTCCGGAAGGCGTCGAGATTTTCGGCCGGCTTGACGAAGCGCCATAGCGAATAATTCTGGCGATGGGCGGGGCCATCGGCTCCCGAACACGCATCGGAAGAGCAAATTCCGCTCGAGATTGAGGCTTGCTTTGGGAGATTGCCGGTTGCTCAAGATGATCGCGAGACATGAGTTGATGCTTGGCTTTGGGCTCGCTCTGATGGCCGCGGCGACGCTCTGTCCCGCGGCGGCCCAGCAAAAGGCGCCCGCCCCCGCCCAGCCGGCGAGTCCCGCCCCGGCGGCGGCGCCGATCACTCCGGCTCATCTCGCCGCCGCGCGCGCGCTGGTCATCGGATCCGGCATGTCGCGCTCGTTCGGCGTCGTCATACCGCAGTTCGTGGACCAGATCGGCAGCTCGCTCTCGCAGACGCGGCCGGAAATCGTTCAGGATCTCAAGGAAGTTTTGACCAATCTTCGGCCAGAATTTGAAAAGCAGGCCGACGAAATGACAGATATCGCCGCGCAAATTTTCGCCAAGCGTCTGAGCGAGGCGGATCTCAACGCCGCCGTCGCTTTCTTCAACAGCACCGCCGGCAAGAACTATGTGGCGGCGCAGCCGGCCATTTTGACCGATATCGTAACCGCCATGCAGGGCTGGCAGGGCAAGATCTCGACCGACATGATGACCCGCGTGCGCGAAGAGATGAAGAAAAAGGGTCACGACATCTAGGGATCGCGCCGAAACAAGCGCCTCTGGCGCGCGACAGGCTCAAAGCCTCGCCCGGAAACCCGGGCTGAACGCCAGCTTGACAGTCCTTCAAAACCTTTTGTCGCCGATTTTGCCTACGGAGGCGCTGAGAATGGCTGATTTCGATGTTGATCTCTTTGTCATCGGAGCAGGCTCCGGGGGCGTCCGGGCCGCGCGGATCGCGGCCGGCTACGGCGCAAGGGTCGCCATCGCGGAGGAGTTCCGGATCGGCGGCACCTGCGTCATCCGCGGCTGCGTTCCCAAAAAATTGATGGTCTACGCCAGCCGCTTCAAGGATGATTTCGACGACGCGGCGGGATTTGGCTGGACCGTTCCTGCCCCGTCTTTCAGCTGGCGGAAACTGGTTTCGGGCAAGGAACAGGAAATCTCGCGGCTGTCGGCGATCTATCGCGCCAATCTCGACAAGGCCGGCGTCCTGACCATCAACAGCCGGGCCGTGGTGGAGGACGCCAACACCGTGCGCCTTCTGGCGGACGGCCGCCAGCTGCGCGCCAAAAAAATCCTCATTGCCACAGGCGGAACGCCGGTGCTCGACCCTGATATTCCGGGACGCGAGTATGCGATCACCTCGAACGACGTCTTTGATCTTCCATCCTTGCCAGGGCGCCTGCTGATCGTCGGCGCGGGCTATATTTCGGTCGAGTTCGCCTCGATTTTCGCACGGCTTGGAACCAAGGTCGCGATCGCGACGCGGGGCGAGAATGTTTTGCGCGGCTTCGACGAAGATTTGCGTAACGGCGTTCGCGATGCGCTGATCCATGCGGGCGTCGATTTTCATTTCAGCCATTTGCCGACGCGGATCGAAAAGAACTCCGGCGACCTTCGCGCCCATCTGACTTCGGGAATTTATCTCGACGTCGATCACGTGATGCTCGCGACCGGCCGGCGCCCCCATACGGCCGGGCTCGGCCTTGAAACGGCGGGAGTCGAACTCGATGGCCTCGGCGCCGTCGTGGTCGACGCCTTCTCGAAATCCAGCATTGATTCCATCTATGCGGTCGGCGACGTGACGAACCGCCTCGCGCTGACGCCGATCGCCATTCGTGAAGGCCACGCTTTCGCCGACACCGTTTTCGGCGGCAAGCCGACCGCGGTCATTCATGTCAATGTTCCAACCGCGGTCTTCACGACGCCGGAGATCGGCACAGTCGGCCTCAGCGAAAGCGAAGCGCGCGCCATCTATGATTGCGTTGACATCTATTCGGCGAGTTTTCGCCCCCTCAAGGCGACGCTTTCCGGCCGGGCTGAGAAGGTTTGCATGAAGATCGTCGTCGATGGCGCGACCGATGTGGTGCTCGGGGTGCACATCCTTGGCGACGACGCGGGCGAAATGGCGCAGCTGCTGGCGATCGCGGTCAGGCTCGGCGCGAAAAAAGCCGATTTCGACGCGACCATCGCGGTGCACCCGACCTCCGCCGAGGAGCTTGTCACGATGCGCACGCGCACGGCCCGTTATGAGCGGGCGACCATGGGGCCCGAGGCGCCTGACGCCATCGCCGCCGTTGAAGCGTAGTTGAGCGCGTAAGCGGGGAAATCGTGAAACGTCCGCATTTAGAGGGTATTGTCAGCGGCGTCCCAGTTTGCGGCCCGCGCCGTTTCCTTCCGAAAGTCGGATTGGCGATTCGTGCGTTGCGGGTCCGCGCCGATGGGCGACATGGAGTTCGCAGCGATGGGTGACTTATCTGTCAGGCAATGCACCGTTGCGGACAAAGGCGCCGTGTCGGCGATGCTTGGAGCCGCGTTCCAGGAAGATCCCGTCATGTGCTTCATCTTCCCCGATCCCGAGGCGCGGCGCGCCCGGCTGCCGGGCTTTTTCGGCGTCATTTATGACGGCGACGGCGCAAACGGCGCTCGCTTGATGACGGTCAACGGCGAGGCGGCGACCCTCTGGCGGGCGCCGGGTCACGGGCGCCTCTCTCTGCGCGAGAAAATACAGCAGGCCTGGCCGTGGGTGGCCGCGTCCGGTTCCGCGCTGGGCCGCGCGCTCGCCTACAGCGGAGCCAGCGACAGGCATCACCCCTCCGAGGCGCATTGGTATCTTCACATCGCGGGCTGTCACCCCGCAGCGCAACGACAAGGTTTTGGCAGCGCGGCCATTCGCGCGGGGCTCCTGCGCTCCGATTCCGATGGCGTCCCCGCCTATCTGGAAACGGCGACCGAAAGCAATCTGCCGTTTTACGACTCGCTCGGCTTCAATGTCATCGGCGAGTGGAAGGTCAGGAACGGGCCCCTATGCTGGTCGATGCTTCGCAAGCCAGCCAGATAGGCGCGGCGGAAGCGCGCGCCGGGTAGCGCAGGGCGCCTTGCGTCAATGGGTTTTCGCCTGCTAGAGCATTTTAGAAAAGCGTTTCCTATGTTAGGAGGCGCCGTTATAGATGCCGATCTGTTCGGCTCGGATCCGCGGCCTTTGGCGCGGTCTGAGGCTTAAGATTCTCAATGCGACAATCACACGGCGGCGAATGGCCGTCCGGGAGTACAAAAATGTCCGCCGATAATTGGTCGCCCTCCAGCTGGAGAGGCAAGCCAATCGAGCAATCGCCCGCTTATCCCGACGCCGCCGCGCTGGCCGACGTCGAGAGGCAGCTCGCCGGCTTTCCGCCGCTCGTCTTCGCCGGCGAGGCGCGCAAGCTGAAGCGCATGCTCGGTAAAGTCGCCAATGGCGAAGCCTTCCTTCTGCAGGGCGGCGATTGCGCCGAAAGCTTTGCTGAACATTCGGCCGACAATATCCGCGATTTCTTTCGCGTCTTCCTGCAGATGTCCGTCGTTGCGACCTTCGCCGCCGCTCTGCCCGTGATCAAGGTCGGCCGGATCGCGGGCCAGTTCGCAAAACCCCGCTCGGCGCCTGACGAGACCGTTGGCGGCGTCTCCCTGCCGAGCTATCGCGGCGACATCGTCAACGACATCGCATTCAAGGCGGCGGCGCGCGTGCCGGACCCCGTGCGCCAGCTTGACGCCTATCGCCAATCGGCGGCGACCTTGAACCTGCTGCGCGCCTTCGCGACCGGCGGCTACGCCAATCTCGAAAACGCGCATGGCTGGATGCTGAGCTTCATCAAGGACAGCCCGCAGTCGGCGCGTTATCAGGAGCTTGCCGACCGCATCACCGAGACGCTCGGTTTTATGCGCGCGATAGGGCTCGACCCCGAATCGCATCAGGAATTGCGGCAGACCGATTTCTACACCTCGCATGAGGCGCTGCTGCTCGGCTTCGAGGAGGCGCTGACGCGCGTCGATTCGACAACCGGCGATCATTACGCGACCTCCGGCCATATGATCTGGATCGGCGACCGCACGCGCCAGTTGGATCATGCGCATATCGAATATGCGCGCGGGGTGAAAAATCCGATCGGCCTCAAATGTGGTCCCTCGCTCAGCGGCGATGAACTGATCCGCCTGATCGACATTTTGAATCCCGCCAATGAGCCGGGGCGGCTGACGCTGATCTGCCGCTTTGGCGCGGATAAGGCCGCGGACCATCTGCCGACGCTCATTCGGTCGGTGAAGAAGGAAGGGCGCAGCGTCGTCTGGTCCTGCGACCCGATGCATGGCAATACGGTCAAGGCGGCGTCCGGCTTCAAGACGCGGCCGTTCGACAGGATCATCAGCGAAATCCGGACCTTCTTTTCGGTGCATCAGGCCGAGGGGACCTATGCCGGCGGCGTGCACCTCGAAATGACCGGCAAGAACGTGACCGAATGCACCGGCGGCGCGCGGGCGATCTCTGACGCCGATCTGCATGATCGCTACCACACCTATTGCGATCCGCGGCTCAATGCGGAGCAGGCGATCGAGATCGCTTTCCTGATCGCCGAACTCCTCAAGGCCGAGCGCATCGGCCGGGGCCTCGCGGCGCAGGCCGCCGCCGAGTAGTCAGGGCGCCAAATGAAATTTTCTTTCAGTCGGTCCTCTTCGCCTGGAGTCTATCCGGGCGAAGAGGAGGCCGGTTCGCATAAGCAAAGGGCGCCCGGCCAAAAACGCCGCGCCGCGCGCTCCGCGGGTTGCGCGATGATCTTGGGCGCCCGCGTCCTTCGATGATCGCAGACAGCCTCGTCATCGGCCTTGCCCAGATCGATTCGACGGTCGGCGACATCGCCGGCAACGTCGCCCGCATCCGCGCCGCGCGCGCGGAGGCCGCCGCTTTCGGCGCCGATCTTTTGATGTTTTCCGAACTGTTCATCGCGGGCTATCCGCCGGAAGACCTCGTCCTCAAGCCGGCCTTTCTTGAGGCCTGCCGCGCCGCCTGCGAGGACGTCGCCCGCGACACCGCCGATGGCGGTCCGGCGATCCTCGTCGGCCTGCCTTTCGTCGAGGATGGGCGCACGTATAATGCCTACGCCTTGCTCGACAAGGGCCGCATCGAGGCTGTGCGCTTCAAGGTGGACCTGCCGAATTATGGCGTCTTCGACGAAAAGCGGGTGTTCGCGGCCGGCCCGATGCCGGGGCCGATCGTCTTCAGGGGCGTGCGCATCGGCCTGCCGATCTGCGAGGACATCTGGGGGCCGGACCCGGTCGAATGCATCGCCGAGACCGGCGGCGAAATCCTTCTTTCGCCGAACGGCTCGCCCTATTGGCGCGGCAAGAGCGACGAACGGCTCGCCGTGGCCGTCGCCCGCGTCATCGAGAGCGGATTGCCGCTGATCTATCTCAATCAGGTCGGCGGGCAGGACGAACTCGTGTTCGACGGCGCGTCTTTCGGGCTGAACGCTAACGCCACGCTCGCTTTTCAGCTTCCGGCTTTCACATCGACCGTCGCCAAAACGGTCTGGCGGCGCGGCCCCAAAGGCTTTGTCTGCGTCGAAGGCCCGAAAGTCCAGGTCGAGCAGGGCGAGGAGGCCGATTACGCCGCCTGCGTCCTCGGCCTTCGCGAATATGTTGATAAGAATGGTTTTCCCGGCGTCGTGCTTGGGCTTTCAGGCGGCGTCGATTCGGCCCTCTGCGCGGCGATGGCGGTGGATGCGCTTGGTCCCGAGCGCGTCCATTGCCTCATGCTGCCCTATCGCTACACCTCAAAGGAATCTCTCGCGGACGCCGAGGCTTGCGCCCGCGCGCTTGGCGTGCGCTACGATATTGTGCCGATCGAGCCGGTCGTCGCGGGCTTTGAGACGGCGCTCGGCCCGATCTTTCAAGGGACGACGCCGGGCCTTACGGAGGAAAACATCCAGAGCCGCGTGCGCGGCGCGATTTTGATGGCGGTTTCCAACAAATTCGGCGCGATGCTGGTGACAACCGGCAACAAGTCGGAACTGTCCGTCGGTTACGCCACCATTTATGGCGACATGAATGGCGGCTTCAACCCGCTGAAAGACCTCTATAAAATGGAGGTGTTCCGGCTCGCCGCCCTGCGCAACCGTTTTGTCCCCAAGGGCGCGCTGGGGCCTGCCGGCGAGGTGATCCCGAAAAATATTCTCATCAAGCCGCCGTCGGCGGAGCTGCGGGAGAACCAAAAAGATCAGGATTCCCTGCCGCCCTATGAAGAGCTCGACGCGATCCTCGAAGGTCTCGTCGAGAAGGAAATGCGGGTGTCGGACCTCGTCGCCGCGGGCCAAAATCTCGAGACGGTGAAACGCATCGAGCGGATGCTCTATCTTGCCGAATATAAGCGCCGCCAGTCGGCGCCGGGCGTGAAAGTCACGAGGAAGAATTTCGGCCGCGACAGGCGCTATCCGATCCTCAACCGCTTCCGCGACGCCGGCGCTCCCGCCGTTGCGCCGCAAGAGGGGCCGAGCGGACGCGGCTTCGCGCCGACGGATGACGCAATTTAGGGAGGAACCGGGGAGCTGAACTCTTACAGATGCCCCGGCCTTTACTTCCCATGCTCCTCGCGCCATTTCCTCACGGCGGCGAGCGCGTTCTCAATGTGTTTTTCCGCGCCATTGTCGGCTAAAGTGGAAATGATCTTTCCCTCTGGCGAAATCACAAAGGAAACGCGATGGGCGAAGGCCGGCCCGGCGCCCGGAATCGTGAAGGCGACGTCATAGGCCTTGATGACCGAAAAGCTTGGGTCCGCGCCGACCGGAAATTTGTCGCGGCATTCCTTGCTCGAAAATTCGCGCTGAACGTCGATGCCGTCGCTCGAAACGCCGATGACGCTCGCGCCCGCCGCCGCGAAATCTTCGATGCTCTCGGCGAATTCATGCGCCTCGACCGTGCAGACGCTCGTGAATGATTTTGGGTAGAAGTAGAGGACCACAGGGCCTTTCTTCAAGGCTTCCGCAAGGGAGAACTCAAACACCTTGCCGCCTTGCGCCGCCGCTACGGTGAAGTCTGGCGCGGCGTCTCCCGGCTTCAGGGCCGCCATGGCGGCGGTGGCGAAAAGGCCAAAGAAAAGAGAAAGGAAAAGGGTCGAGGGCTTCAAGGCGGCATCCTTTTGTCGCGAACGCGCAGAGGCGGCCAACAGAGAGCCGAACGCCCCGCCATATGACCCATAGATGCGCGTTCGGTCCAATCAAAGCTGCCGGAGCACGGCCAAAGGGCGCTCCAAACGCTCGTTCACCCCTTGCCGACGCTCGGCTCTTCCTCGCGCACGCTCATCTCATTGCCGCGCCAGACGAAATTATCAACAAACCAGGCGTCGACATAGATCACCGGCAGCATCAGGTCGCGCAGGATGAACATGAACGGCATGCGCCAGGAAAAATGCCAGCCGACGGAGCGCGCCAGCAAAGCCTCGGGGACATACCAGGCGAGAGAGACGGCGATCAGCGCGGCGGCGATGCTGCCGCCAACGGCGTAGGCGGCGTAAGCGGCGACCAGCAGAAGCAGCGCGCTGCCAGCGAAAATCTCCGGCGCATAAAAGAGCGGAAAAGTCTTGCGCCGCATGCGCGCCCAGCGCACCTGCCGCATCCAGACGTCGCGCAGGCCGCGAACGCCAAGCGGCTGCTCGAAGGGGCTGTCGACGAGATTGACGATAAGGCCCTGACGGCGCACCAGTTTCGTCGAGGCGGCGTCCTCCGCGATCTCGGCGGCGAGCGCCCTGATGCCGCCGCCGGCCTCCATCACATCGCGCCGCCACAGCATGTTCTTGCCCTGCGCGAAGCCGCCGCCGAGCGTTTCGCCGGCATATTGCCAGCGCGCCTCGAAACTGTTGAGGAAGGCGCATTCAAGCTCGGCCCAGAGGTTTTGCGGGCGCGAGCCAAGCGGCATCGAGCAGACAAGGCCGGTGGTCGGCCCGAAACTGGCCAGCATGCGCTGGACATAATCTTTCGGCATCAACACATTGGCGTCGGCGAGGATGATCCATTCATGCGCAGCGGCGTCCCAGCCCCTGACGCAATTATTGAGCTTTGGGTTCTGGCTCACTTTTTCGTCGCCGATGATGAGCTTCGCCGGAGTTGCGGGATTGGCGGCGATGAGGCGCCGGACGAGCGGAACGACCGGATCATTCGCCCGCGCGACGCAGAAAATCAGCTCATAGACCGGATAATCGAGCGAAAAACTCGATCCAAGCGTTTCGTCGCAAAAATTGTCGAGACCGCACACCGGACGGACGATGCTGACGCCGGGAGCCGCCTCAGGGGCGGGCAGGGGACGGCGTGGCGGTCTTGCCCGCGCCATCGCAATCCCGATACTGAGGATATTGAGGCTGATCAGGACAAGGCAGAAAAAGGCCGCCGCATAAATTGACGTCATGTGCGCACTCCCGAGCTAGCCTTCCTTGAGGGGCAACAAATAAGTCTTATAAAGTTGAGGCGGGCGCGTATGAAGCGCGTTCCATCCCGCACCACGTCAGGAAAGTGATGTCGCATCCCATCGTCCGCTTCGCGCCTTCTCCGACCGGGGCCATTCACATCGGTAACGCGCGAACCGCATTATTGAATTTCCTTTTTTCAAAAAAGCATCATGGCGAATTCATTCTTCGCTTCGATGACACTGACGTGGAAAGATCAAAAGAAGAATACGCACAGGCGATTGAGGTCGATCTTGCCTGGCTCGGCGTCATTCCCGATATCGTGCTGCGCCAGTCGCAGAGATTTGCGCTTTACGACGAAGCCGCCGAACGGTTGCGCGCGTCTGGACGGCTCTATCCCTGTTACGAGAGTGCGGAGGAACTCGACCGTAAGCGCAAGCGTCAGCAGGCGCGCGGTCTGCCGCCCGTCTATGATCGCGCCGCCCTCACGCTAACGCTGGAGGAGCGCAAACGGCTCGAGGCCGACGGGCGCCGGCCGCATTGGCGCTTCAGGCTCGATCATAAAATCATCCGCTGGGACGATCTCGTGCGCGGCGAGAGCCATATTGATTCGGCCTCGCTGTCCGATCCCGTGCTCATCCGCGAGGACGGCAGCTACCTCTATACGCTGCCTTCGGTGGTCGACGACATCGATCAGAAGGTCACGCTGATCATTCGTGGCGAGGATCATGTCACTAACACCGCGGTGCAGATTCAGCTCTTCGAGGCTCTGGCCGGCGAAGGTTCGGCGCCTGATTTCGCCCACCACAATCTCTTGTCGTCGGTCAGCGGCGAGGGCCTGTCGAAGCGCAGCGGCGCCCTTTCGATCGGCGGCTTGCGCGACGCCGGCGTCGAATCGCTCGCCGTCGCCGCCGCGGCTGTGCTGATCGGATCCTCGACAGCGCTGCATCCGATCGGATCGCTGAATGAGCTTCTCCCGGCGCTCGATCTGAAGCAGATTTCCCGCACGCAGACGCGTTTCGATCCGGCTGAACTCGTCGCCCTGTCCGCTCGCACGCTGCATGGCTTGAGCTTTGAGTCGGTGCGCGAGCGGCTCGCCGCCCATGACATCGCCGGCTATAAGGCGCAGCCATTCTGGCTCGCGGTGCGCGGCAATCTCTCGACCTTCCTCGACGTCATCGACTGGTGGCGCGTCGTCGAAGGCGAAATCGAACCAATGAGCGCCCCTGATCTCGATCCTGATTTCTTGCGCGAAGCCGCCGCCAGCCTGCCCGAAGAGCCCTTCGACGAAACGAGCTGGGCAGAGTGGATCAAAGTGTTGAAAGAACGCACCGGCCGCAAGGGCAGGGCGCTGTTCCATCCGTTGCGTCTTGCCCTGACAGGACAGGAGAATGGCCCGGAACTCGCCGCGCTCTTGCCGCTCATCGGCAAAATCAAAGCGTCGGCCCGACTATCCGGACGCGTCGCTTGACCCCATCGGGGCCGATCACCTCTCGCGTCACATCTGCGCTCTGTGTTTTGGGCAGGCTTTGAGGGGCGCTCGCCAATGGCGCGGGCGCGGGCGTCAGAGATCCATCGAGGTTGACCTGGCTCCTTGGAGCGCTTTTCGGGGTCGAGAGTTCGACTGATTTTTCCGGCGTCACCAGGATATCGCCCTTGCGCTCTCCTCCAAGCACGCGGTCAGCGCCTGCGAGCGCGTCGACCCAGGATTGTCCCGGCGGCTTGCATGTGCAGCTTGGATCGAAGGTCTTCTGGAATTTCAAGGCGTTCGGCATTTCCGAATAAGGCTCGCCGTCGAGCGAGACGGCGGTGTCGATCTGATTGCTCGGCGCGCGCGTGTAAACGGCGACCGTCGCATTGGGACACAGCGCCTGGCACAGATTGGTCAGTTGCTCGTGATCTGCGTTGCGGGCGGAAATGCTCAATGGGAAAAAGCCGCCGTCGCAGGTGCGCACGCAGACGGCCTGCGATCCGCCATGCGCCTTTTGCTCCTCATCGCTCTCCCGGGCATTGTCGTCATAGGGGCCAGTCCCCGGTTGCGGCTGCGTCTCGGGCGCGCTCGGAATGCCGAAAAGCTGCTCGAAAAAGCCGCGCTGGCGCGGCGGCGGCGCCTGGTTGCGGCAATAGGCGTTGAACTTGGCTACGAGATCAGCTCTGGCGGCGGCGCGGTCGGCGGCTCCGCCGCCCGCCTGCGCCACGCCAATGGTCGCCTGCAACTGGAGAATCTGCGCGTTAAGGCCGGGACAACGTCCGCCGCCGCCGCCTGAAAAGGCGATCTCCGGCCGATCGCAGCCGAGCGAGCGCGCATAGGTCGTCAGGCGGCCAAGTTCGGCCATCTGCTGGCGGGAGGGGCCGGAACCGCGGGAGCCGCCGCCGCCGCGATCGAGTTCGGCGATCTTCGCCTGCAATCCGGCGCAATCATAATTTTGCGCCAGCGCCCCTTGGCCAAGGCAGACGAGGCCCATAATCGCCACCGCGGCGCGCGAAAACCGGCTGGATTTGTTCAACCATCGCGCGGGAAAACCGTGAAAGCCGGACACATCGATCATCAAAACCCTATCGCACCTTTTCTCGCGCCAAGCGAGGCCGCGACCGGCGACGCCACGCCCTTCCGCCGCCGGGCGCCCAAACCCATTCGGCTCGCTGCTTCCAGGCGGCAATTGCGCCAGATTCGCCGCTTTGTCACGTCATCGTGGTGTTACCATGACCATGCAGGACCTTCTGATGCGCTGTTTACAGCCTTAAAGGCGATTTGGCGACGCTCCAGCATGCGCGCCGCCGCGCCCCGCCCTTCCCGTTACGGGCGTGACGGGCCATATTGGGGCGGTCTGTTTTCGATCCGGCCAAGACTGATATCGATTTGGCCGCTATGGATTTTATCTCTGCGGAGAAGCCCACGCTCATGTTTTCAACAATGTTCCGACTTCTCGCTCTCGGGCTCGGCGCGCTCGCGGCGCAAGGCCTTTTCGCCGGTCCCGTGCTCGCAGGTTCCGACGATCCGGATCTGATTTTCCGTAAATCGACCACCTTCAAGCTTTTGACGCCCAATGATAAGCTGGCGACTTACGCTATCGACGATCCGTTGGTTGAGGGCGTCGCCTGCTATTATACCACTCCCGAAAAGGGCGGCATCGCGGGGGCTTTCGGCGTCGCCGAAGAGGTCTCGGACGTTTCGCTCGCCTGCCGCCAATACGGCCCGATCAAATTCAAGGATAAATTCGAGCAGGGCGACGTGGTTTTCCGCGAGCGGCGCTCGCTGATCTTCAAGCGCATGCAGATCGTGCGCGGCTGCGACGCCAAGCGCAATGTGCTCGTCTATATGGTTTATAGCGACAAGCTCGTTGAGGGTTCGCCGAAGAACTCGACGTCGACTGTGCCTGTCATGCCCTGGGGCGCCGCCGCCGACGCGCCCAAATGCGGCGATTTTCTCAAAGGTTGAGCGCGATTGCCTCTTGTTCTCAGGAGGCCGCTGAATCCCGGGCTGTTCCGGGATCCGCCTTTTGAGGCCAATTTCTTTGAGGCCAATTCTTTTGAGGCCAAGTCAGGCAGGCCGAAAGCGCTGTCTCGAATGATCGGGTGAACCTGAGTTCGGCGAATCAGATCTTGTCGCCACAGGCGACAAAGAACGCGCCGGGGCCGATGTTCTCCGGCTTCTCTTCGCCGGCGATCGCCGCGAAATCTTCCGTGCGGCCAAAGGCCTTGGACGCCTTCAGTCCGTTTGCTTCGCACCAGGCGTCCGCAACGATTGTTCCGCAGGCCGATTTCGTCATGAGACATTCCTCGAACCCATAGCCGTCGTCCGGAGGAATGATCAGAACATGGCTTGGCGCGGCCCTTGCCGAAATGCCGAGCGCGAAAAGCGCCAGCGCGCCGCTGATGAGGAAAAGCACGCCGCGAAACAGTTTCCGGCGGCGGCCGGGGGCAATGGAAGGGAGTGTAATGGATGACATGGAGCGCTCGCGGCGGCTAATGACCTTGAATCAATCCTCTCAAATGCGCTTGAAAAATGCGTTAACCCGCGCGTCTTTGAGCCCTGAATGACGCGAAAAACTTGACGCAGCCGCGTCAGCGCGCCTATACGGCTGCCATGATCCATATGATCGGGCTTGACCGGACGATTATCGCCTCCATTTGTATCCGCTAGCCTTGCCGCTGGCTGGAGCCGTCTTGTCCTGATTTAAGACTTCAATCTCGACATCCCACGTCAGCACCGGCTTTTGAAGTCAGCGCAGACTCGAGGGAAATTCATGTCGTTGCGGCTCTATAACACGCTGACCCGCCAGAAAGAGGATTTCCGGCCGATTGATCCGGCCAATGTGCGCCTCTACGCCTGCGGCCCGACAGTCTATGATCACCTGCATATCGGCAACGGCCGCATGCTGATCGTTTTCGATCTGCTGTTCCGCGTGCTGCGTCATGAGTTCGGGCAGGATCACGTCAAATATGTCCGCAACATCACGGACGTCGATGACAAGATCAACGCCCGCGCCGCCGAGCGCGGCGTCGACATCAGCGTGCTCACCGGCGAGATGACGGCGATTTTTCATCAGGACGTTGAGGCGCTCGGATGCCTGCCGCCGACCGTCGAGCCGCGCGCCACCGGGCATATGGTGGAGATGATCGCCATTATTGAAAGGCTGATCGCGAAGGGCAACGCTTATGTCGCCGACGGCCATGTGCTGTTCGACGTGCCCTCCATGCCGGACTATGGCCAGCTCTCGAAGCGCCCGCTCGACGAAATGATCGCCGGCGCGCGCGTCGAAGTCGCGCCCTATAAGCGCGGGCCGATGGATTTCGTCTTGTGGAAGCCCTCGGCGCCGGAGGAGCCCGGCTGGCCAAGCCCCTGGGGACGCGGGCGCCCCGGCTGGCATATCGAATGCTCGGCGATGAGCTGGAAGCATCTTGGCGAGACATTCGATATTCACGGCGGCGGCATCGACCTCGTGTTTCCGCATCACGAGAATGAAATCGCGCAGACGCGCTGCGCCTTTGGCCATCGGATCATGGCCAATATCTGGATGCACAACGGGCACCTTCAGGTCGAAGGCGAGAAAATGTCGAAGAGCCTCGGCAATTTCATCACCATCCACGAACTGTTGCATAGCGACAAGTTCGGTGGAAGGCCGTGGCCGGGCGAAGTGCTAAGGCTTGCGATGCTGCGCACGCATTACCGCCAGCCGATCGACTTTACGGTGAAGGCGTTGGAGGAGGCGGAGCAGACTTTGGAGCGATGGCGGAATTACGCAGTTCTTTCGGACCAATCCGACGGCGCTCCTCCGGCATTTCTTGAAGCATTGGAAGACGACCTCAATACGCCAAAGGCGCTAAGTGAGATTCATTCGCTCTATCGAGTTGGCGTTATCTCCGGTGCTCCGCCCGAAAATGACGAGGAGCCACGCGTACGAGCATTTAATGCGGAAACCAAACGCTCGTCGGCTCAATTGCGTAGTTGCTTACACTTGCTCGGGCTGGACCGGATATGGGCCCCGAGTTGGAATCGACCTTCTAGCAAAATCGATGCTTCTCGGAGAATTGAGATCGAAGCCTTGATCGCCGCCCGCGAGGACGCGCGCAAGAGTAGAAACTGGGCCGAATCCGACCGCATCCGCGATGAGTTGGACGCTATGGGCGTGGCGCTCAAGGACAACAAGGACGGCGCGACGAGCTGGGAGGCAAAGCGATGAACGCCAGCGCCGCTTTTCCAAAGCCGACGCTGCGACCTTATCTCGCCGCCGATCTGCCGCTGCTGTTCGAGATCAGACTCTCGGCGATCGAGGAATTGACCGAAGAGGATTATGACGAGGCGCAGCGCCGCGCCTGGGCGGAGCTTGCCGATGATGAAGAAGCGCTCGGGGAAGCTTTAAAGAAAGGCTTGAGCCTTGTGGGTCTCGTCGGCGGCGCGCCGGTCGGCTTCATTGTGCTCACTGAGGGCGGCCTCATCAGTCAACTTTATGTCCATCCGGCGGTCGCGCGCACCGGCGTCGCAACCGCGCTCGTTGATGCGATCGAAAAACTCGCCGCCGCACGAAAACTCGAAAGCCTCGTCGTCGACGCCAGCGATACCGCCAAACCCCTGTTCGACAGGCGCGGCTATGTCGCCGAGCGGCGCAACACGATCGCGCTCGGAGATGTGTGGCTCGGCAACACGCGCATGAAGAAAAAACTGTCCCCATGAGGAAAGAACGTCTGAGCCTCTTCGACACCACTCTGCGCGACGGCGCGCAGACGACGGGCGTTGATTTTTCGCTGGCCGACAAGCGCCATATAGCGGCGATGCTGGATGACCTCGGCCTTGATTATATCGAGGGCGGCTACCCGGGCGCGAACCAGACCGATACGGCGTTTTTCTCCGCGCGGCCGAACCTCCGCCATGCGCGCTTCGCCGCTTTCGGCATGGTGAAGCGCGCCGGGCGCTCCGTCGAAAATGATCCGGGCCTCGCAACGCTTTTTGAGGCCGACGCCGATACGATCACTTTCGTCGCCAAGGCGTGGGACTATCATGTCCGCGTCGCGCTCGGCGTTTCGCTGGAAGAAAATCTCGAAGCGATCCGGCTGTCCATCGAGGCGGCGCTCGCTCATAAGCGTGAAGTCATCCTTGACTGCGAGCATTTCTTCGACGGCTTCAAGGCCGATCCTTTCTATGCGCTGAATGTCGCCAGGACGGCGTTTGAGGCCGGCGCCCGCTGGATCGTTCTTTGCGACACCAATGGCGGCGCGCTGCCGCATGAGGTCGAGGCCATTGTCGCGGTGGTCAGGGATCGCGTGCCGGGCGCATATCTTGGCATCCACGCCCATAATGACACGGACAATGCGGTGGCCAATTCATTGGCGGCGGTGCGGGCCGGCGTCAGGCAGATTCACGGCGCGCTGAACGGCCTCGGCGAGCGCTGCGGCAACGCCAATCTCACCTCGATCATTCCGACGCTTCTCCTGAAGCCGGATTTCGCCGACGCCTTCGAGATCGGCGTCTCGCTGGAAAAACTGAAGAGCCTCACCAAGGTCAGTCATACGCTGGACGAATTGCTGAACCGCGCGCCGAACCGCCATGCGCCCTATGTGGGCGCCTCGGCCTTTGCGACCAAGGCGGGCATCCATGCCTCGGCGGTGGTGAAGGATCCAAAAACCTACGAGCATGTGTCGCCCGAGGCGGTCGGCAACAAGCGCCGTCTGCTCGTGTCGGATCAGGCCGGCAAATCCAACATTCTCGCGGAACTGGAGCGCATCGGCGTCAAGCTCGAGAAGAACGATGCGCGCGTCGGCCGTCTGCTCGACGAGGTCAAACAGAAAGAGGCGCTTGGCTATGCCTATGAGGGGGCCGACGCCTCTTTCGAGCTGCTGGCGCGCCGCGTCCTTGGCGAGGTTCCGGATTTCTTCGAGGTCGAGCGTTTTCGCGTCGATGTCGAGCGCCGCCACAACGCGCAAGGCGATCTCGTCACCGTCTCGGAAGCAGTGGTCAAGGTGCGCATCGACGGCGAAACCTCGATCTCGGCCGCCGAAGGCGAAGGGCCGGTGAACGCGCTCGATCTCGCTCTGCGCAAGGATCTCGGCAAGTATCAGCCCTTCATCGAAGACCTCAATCTCGTCGATTATCGCGTGCGCGTTTTCCAGGGGGGCACCGACGCCGTGACGCGCGTGCTGGTCGAATTTACCGACTCGTCCGGCGAGAACTGGTCGACGGTCGGCGTGTCGGCCAATATCATCGACGCGTCATTTCAGGCGCTGACCGACGCCATCACCTTCAGGCTTTTGAAGTCGGGGGCTTAAGATCAATTGCTTTCCTCAAGGAGGACAGGGGCGATCGTCGCACCTGTCCTTTTTGATGGGAGGTGTTCAGGCCAAATCAGTCCATATCGCGAACGGAATGGAGCGGCCGCTTGCGCGATGTTCAATTCGCCCAGTCGTGCAAGCGCAATCTTCGGCCGGGACGCCCCGCTGGCGCCCTCAAATGTTAGCGTGCGGACGCCGTCGTGGCCTTCAAGGCGCGAATGCTCATTTCGATCTGCTGCTGCGCGACGAAGACGCGCCGCGCTGCTGTTGCTCCGCCTCGTGCAACGGCTCGGCGACATATTGGAACGTCGGCTCGCGATTCCACGGACCGCGCTCGTCGCCGCCCGGGCCGGAGGAGAGATTGAAGTAGAGATTAACGGTCTCGTCCGGCTTGAGATCGCCAAATAGCGGTTTGTCGAGCGCGTTCAGGGAATTCAGCGCCTCCATGAACATATGCGTATGGGAGACCTCGCGCGTTGCGAGATGTCTCAACGCCGCGCGCGTGCCGTCGTCGGTCGCCATGGCGATGAGCTGCTCATAGGTATTGAGCGCGCCGGCCTCCGCGGAAATATTGGCGCGCAGGTCACGCACCACGTGACCGCCTTCGCTGACATAGCGCGAATCCCAGGTTGTGCCCTTCGAATCGACAAGATGCGGGCCAGGACCGCGAATGGCGAAGAGCGTGCTTTGATAGGCCTTGTCCTGCAAATCCCCCGAGGCGCGCTTTGTATGTTGCTCGATGAGGAGCGCGATCATTTCGAGGTGACCGAGTTCTTCGGTCCCGATGTCCTGAAGCATGTCCCGGATGGCGGGATCATCCGTATGATAAGACTGCGTCAGATACGTCAGAGCCGCGGACAATTCCCCGGTCGCGCCGCCGTACTGCTCGAGAAGCTTTTCCGCAAAGACGGGGTCTGGATTTTCGACGCGGACTTCGTGAATGGGCAGGGTCTTGTGCAAAAACATGCTCTCTTCTCCTTTGGGATGCGACTCTCCTGTGGGGTTGCGGCGGGCGAACGTAAGCCGCCGGCGTCGGGCGCCATCAACTATCCGTTATTTGGCTATTTCGCGCATTGAAGGGGAGCCGAGCGCGACGTGGCGCCGCCGGTCGCCGGCTGAAGCGCCGATGGAATGATCGCCAGCGCAAGGGGGAGTTTCAGCCCACGTGGCGCGGTCTTAGCGCTTCGGCAAGCAGGCTATCTCGTGTCGTAATGGAACCAGATGGCGTGCGGATCGCCCCGTGGCGGGGCGGGGAAGGGCGCCGCCCGGCGCACGGCGTTGAGCGCCGCCGCGTCAAGATCAGGGCGCCCGCTCGCGCGATAGACAGCCTGATGCGTCAGATTGCCGTTCTCATCGACGTAAAAGGCGACAATTCCTTCAACCTGCTGATGGCCGTTCCGCAGATCCGAGGGAACATGCATCTGGCGCATGATGAGGCCGAACAGAATCGACAAATAGGT
The DNA here is from genome assembly GCF_038024855.1 of Methylocella tundrae. Classification (NCBI taxonomy): domain Bacteria; kingdom Pseudomonadati; phylum Pseudomonadota; class Alphaproteobacteria; order Hyphomicrobiales; family Beijerinckiaceae; genus Methylocella; species Methylocella tundrae. The sequence continues at coordinate 148,784 of NZ_CP139089.1, forward strand.
GGTCTTCGCGGTCCCGCCGCCGATTGGGGAAGGTTTCGCCGCCGATCCGAGATGGTATTCGGGAACCGAGGACAGCGCCGCCAGCTGATCCGACACGGAGAGGTTCTTGGATCTCGTCGAGGGCGCCTTGCTGATGACGGGCGCTTTTTTCTCGGTTGGCTTCTTCTGCGGCGCGGGCTCGGCCTTGTCGAGCGGTTCGGCGTTTGGATTGTCGTCGGCAAGCTTAGCCGGCGCCTCTTCCTCCGGCGCCTGAACAATGGCGTTCGGCGGCGCTTCCGCCGGCTTCGGCGGCGCCGGCGTCTCGGCGGTCTGCGTCGATGGCGGCGCGACGCGCTGCGCCTGCGTTTCCTTTTCGGGGGCTTCTCTTTCTATGGTTTCCTTATTGGCTTCTCGCGGAGCGTCGTAGGCCGGCTGCTCATCGTCGACCACCTTCTGCTTGGGCTTTGGCTGCTCCTTTTGCTTCGGCGGCGGCGGCGGAGGAGGGGGCGGCGGTTCGACTTTCTCCTCCGGCATCTGGGGCACGAGCTCGACCGGGATTTCCTCGACCTGCGCCATCTTCTGGGGCGAATTGCTCTCGTAAAAGAGAATCGCCAGCACGAGCGCGTGAGCAATGACGCAGGCGGCCAGAATCCAGATGAACCGTCGCCGCCGCGTCTCATCCAACGAGGCGTCAGGCGGCGCGACCAGATGATCGTCAAGATCCGCCCGAAGGGGCGGATCGGCGATCAAAGGATCTTCGGTCACATCGCGTTGCGATCCAGAACCATGGTCGCCGCCGGCAAGCTTATGAAGCATCGTGGTTTACAATCGTGGATCGATGGTCTCCTTACGGACGCCGAGGAGATCGACCCTGGCCGCGGCGGATTCGATCATCGGCAGAACGTCGTCGATCTTCTCGGCTACAAGATAGCGGATTTCGAACGAAGATTGAATAAAACGGCGTTCACGCATGTGTTCGAAAAGATCAAGCAGCGGCTGCCAGAATCCGCCGACGTCGGCGATCACCACCGGCTTTGTGTGGCGCTCAAGCTGGACCCAGGTCAATTGCTCGACAAGCTCCTCGAGCGTGCCGATGCCGCCCGGCAGCGCGACGAAAGCGTCGGCGCGCTCGAACATCAGGCGCTTGCGCGTATGCATGTCGGAAACAATGATGGTTTCCTGAATTTCCGGCAGCAGCCTGTCCCTGCGATGGAGAAATTCAGGGATGATGCCGGTGACTTTGCCGCCGCCGGCCAGGGCCGCCCGCGCGATTGCTCCCATGAGGCCATTGCCGCCGCCGCCATAGATAAGCTCGATGCCGGCCGCCGCCAAGGCGCCGCCAAGGCTTGTCGCGGCGGCCGCATAGGCGGGCTCGACGTCCTGCGCCGAGCCGCAATAAACGCAAATGGCGCGGATGCGCGGAGCCTCCGGCTGGATGCGAAGTGGTTTGGCTGACATGACTTTATTCACGGCGTCGATCATGGTCTCGTTGTGGCCTGCCGCCCGAAATGGGTCAAGGCCCGCTGGACGAGGCCGCCGTGGCCGGTGGAATGTTTCAGCAAATTCAACGCCGCCACGCACTCCATATCGACGATCATTGCGCCGGAAGCAGTCCGATGGGGAGGTCCCGCATTGCCGGACGGAGGCCTTCGCCCGGCCGTTCACGCATTCGTGACAAGCTAAGCCGCAACAACTTCCTCAGACGGGATCGAACGGAAATTCGCGCTGCGTCTTTCCGTTCGCCGCGTGACAGCAGAATGCGTTCGAGGGAATCGCATCCTGCTCATCAAGTCTTTGTTTTGACGCGTGGCGTGACGCTGAAAAGTCCGTGGCTTTTCAGCGTCTTGGTCTAGAAAGGATAATAGCGGATGCTGCCCATCACTATGTTTTCCTGGGCTTTCGCGGTTCCGCCGATGCCCGGGAAAGAATATTTCTGGGTGAACGAATATTGCATGCCGACCCGCAATTGGCCGAAGTCGCCTTGATAGATCTTGTCCCAGAAGCCGCCGGTAATCTGCCTGACGAGAGCGACGTTGCCGACGCACACCGTGGAGCCGGCGATCGTGCATCCGGCATTCGTGTAGAGGGGATTGCCATAGCCGTAGGCGAGCTTCCCGCCGCCTGCCGTCGTGACCGTATTGTAGCTGGCGTTCGTGATTTCCTCGCCGGCGTATGTATAGAGATCCAGCTCTGGCATCGCGTGCCAGATCAGACCGCCAAAGAGCATGGTTTCCTGGAGGGGCGTGATGTATCCGCTGGAATTGAAAGTCACGTCGGGCAGTTGCGACGTGCCATAGCGTCCGATGCCGCGGCCGGTCAAACCGGAAAACTGGAACTCGAGTTGTTTTGGAATAATCGGCACTAGGAGGGAGCCGCCAAATGCGCCCGACGCGACGTCCTGATTATGGTTGTTAACCTGGCTGTAGAAGTCGCGGAATATGCCGATCGCCTCGAAATGGATATGCCGGTCGGCGATCGTCGGATCCCAGGCGACTTTGCCGATGACGTCCGGGAAGTGGTTGAGAGAGACCGCGTTGAGCGAATTGAACAGCGATCCGCCGGGCGGCAGCTGGTTAAATACCAGCGTGGACGGCAACGCCGCAGCCGCCGTGGCCGTCGGCAGGCCGCCGACATAGGGACCGGCTCCCGGGAAGGGGCCGCCGGAGAATGTCGTCTGCGGGCTTTCGACCGCAAGGCCGGCCCAGAGGGTCTTGTCCCAATCCTTGATGACGCGGAGCCCTGGCTGGCGCGTCCAGACGAAGCCGGGCACCAGCTGATGCTCGATGGTCAGAGGCAGCGCCTCGGAGCGTGCAAGAAGACCATTGGAGTAGGGGGTCGCAAAAGACCAAGCCTGACCGGCGAAGAAATGCGCTCCGAAATCATCCTGATCCAGCGTCATATACAATTGACGCATGCGCGGATTGAATGAATTACTTTCGTTGGAGTTGGCGGTTTGCGCCGCGGAAAGAAAGTCGACTTCGAGGAAGCCCGCGATATGCGTCGTCGGATTGATGTCGGCTTTGGTCAGAAGGTTGAGCCGGCTCTGGCGCGACGTGAAGCGGAATTCGTTTGCGTTGCCCGTGCGGACGTTGCTGTAAGGAATGTTGTTAAACGGAGTGGCGATGTCGGCGCCGACGAAGCGGTCCCGGAAAAGACCTTCGAGCGCAAGGAAGCCGCCGGGCGTGATGCTTACGCCATTGATGTAGAGGCTCGGCGCGCCGGGCACCGGCAGGCCTCGTATCGCCGCCTCCCGCGCCGCGAAGCCCGTGGGCGCGACGCCCCCTAAAGATCCAACGCCGATGCCGCTATAGGACGGCGTCCCGGGTGAGGCGGCCGCGGCCGCTGCGGCTGGCGCAGCCTTCGATGACACGGCGCGGATCTGAACCTGAGTTTCCTTCTGGCTGCGGGCCTGTTCATTGACCTTAGCCTCCAGCCTCTTCAGCTGGGCCTTGAGCGCGCGAATTTCGTCGGCGGTATCGTCCGCCCGGGCGGAAGCTGGCAGCGCCAAAAGCATTCCTAAGGCTATTGTTGTAATAGTCTGGCGTTTTTCGCGCTTGTTCACCCGTATCTGCATTATATGTGCCCTCCCTGCAGTTCGATGCGATCATTTATCGCCGGTTTGTTATTCTTATTATTTTTAATTCTTATAGAGCCTCGTCCGACGAGAAAAATACTTTCCGTCGGTTTTACGCATATTTTTGTATAGTCTTTTCCGGCCCATGCTTAATGCATATCTAGTGCCAGTATGCGTAGCAAATTGAAAGCCACTAGATCGGGCATGCGGCGCAACTGTTCCGGCCGGAACGATTCGACCCGTTCCGAGGAGACTGCCGGGCAGAGTTGAGAGCCTGGTGAGATGCTTAATGCTGACGCGCCGCGCGCTTCTACTCAGCACGCCTCGCGGATATCGTTCGCGCGGCGCCGATACATTGAGCAGGACCATTAAAGCGGCCATGCTTCACCCCCCTTTTTTGTATTCTTCCCTGCCGTGTCCTGTTGATCGGACTGAGGCATCATCTGATTGTCACTATGGCTTTTCAAAGTTCCTGGTAGAGGGGCGGCGCCAATTACTGCTATCGCCAAAACCAATAGCTGCGCCGATGGGCGCCCGGCGGAGTTGATGAGGCCCATAAGAACCGAGCCCGCTGGCGGCTCTTCGCCGGTTTTGGAGGATCTTTGGGGCGACGAGTGCGTTTGGCGGCTGCTTCGCCTATATAAGCTGCATGGACATCGGCTTCGCCCCATCGCCGGGCGGCCTCAGTCAGGATGAATAGACGGCCTTGACCTTTCAGCAGCAATCTGGCGAATCATCGCTCCCATTGTCCGCGGCGAAAGACGCGGCGCGGACGCAGGCCAGAATCAAACCGTCCCCGGCGGCGCCAGCGCGGATGAACGCCGGCGCCATGATGCGTCGCCTCTGGCCCTATATCTGGCCGTCGAGCCGGCCTGATCTCAAATGGCGCATATACGCCGCCATTGTGCTCCTGCTGGCGGCGAAACTCGTCACCATCGCGGCGCCCTATTCATTCAAATGGGCGACGGATTCGCTTGTCGACCCCGCGCGGCTGCCGTTTTCCGGCCTTCTCGCGGCGCCTTTGGCGCTCACGCTCCTTTATGGCGTCCTGCGCATCACAATGGCGCTGTTCACGCAGGTGCGCGACGCGGTTTTCGCCGATGTCGCAATGCATGCCGTCCGGCGCCTCGCAAGCGACGTGTTCGAGCATCTTCACCTTTTGTCCCTGCGCTTTCATCTCGAGCGCAAGACCGGGGGCCTTACGCGCATTCTCGAGCGCGGCCGAAATTCAATCGAGACGATCGTGCGCACCTCGATGCTGACGGCGATTCCGACACTCGTCGAATTTTGCCTGATCCTCACCGTTCTGCTCGTCCAGTTCGACTGGCGCTATGTCGGCGTGGTGACTCTCATGATCGGCGTCTATGTCGCCTTCACTTTCACGGCGACCAACTGGCGGATCGGCATCCGCCGGGCCATGAACGAGAGCGACACGGACGCCAACACCAAGGCCATCGACAGTCTGCTGAACTTCGAGACGGTCAAATATTTCAATGCGGAGGAGCGCGAAAAACAGCGCTATGACGTGTCCATTGCGCGCTATGAGCGCATGAGCGTCAAGACCTATACCTCGCTCGCTTTCCTCAACGCAGGACAGGCGGTGATTTTCACCTTCGGGCTCACCGCCATCATGATCATGAGCCTGGCGGGCGTCCGCAGCGGCTCTCATACGATAGGCGATTTCATCCTCGTCAATGCGATGATGATTCAGCTGTTTCAGCCCTTGAGCTATCTCGGCATGGTGTACCGCGAATTGCGCCAGTCGACGATCGACATTGAAATGATGTTCGACATCATGTCGCAAAATCCCGAGGTGAAGGATCGTCCCGGCGCAAAACAGCTCGCGGTTGGCAAGGGCGAGATCCGTTTTGAGAATGTGTTCTTTCACTATGATCCGCGCCGGCCGATCCTCAAAGGCCTCAGTTTCGACATTCCCGCGGGCAAGACTGTCGCCATCGTCGGCGCTTCGGGCGCTGGCAAATCGACTATCGCGCGCCTGCTCTTTCGCTTCTACGAGCCGGCCAAGGGGCGCATCCTCATCGACGGGCAGGACATCGGCGCCGTCACGCAGACCTCCTTGCGCGGGGCCATCGGCATCGTCCCGCAGGATACAGTGCTGTTCAACGACAGCATCGCCTATAATATTCGCTATGGCCGCGACGGCGCCAGCGACTCCGAAGTGCGGGAGGCGGCGCGACTCGCGCAGATCGACCGCTTTATCGAGGGCGCGCCCGGCGCCTATGACGCGCAGGTCGGCGAGCGCGGGCTGAAACTTTCGGGCGGCGAAAAGCAGCGCGTCGCCATCGCCCGCACGATCCTGAAAGGCCCGCCCATTCTGGTTCTCGACGAGGCGACCTCGGCGCTGGATTCCTTTACCGAGCGCGAGATTCAGGACGCGCTCGACCGTGTTGCGCGCGGACGCACGACGCTCGTCATCGCGCACCGGCTGGCGACCGTCGTCAACGCGGACGAGATCATCGTGCTCGACAAGGGCGCCATCATCGAGCGCGGCTCGCATGGGGAATTGCTGGAGCGCGGCGGCGTCTATGCCGCCATGTGGAGCCGCCAGTATGAAATCCGCCAGGCCGAAGAAATCCTTCGCCGGGCGGCGCTGGCGGAGGGCGACAGGGTCAGCATCAGCATCGAGCCCGGCGATGGGGAAGGGAGCGACGAACCAAGGACTGCGGAAAAGGATTCCGCCGCCGCTTGACCAAGCTCACCGATGCGGCCAATCCCTGGGTGTGACGCCAATTGCGAGAACAAAAACCAATGTCGATTATCGATTCCATTCGCAGGCAAGTGACGCCGATCCACCCTGAAGGATATATTTTTATCGCCTCCTTCGGCGTCGCCGCCTTGATCCTTGGCTCGTTCTTCAGCCCTCTCGGCTGGATCGGCGCCATCGCGACGGTCTGGTGCGTCTATTTCTTTCGCGATCCCGTGCGCCACACGCCGGTCGACGACACGCTGGTGGTCTCGCCGGCCGACGGCGTGATTTCATCGATCGGCTATTTCATTCCGCCGCCCGAACTCGGCCTTGGAGTCGAGCCTTTGCAGCGCATTTCCGTTTTCATGTCGGTGTTCGATTGCCACGTCAATCGAGCGCCCGTAGCCGGGCGGATCGTGAAGATCGCCTATAAGCCGGGGCTTTTTCTGAACGCCGACCTTGATAAGGCGAGCGAGGATAATGAGCGCAACGGCATTGTCATCGAAACCGCCGGCGGCCGCTTCGGCGTCGTGCAGATCGCCGGCCTGATCGCGCGCCGCATCGTCTGCTTTGTGCGGCAGGGCGAATCGCTTGGCGCAGGCGACCGGCTCGGCCTCATCCGGTTCGGCTCTCGCGTCGACGTTTATCTGCCCGGCGTCGCGCGCAGCCTGGTGACGATCGGCTCAAAGGCGGTCGCAGGAGAAACCGTGCTGGCGGAGCTACGCTCGAGCGCGGGCAAACGCGTATTCAAGGCAAGCTAGAGGCGGCGCGCGAGCAGACGCGAGGGCGGTCCGCCTTTATTTCAGTTGCGTTGCGAGGCCTCTGCCGTTACAAAGAAACCCTGTTTTTTCATGGCACTAGAGCCTCGCCCGCGCCTGCGGACATGAAAGACGGTTATGGGGGTTGGCGGATTTCAACCCATATCAACGTAAACCTTCGGATGGCCTATGCCTGCGCCCCTGTTTGCAGACTATCTCGTCGAGCGCCGGCTTCTGCGGCGCCGTCTGTCGTTCTGGCGCGTCTTCGCTTTCACTGTGGCCGCGCTCGTCGTCATTATCCTCGGGCTGCGGGTTTTCGGTTCTGACGGCGCGTTCAATTTCTCGCCGCGGATCGCGCGGCTTTCCATCTCCGGGATCATCACAGGCGACCGCGACACGCTGAAGCTCATCTCGAGGATCGAGGATTCGGACGCGGCCGCGGTGTTGGTCTCGATCAATAGCCCGGGCGGAACGACGACGGGCGCCGAACGGCTTTTTGAGGCAATCCGTCGTCTGTCAGCTAAAAAGCCGACCGTCGCCGTCGTCGGCACGATGGCCGCCTCGGGCGGCTACATCGCGGCACTTGGCGCTGATCAGATCGTCGCGCAGGGCAATTCGCTCGTCGGGTCGATCGGCGTTTTGGTCGAATATCCGAATTTCACCAAGCTGCTCGACACGATTGGCGTCAAGGTGGAGGACGTCAAATCGTCCCCTCTCAAGGCTTCGCCAAACGGCTTTGAGCCGACGACGCCTGAAGCGCGGGCCGCGCTCGCCTCAATCGTTGACGACAGTTTTGCGTGGTTCAAGGCGCTTGTGAAGGATCGCCGCGGAATGACCGACGCTCAGCTCGCAGCCGTCGACGACGGCCGCGTCTTTACCGGCCGTCAGGGTCGCGACCTCCATCTCGTTGATCGCATCGGCGGAGAACGCGAAGCAATCGCTTGGCTGGAACAGGAAAAATCCGTGCCGAAGGGCCTCAAGGTGCGCGACTGGAAGCCGACCCAATCGCTGGAGCGTCTCGGGATATTCAGCTTCGCCGCGCGCGGCGCCGCGCTCTTCCATCTTGACTGGCTGAGCCAGCTCTTCGCTCAAGGCGATGAGTTCACGCGCTCGCGCATGCTTGACGGTCTCGTTTCGATTTGGCAGGTTGACGGCGCGAACTGACGCTTGCGCCAGACATGGGAGCATGGTCGCTTCCTTCGGCGTCAAGATCGCGCTTCCGCTCCTAAGATGCAAGATCGTTGCGAAAATGGCGTAGATTTTTGCTGATCCTGTTTTCTGATTTGCTACACTTCTAAGTGCTTTTTTTGGGCGGGGCGAATGATCAAATCCGAGCTCGTGCAGCGTATTGCCGACCGCAATCCGCATCTTTATTTGCGTGATGTGGAAAAGATCGTGAATGCGATTCTCGATGAAATCACCGGCGCTCTCGCCCGCGGGGATCGCGTAGAACTGCGCGGTTTCGGGGCGTTTTCGGTCAAGCATCGGGACGCGCGCGTCGGCCGCAATCCGCGTACAGGCGCTCATGTCTCGGTTGATGAAAAGGTCGTTCCTTTTTTCAAGACCGGCAAGGAAATGCGTGAGCGATTGAATGATGGCTATGACGGTTGAGCGCAGCCAAAAAATGTTCAACTTATGCGAGCCGGCGTCAGCCTCCCATGAAACGGCTCGAAGCATCAGCGCCCATGCAAGCGGGCCTGGGCTTTTGATCCAACTCTAGACTGTTTCCGAAGCGCGCCCTTCGCGCGCGAACCATTCCGGCGGGCGCGATGGCGAAATTCTTGAAATGGCTGTTTCTGCTCCCGATCATCGTCATTGGCCTCGCTCTCGCCCTGGCCAACCGGCAGATCGCAACCATCTACTTTGATCCTTTTCCGAATGGCGGCGTTAATGGCCCGCAAATCAGCGCGCCCTTCTTCCTCATTCTCTTTGTTGCGCTGATGGCCGGCGTCGTCATCGGCGGCGTCGCGACCTGGATCGGACAGGCGCCGCATCGGCGCGCCGCACGGCGCACGCGCGCTGAACTGAGGCGCCTCTCGGCCGAACGGACCCGCCACAATCTGCATCCGGCGATCGAGAATCGCCGCGGCGCCTGATCGCCTCGCCGGTTGCGCTCGGCGGATCGATTGCCTCTTTAAGGGAGCGCCAACCCTCACGTTCCGCCTCGCGAGGGATGGCGAGTTTGTTCATGAGCACATTGATCAAGATCTGCGGCCTTGCCGCGCCTGAGGCCGTCGATGCGGCGATGAAAGCCGGCGCCGATCTGCTCGGCTTCGTTTTTTTCGACAAAAGCCCGAGGCATGTGTCGCTTGAACAAGCGGGGCGCCTTGGCGCGCGCGCCGGCTCCGGCGCCGCCAGGGTTTTGCTGACCGTCGATGCAGACGACGCGCTGCTCGCCGCGGCGATCGCGGCGCTTGATCCGCAATTCCTGCAATTGCACGGCGGAGAAACGCCGGAGCGCGTCGCGGCGATTCGGGCCTGTTTCGGCGTCAAGGTCATCAAGGCGATCGGCATTGGCGACAGCGCCGACCTTGCCGAGATCGGCCGCTATGATGATGTTGCCGACATGCTGCTGTTCGATGCGCGGCCAAAGGCGGCGACGGACCGCCCCGGCGGCAATGGCGGCGCTTTCGACTGGTCGCTGCTTCGCGGCCTCAAGACGAAAAAACCCTGGCTGCTCGCCGGCGGCCTCAATGCCGGGAATGTCGCGCAGGCTCTGATCGAGACCGGCGCGCCGGGCGTTGACGTGTCCTCGGGAGTCGAGAGCGCGCCAGGCGTCAAGGACAAGGACAAGATCGCCGATTTCGTTGCAAGGGCGCGCGCGGCGGAGATTGCCGCGCTGTGGGAGAAACGGCGCGGGACGGTGGCCGCGAGATAGGCTTGGTTTGCCGCGCGTATGCGTTTAAACACCAGTGTTGTCGGCGCCAAAATGAGGCGCGGAGGCGGGAGCGGCCTTCCTCGACACGACAAGGGGCGATCATGACCAAAGAGCCATTCGGCCAAAGTCTCAATTCCTATCGCGCCGGTCCCGACGAGCGCGGGCATTTCGGCGTATTTGGAGGCCGCTTCGTCGCTGAAACGCTGATGCCGCTGATCCTTGACCTTGAGCGTCATTATGAGGCCGCCAAGGTCGACCCGTCGTTCAAGGCGGAACTCGACAATCTGCTCACTCATTATGTCGGACGGCCGAGCCCGCTTTATTACGCCGAGCGCCTGACTGGGCATCTGCGCCAGAAAGCCGCCGCGGCGGGCGGCGATGGCGGAGCAAAAATCTACTTCAAGCGCGAGGAGCTGAACCACACGGGCGCGCATAAGATCAACAATGTGCTGGGGCAGATCCTGCTCGCGCGCCGCATGGGCAAGACGCGCATCATCGCCGAGACGGGCGCCGGGCAGCATGGCGTCGCAACGGCCACCGCCTGCGCGCGCTTCGGGCTCGAATGTATCGTCTATATGGGCGCGGTCGACGTCGAGCGGCAAAAGCCCAATGTCTTCCGCATGAAGCTGCTCGGCGCCAAAGTCATTCCCGTCGAATCCGGGGCCAGGACGTTGAAGGATGCGATGAACGAGGCCTTGCGCGATTGGGTCACCAATGTCGCAAATACTTTCTACTGCATCGGCACGGCGGCCGGCCCGCATCCCTATCCGGCGATGGTCCGCGATTTCCAGTGCATCATCGGCGAAGAGGTGAGGCGACAACTCCATGAAGCCGAAGGCAGGCTGCCCGATTCGCTCTTCGCCTGCATCGGCGGCGGCTCCAATGCGATCGGGCTTTTCCATCCCTTCCTCGACGATCGCTCGGTCGAGATCTATGGCGTCGAGGCGGCCGGCTTCGGGCTCGACAACAAACATGCGGCCTCGCTCGCGGGCGGGCGTCCCGGCGTGCTGCATGGCAACCGCACCTATCTGCTGATGGACGCCGACGGCCAGATCGAGGAAGGCCATTCGATCTCGGCGGGGCTCGACTATCCGGGCATCGGTCCCGAACATTCCTGGCTGAAGGAAACCGGCCGCGTGACCTATCTCTCCGCGACCGACGACGAGGCGCTCGAGGCGTTCCAACTCTGCGCGCTTCAGGAGGGCATCATTCCGGCGCTGGAGCCGGCGCATGCGCTCGCCAAAGTGGCGGACATAGCGCCGCAAAAGCCGCGCGACCATCTGATGGTGGTGAATATCTCAGGCCGCGGCGACAAGGACATTTTTACCGTCGCGGATCATCTTGGCGGGATGTAACGGGCTCTCATCAAAAAGTGAGAGCATGATGGCGCCCGAAAACCGGCGAGCGGAGTTGCGGCCCTGGCCCTTCGCCCGAAGGGAAACAAGAAGGGCCGAGGACGAAGCGAGGTTTCCGCTTTTCGGCGTCATGCTCTATCGCGCCGTGTAAGCGAGCCGGTAGAGCGCGCCGTTATAATCGTCCGTGATCAGCAGCGAGCCGTCGGGAAGCTGCGCGGCGTCGACCGGCCGGCCCCAATAGGAGCCATCCGGCTCGAGCCAGCCCTCGGCGAATGGTTCGCTCTTCGCCGCCGTTCCATCCGGCTTGAGCGAGGTGAACATCACCCGCGCGCCGACCGGAACCGTGCGATTCCACGAGCCGTGCTGCACGGAAAAAATGCCGCCTCTGTAGTCTTTCGGAAATTGCGATCCCGTATAGAAAGTCATGCCGAGATCGGCTGCATGGGCGACCATTTCGACCTCAGGAAACACGACGTCTTTCGGCGGCGTCTCGTCCTTATATTCGTTGGTTCGAACATGGCCGCCTCCGTACCAGGGGAAGCCGAAATTCTGGCCTGCCCTGGTCGCGCGGTTCAATTCGCCGGGGGGAATGTCGTCGCCCATGCGGTCCACCTGATTGTCGGTGAACCAGAGCGTCTTGTCGGCCGGGTTGAAATCGAGGCCGACCGAATTGCGGATGCCGCTCGCATAAATCTTGCGGCGCTTGCCGTCGCGGTCCATTCGAATGATGGCGCCGATGCCGAGCCTGGCGAATTGCGCCTGTTTGTCCTTCGGCGGCACATTATAAGGCTGCCCGAGCGAGACATAGAGCTTGTTGTCGGGGCCGACGCGGCAGACGCGCGTGCTGTGATTGTCGCTTTCGTCTTCCGCTGGAATGAGCTGGCCCTGCGCCACGACGGTCTGAGCTTTGGGCGCGGGTTTATCATAGTCGGCTTCGGCGTTCGCGAAGGAGAGAATGCGATTCTGCTCGGCGACGAACAAAGTGCCGTCGTTCGCGAAGCAGACGCCATGCGGCATTTTCTTCATCGTCGCGGGCGCGAACTCGGAAACCTCTCCGACGAGCGCGGCGCCGGGACGAACGGGAAGCGCATAGACCTGCGTCCCGGGCGTTCCGACAAAGATCATTTTGCCCTGCGGCCCCACCGCGATCGTGCGGGCTCCGGGAACGAGCGCGTAGAGCGTGATCTCGAATCCCGGTGGCAGCTTGATTGTCGCCAGTTCGCCCCGCAGTCTGGCGGCCTCATCGGCGATAGGCTTTGCCGCCGGGACGAGGGCCGGAGCCCCTGCGTCCGCAAGAGCCAAAGTTGCAAAAACGCCGCTCGACAGGGCGGCTGCGAGGAGCAGCGCCCGGCGCCGCGGGGCGAAGCCTTTCCCGCTCAAGTCAGCCCATCGCTTCTTCAGCATGGGATTGTGGACTCAGAGCGGAAAATAGCGCGTCGTCCTCGTTTTCGGTAACGTTCGGCGTCGTCAGCAGGGCTTCGCCGTAAAAGATCGAATTGGCGCCGGCGACCATGCACAGGATCTGCGCCTCGCGGTTCAGGGTGGAGCGGCCGGCCGAGAGGCGGACGCGCGAGGCCGGCAGTACGATGCGCGTCGTCGCGATCATCCGCACGAAATCAAGCGGGTCGATGCGTTCGCGTTCGCCGAGCGGCGTGCCCGCGACCGGCACCAGCGCATTGATCGGCACGCTTTCGGGATGGGGGGTGAAGCTCGCCAGCACCTGCAGCAGGCCGGCCCGGTCCGCGACGCTCTCGCCCATGCCGACAATGCCGCCGCAGCACATTTCGATCCCCGCGCCGCGCACCGCCTTCAAAGTGTCGAGCCGGTCTTCATAGTTCCGCGTCGTCACGATGCTTTTATAGTAGTCGGGCCCCGTATCGAGATTATGATTATAGGCTGTGAGGCCCGCCTGCTTCAGCCGGCTGGCCTGCTCGCCGTTCAGCATGCCAAGCGTGACGCAGGCCTCCATCCCGAGCGCGCGAACGCCGCGCACCATGTCGAGGACAGAGTCGAACTCGGCGCCGTCGCGCGCATTGCGCCAGGCGGCGCCCATGCAGAAACGGTCGGCGCCCGCCGCTTTGGCCCGCGCGGCGACCGATAGAACCTCCTCCGTCTTCATCATGTCGACGCGATCGAGATGGACTTCCTTATGGTGCGCCGATTGCGGGCAATAGCTGCAATTTTCCGGGCACCCGCCTGTTTTAATGCTGAGCAGGCTCGCCTTCTGGACATCGTTGACGTCATGGAATTCGCGATGAACCGCGTTTGCGCGCGCGATCAGATCGAGCAGCGGCAGGTCGTAGATCGCAATGATCTCTTCCGGCGTCCAATCATGCCGGATGAAAGAGTCGACGGCTTGATGTGTCATGCATTCGCTTTCAAAATCATCTCTTTGTTTCGCGTTGCCGCATTCGCTTCATGCGGACCGGCGGCGTCTTTGCCGCGCAAAATGGACCGTGCGCGGCCGTTTGGCAATCTTCAAGGTCGCGCCTTCAAAGAAGCTGCGCGCTAATGATAGCGAGGCGCAAACCTTGCCGAAACGCAGATTGATGCGCATGTCTTGGACTGCAAGCCGAATGTCGAAGCCCAAGGGATCTCCATGCGCCTGTTGATTGCGGTATTTTTGCCTTTTCTCCTGTTTTTCACGATCGGCCGGCCGATCGCCGGAATTATTTGCCTCATCCTGCAGGTGACGCTGATTGGCTGGATTCCGGCCGCGCTCTGGGCTGTTTACGCTTTGAGCCAGTATAAGACCGACGAGAAAATCAACCGGGCGTTTCGCCAAATGCGCTGAGGCCGCGTTTTTCACCTCGCCCGAAAGGATCACCGCAACGTGCTCGACGCCGCTGCCGCCGCCGCCGGCCAGATTTTCACGCCGCCATTTCGCAATGTTCTCTGGAAGACCCTTGGCTTGACGCTGGCCTTGCTGGCGCTGGTCTGGATCGGTCTCGAAAAGCTGATCGTCGCCTCGCTCTCTTTGCCCTATCCTTGGCTGACGACGATATTGTCGCTGGTCAGCGGAGCAGGGCTTTTTATCGGCCTCGCCTTCCTAGTCACGCCTGTGTCGTTTCTCGTCGCTGGTTTCTTTTTCGACGAACTTGCTGAACATGTCGAAAGCGAGATTGACCCGAACGGCGTCGGACGCGCTCTGCCGTTCAAGGATGCGACGCGGGTGGCTGTCGAGTTTTCCGCCGTCGCCCTCCTTGTGAATCTGATCGCGCTCCTGCTGCTGCTTGTGCCGGGCGTCAACGCCATCGCGTTTTTCGGAGCCAACGCCTATTTGTTCGGACGCGGCTATTTCGAGCTCGCGGCCTTGCGGTACGCGGCGCCGGCGGAAGTCAGGCGCTTGCGCAAGACGAATGAGCTTCAGCTCTTCGTCGCCGGGCTGATCATGGCCGGAATGCTCGCGATTCCGTTGATCAATTTGCTGACGCCGCTGTTTGGGACGGCCTTTATGGTGCGCATTGCAAGAAGCATCTTACAGCGAAACGGATACCGGCTTGCCTGAAGCATGATGCCGAAAAGGTGCTGACTTTTCGGACCGATGCCAAAACAAAGGCTGGAAAGGGCAATGCAGGCGGCGAATGAGGTCGCCTCGCCCGCGGGGCCTCGCCGCCCTCTCAGGCGGCGCGGCGGTCGGCGAACTGGCCCGTCGCGCGGTAACGGCCGAGATAGGTGGGGACGAAAGCCTCAAAAGATTCCGGCGTAATGCCGAGGCCCTGAAGGGTGCGCTTGTCTGCGATGGCGGCCGCCGACACGACATTATCGGTCTTCAAAAGCTCGACCTGATCCGACGTAATGGCGAACATCTCTGGAAAAAGTCCGAGCGACAGTTTGGTCAGCGTTTCCGTCAGTCCGCCGATGGTTTTCGCCTGCGCAAAACTGATCGGCGCGAGGAACCGCTTGCGCTCGGTGATTTTCAGCACGAATTCGAGGATGCGCTTCAGCGTTGCGACTTCCGGGCCGCCCAATTCATAGATCGCCCCCTGCGTCGCCTTGCCCTCAACGGCGAGCGCCACGGCCTTCGCGACATCGCCGACGAACACCGGCTGAAGCTTCGTCTTGCCTTCGCCGATGAGCGGCAGCGCGGGCATGTAGCGCGCCATGGCGGCGAAGCGGTTGAAGAAATGATCCTCCGGGCCAAAGACGACCGATGGACGCAGGATGACGGCTTCTGGGAACGCCTCCCGCGCCGCTGCTTCTCCCCTGGCTTTGCTCCGCGCATAGGCCGAAGCGCTATCTGGGTCGGCGCCGATCGCCGAAATCTGCACGAAAGCGCTGGCGCCCCCGGCTTTCGCCGCTTTGGCGAGGGTCTTGACGCCATCAGCATGCACGGCGTCGAATTTCTGTTCGCCGGTTTCGCTGAGGATGCCCACAAGATTGACCACCGCCTGCGCGTCCCGCAGAGCATGAACGATCGAATCGGGATAGCGCAGATTGGCCTGAACGGGAGAGATCTGGCCGACGTTGCCGAGAGGCTGCAGATGGAAGGCAAGATCCGGCCTGCGCGTTGCGACGCGGACGCGCCAGCCGTCTCGCGCCAGGGCCCGCACGACATGGCGGCCGATGAACCCCGAACCGCCGAAAACTGTCACTAGCTGGTTTGTCCTGACCAATTCATCCGCCATTTTCGCTCGCCTTCGCTCTCAAGACGCCGGTTGAAAACACTTCGATCCGCGCCTTTTTCCTCGCAGCGCCATTAGCGCACACGCTCGGACGCTTCCCGATCAAGCAGATTGTTTTCAAACGCTCAAAGCCGCTGCGCCGTTTTAGTCGCCAAGGCCGCGCCTGTATAGAGCCGATTCTCCGGCCGGGGACGCGGTCTTTAATGATACGCCAGGTCAAGCCCATAGGACAGCTTTGTCATTGTAGGGGGCCATTCGCCTCGCTGGGGCTGGCCATGAATGGAAAAGCTGCGGGGCACCCTCGTTCGCCACGGGCGCGTGAGCGATGCGGGGAGGAGCGCGGCGAGGATCAATCTCAATCAGAGCTTTTTCTCCGCGTCGCGGCCCTCGCCGCCTGCTTGGCGATTGACAAGAGGGAAGCTCGGCACGTATCAGAGCGCAATGCCCTGGTGGCGGAATTGGTAGACGCGCAGGTTTCAGGTACCTGTGGTGAAAGCCGTGGAGGTTCGAGTCCTCTCCAGGGCACCATTATTTCTTATGGTGCTGATCTAGAACGTCCGCTGGCCGCGGTTGAACGCATTTCGTCCCGCCGGATCAGCTCGGATGCATCGCAGCGCGATTCCATCCAAATTCTGAATCCCTCTCTCATCAATAAGTCAAAGCATGACGCCGGAAAGCCGGCTTCCGCTTTCCGGCGTCATGCTCCAGCGGCGGCGACTTCGAGGAACGCCTGAAAAACGAGGGCCATGCGCTCCCCGAGCCGGCGCCCGGTCAGCCGCGCCCCCTATGGTTGCGCGCTAATCGATCACTTGAACGATTCGCCGCGTCGTCGGATCGACCAGAACGGCGTGACTATTCACGATTGTATAGCGGTAGCGTGGGTTGACGCCATATTCCGCCGGCACCGGATAATAAGTGACGCCGCTGAGCGGCAGTCGCGCGCCCGGCTGGATGCGCTCGCTGTAGCTGAAGCTCGAGCGATGCTCGCGCAGCGCATAGTCGCGAAAACGCGGCGCCTGATCGAGGCCGAGCAGTCCGGTGACGCCGCCGGTGACGCCGCCAACCGCGCCGCCGACCGCGCCCCCCACCACGCCGCCGATGGGGCCCGCCGCGTTATTTCCCGCGGCTGCGCCACTCTCGGCGCCGGTTTGTGCGCCGCCGACGAGACCCTGGGCCTGGGCGCCAAGAGGGATGGCGAGCAGGGCGGCGATCACCGCGATTCCAAACTTTCTTTCCATCTTCCGGTCTCCGTTTTGTTTCGACAAGCGCCTGCCTAACTCCCGCGAATTGGCGCGGGTTCCGGAATCGGTCCCGGTTCCTGTCCGGCGGCCGGGCTTGCTTCGTGGGACGATGGATGCTAGGCGCGCCCTATGCAAACGCTTTCGTTTTTCCAGCGCCCGCGCGCAAACCTCTCAGCCGGCTGCGCGCAATGACCATCCGCCTGCACAGGGGCGATCTGCCCGATGACGCGAATTTGGGGGATTGCGTTGCAATCGACACCGAAACGCTCGGGCTCGTGCCGCACCGCGACCGGCTCTGCGTCGTCCAGCTCTCGCGGGGCGACGGGACAGCCGACGTCGTGCAGATCGCAGCAGGACAAAGCCGCGCCCCTAATATCGAGCGCCTGCTCGCCGACCCGAGCGTCCTCAAACTGTTCCATTTCGCCCGCTTCGACATCGCTGTCCTGTTCAGGGCCTTCGGCGTGATGGCCGGCCCCATCTATTGCACCAAGATCGCCTCGAAGCTGGCCCGCACCTATACCGATCGTCATGGCCTCAAGGATCTTGTGCGCGAACTGCTCGGACACGAAATTTCAAAACAGCAGCAATCTTCGGATTGGGGGAGCGACAGTTTGTCCGAGGCGCAGCTCGCCTACGCGGCCTCGGATGTTTTATATCTGCACACGCTGCGCACGCGTCTCGACGCCATGCTGAAGCGTGAAGGCCGCTTCGAAATCGCGCAGGAATGTTTCGGCTTTCTTCCAGCGCGGGCCCGCCTCGATCTGATGGGTTGGGCGGAGGCGGATATCTTTTCCCATCAATAAGACATTTTTTGTGTCCAATAAGGCAGCGTTAACCTCGCCTTGACTTCGCCTTGCTTGCTTGCTGTCTGACGCTAGCCGCGTCGTGAGCCGGCTCTTTGCGAGCCGGGCTCGTCGACGGGATTTCTTGAGTGACGCTTGGCGACGGCGGCCCCTCTCTCTTGTCTGAAAACGAAGCGCATCGAATGACGGCAGTCTCAGGCGATACCGATTGGGCGGCGAGCGAGCGCATCGATGATCCGCGCGACTCCCTGGGCGCGCGCGGCCAGGGTCAGCTCGGCCAGGTTCTCGATCTGACGGAATCGCCCTGGCGCGGCGCGTTCAAGGCGGCGGGCCGGCATTCGGCGCGCGTGCGTTTTCTGCGGCGGGCGATCGTTGGCCTCTGCGTCGTCGCGGTCGGCGTCGTCCTCGTCGTCGGCCTGTTCGATCCCTTCCGTCGCCTGCCGCGCAACCTCACCATCGGTCAGGTTCATGTCGACGGGACGCGCATAACCGTCGAATCGCCGAAAATCACAGGCTTCCAAAAGGATGGGAACCCCTATGAGGTGACGGCGCGCGCCGGCATCCAGGACACGACGACGCCGAACATTGTGGAGCTGCAGGGCATTGACGCGAGGATCGGGCTGAACGACGCTTCAACGCTGCAGGTGCTCGCGGACCACGGCGTCTATGACAGCCTGCATGATCGGTTGGCGATGGACGGTTCAGCCCAGATCAAGAATGACGTTCGCTATTCCATCTTCATGAAAACCGCGCAAATGGATTTTAAGACGGGCTCGCTGATCTCGAAGGAGCGCGTCAAGGTCGTCCTGCAAGGGGGCGTCGTCGCCGCCGATCAGATGGACATCGAGAACGACGGCAAAGTCTCGTTCGAAGGCGATATCAAATCGGTCATCGAGTCTGGCGCGAACGAGAAGGGAACAGCGACCAATCCGGTGGTCGCGGAGTAGATCTGTGTCTTGGCCGTCTGATTCTCCGAGCATCGCGAGCCGCCACGCCCGCCGTCTCGCCGCCAGGCGTGGCGTGCTTGCGATTGCCGCCGCCATTCTCGGCTCCATGCTGATAATGGCTGGCGCAGCCGCGGCGGAGGCGCAAAAAGCGCAGCCCGCCGCTGTCCTTCCCGGCGGCAACTCGAAGGAGCCGATCAACATCGACGCCGCCAAGCTCGACTATTTCGACAAGGAGCAAAAGCTCGTCTATACTGGCAATGTGGTTGCAACTCAGGGGCCGAGCAAGCTCAAGGCGAGCGTTCTGGTGCTCTACCTGACGCAAAAGGACGCAAAAGCGCAATCCGGCGTGCCGTCGTCGTCGAGCGAGCTGAGGCGCATGGAAGCCACGGGCCCCGTCACCGTGATTTCAAAGGATCAGGTCGGCACTGGCGACAGCGGCATCTATGAGAAGGCGGAAAACAAAGTCTATTTGATAGGCAATGTGACGTTGACTCAAGGCCCGAACGTCACCAAAGGCGACAAGCTGATCTACGATCTGACGACCAGTCAGGCGGTGGTTACGGGCCGCGTCAAAAGCATGTTCATCCCGAGCGGGGGAGCGCATGAGGGCGCCGGAGAGGGCGCAGCCGGCGCGAGCGGCAAGAAGTCTTCCGGCAAGACGCCGTGAATGGGCTTGGCTTGCCTATGCGCGCACGAAAATGTTTTAGACCTGGTCTGGCTTGTATGGCAAAAGTCGATCGCCGTTGACGACGCTGCGCCCGGAGCGCTTTCCGGCGATGCGTCCCGAAGGGGCGACGGGCGGAGAGCAGCCGGACTGACAACAAAGGACTTCTGCGATTGGCCGTTCGCTTCTTTCCCGATTTGGCCGCCGTGGTTGGGGCCGGCAGCCTGTTCTGGCGCCGGCAACGCCGGCCGGCAGAGAACTCGGGCGCCTGGGTGATCGAAAAGGAGGTTCCGGAAACGTCGCCGGACGTCAGGGATTGGCGCGGCGCTGAGCCGGCCGCGCAAGACGATGCGTTCGTCGCGGCCGGGGACGGACGTGTGTCGTCGTTCTATGCTGCTTCGGAAGGCGTCCTTTGCGTCCGCCAACTGCGCAAAGCCTATAAAATGCGCCGCATCATCGAAGATGTGAGCATGTACGTGCGCCGTGGCGAGGCTGTCGGCCTCCTTGGCCCCAACGGAGCCGGCAAGACCACGCTCTTTTACATGATTTCCGGACTCGTTCGGCCGGATGCGGGACGGATCGAGCTCGACGGCCATGATGTGACGCGGCTGCCTATGTATAGGCGCGCCCGCCTCGGCATCGGCTATCTGCCGCAGGAGCCGTCCATTTTCCGCGGCCTCTCGGTTGAGGACAATATCAGGGCCGTGCTCGAGATCACGCAGCGGGACAGGCGCAAGCGCGAACTCGAACTTGAAGCGCTGCTTGACGAATTTGACATCAAGGCCTTGCGGAAATCGCCGTCCGTTGCTCTCTCTGGAGGCGAACGGCGCCGCTGCGAGATCGCGCGCGCGCTGGCCAGCCGGCCCGCGTTTATCCTGCTCGACGAGCCCTTCGCCGGCGTTGACCCGATCGCGGTCGCGGACATCCAGCTTCTCGTCCATCACCTGAAACGGCGCGGCATCGGCGTTCTCATCACCGATCATAACGTGCGCGAAACATTGGGACTGATCGACCGCGCCTACATCATTCACGCGGGGCGCGTGCTGACGGAAGGCGCGCCCGAGGAAATCGTCGGCAACGCCGACGTGCGCCGCTTCTATCTCGGCGACGATTTCCAGCTCTGATGCCCCTAATTCGCGTCCTGGCGCTCCCGCCTGCCGTCTTGGATGCTTGACGGAAAGCCGCGTTGCTGAAATCGCGCCATGCGGACGCAGCTTTCCATTGGCTCCGACAAAAATTTCGAAGAAAGTTTCATCCTGTGCGTGCAACCTCAGCAATTATGTTGTAAGCAAAAAACGGGCCGTTATCGTTTTCTGCGAACGCATTTGAGGTCGATCTAAACATGGCGCTTAGCACTAAGCTCATGATGCGCCAGGGACAGTCCCTGGTCATGACGCCGCAGCTTTTACAGGCGATCAAGCTTCTGCAATTTTCCAATATGGAATTGACCGCTTTCGTCCAGGAGGAGCTGGAACGCAACCCTCTCCTTGAGCGCGCCGAGGATGCGCCCGATCCGCTGGAGTCGCGCGGCGTCGAAGTCGGCGCGGACGCGGGCGACGCGCCGACCAGTCCCGATTTCAATGAACCGAGCGAGGCGGACTGGAATTCGGAGTCGTTTGCGACCGATCGCGGCGCTCTCGAGCAGAGCCTTGGAACCGAACTTTCCAACACCTTCGATGACGAGCGGACGGCGGCGCCGCTGGAATATGTCGAACATCTCGAAGGCGCCGGCCTTTCGGCGACCTCCTGGTCCGGATCGTCCGGGGGCGGGGCGGGGGATGGAGAAACGGCCAATCTCGAGGCCTACGCGGCGGCGCCGACCAATCTCAAGGATCACCTTGAAGCGCAATTGACCCTTGCCACGACCGATCGGATCGAGCGCCTGATCGGCCAGGTGCTGATCGATTCCATCGACGACGCCGGTTATTACGCCGATTCCCTCGCCGAGACGGCCGCCCGTCTGCAGGCGCCGCTTGAGCGGGTCGAGCGCGTCCTCAAGATCATTCAGGGTTTTGACCCTTCTGGCGTGGGCGCCCGCGACCTCGCCGAATGCCTCGCCATCCAGCTGCGTGAACGCGACCGTTTCGATCCGGCGATGCAGGCTCTCGTCGCCAATCTCGGCCTGCTGGCGAAGCGCGATTTCTCCGCCCTGCGAAAGATCTGCAACGTCGATGAGGAAGACATCGTCGACATGCTGGCCGAGATCCGTCAGCTCGACCCAAAGCCGGGGCGGGCCTTCGGCGGCGGCTCGATTCAGCCGCTCGTGCCAGATGTCATCGTCCGCGCCTTGGCGGGTGGCGCGTGGCACGTCGAACTCAACACGGAAGTATTGCCGCGCATTCTCGTCAACAACAGCTATGCGACGCGGGTGACGAAATCGAACGCCAGCGACGTCGACAGGACATTCATGTCGACCTGCATGCAGACCGCCAACTGGTTGACGAAAAGCCTTGAACAGAGGGCGCGCACAATCTTGAAGGTTTCAAGCGAAATCGTGCGTCAGCAGGATGCGTTCTTCCGTCTCGGCGTCGAACATTTGCGACCGCTCAATCTCAAGACCATCGCCGAGGCGATCGGCATGCACGAGTCGACGGTTTCGCGCGTCACCTCGAACAAATATATGGCGACGCCGCGTGGGCTGTTTGAACTAAAATATTTTTTCACCGCCTCGATCGCCTCTCACAATGGCGGGGACGCCCATTCGGCGGAATCGGTGCGCTTCCGCATTCGCAATATGATCGATCAGGAAACACCGGGCGACATTTTGTCCGATGACGCAATTGTCGCCAAGCTGAAGGAAGCCAATATCGACATTGCGCGGCGGACAGTGGCGAAATATCGGGAAAGCCTCAAAATTCGTTCATCGGTCGAGCGCCGCAGAGAAAAGGCGCAAGCCTATTGAGCTTTGCGCGGCTGCCAAAATGGCGTGAAGCCGCCTGACTTTGCGTAACAAACAGGCGCCACGCGGGATCAACTCACCCGCATGGCCCATGTCTTATTGTCTCGGCCTGGCTAAATTTATTTTGAGCAGCTATGAGGCCTGCTCAGCCGTCCACAGGCAAATCTTGACTTCGAGGTCCGCCACGCCTAACGCTGCCCCAAAAGGGCGGCTGTGAAGGTCGGCGTCGGCGGAGGAAGGAAGACGGTGGGCTTGCGCGATTCAAAAGGAAGGCCGCGATTGCGCGCGAAGCGGATCTGACGCCGCAGGTTCAGCGTAACGCCAACTCAGGCTTAGTCGCTTCAGCTGGAGGCCCGCCGCATTCGTGGCGGGGCCTGGGCAGGAGCTTAGATTTGACGCCGCAGGAACGCCCTCTTTGCTTTTTATGTCACGCTTCGATGGCCGAACGAATGTCGTCCAACGCCGTTTCAACGGGCGTGCTGAATCGACCCGGCGGCGCTGGACCTTGCGATATAAGCGCGGCTTGCGATAGAAGGATTGTTTGCCGCTCGCTTCCTATTATCGATTCGCCTTGATCCTTATCGGCTGAATGTCTGCACGGGCGCAGAGCAGATTGCTTGGACTGACTTTATTGACAAACCTGATCACTCCCGAGGCGATCATCCCCTCGCTGAAGGCAAATTCGAAGAAGCAGGCGCTTCAGGAATTGAGCGAACGCGCCGCTGATCTTTCCGGTCTGCCCGCGCGGGAAATCCTCGACGCATTGATTCAGCGGGAGCGTCTCGGCTCGACGGGTGCTGGCGACGGCATTGCGATCCCGCACGCCAAGCTCGCCAAGGCGCATTCAATGTTCGGCATTTTTGCGCGCACGCCGCGCCCGATCGATTTCGAATCGATCGATGGGGCGCCTGTCGATCTGATTTTTCTCCTGGTGGCGCCGGAGTCCGCGGGGGCCGATCATCTGAAGGCGCTCGCCCGCCTCGCCCGCATGCTGCGCGATCCGGCGACGACAGCGAAGCTACGCGCTGCGCGCGACGTCAACGCTCTTTACGCGGTGCTCAGCGAGGAGGCGGCTTCGCACGCGGCGTAATTGTCCGCCCGCGTTCACCGCCATGCTCGCGCCTGATAATCGATCATATATTTTTGCGGGGAGGCGGCGATCGCCGCCATGCCTGGCAGGACGACGTCGCTGGCGACGACAAGCCGTGTTCCGATTCCTTTCATCATTTCGACGAAGGGCGCCTTGTCCTCGAAACGAGCGCGGAATTTCGAGGGTTCGAGAAAGGCCGTGAGGCGCGGCAATATCCCGCCGGAAAAGGTGACGCCGCCCTTGGCCAGCAGATTGAGGGTGAGATCGCCCGCACAGCGGGCGGTAAGGGCCCAGACGAGACCAAGCGTTCGCGCTTCCTCGCCGTCCGGCCGGGCGTGCGCCTGCTCGACCAGCGCGATTTCATCCAGCGCGGGCGAGACAATGCCAGCCGCCTCGCAGCGCGCGTGGTGGAGGCGGACCAGCCCCGGACCCGACAAAATCGTCTCGGCGCTAACCCTTCCGTGAGCCGAAATGTCGATATGAGGCCAAATCTCGGCTTCGATCGCGCCGACGGGCCCGAAATCCACATGCCCGGCCTCGCTCGCCAGGGCAAGAAATCGCCCCTCGACCTCGATGAGCGCCGCGGCGCCGAGGCCTGTGCCGACGCCGATGACGAGCTGAACCCCAGGTTGCGGCGGGATCGGCGCTCCGATCGGCGTCGTCCAGTCATGCTCAAGCGCGGGAAGAGAGAGCGCCTGCGCTTCAAAGTCGTTGAGAAGCAGACCTTGATCCAGTCCAAGCTCCTGCGCGACAAGCGCTCCGTCGATCGACCAGGCCGCATTGGTGAGCTGGACGCTGCGGCCGAAAATGGGGCCCGCGGCGCAGGCGATCATCGAGCGCGGCCTGGCGTCGAAGCCGGCGATCGCGGCGGCCGTCGCGGCTTCAAAGCTTTCATAGGCCGCCGTCTTGACCGGGAGGCCCGGCAGGAGAGGCGCGTCAGGACTGCTCTTCAGCGCAAAACGCGCGTTGGTGCCGCCTATGTCGCAGAGCAGAACCGGAAAAGGAAACAGCAAGCGATCTGACTTTCATCGGTTTGCGGCGCGCCTGTCTGCACGCCATAACGAGCTGAAAACGCGGCAGCCGGAAAAGGTTTCCTTAAGCGGCGCAGTTGTTTTGCGAGGGGCCTTGGCCGGGCTGGTTTTGGAGCCTAAAATGGTTGACGCCCTAAGCGAGCTTAGGATTTTTGATTGCGCATCATCTTTATCCGAGAACCGGCGTCCGTCCCCGGAAATGATGCTCAGGAACGAAGGCCTTGAGATGACTTTCCAATATCATTCGCCATTTCCCCTCCGCAAGGACGAGACGCCGTTTCGCAAGCTCGACTGTGAGGGAGTGCGGCTCGAGACTTTCGGATCGCGCGAATTTCTCGTCGTCGACCGCGAGGCGATCCGCGCGCTGGCGGAAGCGGCGATGTCGGACATCAATCACCTCCTGCGTCCGTCCCATCTGGCGCAGCTCGCCAAAATCCTCGACGATCCGGAGGCGAGCTCAAACGACAAATTTGTCGCCTATGATCTGTTGAAGAACGCCAATATCGCCGCCGGCGGCGTCTTGCCGATGTGCCAGGACACCGGCACCGCTATCGTCATGGGCAAGAAGGGCAGGCTGGTCTTTACGGAGGGTGACGACCCGAGCGCCATAGCCGAAGGCATTCGCGATGCTTATGCGAAGAAAAACCTGCGCTATTCGCAACTCGCGCCCCTCAGCATGTTCGAGGAACTCAACACCAAAACCAATCTGCCGGCGCAGATCGAAATCTATGCCGAGGGCGAGGACGCCTATAAGTTCCTGTTTATCGCCAAGGGCGGCGGTTCGGCCAATAAGACCTATCTTTTCCAGGGCACGCCGTCGCTCCTGACGCATGACCGCCTCGTCGAATTTTTGCGCGAGAAAATCCTGACGCTTGGCACCGCGGCCTGCCCGCCCTACCATCTCGCCATCGTCATCGGCGGCACCTCGGCGGAATTGAACCTCAAAACCGTCAAGCTCGCCTCGACGCATTACCTTGATCAACTGCCGACCCAGGGCGGTGAAGACGGCCACGCCTTCCGCGATCTCGAAATGGAGGCGGAAATTCTGAGTCTCACGCAGGCTTCCGGCATTGGCGCGCAGTTCGGCGGCAAGTATTTCTGCCATGACGTGCGCGTCATCCGGCTGCCACGCCACGGCGCCTCGCTGCCGATCGGGCTCGGGGTCTCCTGTTCAGCCGACAGGCAGGCGCTCGGCGAGATCAACCGGCATGGCGTTTTTCTCGAAGAACTTGAACATGATCCGGCGCGTTTTCTCCCCGCCATTGACGAGGCGGCGCTCGGCGGTTCGGTCGTCAGGATCGACCTGACCCGGCCGATGCCCGAGATTCTCGCCGAGCTGACGAAGCATCCAATCAAGACCCGGCTGTCACTCACGGGGCCGATGATTGTCGCGCGCGATCTCGCCCATGCCAAGATCCGCGAAAGGCTGGAGAGCGGCCAGCCGCTGCCCGACTATTTCAAGAACCATCCGGTCTATTACGCGGGCCCTGCGAAAACGCCGCAAGGCTTCGCCTCCGGCTCCTTCGGCCCGACGACGGCGGGCCGCATGGATTCCTATGTCGAGCAGTTCCAGGCGGCCGGCGGCTCGATGGTGATGCTCGCCAAAGGCAATCGCTCGCCGCAGGTGCGCGAGGCCTGCGCCAGGCATCATGGCTTTTATCTCGGCTCGGTCGGCGGCGCCGCGGCGCGCCTCGCGCAGGACTGCATCAAGAAGGTCGACGTTCTGGAATACCCCGAACTCGGCATGGAGGCGGTGTGGCGCATCGAAGTCGAGAATTTCCCTGCCTTCATCGTCATCGACGACAAGGGCAACGACTTTTTCAAGGAGCTCAATCTGGGGTGAGCAGGAACGCTCAATAAGCGATCTTGAGGATCTCGATGCGCTCGATGCCCTTTGGCGTCCTCACCTCGACGATGTCGCCAGCCTCGGCTTTGAGAAGGGCTTTGGCGATGGGCGAGATCCAGCTCACTTCGCCAAACTCCGAGCGCGCTTCGTCGACGCCGACGATGCGCACGCGTTTCGTCTCGTTCTGCGACGTCAGATAGTCGACAGTGGCGCCGAAGAATACGCGGCTGTGGTTGGTCTGGCGCGCTGGATCGACAACCTCGGCGATTTCCATTCTCTTGCGCAGGAAACGCAGGCGGCGGTCGATTTCGCGCAGGCGGCGCTTGCCATAAATATAATCGCCATTTTCGGAGCGGTCGCCATTGCCGGCCGCCCAGGAGACCGTTTCGACGACCTTGGGCCGCTCGACCTGTTGCAACTCCGCAAATTCGGCCTGCATCCGCGCCAAGCCTTGGGGCGTGATGTAATTCTTGAGACCGGCGGGAAGCGGGGCAATCTCGTCTTCGAGATCGTCGTCGCCGTCGATTTCCTTGGTGAAGGCTTTGCTCATCGCCGCAAGATGGGCCGCGGCGAGCATCCTTTCAAGTCCGCTCCACTCAACAGCGGGCGCCGAGGGGAAGCGAGGTTTGATAGCCTAATGTTCGGCCTGAGCAAGCGCCGGGTTGCTCGACGAGGTGCCCTCGCTCGTCGTCGCGGGCCTGGCGGCGCTGTCGCTCCGATGCGGCGGCAGAGGAACATCCGCGAATTGCGGCACCAGCGGCTCGTTGGCCGCAACCGGCGCCGGCGCTGCGGGCTCTGCCGGCTCCGCTGGTTTTTCGCCGCCGAAAAGGTGCACGAACATCCAGGGCTTCTCGGCCTCTTTCGCTGGCGCCGTGGGCGCGATGGCTCCGGTAACGTCCCGCGCGTCGGCGAGTTTGACATCCGGCGCCGACGCATTGAGTTTGCCCGCCGCCATCTGCACCACGGGCGACGCGCGGCCCTTCCTGGCTTTGCCTTCGTCGAGCGCGATGTCGATAGGTCCGCGCGCCAAGGCGTCCGGCCGGCTCGCATAAGCGAAGATGGAGGAGAAGCTCGGATGGCCGCCGCCATCGGCGTAGACCGTGCGCACCGGCTTCACGCCCTGCGCCGCCAATTCGGCGACCTTGGCGTCATCGCGCGTTTCTTTCGCGGCGACCAGATTGCGCACGCCTTCATCCTGCTTCAACTGGGGGCACGGGCCATCCGGATCAAAGCGTCCATTCACCGGAGTCGCATTGAAGACATAGTGCTTGCTACAGACGCCGACCGTCACCTCTTGCTGCGTCACCTCGAAATTATCCGAGCCTTCCTTCAACTGCTTCCAGAAGCCGATGTTGGGATCAAGCCGGTACTTGGCCATGTTCTCTGCTGTCATGCGGAAGGGATAGGACTGCATCTGCACTTCGCGCTGGCCGGCGGAAAAACCCTCCCGCACAATGGCGTAGATTTCGCCGATCTGGGGGTCGGTCATCGAGAAGCAGCCCGCTGACGAACAAATGCCGTGCACCATGATCGAGCCGCCGTCATGCCCGAGAGCGCGATCATAGGCATTGGGATAGCCGACGTTGAAAGCGAGGTAGTAAGCGGAATTCGGCTTCATCTGCGCCGGCGTGATCGAATAGAAACCCTCCGGCACCTGGCGGTCGCCCTCTCGCGTCTTGGGACCAAGCTGTCCCGACCAGCGGCAGACGGGATAGGTCTTCAAAAGAGCGTAGCGCCCGTCCGACTTCATTTTCCAGATTTCGAGCTCTGATTCCTTCTTATAAGTGCGGATGAGGACCGGCGCCGCCTTGGTCGTGTCCTTTTCCTTCATCAGGGCGAGGGTTTCGGGCGCGATCGGCGCATAGGCGCGCGAATTTGAGCCAAGGCCGCCCTCATCGCACCCCGACAAGAAAGTTGCGGCGGCGGCGATCAGCGCAAAGGCTCCGATGCGGAAAGAGAGAGCGCTTTTGGAACTCATTTGCATCTCGCGCGTTCAATCAGGTTTTGATCTGCGGCTGGGCTATAGTGTACAGCCCTTATCCCTATTGGCAAGCTGCCGAACCCGGCCAGATTTCACGCTCAAAGGTTAAATAAACCCTTTGAATGGAACGCAAAATCGCAACAGGCCATCATGATCAGCCAACCATCGGCCAATTGCAGATTTGACGTCGGAGGCTCATTCGATTCGTGCGCCCCGAAGCCCTCTCAATCTCCGTCTCCAAAACGGCAGGAGTGAGGCGAAGCTTGCGGCAGCCTTGCTGCCAGGTTTCGCGGCCCGTGAAGCAAGGCTCCGCGCCCGAACGGGGGCGGCGTTAACTCCGAATCTGAAAATTGTTTCTGTCTGTGGCCCTGATGCAACGCCGGGCGGCGACCCTCAGCCGATCAAAGAGCGCGCCCAATGGCGAGAAATTTATCCGCGCGGCTGCTCTTGATTTCATCATGCGACAGGATGAGGAGGCTCTCGAGCGCGCTCTCGATGGCGTCGCCAACGGCGGTGATGGCCGCCGCCGGATCACGATGCGCGCCGCCAATGGGTTCGGGGATGACGCCATCGATTATCCCGAACTTATAAAGATCCTGCGCTGTGATTTTCATGGTGGTGGCAGCGTCTTCCGCCTTCGCGGCGTCGCGCCAGAGGATCGACGCCGAGGCCTCGGGCGAGGCGACCGTGTAGATCGCATGCTCAAGCATCAAGACCCGGTTGCAGCTGGCGATGGCGATGGCGCCGCCCGAGCCGCCTTCGCCGACGACCGCGGCGATGTTGGGCACGCCGAGCGAGAGCGAGGCGTCCGTCGCCCGCGCAATGGCTTCAGCCTGGCCGCGCTCCTCCGCGTCGACGCCGGGAAAAGCGCCGGGCGTATCGACCAGCGAGATGACCGGCAGATTGAACCGATCGGCGAGCTGCATCACGCGCACGGCTTTGCGGTAGCCTTCGGGCCGCGCCATGCCGAAATTATGCTTGATCCTTGCCGCGGTGTCGGTGCCTTTTTCCTGCCCCATGATGCACACCGAGTAGCCGCGGAACCAGCCAAGGCCGCAGATCAGGGCGGCGTCCTCGCCGAATTGCCGATCGCCCGAGAGAGGTGTGAAACCGGTGATGAGGCCTTTGATATAATCATTGAAATGGGGGCGCTGCGGATGGCGCGCCACCTGCGTTTTCTGCCAGGGCGTCAGACTGGCGTAGATGTCGGCCAGCGCCTTCTCTGACTTGCCTTCCAGCCGCGCCAGCTCCTCGCTGATCGAGACGGCGTCGCCGCCGGATGCGAGCGAGCGCAGCTCCTGCACCTTGGCTTCGAGTTCAGCGACGGGTTTTTCAAAATCGAGATAGCTTCGCATTGGCGCTGGCTTGGTTGAGGCATGATCATGCAAGGAAACAAGGGGCGACATGGTCAATCGATCATGCGTCGGGGAGGGCGGAAACTGGCGATTTTGCAGCGCGAAGTCAAGGATTTGACGAAGCGGGGACACGCCGCGCGGTCAACCAGCCGGAATGGCGGGGAGGTTCTCAGGCGGGATTCGCGGGCGACGGCGCCGAGAGACCTGGAAAAAGGCCCTGCCAGCGCCGTTTGGCCCAAAGGCGGAACTCGTCCATGTAGAGATAGAGGATTGGGGTGGTATAAAGGGTCAAAAGCTGGCTGACGATCAATCCGCCGACGATCGCGATGCCGAGCGGGCGGCGGATCTCGCCGCCCTCGCCGAAGCTGAGCGCCAGAGGAACAGCGCCGAGAATTGCCGCGAAGGTCGTCATCATGATTGGCCGGAACCGCAGCATGCAGGCTTGAAAGATCGCCTCCTCGGGCGACAGCCCCTGCGTGCGCTCCGCCTCCAGGGCGAAGTCGATCATCATGATCGCGTTTTTCTTGACGATGCCGATCAGCAAAATCACGCCGATCAGGGCGATGATGCTGAACTCGGAGCCAAACAGCATGAGAGCCAGCACCGCGCCGACGCCCGCCGACGGTAGCGTGGAAAGGATCGTGATCGGATGGATGAGGCTTTCATAGAGAATGCCGAGGACGATATAGACCGCCGCCAGCGCCGTTAAAAACAACAGCCCCTGGTTGCCGAGCGAATCCTGGAAAGCTTTGGCGGTGCCTTGAGGAACGCCATGAATGGTCGCGGGCATCTTGAGCTGCGCCGCCGTCCGGTTGATATCGATGATGGCGTCGCTGAGCGACGCGCCCGGTCGCAGATTGAATGAGATGGTGCTGGCGACGAAGAGGCCCTGGTGATTTACCGTCAGCGGCGTCTTGGCGTGCTCGAAATGTGCGAAAGCCGAAAGCGGAACCATTTTCTCCCGCGCGGTGCTGACAGCGGCGCCGGCCGAGGCGCTGCTGTTGCCGACGCTCGCCAGCGAATTGGTCGTCGCGTTGCGCGCTGAGTCGCTGGCGCCGGCAGTCGCCGTTGATGACGCCGCCGTCGCGGCGGTTTGCACCGTGCCGGCGGGCAGATTGCTTTGCGCCGTGCCGCTTGGATTGGCGCCGGAGGTACTGACATAGATGTCCTTGAGGATCGCAGGATCCTGCCAGTAACGCGGCGCGACTTCCATCACCACATGGTATTGGTTGACCGCGCTATAGATCGTCGAGACCTGCCGCTGGCCGAAGGCGTCGTAGAGCGTGTTGTCGATCTGGCTTGTGATCAGTCCGAGCCGGGAGGCCGTGTCACGATCGATGACGATATTGGTCGCAAGTCCCCCCTGCTGCTGGTCCGAACTGACGTCGGTGATCACAGTGCTCTTTTGAAGCGCCTCGATGAGCTTTGGCGTGAAGGCGTAGATGTCGTTCGCGTCATCCCCTTGCAGCGTATATTGATATTGCGCGTTGGAAAGACGTCCGCCCATGCGGATATCCTGGATCGACTGCATAAACAGATTGACGCCTGGAACATGCCCGAGCTTGCCGCGCAGGCGCGCAATGACCTCATCCGAGGTGACGTCGCGCTGCGCTTTCGGCTTCAAGGTGATGAAGCTTCGCCCCGAGTTGGTTTGGCTGCCGCCCGTAAAGCCGACGACGCTGTCGACGGCGGGGTCGGCCTGAACGATATCCTGCAGCGCCTTCAGCTTCTTTCGCATGGACTGAAAAGAAATGCTCTGGTCGCCCTGCATGGCGCCCATGATGCGGCCGGTGTCCTCCTGCGGGAAAAACCCTTTCGGTATGACCGTAAACAGCGCCACATTGAGACATACCGTGGCGAAGAGGATCAACATGATGAGGGCGCCGTGGCGGAGCGCCCAACGCAGCGTTGTTCCATAGCCATGAACGAGCGCCGCCAATGGATCAAAACGGCGGCGCCGCGGCGCCTGCTCGCGTGGGCGAGGCTTTAGCATAAGCGCGCACATCATCGGCGTCAGCGTCAGCGACAGCAGGAGCGAGACGATGATGGCGAAAGACAGGGTCACGGCGAATTCGCGAAAAAGGCGACCGAGAATGCCGCCCATCAGAAGGATCGGGATGAACACGGCGATCAGCGAAATGCTGATCGACACAACCGTGAAGCCGACCTCCCGCGCGCCGACGAAAGCCGCCTCGCGCGGGTTCATCCCGGCCTCGACATAGCGGCTGATATTTTCAAGCACGACGATGGCGTCGTCGACGACAAAGCCCGTCGCTATGGTGAGCGCCATCAGCGACAATATGTTGAGGCTGAAGCCTGCGAGATACATCGCGCCGAATGTGCCGATGATCGAAAGCGGCACTGCGACCGCCGGAATCAAGGTCGCCCGAATGTCGCGCAGAAAAAGGAAGACGATCAACGTGACGAGGCTGATCGCAAGCAGCAAGGTCCATTCGGTGTCTTGCAGCGAAGCGCGGATGGTGTTGCTTCGATCCGCCGCGAGCGTGATGTTGATGGCGGCCGGCATCGCGGCTATGAGATGCGGCAGCTCCGCCTTCACCGCGTCAACCGCCTGAATGATGTTTGCGCCGGGTTGGCGAAACAGCAAAAGAATGATTCCGGGCTGGCCTTTGACGAGGCCTTCGTTGCGCAGGTCCTCGACGGAATCAATCACTTCGGCGACATCTATCAGATGCACCGGCGCGCCATTACGATAGGCGACGATCAGCGGACGGTAATCGGCTGCGACCGTCGCCTGATCGTTTGTGTAGATTTGCAAATGCCGGCCATCGCCCTCAATGGAGCCTTTCGGACTGTTGGCGTTGGCCGCGGCGAGAGCCGCCCGCACGTCCTCGAGCCCGATGCCATATTTGGACAGCGCGTAAGGGTTGACTTCAATACGAACGGCGGGCAGGGCGGCGCCCCCGATTACCACCTGGCCTATGCCGTCGAGCTGCGACAGCCTCTGCTGTAGAATATTGCTCGCCGAATCATACATCTGCCCCGGAGTCATCGTTTGCGAGGTCAGGGACAGGATCAGGATCGGCGCGTCGGCGGGGTTGATCTTGCGGTAGATCGGATTGCTGCGCAGGCTTGTCGGCAGGTCCGCGCGCGCCGCGTTGATCGCTGCCTGAACGTCCCGGGCCGCGCCGTCGATGTCTCGATCGAGGTCGAACTGAAGCGTAATGTTGGTGTTGCCGATGGCGCTGACCGAGGTCATCTCGGTGACGGCGGCGATGCGGCCAAGAGAACGTTCGAGCGGGCTGGCGACGCTCGAGGCCACCGTATCGGGGTTGGCGCCGGGAAGCGTCGCCTGCACGGAAATAGTCGGAAAATCGACCTCTGGAAGCGGCGAGACAGGCAGCTTCAAAAAGGCGAGGCCGCCGGCAAGCGCTATTCCGACGGCGACCAACGTCGTCGCGACCGGGCGCTTGATGAAGGGCGCCGAAATATTCATTCCGCGCTCTCTCCGGCGAGCGCGGCCGCTGGCGGGCGCCGGCGAAGGCGCGCGGCGAGCCTGTCGAAATAGAGATAGATGACCGGCGTCGTGAACAGCGTCAGCGCCTGGCTGAGGATAAGGCCGCCAACGATCGAGACGCCGAGCGGATGGCGCAGCTCCGAGCCGACGCCGGTCCCAAGCATCAACGGCAAGGCGCCGAGGATCGCGGCCATCGTCGTCATCAGGATCGGCCGGAAACGCAGGAGCGAGGCCTGGAAAATCGCCTCTTCCGGCAAAAGCCCGTCATTGCGTTCGGCGTCGAGCGCGAAGTCGATCATCATGATCGCGTTCTTTTTGACGATGCCGATGAGCAGGATGATGCCAATCACCGCGACGACGTCGAGTTCGCCGCCGAAGGCCATCAAAGCGAGCAGCGCGCCGATGCCGGCCGACGGCAGAGTCGACAGGATCGTGATCGGATGGATGAAGCTCTCGTAGAGCACGCCGAGAACGATATACATGGTGACGACGGCGGCGATGATGAGGAAAAGCTCATTCGTCATCGAGGCGTGGAACGCCGCGGCGGAGCCTTGCAGCGAGACCACGAAACTGCGCGGCAGGCCGATGTCCGCCTGCGCCTGCTCGATCGCCGTGACGGCGTCGCCAAGCGAGTGGCCCGGCGCGACATTGAATGAGATGGAGGTCGCCGGAAACTGGCCGAAATGGCTGATCAGCAACGGACCTCGACGTTCTTCAACATGCACGATCGCCGACAGCGGCGTCTGCCCGTTGTCGCTCGACGACGATGACGGCAGATAGAGCGAGGAGAGCTGCGAGAGATCGCGCTGCAGCTTCGGATCGACCTCCAGAATGACGCGATATTGGTTGGCCTGCGTGTAGATGGTTGAAACGATGCGCTGTCCGAACGCGTCGTAGAGAGCGTTGTCGACGCTGGCCAGAGTGATGCCGAAGCGGGCCGCGGTAGCGCGGTCGACGACAAGGTCGACAGCGTGGCCTTGCGCCTGCGTATTGCTGGCGACGTCGGCCAGCGCCGGCATCTCGCGCAGACGCTCGAGGAGGCGCGGCGTCCACGTCGCGAACTCGGATGCGTTGCCGTTCTCGAGAATGAAATTATATTGCGCCCGGCCGATCGAGGAATCGATGGTGAGATCCTGCACCGGCTGCATGAAAAGCTGGATCCCTGGAATCGTCGAGACTTCTTTTTGCAGCCTGCGCATGACCTCCGACGCGCTGAGGCGGCGTTCCTCGCGGGGCTTGAGATTGATCAGAAAGCGGCCGCTGTTCAGCGTCGCATTGTCGCCGTCGACGCCAATGAATGAGCTGACGCTGTCGACCGCCGGATCCTTCAAAATCGCGTCGCCGAGCTGTCGCTGCAAATTCGACATGGCCTCGAAGGAGATGCTTTGGGCCGCCTGCGAGGTGGCCTGGATCATGCCGGTGTCCTGCACCGGGAAGAAGCCTTTTGGGATGATGACATAGAGCCAGACCGTGACGGCGAGCGTCGCGATCGCGACGAGAAGCGTGAGCGGCTGATGACGCAGAACGATTCTCAGCGCGCGGCCATAGCCTTCGACGATGGAGTTGAATGCGCGCTCCGCCCAAAGATCGAACCGGCCGCGCTGATCAGCCGGCCGATGATGGATCAGGCGCGCGCACATCATCGGCACGAGCGTCAATGACACCACCGCGGAAATGACGATGGTGACCGCGAGGGTGATGGCGAATTCGTGGAACAGGCGGCCGATCACATCGCCCATGAAGAGAAGCGGAATGAGCACGGCGAGCAAAGAGACGGTCAGCGATATGATCGTGAAGCCGATCTGCTTTGAGCCCTTCAGAGCCGCATCCATCGGCGGATCGCCGTCCTCGACGAAGCGGCTGATATTTTCGATCATGACGATGGCGTCGTCAACGACGAAGCCGGTCGAAATGGTCAGCGCCATCAAGGACAGATTGTCGAGGCTGAAGCCAAGGAGATACATCGCGACAAGGGTGCCGACGAGCGACAAGGGCACCGAGAGGCTCGGGATGATCGTCGCCGGCAGATTGCGCAAAAACACGAAGATGACGACGACGACGAGAGCGATAGCGAGGGTGAGTTCGAACTCGACGTCGGCGACGGAGGCGCGAATGGTCGTGGTGCGATCGCTCAGAACCGTGACGTCGAGAGCGGCCGGCAGGCTGGATTGGAGCGTCGGCAGCAGCTTCTTTATGCCATCGGCGACGGCGATCACATTGGCGCCCGGCTGACGGCGAATATTGAGGATGATGGCGCGCTCGCCATTGGCCCATGCGCGCAGCTTCGTGTTCTCGGGACCGTGGACGATCGTGGCGACGTCGGACAGGCGCACGGGCGCGCCGTTGCGATAGGCGACGACGACGTCGCGATAACCCTCGGCGCTGTTCAGCTGATCATTCGCGGTGATCGTCGATGATTGGGCGGCGCCGTCAAAGCCGCCCTTGGGGCCGTTGACGTTGGCGTTGCCGATCGTCGTGCGAAGGTCGTCGATGTTCAGCCCGTAAGCCGCGAGCGCCGTTGGATTGAACTGAACCCGAATCGCTGGCCGTTCGCCGCCGCTGATCGTAACCTGGCCGACGCCCGGCTGCTGCGCGATTTTCTGTGCAATTCGGGTTTCGGTGATGTCCTGCAGGTCGATCAGGCTGAGGGTTTTCGACGTAACCGCCAGCGTCATGATCGGCGCGTCGGCGGGATTGACCTTGGAATAGACCGGCGGCGCCGGCAGGTCCGCCGGCAGCAGATTGGTCGCCGCGTTGATCGCCGCCTGGACCTGCTGTTCGGCGACGTCGAGGCTGAGGCTCAGACTGAATTGCAAAGTGATGACGGAGGCGCCCGCCGAACTCTCCGACGTCATCTGGCTCAAGCCCGGCATCTGTCCGAGCTGCCGCTCGAGCGGCGCCGTCACCGAAGACGTCATCACCTCGGGGCTTGCGCCGGGCAGAAAAGTGCGCACCTCGATCGTCGGATAATCGACTTCGGGCAAGGCGGACAGCGGCAGGAATCGGTAGGCGACCGCTCCGGCGAGAAGGATAGCCAGCATCAGAAGCGAGGTCGCCACTGGCCGGAGGATGAATAACCTTGACGGGTTCATTTTAGAGTCCCCGGGCCATTGGCTTGCCTTGGCGCGGCGCCGGAATCACTCACGGCGCGCCAGCGGGCGGCCTTGGCGCCTGCGCGGCGCCCTGGGAGGCTGCGTCAGGATGGCGTTGATGTTTGCCCTGCGCGGCGTCGACGGCGCCGGACGCGTTCATCGCCACGCCGTCGCTCGCCGCGACGAAGACGCTCGCCCCTTCGCGCAACCGATCGGCGCCGTCGACAACGACGCGATCGCCCGGCGCGAGGCCGGAGGTGACGGCGACCTTGCCATTTTCCTGCGGCCCGAGTTCAATCTTGCGCACGGAGACTTTGTCGTCCGGGCCGATCAGATAGACATAGGTTCCAGGGGCGCCGCGCTGGATCGCCGTCACCGGGGCCGTGACGATGCCGTTCAACGATCTGATCAGGAGCCTCGCATTGACGAATTGATTGGGAAAGAGCTTGTCGTCGAGGTTTTCGAACTCGGCGCGGATTTTCACGGTCCCGGTCGTCGTATCAATCTGGTTGTCAATCGTCATCACCTTGCCGACGGCGAGCTTATTGATGTTGGCGCGATCATATATCGTGACTTCGAGCGGCGCGCCCGCCTTCGTCTGCGCCATGATCTGCGGAATATCGTCCTCCGGCACGGTGAAGATGACCGAGATCGGATGGATCTGCGTCAACACCGCGATGCCGGCGTCGCTCGTCTGAACGTAGTTGCCGGGATCGACGAGACGCAGGCCGACGCGGCCGTCGATCGGTGAGACGATCCGCGCATAGGTGAGGTTCAGCTTCTGCGTGTCGATCTGAGCCTGGTCGGTCTTGACCGAGCCCTCGTACTGTTTGACGAGATAAACCTGATCCTCCGCAGTTTGACGCGCGATCGAATTCTGCTTCAGCAGCGTTTGATAGCGCGTCATGTCGTTTCGCGCCTGGTCGAGCAACCCCTGGTCGTGCACCAGCTGACCTTCGTACTGAGCCTGCGCCAGCTGGTACGGGCGCGGGTCGATCTGGGCTAAGAGATCGCCTTTCTTGACGATCTGGCCTTCCGTGAAGGCGACTTCCATCAATTGGCCGTTGACCTGCGTTTTCACCGTTATGTTGGCGAGCGGCGTCACCGTGCCAAGCCCCGTGACGACGACATTGATGTCGCCGAGGGCGATGGTCGCCGCGCCCACCGGCTGGGCGACGGCGTGACGCGGGGGGCCGCTCGGAGGCGCCCGCTCGGCGGTGACGAAATGATAGGTTGCAAACGCGATCCCCGCCGCGAGCACGATCAGAATCGCTGACCGCAGCGGCGAGCTTTTCCGCGTCGCCGGTTCGGATTCGGGCGCGGCCGGCGCGCCCTTTTCGGTGTCGGGCTTT
Organism: Methylocella tundrae; assembly: GCF_038024855.1. Taxonomy (NCBI): domain Bacteria; kingdom Pseudomonadati; phylum Pseudomonadota; class Alphaproteobacteria; order Hyphomicrobiales; family Beijerinckiaceae; genus Methylocella; species Methylocella tundrae. The sequence continues at coordinate 186,439 of NZ_CP139089.1, forward strand.
GCTTCTGCGCTTGGCTCAGCCTCGCGGAGGAAGAACGCGCCGGCAGCATCATTTTCCACCGTGCGTGTGCGGTCATCCATCGTCTTGCGTCCAATACCCGTGTCTGACTGCGCCTTGGATGGTTCCCATTCAGCAATCATCGCCTAAAATCGATTGCTATCGTCTATCCAACGCATGAGGTTTTCGTAACGTAAGCAACCAGACAGGATTGTGGTCTTGATGCACGCTACCGTCGGCGTTAATCATGCGCATCAGTGAAACATAATCATGGCGTTTCTCTAATCAACTCTTTGTTGATAAAATGGTTTGCTATTCGCGGCGCGCTTTGTTCCGAGGCGCAGCCGCGGCAAGGAAAACTCAAAATCAAAAATGCGGGATCAGCGGGTTGGCGTCCTCGAGCGCCACGCTGCTTGGCAGCAATGCGACGTCCCAGCCGCCGCCGAGAGCCTCGATCAATTGAACGCTGGCAAGGAAACGGTCCTGGCGAATGGTCAGTGCGGATTCCTGATTGCTCAGCAACTGCGCCTCCGCCACGACCACGGCCGTGAAGGCGACCGTGCCCGCGGCATACTGATTGAGGAGCACGTCGACCTCTTCCTGCGCGGCCTTGACGGCAGCGTCCTGGACTTTCGCCTGCTGCGCGAGAATGCGCAAAGCCGCGAGTTGATCCTCGACCCCCTGAAAGGCGGACAGCACCGTCTGCCTGTAATTTGCGACGCTTTGATCGTAAGTGGCTCTGGCGGCGTCGACGGTCGCGCTGCGTAGGCCGCCATCGAAGGTCGTCTGCACGGCGGCGGCGCCAAGGCTCCAGGCTTCGTTGGCGAGCGAGACGGCGAGAGGCCCGCGTCCGGCGAAGCCAAACGCGCCCGAGAGGCTGATGGTTGGATAATAGGCGCCGATGGCGACGCCGATGAGCGCGTTTTGCGCTTGCATCGACCGCTCGGCCGCGGCGATGTCGGGACGTCGCTCCAGCAATATCGAAGGCACGCTGACGGGGATCGCCGGCAGGGCGTTCTTGAAGGCGTTTCGCGCGATTGTCACCTCCGCCGGGGGCTTGCCGATCAACACCGCGATCGCATGCTCATATTGCGCGCGGCTGATCCCGACATTGATCGCTTGCGCCTGCGTGTTCAAAAGCTGCGCCTGCGCCGTCGCGACGTCGGCTTTCGACACGGTTCCCGCTGAATACTGATGCTGCGTGATTTCGAGCGTTTTCTGGTAGCTCTGAGCGGTGCGGTTGAGCAGGTCTTGCAGCGCATCCGCGGCGCGTAGATTGAAATAGGCGATTCCGAGCAGAGACTGTGTGGAAAGCGTCGCATTGGCGAAATCGGCCGCCGAAAGCTGCGCGCCGGCGACATTGCTCTCGACGGAGCGGCGGATCTGGCCCCAGACGTCGAGCGTCCAGGCGGCGCTCGCGGACAGATCGGATGTTACAAGGGTGCTCGACGTGCCTGTGAACCCCGACGTTTTCGATCCATTATGCGTTCCCGTCGCGGAGTAATTGACCGCGACGGTCGGAAAAAGCCCCGCTTGCGCCTCCCTGACCAGCGCTTGCGCGGTCCGATACGCGGCCTCGGCTCCGATGACCGTCTGATTTGAGACCACGACCTGGCTTTCGAGTTCGTTGAGCTTGGCGTCCCGGAACGCCGCCCACCAGGGGCCGCGGTCCGCCGCGTCCAGCGGCGTTGCGACTTTCCACCCTTTGAGCTCTTTATATCTGGCCGGCTCCGGCGCTGGCGGCTTGATATAATCAGGACCGACGGTGCAGGCCGAAAGGCCCACGGCCAATCCCATACCGAGTAGCAGCGCCGGGTAGGCGAGTAGTGTTTTCACTCGGCGCTCGCTCACTCGTAGAATGTCGCCTGTGCATCCAGGCTGCGGCTGCAGTCTTAGCCAATGTCCTGCCGGGCGGGGCATCAGCCGCCCGCGTCGGCCTGACGCTCCGGCTTTGGCGTGACGTCTCGTTTCCTGCGGGCGGAATCTCTCTTCGAGGGCGATGCATCCCGCCGAAGAAGAATAAGCATCAAGCTTGGCCATGAGGTTCTCGTTAACAACTTACCGAGGCGCGAACAAGGCTGCGCCAAACGAGAAAACGTGACCGCGAACCGCCGCCTCTCACGCCCGACGGCTTGTCTGCGGGCCGGGATAGGGGCTTCGGCGTTTGCTTGTCCTCGGCCTTGAGCCACGCCGTCACTAATCCGTGATGGTCTTTATTTCTCTGAAACATAGGCCGGATTTGCGGCGAAGATATTGGGCGAACCTCTCGCGCCCGGAGTTTCCTTGGCGATGCCGCACTCAATCTATCCCTCGACCAGCCGGAAGAGCCGTGTTTCGCCGCTAAAGACCGTCGCTCTTCTGAGCGCGCTTGCGCCGGCTCTTTGGCTTGCCATAGAGGCGGGGCTGGGGCTGCTTGGGGCGCGTCCGCTGAACGAGGCGATCCATCAGTCCGGGCTTTGGTCGTTGTGGCTGCTTGCCGTGACGCTGGCGGTGACGCCGCTGAGGCGTGCGACGCGCTGGTCCAGGTTGATCTCGATTAGACGGATCGTCGGCCTCTCGGCCCTCGCTTATGCGTTGCTGCACGTCATTCTCTACGCTTGGGGACAGCATTTTGACGCGCCGCATATCGCATCGGAGATTTTTGCCAGATTCTATCTGACGATCGGCTTTATCGCTCTTTGCTTACTGTGCGCTCTCGGTGCTACCTCGACCGACGCCATGATTGCCCGGCTCGGCGCCCAAAGATGGAGCCGTTTGCATAAGCTCGTCTATGCGGCCGCCATCGCATCGGCGATTCACTTCTTCATGCAAGCCAAGCTCGACGTCAGCCAGCCGATTGCGATGGCGGGCATTTTTGCGCTTTTGCTGGGATGCCGTGTGGCGACGTGGCGGCTTGGCGACCTGTCGGCGGGGGCCGTCGCCAGCGTCGGGGCGTGTGCGGCGGTCGGCACGGCAATCGGCGAAGCTGTCTGGTTCAAGATTTCGACCGGCGTGTCTTTGCCGCTCGTCCTTGCAGCGAATTTCGACTTTTCCTACGCCGTCCGGCCATGCTGGTTCGTCGCGGGCGCCGCCTTTCTTCTTTGGATCGCGCGCCTGGCGCGTCCTTTGATCGTTGGCGGCGGCGCGCCGAGCGGGCGCGAAAAGGTGGATGATGCTCGGCTAAACTCCAACCAGGCAGCGGCGCTGCGGCTGAAAATTTAGGCGGCAAAGCGCTGGATTTGTTCCCGCGCCCTCAAGGCGGACCACGGCGCTCCAGGTGATTTCCAGGTGCGACGTTAAGACGGGGGCGTTTGACCGAAGAAATAAGAGGTCGTTGCAAAGCCAGGGACCTGAAACGCAGCGCCGCGATGAGCCGGCCGACACAGTTCTGGCGGAGACGGCGGCAGCGAAGAGGGTCGAGCCAAAGGAAGCGGCGAGCGAGGCGCCTCCAAAATTCTTTTTCTTCGACCTAAGCTTCGATCGTCCCAGCTTCGGGGGGATGTTGCTCGCCCCGGCGCGGCAGGCTTCCGTGCCTTGCCAGATAGCGCGCCGCGCGTTCGGCCGCCAGGGGATCTGCGAAGCTCTGGCCTTCCATCGCATCGAAGAGATGAGAAGCGGCAAAAAAGTTAAACGAAACGTCACGCCCGTCCCGGGCGACGATGCCGGCTGTGCGGCCGCTGATTTGAATGACATATGCGTCGGGCATTAAGCTCCCCTTCGACCAGCCTCTAACGGGCGACCAATAGTTGATAAAATCTATAGAGTGTAAATGTCAACGCATCGACGATCCCATTCTGACGCAAAAGCCGTTCCACCCTGGAGCAATGTGCGCGCGATAACGCCGCGTCGCGCACAACGCCATAGGAATGTTGCGCGAGGCTTGTGGTTCAATCCCGATGTCGTGTTCGGCCGATGGGCCGCGGGCCGCATGCGCGGTGAACCGGGAAATTGCCCCGCGGCTCGCGCGCCCCGCCACAGCCGAGCCGAGATGCGTCTCATCTTTTTGATGAATGCAGGTTGCGCCATCGCGCGCAGCGGGGCCTGGCATCAGGCGCATCGGCGTGCGGGAGCGCCGCCACGGATTGCCGCGATGCGTTGGCCGTGCGCAAGGAAACGATCGGAAAAGGATCGTTCAGTTGAAAAGGCTGGACACGCTTTCTTCTTTGGCGATGCGCGCAATCGCCTCGCCAATCAGAGGCGCGATCGAAACGACGCGAATGTTCTTGGAAACGCGAACGGCTTCCGTCGTCTGAATCGTATCGGTCAGAACCAACTCGTTGAGGCTCGATGCGGCGATTCGAGCCGCCGCGCCGCCGGAAAGAACGCCATGCGTGATATAGGCGTAAACATCGCTTGCGCCCTGGGCGCGCAAGGCATCCGCCGCATTGCAGAGGGTGCCGCCGGAATCGACGATATCGTCGATCAATATGCAGATTTTACCGTCAACGTCGCCGATGATGTTCATCACTTCCGATTCGCCGGCGCGTTCACGACGCTTGTCGACGATGGCGAGCGGCGCATCGATGCGTTTCGCCAGCGCGCGCGCGCGCACGACGCCGCCGACGTCGGGCGAAACCACCATCACATTGTCAAGCTTCAGCCGGGCTTGAATATCGCGCACAAGAACTGGAGCGGAGAACAGATTGTCGGTCGGAATATCGAAGAAGCCCTGAATCTGTCCCGCGTGCAGATCGACCGTCAGCACGCGGTCCGCTCCTGCGCGCGTGATGAGATTGGCGACCAGCTTCGCTGAAATCGGCGTGCGCGGGCCGGGCTTCCGATCCTGGCGGGCATAGCCGAAATACGGAAGCACAGCGGTAATTCGCCGGGCCGACGCGCGCCTCAGCGCATCGGTCATGATCAGCATTTCCATGAGATGATCGTTCGTCGGATAGGAGGTCGACTGAACGATAAACGTATCCTGTCCGCGGACATTCTCCTGGATCTCGACGAAAATCTCCATATCGGCGAAGCGGCGGACCTGGCACTTGGTGAGCGGAAGCCCGAGATAAGCGGCGATCGCCTCGGTAAGCGGCCGGTTGGAGTTGCCTGACAAAATCTTCATTTGATGAAATTCCCGCGTCGCCGCCAGTCGATAGCACACTCTTAAATAGAATAGCCTCAGCGGAGCAATGGCCGGGAAGCAAAATTCTATGCGCCTCGCGCGGCAGGCCGGAACCTCAAGATTTGTGCTTCTTTCAACGCACGAAGCGGCGCGCGCCGCTTCGTGAGCGCCGGAGCGTAGCGGCAGGGCGGGGCGCCGGTTATTTGACGCGGGTCCACGTTTCTGACCCGCACACTCCGCCATTGGCGCCGCATCCCTTGATCTGGAGGGCGCGTTCGCCATCCTCGGTCACGGTCGCATTATATAGCAGACCGTCCTCAGCGTTGTAGGTCGTGCCGGTCCAGGTCTTGTCGCCGCCTGGGCGCAAATTGATCAAGACTTCAAGTCCGATCACCGAGCGGTTGCGCTTGCTGGGGTCTGGATTGCGAACGTCCTTTCCGGGCGCTCCCCGCGTTGAGGCGACAAATCCACAAAGAGCCGCGCCGCATTTTTTGATACGCACGGTCGCAGTGCCGTCGCCGACGCGCCACTCGCCGATCGGATCGGCGCTGGCCGCCCCGACGGACAAGGCAACAAATCCAAACGCCGCCAAGATGATCCGCTTCATTGTTCCTCCAGCCTGATTATTTCGGTTGCCTAATCCGCGCGGCTATCGCAGCGGCGGCGAAACCCGTCCAGTGTTTCGACCCGCCCCAAAAATCTGGCGAAGACGGCGTAACTTCTCAGCGAAGGACGGCGGCGCTGAAGTCGCCGGCCGACGCCGATTGCGTTGAGCGCGCTCTTTGCACGATTGTCTGGCCGTCGTCCAGACCGGATGGAGGCGAGTTGGCGCTCGCGGAAAGCTGGGATCGCGATGAATCGCTTGCCAGGCTTGCGCTTGTATCGGTTGCCGGCGAGGATCGGGCGGCCATCGCCTCGGGAGTTGCGACAAGGAAGGCCGCGAGGTCGTCCGCGCTTTTGGCGGCAAGTTCGTTCATCGCCGCGGCGTCGAAACCGGACCAGGGATCGGCGCCGTCGCCCTTGACGACAACGCTGTCCTCGATCCTTTGCGCGCGCTTTTTCATCCCGTCGAAAACATCATACACCACGGCGATGGCGGTTCCTTTTTCAGCAGGGTAGCTCGTCACATAGCCGCGGATCAGATAGGCAGGCTCCTGCGAGGCTCCAAGCGCGATGTCGCGCTCCTTCGCCTGCGCGGTGAACGCATCCCGCATCTGAGCTTCGATCGGTTCTGGAACGCCGGTCAAACTCGTCAGGGCAACGCTGACCCCGCGCGGCGTGGCGCCCGTGGGCTGCTTTGCCGCAACGGGTTTGACGAGCGGTTGCGGCGCCTCGGCGGTGGGGGCTGTCTCGACGCAACCGGCGAGGCAGGCGGATAAAATGACGCAGCTGACGCCAGCTAGGACCCGCGGCTGCGGGTTGCGCCGGCGCGACGAGGAGGACTGAGCCATTTGTGTCATCCCCTTAATTGCTTTTGGACCCCGAATTTGGTTTTTGACCCGAAGCCGTGCGGCCGAGCCAGACGCTTTCAGAACGCTCGATCACGTCTTTGCGCCGGGAAATCCGGCGTCCAAATCCGCGAATCGTGAGAAGCGGTAAACTGAATCTTAACCAAGGTCTAGCATTTTGGAAGCTCGGCCCCGTAGAGCGCCCGCGCAGATCAAACGCGCCCCGGTTTGCGCCGCATCAATTCGTTCGCATTTGCAATAATTGAGCGTCTGTCGTACTTTGCGCTCACGGCAGCGTCCCAGTGGCCGCAAGCAGTTTCAAGGCAACACTCGGCCGGCCGTTGGGGCTCGCTGTTTGTCGTGCAGGCAATAAGAGGTCGGCGCCAGCCCAACCGGACATCAGCCGCGCTGGGATTGTTAGCCTATCTCATGTGCAGGCTGCGCGAAGGCAGCGCATGGGCGCGAGAACTCCAGCTCTGCCTGCGGCCTGAAAAAGCAGCGGCATATTGCGTGAGCACAAGGCCTGCGACATAGCCGAACTGAAGGCCGGCGACCAATCCGACGATCTGCAGGCATGACGCCGTCAAAGTTTGATTGATGAGCCCAGGGCCTGTGAGCACCAAAATGATCGCCACCGCGCAAGTCGGGATAAGAATATAGACCCTGAAGAAACGTCCGAGGACCAGTCCGAAAAGGACCGCCCCGAGCAGTAAGCTTATCATTTCGATGCCTCCCGATCGTCTTATCGTTCTTAGTTTCTTAATTCTTGTCTGTTTTCCTTCGACGGGTTTGCCCTAACGGCTCAAAAATCCAAAGCCTCATTTTGCAGCACATCCAGCGAGAGACTGAATTGCGGCTTCAAGACCCGAAAGTTTTATGACGCCGCTGATCTCGGCGTCGCCCTCGGAAATCTTGACAGACGGCTCGTTCGCATTCCGCCAGGGGCCTGTTGCCAACTGCATTCCGTCTGCTGGCAGGATAAGGCCGACGCCGGTCGCGACTACGCTACTCACAAAATAAAACTCTTGTTCTCCAACGTGCAAGGTAATTTTGGGGTGTGTTTGCGGAGGAAACGGTTCAATCACTACTATAATCGCCTCCACGCCTTGCTTGCTGCAGCGCAGCATTAGTCCGGCTAAACGCGGATCTGAGCGTTTGATATCAGAGATACGCAGTATAGCGGAAGAATCAGCCCCGCCGTCGACTCCGGGAGAGCGCGTAATCCGCCATGAATTCGCTGGGTCGGAAGGTAAAGCCGTTGAGTCATCAGCTTGGGCTGCAATGATGTACGGCGGCGGTGCTTGGGAAGATTGCGCCTGACTGGCAAAGATCAGGCTAAAAGCGTGCGCGAAGCAGACGGCAAGCAACGACGGCCAAGTCGAGCGGAGCATCTCAAGTTCTTCGGGAGATCGCGGGGGGCGTGAGAAAAGGGAAGGCCGCTGGGTCAAGTCTTGGCCGACGGCGAGCCGCCGGCCCAATTTTTACATCGGCTGTGCCATTATTGTCTCAAAGATACCGGCGATTGAGCCGCCGCACGAAAGCCGGAGCCGCCATAAACCGGTGATTATAGATGAGGTTCGATATAATCCTGAACGACACAAGCGCGGCGGCGAGAATTGCCAAGGTTCGCATAAAGCTATCCTTCTTTCGAGGGCGCATTTCGGCCTCCCGAATGCATGCTGCCTCAACGCCCCGCACAGGACGAAGTTCCATGCGGGGCGATGACGCTCTGTTCAAAGGCCGTCGAAGAGGGCGGTCGAAAGATAGCGCTCCGCGAAAGATGGAATGATGATGACGATATTCTTGCCTTCGCTCGCCGGCCGCGAGGCGACTTCAATAGCGGCGGCGACCGCCGCTCCCGATGAGATGCCGACGGGAATGCCCTCGACGCGCGCGAGCAGCCGCGCCGTATCGAACGCCGTCTGATTGCCGACGGTGACGACCTCGTCGATGACGGACTGGTCGAGGATCGAGGGAATGAAGCCGGCACCGATCCCCTGGATCTTGTGCGGTCCGGCCTGCCCGCCCGACAGGACGGGCGAATCCTCGGGCTCGACGGCGATGACTTTGAGGCTCGGGCGGCGCGGCTTCAGCGCTGTGCCGACGCCGGTGATCGTCCCGCCAGTGCCGACGCCGGAGATGAAGATATCCACCTTGCCGTCTGTGTCGTTCCAGATTTCCTCAGCCGTCGTCAGCCTGTGGATCTCGACGTTGGCGGGATTGTCGAACTGACGCGGGATGACGGCGTCGGGCGTCGCTTCGGCGATTTCCTGCGCCTTGGCGATAGCCCCCTTCATGCCTTGCGGGGCAGGGGTGAGGACGAGTTCAGCCCCAAGCAGCGCGAGCATTTTGCGGCGTTCGATCGACATCGATTCCGGCATGACGAGAATCAGCCTGTAGCCCCGCGACGCAGCGACGAAGGCGAGAGCGATGCCGGTGTTGCCTGAGGTCGGCTCGATCAGCGTCGTCTTGCCGGGCGTGATCTTGCCCTCCGCTTCGAGCGCCGAAATCATATGCTCGCCGATGCGGTCCTTGACGCTCGCCAGCGGATTGAAGAATTCGAGCTTGGCGAGGAGATTGGCCTTGAGGCCTTTCAGCGCCTCGATTTTCCTAAGGCGCACGAGCGGCGTGTTGCCGATCGTCTGCGTGATCGAATCATAAATGCGTCCGCGGCCCGGAGCTTGCTCGGGAGCGGAGGCTTTAGCCTGCTGCGCAGCGGTTTGCGCCATGATCTTTGCTCCATCTGGTTGAGCTGCACTTCGCGCCGAAGGTCAGCAATGGCTAGCGTTCTATTGGCGACCTCGCGAAGGCGCAAGATCAGTGCGCTGTTCCTGACCAGGCGCCGCGGAGCGCGCGCGCCGCTCCGGCCGCGGCCCAGGCGACGCTCAGGCGGCCCGCGCCAGGCCCGTCGCGGTCGACAGCGCCTGCTCGAGATCGGCGATGATGTCGTCTATATGCTCGATGCCGACTGAAAGGCGCACATAGCCGGCCGTCACGCCCGTCGCGAGCTGTTCTTCGCTCGAAAGCTGCGAATGCGTCGTCGTCGCAGGATGGATCGCGAGGCTGCGGGAATCGCCAATATTGGCGACGTGGTAGAACAACTCCAGCGAATCGATGAATTTGCGGCCGGCTTCCGCATTGTCCAGTTCGAAGCCGACAAGGCCGCCGTAACCGCCGGTCAGATAGCGATCGGCCCGCTCGCGCGCCAGACCCGTCTGCAACGAGGGATAGATGACCTTTCGCACGCCCGGGTGACGCGAGAGAAAATTCGCCACCGCCTCGGCGTTCTTGACGTGGCGCTCGATGCGCAGCGCCAGCGACTCTATTCCCTGCAGGATCAAAAAGGCGTTGAAAGGCGAGAGGCAGGCGCCGATATCGCGCAGCAGCGTCGTGCGCGCCTTGATGATATAGGCGATGGGTCCCAGCGGCTTGACCGCCTCGGTCCAGATCGCGCCATGATAGCTCGGATCGGGCGTATTGAGCGCGGGTTGCCGCTCCTTGTGGCTTTCCCAATCGAAATTGCCGCCGTCGACGATCACGCCGCCAATCGAATTGCCGTGGCCGCCGAGATATTTGGTGGCCGAATAGACGACGACCGCGGCGCCATGATCGAGCGGGCGCGACAGGATCGGCGAGGCGGTGTTGTCGACGATCAGCGGAATGCCAAGAGAACGTCCGATGGCGGCGACCTCGGCGATGGGCAGGACCGTGAGCTTTGGATTGGGCAGCGTTTCCGCGTAATAGGCCCGGGTGCGATCGTCCGTCGCGCGCCGGAACGCTTCGGGATCGTTCGGATCGACGAACCTGACTTCGATGCCCTGATCCTTCAGCGTGTTGGCGAAAAGGTTCCAGGTGCCGCCGTAGAGATCGGTGGCGCTGACGATGTTGTCGCCGGCGCGGGCGATGTTTTGCACGGCGAAGGCCGAGGCCGCCTGGCCGGAGGCGAGCGCCAGCGCCGCGACGCCGCCCTCAAGCGCCGCGACGCGCTGCTCCAGCACGTCGAGGGTCGGATTGCCCATGCGCGTGTAAATATTGCCGAGCTCTTTCAGCGCGAAGAGATCCGCGGCGTGCTGCGTATCGTGAAACTGATAGGAGGTGGTCTGATAGATCGGCACGGCGACGGAGCCGGTCGCAGGGTCCGCGCGCCAGCCGGCGTGCAGGGCAAGGGTCTCTGGCTTACGCGTCGGAGCCGGCATCAAAGTCTCCCAATGGTCGATGTTTGGCGCAAAGCGCGCGCCATTTCCCGTTCTTTGAGCATTACGGCGTTCAAACCATAAGCTTCGCGGCGGCGCGCCCAGCGGACGCGCCGATCGAAACCATCTTAGACCATCAGATTTGTAGAGAGAAGCGTTTTGTCGCTGGCCGAAAGGAGCCGGCCTGAAGCGGCTTACTGCTGCACGGACAAAAGATAAGCGATCACATCCGCGCGTTCGGCTTCGGTCTTGAGGCCCGAAAAATACATTTTCACCCCGTGCAGCACGCCGCGCGGATTGGAGAGGTAGAGGTCGAGTTCTTCGACGGTCCAGGTCTTGCCGGAATTTTTGAGAGCGTCGGAATATTCAAAGCCGGGAACGACGCCAGCCTTGCGATTGATGATGTCGCTGAGGCTTGGGCCGACCTTGTTGACGCCGATGTCAAGCGAGTGGCAGTTCTGGCAGGTCTTGGCGAAGATGGCTTTGCCGGCGGCCGCGTCGCCAGCCGCCGATGCGCCGCCCGCGAGGCCAAGGCCCGCCGCCAGCGCCAACCCGCTGATGAGAGTTTCAAGTCGCATGTCTGTCTCCTGCCTGATGGGCCGCGCCGCGCGAGCGGCCTCCCCACGCGCCTAGACCATCGCCGACAGTGGCAAGCATTGATGTGAGGCAAAATACGCCTTTTGGGGGAGGGGCGTTCGGCGGCGCGAAGCGGGCGCCTGTCCTGAACGCGGGCGCCCGCTCATCGACGCCGGGCCGATGATCGGGAACAAAGTTGCCGCAATCCCGTTTTTGGCCTGACCTGAACAGGTGGGCGAGGGATTCGCCAGGCTCACATACTCAGGCAGACAGGGGACGCCAAATGCTAAAATGGGCGCTTATTTTCTTTATCGTTTCGATCATCGCCGGCTTTTTCGGATTTTCTGGAGTTTCGGCGACGACAGCGCAGATCGCGAAAATCCTGTTTTTCATCGCCATTGTGATCTTCGTCATCTTCCTTGTGCTCGGCCTGCTGGCTGGCGAAGCCATCTTCTAGCGAGGCGCACGGCTGGCAGAATAAAGAGAAGGCTCCGCGGCGAGCAAAGCGGCTTGCGAAGCAAACGTCGTGGAGGCGGCCGACCGGATGTGCTCGGGTCAGCCGTGCGGTGAATGGGATGGTGTGGCCGCAGAGGGCCAAGCCATCTCCATCGTCCGAGGTTTTGTCATGAGAGTTCGATGCAACGCAGAAAGCATGAAACATACCATTCGGCTTCGCTACGTTGCATCGAGTTTGAGTTTCCAGTGGAAAAGAACGTTCTGCATTTATGCAAATTCCGCTTGCCGACTCGATCAAAAATCCGCTACAAGGCGTCATACACCGGTTGCATTAACGCTTAATTTTCGAATGTTCAGCTAATCTTGCCAAGAAGCGGCGATAGCGTGTGGATCATCCCGCAACGAGGCTGACTTATTCGGGATAATATAGATGGCTAGGTATGCACCATCGTTCGCCCGGAAGATGGATCGCTCAGGCCATCTGGGATGCGCGACACGAATGAATTGCCGGTTCTGATCGCCGGATTGAAGCCAAATTAGATCGCTTACCGTTTCGGTTCTCATTGTTAAACTCCGTCTAGGGTTTGCTGTGAGTAAGGGCGCTTGTGCTTTCATCGGACCAGTTGCATTGGTCCGATGAATAGGCACAGGCGCCGATTCCGTTAGATCTGACTTTACCTTCAGATGATTTATTCTCCTCTCGCTTTGGACAAAAGTTCAACGCCTCTGTAGATGCGCGGCGACGCCGCGCATCTACAGAATTGAATTAACTCGCTATCGAATTTTAGCTACACCCCGTGGTCGCCCCGCATGTGTCGCACTTCAGGCACGTCCCGTTGCGCACGAGCGTAAAATTGCCGCACTCGCCGCAGGCCTCGCCTGTATAACCTTTCATGCGCGCCTGGCTGCGCTTTTCGGCGATCGCCGCGCCCTCTGCCGGCGTCGTCCAGTTGAGCTGGCCGAGTTCCGCCTCGACGTCCTGTTCGAGATTTTCTTTCAACGCTGTGGCGCCTTGCGATCCGCCCTGCACCAGCATCAGCTTGTCGGTCTTCGAGCGCACAAAACCGCTCGACACATATTTCGCTGTCGCGGGCGGCATCGGGCTTTGCGGCTGGCGTCCCTGAGTCTCGCCCTTGCCCAACACATCGGGGCCGATGTCGGTTGGATCGATATGGGCGAGATCGTTGCGGCCAAGGTAGGAGATGGCGAGTTCGCGGAAGATGTAGTCGATGATCGAGGTCGCGTTCTTGATCGCGTCATTGCCCTGCACGAAACCCGCCGGCTCGAAGCGCGTGAAGGTGAAGGCGTCGACATATTCTTCCAATGGCACGCCATATTGCAGGCCGACCGAGATCGCGATGGCGAAGTTGTTCATCAGCGAGCGGAAGGCGGCGCCTTCCTTGTGCATGTCGATGAAAATTTCACCGAGACGGCCGTCGACATATTCGCCGGTGCGCAGATACACCTTGTGGCCGCCGACAACAGCCTTTTGCGTATAACCCTTGCGCCGGTCGGGCAGGCGCTCGCGCTCGCGAATGCGCTCGATCCGCTCGACGACGCGCTCGACGATTTTCTCGGCGACCGCGCTGGCGCGCGCCGGCGCATTGGAGGCGAGCAACACTTCGACCGCTTCCTCGGCTTCCTCGTCATCGTCTTCGATCAGCTGGCTGTTCAAAGGCTGCGACAGTTTCGAGCCGTCGCGGTAGAGCGCATTGGCCTTGAGCCCGAGCCGCCAGGACAGCATGTAGGCTTCCTTGCAATCCTCGATGCTGGCGTCGTTCGGCATGTTGATCGTCTTCGAGATCGCGCCCGAAATGAAGGGCTGCGCGGCGGCCAGCATGCGGATGTGGCTTTCGACCGAGAGGTAGCGTTTGCCGGTGCGCCCGCACGGGCTCGCGCAGTCGAACACGCCATAATGCTCGAGTTTTAGATGCGGCGCCCCTTCGACCGTCATGGCGCCGCAGACATACACATTCGCCGCGTCGATTTCCGCGCGGGAGAAGCCAAGATGAGCGAGCAGATTGAAGTTCTGATCCTCTAGCTTTTCCGCCGGAATCTTCAGCACGCCGCTCAGGAAATCAGCGCCGAGCGTCCATTTGTTGAAGACGAATTTGATGTCGAAGGCGCTCTTCAGCGTCGCCTCCAGCTCGGTGAGTTTTTCCGGCGTAAAGCCCTTGGCGAGCAGGGTATCGTGATTGATCGCGGGCGCGCCTTGCAGCGTCGCGCGCCCGACAGCGAAAGTGATGATATCGTCGATCTCGTGGCCGGCGTAGCCGAGCGAGCGCAGCCCTTCTGGAACGGCGCGGTTGATGATCTTGAAATAGCCGCCGCCGGCGAGCTTCTTGAATTTGACCAGCGCGAAATCGGGCTCGATGCCGGTGGTGTCGCAATCCATCACGAGGCCGATCGTGCCGGTCGGCGCGACGACGGAAACCTGCGCATTGCGATAGCCATGCTTTTCGCCAAGCTCGACGGCTTTTGTCCACGCGGCCTTCGCATGATCGCTGAGCGCCTTGACGCGCAAGGCCGCGTGGTCGAGCGGAACCGGCGCGATCGACAGCGCCTCATAGCCGAAGGCCTCGCCCCTGGCCGCGCGCTTATGATTGCGCATCACGCGCAGCATCGCGCTCGCGTTTTCGGCGTAGCCCTCGAAGGGGCCAAGTTCAGCCGCCATCTCCGCCGAGGCGGCATAGGAGACGCCGGTCAGGATCGACGAGAAAGCGGCGCAGATGGCGCGGCCTTCGTCGCTGTCATAGGCGATGCCGGACGACATCAAAAGGCCGCCGATATTGGCGTAGCCAAGGCCGAGCGTGCGATATCTGTAGGAATTCTCGGCGATCTCCTTTGAGGGAAACTGCGCCATCATCACCGAGATTTCCAGCACGATCGTCCACAGCCGCACGGCGTGTTCGTAAGATTCGACATCGAGCGCGCCCGTCGCCGGATCACGGAACTGCAACAGGTTCAACGAGGCGAGATTGCACGCCGTATCGTCGAGGAACATATATTCGGAGCAGGGGTTCGATGCGACGATCGGACCCGCCGCCGGGCAGGTGTGCCAGTCATTGATCGTCGTGTGATATTGCAGCCCCGGATCGGCGGAGGCCCAGGCGGCGTGGCCGATCTTTTCCCACAGCGCGCGCGCTTTCAGAACCTTGTGCGCCTTGCCGTCGAGCCGGCGCGTCAAGGTCCAGTCGCCATCCTCCTCGACGGCGCGCAAAAAGGCGTCGGTGACGCGCACGGAATTATTGGAATTCTGGCCGGAGACGGTAAGATAGGCTTCCTTGTCCCAGTCGGTGGTGAAGGTTTCGAAGTCGATGTCCGTCTCGCCCTGTCGGGCCATCTGGATCACCTTCTTGATCGAGGCGTCCGGCACGAAAGCGCGTCGCGCCAGCTTGATCTCTCGTCTCAGCGCAGGATTCTTTTCAGGATTGAAGCAATCATCGCCCGGCCCCTCGCAATTGACGCAGGCGCGGAGAATCGCTTTCAGAGCCTTCTTCAGGATTTTCGAGCCGGTGACGAGAGCCGCGACCTTATGCTCCTCGCGCACCTTCCATTCGATGTAATCCTCAATGTCGGGATGATCGGCGTCGACGACGACCATCTTCGCCGCGCGCCGCGTCGTGCCGCCGGATTTGATGGCGCCGGCCGCGCGGTCGCCGATCTTCAGGAACGACATGAGGCCGGAGGATTTGCCGCCGCCCGAAAGCTTCTCGTTCTCGCCGCGCAGTTTTGAGAAATTGGAGCCGGTGCCGGAGCCATATTTGAACAGCCGCGCCTCGCGCACCCAAAGGTCCATGATGCCGCCCTCGTTGACGAGATCGTCGGCGACGGACTGAATGAAGCAGGCGTGCGGCTGCGGATGCTCATAGGCCGTCAGCGATTTGACGAGCTCTTTCGTCTCCGGATCGACGTAATAATGGCCCTGGCTCGGCCCATCGACGCCATAGGCCCAATGCAGGCCGGTGTTGAACCATTGCGGCGAATTGGGCGCGGCGATCTGCTTCGCCAGCATGTAGCGCAGTTCATCGAAAAACGCCTGCGCGTCCGTTTCCGAATCGAAATAGCCGCCCTTCCAGCCCCAATAGGTCCAGGTTCCGGCGAGACGGTCGAACACCTGCCGCGCCGACGTTTCCGACACAAAGCGTTCGGCCTTGGGCAGGGCCGCGAGCGCCTCTTCGTCGGCGTCCGAGCGCCAAAGGAAAGAGGGGATCGCGTTTTCCTCGATTCGCTTCAGCCGCGCAGGAACGCCGGCCTTGCGGAAATATTTTTGCGCCAATACGTCGGCCGCGACCTGGCTCCAGGCGGCCGGGACTTCGATGCTCTCCAGCGCGAACACGACCGAGCCGTCCGGGTTGCGGATTTCGCTATTGGTCGAGCGGAACCCGATCCCGGCGTAAGGGGACTGACCTTCTTTGGTGTAGCGTCGCGCAATGTGCATTGTCGTATCCCCGGAACTTCTTATCACTAGATATAGTAGCTGATCGCTTAAGATGCCGTAAATGTCGTACATCTTTCATCAATGGACAAACGAAAAATTCGCCGGAGTCACAGCAATTCGAGACTTGTGGAGAACTCCCGATTAGGCCATGCGAATCAGGGCAAACCGCCCGCGCGCGATTTGTAACGCCGCACAGGCTGGACAGCGCGGCTGGCGCCAGCCATAAAGGCGCCTCGACGTGGAAAAATCTGCAAAGCCCAAGGCGCGCTGCCGATGAAACTGCTCACGATGATTTTTACCTGGTGGAATGGACAGTCGTTCAACACCTGGTTTTACACTTTGTTGCATGGCAAGGCCGTCGGCAAGGACGAGTTCGGCAACACTTATTACCGCGCGGCCAAGGTCGATCCGGCGCTGGGCTTCGAGCGGCGTTGGGTGATCTACGCCGGCGTCAGCGAGGGCTCGATGACGCCGCCCGGCTGGTATGGCTGGCTCCATCACACGGTCGATACGCCGCCGACGCAGGAGGATTACAAGCCGCGCGGCTGGCAGCTTCCTCATCTGCCCAATCTGACCGGCACGCCGGAAGCCTGGCGCCCGCCGGGGTCGATGCTGCGCGCCAATGCGCGTCCGAAAGCGACAGGCGACTACGACGCCTGGACGCCCGAAGGCTGAGGTTTTCACTCTGGCCAGACAAGCGGATTTCCAGCCTGCCGCCCGACGCCGCCGAGCATGCGCGCCGGTGAGCCCCTCCGCGCGCCGCTGCGCCTCCATGCGATCGCTTCTGTGCGCCGGCGTCGCGGTCTGCGCCGGGCTCGCGCCGCTCGACGGCGCCCTTGCGGACAAGATCAAGCATCCGATCGCAGTGTTTTCCGGCCTCGACAAGATTACCGGGCGAATCATTTCGTTCGAGGTCGCGACCGACGAGACCGTGCAATTCGGCACGCTTCAGATCACCGAGCGCGCCTGCTATACCCGCCCGGCGACCGAGGCGCCGCAGACCGTCACCTTCGTCGAGGTTGACGAAGTCGACGCGAAGAATGACTACAAGCGCATTTTTTCCGGTTGGATGTTCGCGGCGAGCCCCGGCCTGCACGGCATCGAACACCCCGTCTATGATATCTGGCTGACGGATTGCAAAGGCGGCGGCGAAACCATCGCCAGCCCCGAGTCCGCGGCGACCGAACCGAACACGCCCCCGCCGCCGCCGGAAAACGCCGCGCCCGCGCCGAAAAAGCCGGCCTCCAAACCGCGCCGCGTCCAGCCGCAGACGCCGCCGCCGCCCGTCGATGATTTCGGCGACGGGCTGCCGCAGCAAAGTCCTGGCCCCGTGGAAGTCGCGCCGCCGCCGGGCTTCAAGGCTCCGACGCAGCGCCCCCGCCGTCCGGCGGACGATCCGGATTCGCTGGTTCCTCCAGCCGACATACCGAACGGGCGGCCGAGCCAGCGTTTTCCGGGCGACGGTTTCTGACGCGATTTTTGTCGGCCCCTGGCGCAAGTGACCGGCGGTTGGCGAGAGAGGCCGGCTTTAGCTCGGCAAACCTTACCTAAGTTTCATCTCGCCGAAAGAGCGGCGTAAGCAAAGCGCATCCATAGTGCCTCCATCAGCTCGGCGCCAACGCCGCAGCGCTGTCATAACGGCCACGATGGAGATATTGATCAATGGCTCTTCCCTTGCTTCCCGGCCCCGATCAGACAGGCGCCCCGCATAACGCGCCGCGCCGCCCGCAAGGACTTCGCCTCGCGCTGCTCGGCGCCGTGGCGACGGTCGCCCTGACCGGAGCGCTCGCGAATAGTTTCATCTCGACGCAACCGGCGATCGCCGAGACCTCGGCTCAGGCGGCTCCGGCGGCCTCGCCGGTTTCCTTCGCCGACGTTGTCGACCATGTCCGCGACGCCGTCGTCTCCGTCAAAGTCAAGATCACCGAAACCGCCGACGCGAGCGACAGCGAAGGCGATGACGACAGCGACGCCCCGAGCAGCCCCGTTCCCCATCTTGCTCCCGGCGATCCTCTCGAGCGCTTCTTCAAGCGCTTCGGCGAGCAGGGCGCACCGCATCAGTTCGGCCCGGCGCGCCCGCACACCGCGCAGGCTCAAGGCTCGGGCTTCATCATTTCGTCGGACGGCTATGTCGTGACCAACAATCACGTGGTCGAGAAAGCGACCGACGTGACCCTGACGACGGATGAGGGCAAGACTCTCCATGCCAAGGTCGTCGGCACCGACAAGAAGACCGACCTCGCGCTGCTCAAGATCACGGAGCCGGGCGCCTATCCGCACGTCAATTTCGCGGGCGCGACCCCGCGCGTCGGCGATTGGGTTATCGCCGTCGGCAATCCGTTCGGCCTTGGCGGCACTGTGACGGCGGGCATCGTCTCGGCTCGCGGCCGCGATATCGGCGCCGGCCCCTATGACGACTTCCTGCAGATCGACGCGCCAGTCAATCGCGGCAACTCAGGCGGACCGACCTTCAACACCCAGGGCGACGTCGTCGGCGTCAACACCGCGATCTTCTCGCCCTCGGGCGGCAGCGTTGGCATCGGCTTCGCCATTCCGGCGGAGACGGCGCAGTCGATCATCGCCACGCTGAAGGACAAGGGCTCCGTCGCCCGCGGCTGGATTGGCGTGCAGATTCAGCCTGTCACCGATGAAATCGCCGATAGCCTCGGCCTCAAGTCGAGCAAGGGCGCGCTGGTCGCGGACGCGCAGGATAATTCCCCTGCGAAAGAGGCGGGCATCAAATCCGGCGACGTCATTTTGGGCGTCAATGGCGAGCGCGTCGATGGTCCGCGCGATCTTGCAAAGAAGGTGGCGGCGCTCGGGCCGGGCAAGAAGGCTGATCTTCTTTACTGGCACGACGGGTCAGAGAAGACGGTCGCGGTCAAGCTCGGGTCGCTTCCTGACGATAGCAAGGCGGGCTCGAAGCCCGCGGCTCTGGCGGATAATTCCGCATTGACTGGCCTTGGCCTGAAGCTCGCCCCGGCGTCGTCCATTCAGGGCGCGGGCAGCGATGGCGTCGTCGTCGCGGACATCAATCCCGATGGCGTCGCTGCGCAAAAGGGCCTTCGCGTCGGCGACGTGATCCTCGAGGCGGGCGGTCACGCGGTCAGCAAGCCGTCGGATATCTCTTCGGTAATCGCCGACGCCAAGAAGGATGGCCGCAAAGCCGTGCTGCTTCGCGTCAAGAGCGGCGAAGGCACGCGCTTCGTCGCGATTGCGACCAATCCGGCTTCCTAAAGCATGAACCCGAAAAGTTGCAGACTTTTCGGACAAGTTCATGCGGCCGGCGCGGCGCCAAAAAAGCATGAACCCGAAAAGTTGCAGACTTTTCGGACAAGTTCATGCGGCCGGCGCGGCGCCAAAAAAGCATGAACCCGAAAAGTTGCAGACTTTTCGGACAAGTTGACGCGGCGAATTAAGTGACGCCGGGCATGATCGCTTCAATTTTGAAGAGGGCTTTCAAAGTTTCAGCTTCCTAAGTCTCGGCTGCGAGACTTTTGCGAGTCCGCGACGGGTCGCCCCCCGCCACGGCGCGGGCTCCAGGACGCGACAGGCCGGGAGGCGACTCCCGGCCTGCTGCTTTTTCAGGAAATGAGTATTATGTCCCTTATGCGCATACTTATCGTCGAAGATGATTCGGAAGCGGCCAACTACATGGCCAAGGCGTTTCGCGAAGCGGGGCACGTCGCAGATCACGTGGGCGACGGACTGGAAGGCTACGCCCGCGCGCGCGAAGAAGATTACGACGTCCTGATCGTCGATCGCATGTTGCCGAAGCTCGACGGGCTCTCGCTCATCGGCGGCCTTCGCTCGCAGAAGATCGAGACGCCGGCGCTGATCCTGTCGGCGCTCGGCCAGGTCGATGACCGCGTCAAGGGCCTGCGCGCCGGCGGCGATGATTATCTTGCAAAGCCTTATGCTTTTTCTGAACTTCTTGCGCGCGTCGAAGTTTTGGCGCGGCGTAAGCAGACGGGAACGGGAGAGGAAACGGTTTATCGCGTCAATGGCCTGGAACTTGACCGCTTGGCCCACAAGGTCACGCGGGAAGGCAAGGAAATCCAGCTCCAGCCGCGTGAATTTCGGCTGCTGGAATATTTGATGAAGCACGCCGGGCAAGTGGTGACGCGGACCATGCTGCTCGAAAATGTATGGGACTATCATTTCGATCCGCAGACCAATGTCATTGACGTTCATATTTCCCGGCTGCGGGGCAAGATCGACAAGGGTTTCGAGCCGCCCCTTCTGCAAACCATTCGCGGCGCGGGATATATGATCCGTGACGGCTCTCGCTAGGCTTTTTCGCACGACGGTTTTCAAAGTATCGCTGGCTTATCTGGTGATATCGGCGATCGGCGCGGGACTGGTCCTTGGCAGCGTCGGCGACAATGTGAAGATGCTGATCAACCAGCAGATCGCCCAAACGGTCGACGCCGACATCGGCGGACTGGCTGAGCAATATGCGCAAGGCGGCATCCGCGGCCTCGTCGAAAGCGTCGAAAAGCGGACGCAGCGGCCGGGCGCCGATCTCTATCTCGTCACCACAGCGGCGGGCGAGCCGATCGCGGGCAACATCAAAAATCTGCCGCTAGGCGTCCTGGAGCGTCCGGGGCTTGTCGAGACCGCCTATGAGCCGGCGGGAGGCGTCGGCAAGAAGCGCCGCGCCATGGCGCGCATCTTCGCGCTCCCGGGCGGCTTCCGGCTGCTTGTCGGACATGACCTCGAGGAAGGCGAGAGCCTGCGCCATATTCTCGGCGGCGCGCTGCTCACTTCCCTGTTCTGGCTGGTGGTCATTGGCACGCTCGGCGGCCTATGGGTGGCGCGACGCGTGCTCAATCGCGTCGAGGCCATCAACGCCAACGCCCGAACGATCGTCGCCGGCGATCTCTCCGGCCGGCTGCCCGTCGCCGGCACGGGCGATGAACTCGACAGGCTGGTCCAGAACCTCAACGCCATGCTCGACCGCATCGGCGAACTCATGGCTGGCGTCAAGCAGGTCTCGGATAATATCGCGCATGATCTCAAGACGCCGCTGACGCGTTTGCGCAGCCGCGCCGAGCAGGCTCTGCAATTCGGCAAAACGGCTGAGGACTATCGCAGCGCGCTGGAAAAAGTGATCGAGGAATCCGACCGCCTGATCCATATTTTCGACGCCCTCCTGAATATCGCCCGGGCGGAGGCGGGCTCAGGGCGCGAAGGCATGATCGATTTCGACGCAGAATGTGTGACGCGCGACGTCGGCGAACTCTATGAGCCGGCGGCCGAGGAACGAGGCTTCGTCCTGAAAATCGACGCCGAGCCCAATCTCATGGTTCATGGCAGCCGCGAGCTTGTCGGACAGGCGATTGCAAACCTCGTCGACAATGCGCTGAAATATGGCGGCGAGGCGGAGGAGCAGACCGCTGGCGCGCAGTCTCGCGCAACCGTCGAGCGCATCGTCGAACTGTCCGCGCATCGCTGTGGCCCTCACGTCGAGATCAGCGTCGCCGATCATGGCCCGGGTATCCCGGAGGCCGATCGCATACGCGTCCTCGATCGTTTCGTGCGGCTGGAGAATTCGCGCTCGCGGCCGGGATCGGGGCTTGGCCTCTCTCTGGCCGCCGCCGTCGCGCGGCTGCATAACGGCTCGTTACGAATCGAGGATAATGCGCCGGGCCTGCGCGTCGTCATCGCTCTGCCTGCGATCGCTATCGTGCGCGAACCGCCGCCGCGACTGGCGCTTCCGCCGCCGGAGGCCGCGGCGTGACCGAACGAAAGCCGCAGAACCCGGCGCGCGCCGCCGACAGGCCTGAGGGCGAGGCCGATCTGCCGTTGTATCGGCGTCTGCGTCAGGCCCCGCGCCTCACGGATCGGCGCCGCGCGCGCGCGGGGGTCGATGATCTCCTTCAATCCGATGCGGCGGCTGATCTTCGCGCTCTCGCCGGCGAGCCTCACGTCAAGCCACTGCTCGAGGCGCTGGCCGATCATTCGCCCTTTCTGTGGCGCCTTGCGGCTTGCGATCCTGGCCGCCTCGCGCAATGCCTTTTGAGCGATCCGGACGCGCGGATTGACGCCTGCCTCAAAGCGATGAGCGCGGCCTGCGACGAGACAGCGGATGAGGCCGTCGCCATGCGCATCTTGCGCCGGGCGAAGCAGGAAACCGCGCTTTTGATCGCGCTCGAGGACCTTGGCGGCGTCACTGACGTTGTGCGCACGACCGCCGCGCTTTCACGCGCGGCTGACGCCTTCCTCAAAGCCGCTTTGCGCTTTCTGCTGCGCGAGGCCCATCACGCCGGCAGCCTGAAGCTTGCCTCATTGGCGGAGCCCGAGACAGGCTGCGGCCTCGTCATTCTCGCGCTCGGCAAGCTCGGCGCGAATGAGCTCAACTATTCAAGCGACGTCGATCTCGCGGTTTTTTACGATCCCGAATCGTCAGCCCTGGCCGAAGGGGCGGCGGCCTCCGCCGTCTTTGTTCGCCTGACGAAGCGCCTCGTCAAACTCTTGCAGGAGCGGACGGTCGATTCCTACGTGCTGCGGGTGGATTTGCGGCTGCGGCCGGACCCTGGCTCGACAGCCGTCGCGGTCTCGCTTCCCGCCGCCTACAGCTATTACGAAATGCTCGGCCAGAACTGGGAGCGCGCCGCCTATATCAAGGCGCGTCCGGCCGCAGGCGATAGCGCGCTCGGCCGGACGTTTCTCGCGACCCTGACGCCGTTCATCTGGCGTAAATATTTCGACTACGCCGCCATCGCCGACATTCACGCCATGAAGCGGCAGATCCACGCCGTGCGCGGCCATGCCGAAGTCACCGTGCCGGGCCACGACGTCAAGCTCGGCCGCGGCGGCATTCGCGAGATTGAATTCTTCGTCCAGACCCAGCAATTGATCTTCGGCGGAAAAAGGCCGAACCTTCGCGGCTCGCGCACGCTCGACATGCTCGCCGAACTTGGCGCCGACGGCTGGGTGACGGGCGAGGCGGTGAACGATCTCAGCGCCGCTTACGTCATCCTGCGCGAAGTCGAGCACCGTCTGCAGATGGTGGCCGACGAACAGACGCAGCGCCTGCCTGCCGATCGCGAAGAATTGTCGCGCTTTTCGCGCTTTTGCGGCTTTGCGAAAGAACAGGATTTCGAAACCTCCCTCATGCGCCACATGGGCCGGGTTTCCCATCATTACGCGCGCCTGTTCGAGGATGCGCCGGCGCTTGACGCCGAAGTCGGCAGTCTCGTCTTCGCCGGCGCCGAAGCCGATCCCGAGACGCTGGAGACGCTGGCGCGGCTTGGCTTCAAGGAGCCGGCCAAGGCTTTGGAGACGATCAGAGGTTGGCATTTTGGCCGACGGCCCGCGGTGCGCACGCCGCATGCGCGGGAGGTTTTGACCGAACTTGTTCCAGGGCTCGTTCAGGCCTTCGCGAGTTCAGGCGATCCCGACATGGCGCTTGCCGGTTTTGACAGCGCGCTCGCGCGCATGCCCGCGGCGGTCGAACTCTTCTCGCTCCTGAAATCGAACCCGCGGCTTTGCGAATTATTCGCCGATATTCTTGGCGGCGCCCCGCGCCTTGCGCGCATGGTCATCAACAATCCGCATATCCTCGACGCGACGGTCGATCCGCGCATCCTCGAAACGCCAATAGATGACAGCGTTTACGGGCAGCGCGCCGCGCGGCTCCTTGGAGCCTCGGCGCATCTTGAGGAATTTCTTGATGCGCTGCGCGATTTCGCCAAGGAAGAGATGTTTCCGATCGGGCTCAAGCTCATGTCGGGGGCGATCAGCCCGATGGCGGCGGCGCGCGACTATTCCTCGCTCGCTGGCGCCATCGTCGAGGCGGCGCTCGCCTTTATCGAGCGCCTTTTCGCCACCGAACACGGCCGCGTGCCGGCAGGGCGCTGCATTGTCCTTGGTCTTGGCAAGCTCGGCTCATACGAGATGACCGCGGCGTCCGATCTCGACCTTATTCTCATCTATGATTTCGACCGCGACCGTCCGGAGTCGGACGGCGCCCGGCCATTGCATGCCGTGCAGTATTACACGCGCATCGCACAGCGCCTCATTTCAGCTTTGACGGTCGCGACGAAACGCGGCCCGCTTTATGAGGTTGATATGCGCCTGCGTCCGTCTGGGCGCCAGGGCCCGGTGGCGACGCAGCTTCGCAGTTTCGTCGAATATCAAAACAACGCGGCGGAAACCTGGGAGCATATGGCGCTGACGCGCGCGCGGCCTGTCGCCGGCGACTGTGGCCTCAGCCTTGAGACGGGCGAGGCCATCCGCGCCGTTCTGATGCGCGAGCGTCCCGCGAAACTGGCGCGCGAGGTCGTCGAAATGCGCAAGCTGATCGCAAGCGTCAAGGGCGACAAGGACCCCTGGGATTTGAAGCTGGCGTCCGGGGGCCTCATCGACATCGAGTTCCTCGCGCAATATCTGCTGCTGCGCCACGCGCACGCACATCCCTCGCTGATCAGCGTTTCGACATCGGCGGTGCTCGAGACCGCAGCGGAACTCCGCTTGATCGAGCGCGAGGATGCGCGAACGCTGCTCGACGCCCTTCGCTTGATGACGAATGTCACGCAAATGCTGCGGCTGACCCTCGACCCTGGCGCCGATCCACGCCTTGCGAGCGAAGCCGTGCAGCGCCGCCTCGCCAACGCCGCTGAACTGCCGAGCATCAGCGCTCTGGAAAGCGATCTCGTCGAGGCGCGCTCGAAGGTGCGCGCGATTTTCAGGCAGGTGCTATCCGCGCACTGAAGCGCGCAGTTTTTGCGGCGGGGCGTGCGGGCGGCGCGGCGCGGCCGCCGCCATCAGCAGCTTCTGGCGCGGCGCGTCGCGCGATTGCGGCAGATGCACGAGGACAATGGTGCCGGAGCCGACGGTTGAGCGAATACGCATCGAGCCGCCATGTAGATCGACGAGCGAGCGCGCGATCGCGAGGCCAAGCCCCGAGCCCTTCATGCCATTGTCGAGGCCGCCGTCCAACTGTTCGAACGGCCGACCTAGCCGCGCCAGCGGCGCCGCCGCGATGCCCATGCCGGTGTCCTCCACATAAACGTTGAGGGCTCCCTGGACGATGCGCGTGCGTACGCTGACGCGCCCGTCATTGGGCGTAAATTTCACGGCGTTGCGAAGAAGGATAGTAAGGATTTTCTCGAAAGCGTCGCGATCGGCGTGAATGCGCTTCTCAGGCAAGGTTTCGGCGATGACAGTGATGTCTTTCTCGCGCGCGATCTGTTCGATCGTCGAGACGGCGCGCTTGACCGCCGTGTCGATGTCGAAATCAGTCTTTTGCAGGCGCACGCGGCCGGCCTCGAGGCGCGACATGTCGAGAACATCGGATATGACGCCCAGCAGATATTCGCCGCTCTGTTTGATGTCGCTGGAATAGTCGACATATTTGCTGGAGCCGAGCGGGCCGAACGTTTCCTGCTGCATCAATTCGGAGAAACCGATGATGGCGTTCAGGGGCGTTCGCAATTCATGGCTCATATTAGCGAGGAATTCCGACTTTGCGCGGTTGGCCGTTTCAGCCTCGGCTTTCTGTTCGAGATATTTCTCGGCGAGATCGGCGAGCTGCTGCGCCTGGACTTCCAGCGTCTGACGAGATTTGCGCAGGTCCGCGACGGTCGCCATCAAACGGCGTTCGCTCTCCATCAACTGTTCTTCATGACGCTTCAGGGTGGTGATGTCGGTGCCGACGGAAACATAGCCGCCGTCCTTGGTGCGCCGTTCGTTGATCTGTAGCCAGCGCCCGTCAGCGAGCCGCGCTTCGTAGGTCCGGGCGCCGGCCTGAGGCCTCTCGCCGAGCGCTGTCTGCGCCTGGATGAGCGGCGGGGTGCCCCGCTCCATGACCTGGGCGTAAGGCGTTCCGGCGGTGACGGCCTCGCTCGACAGATTGTGGAATTTCTGGAACTTCGAATTGCACATGACGAGTTGATTGTCGGCGTCCCAGAGGACGAAGGCTTCCGACACCGATTCAATAGCGTCGCGCAGGCGCAGGTCAGCCGTGGCGGAGCGTTCCGCAAGCGTCTTTTGCTCAGTGATGTCGACGCAGATGCCGACGAGATGGGGCGTTGATCCCGGCCGTTCGCGCACGAGTTCGGCGCGCGCGCGCAGCCAAACCCATTCGCCCCTGACATTTTGCATCCGGAAGGCGTGGTCGACGCTCTCGGCTTTCGATGCGGTCAGCATTTCCGCGATGGCGGCAAGATCGCCATCTTGCGGATGCACCAGCGTGTTGATGTCTCCGAAGGAGAGAAAATTGCCGACGGGCGCCATGCCGAGGATTTCATACATCGAATCCGACCAGTAGATCCGTCCACGCGCGAGATCCCAGTCCCAAAGCCCGCATCGGCCGCGCGTCAGGGCGGTGTCGATGCGATCGCGTACGCGATCGCAGATGCGATCGGATTCGCGTGCGCGGGACGCCTGCCAGAAATAGGCGACCGCGAGCGCGATGAGTACGAGAGTGGTCGAGACGAGGAGAACGGCGGTGCGCAACGCGGCGGTGCGCCATTCGGCGAGAATCGACGACATCGGCGCGATGAAGGCGATCTGCCCCAGCGGCGCGCGCAAGTTGCGCACGGTCGCGAGGGCGTCCGTGCCGTCGGCGAGATTGATGCGAAGGACACCGGCCTTTTCGGCGAAAATGGTCAGCGGTTGCGCCACGCCAAGATAGTCGGTGAGTGAGCCTCTCACCCGTTCGGAGCCTGGGGCGGATGCGATGACGTCGCCGGCGAGGTTTGTGATCAGCACCTGTTGTCCGCGGGCGATGGCGCGTGAGGGGACCGTATCAGCGAGCGCGGCGCCGATATCGCTCTGCGGCGTCTGTTTCAGAATGTCACGAAGATCGTCGGTGACGACGGCGGAGAGCAGCTCGAGGTCGGAAAGGGCGTCGGAGACGGTGCGGTCATACGAATCATGCGCCATCACGCTCGTCATGGCGATGAGGGCTGCGATGAAGAGAACGACCATCGCGGGAACGCCGCGACGCACCCAGATCTCGAGACTTCCTATCCCGGAGAGCGCAGTCCGCGCCGACGCGGCGTGAAGCGCCGGAGTCCCGGCAAGTTCTAGCAATGCGTCTGCATGCGCAGACGCATCAGCCGCGTTTGCACGCGCCATGTCAGGCCCCCTCGAAACTTGACCGGAGTG
Source organism: Methylocella tundrae (assembly GCF_038024855.1). Lineage (NCBI taxonomy): Bacteria > Pseudomonadati > Pseudomonadota > Alphaproteobacteria > Hyphomicrobiales > Beijerinckiaceae > Methylocella > Methylocella tundrae. The sequence goes on from NZ_CP139089.1 coordinate 213,712, forward strand.
ATGTGCCGCACCTCTCCGAGTCGAGAATCATGAGACTCCGACTTCGCTTTTTTGTCCAGAAAATTCATTAAGAATGAATGTAATTTTTAAGCTTGACGGCAGATCCTGATGCGCTCTCGCAAAAAATCCGCATCAATTGCGTAAGTATTTGAAAAAGAAGCGTTTGCGCGTTGGTCCTGCGTCCGGGAAACAGCTCGCCTCCGGGGCGAAAAGATCGTAAAAACAATTGCGTAGGTGAAGGACGCCAAGCGCCGCGGCGGCGAGGCGCGGCCCCTCGCGCAGCCTTAAGCCGCGCGGCTTCGCTCAAGGATCAGCGGTGACCAGCACCAGCGCGAAACCGTCATAGCCTTTGCCGCCAACCGTCTGAATCGCCGTTGCGTCGACGCGCGTTTCGCAGGAGAGAATCTCATTGAACCGCCGCACGCCCTTGACGTCGGGATCGGCGCTGTCAGGGTCGATCACCGCGCCTTTGCGCACGACATTATCGACAATGATGAGGCTTCCGCGGCGCGATAAACCAAGGGCGAAGTTGAAATAGGCCGGAATGTTCGCCTTGTCGGCGTCGATGAAAAAAAGATCGAAGGGGCCAAGGCGCTCCATCGACAATTGCGGCAGCGTATCGAGCGCCTGGCCGAGCCGCAGTTCGATCTGGCCGGCAAGTCCTGCCCGCGCAAAATTGGCGCGCGCGACTTCAGCATGTTTGGGATCGGCCTCGAGCGTAATCAGACGCCCCTCGGGCGGCAGGGCCCGCGCGAGCCAGATCGTGCTGTAGCCGCCGAGCGTTCCGATTTCGAGAATGCTTCTTGCCCCCTGGATGCGCGCCAGAAGCTGCAGGAGCTTTCCCTGATTGGGCGCGACCTGGATCGAGGGAAGGCCGGCGGCGGCGCTCGCCTCCAGCGCGGCGTCGAGCGCCGGATCGCCGGGCGCGAGAAGGTCACAGATATAAGAGTCGACGGCGGTCCAGAGCTGCTCGCTCATTCGTTCGTCCTTTGGTTTGCATTCGTCCTTTGGCTTGAAAGCGGCGCGTGAGGAAGGCTTCCAACTCTTCAAAGTCCGAAAGCCCTCTCTTTCCCTTATCGTCCTGATGCGTTCCTATGCGCTTTGCCGGATCAGCTAGCCGAGCGAACGCTCGACAATGTCCTTGACGTCCGCTGAAAGCGCGCCCTCGGCGGCGATGCGGCGCAGCGCCGCCTCTGCGAGCCCCCGCCGTTTCGCCTCGAGCGAGCGCCAGCTCTTAAAGGCGGCGAGCAGCCGGGCGGCGACCTGCGGGTTTTTCTGGTCGAGATCGAGCACGACGCCGGCGACAAAATCATAGCCGCTTCCGTCCGGCGCGTTGAAGCGCGTCTGGTTTCCGGTTGCGAAGGCGCCGATAAGCGAGCGCACCCGGTTCGGATTTTGAAGCGAAAAGGCGGCGTGGCGCATCAGCTTCTGAATCCGCTCGAGCGTGTCGGTTTCGGGGATCATCGCCTGCAGCGCGAACCATTTGTCGATCACCAGAGCCTCAGCGGCGTGGCGGCGATAGAATGTGTCGAGCGCCCCCTCCCGCAACGAGCCCGCCTTCTGCGCCAACGCGCCGAGGGCGGCGATCTCATTGGTCATTGTGTCGGCGGCCTCGAACTGGCGGGCGGCGAGGCGGGCGCCTTCCGCTGGCTCGCCCGCGCAATAAAGATCGAGCGCGGCGTTGCGCAAGGCGCGGCGGCCGGCGGCCTCGGCGTCAGGCGAATAAGGCCCGTTCTCGGCGTGCCGCGCATAGGCGGAGAGAAGACCGGCGGCGAGGCTTTTGCCGATCGCCTGCCGCAACGCGTCGCGCGCGGCGTGAATGGCGTCGGGATCGACATCCTCGCCCATATCGCGGGCAATGTCGGCCTCGCTCGGCAAGGTGATCATCTGCGCCGTATAAGCGGGGTCCGAGCTTTTATTGAGGACGACGCCGAGCGCGTCGATGAAGCCCTGATCGTGGCGCGCTTCGCCGCCGCCGCGGATATTGGCGACCGAGCGCAGCAACAGCCGGCTGGCGTAGGTCTGCGCCGCCTGCCAGCGGTTGAAGCTGTCGCTGTCATGCGCGATGAGCGTGATGAGATCGGCTTCGCTGGCCGGATAGTCGAGCCGCACGGGAGCCGAAAAACCGCGCAGCAGGGAAGGCACCGGACGGCTCGGCACGTCGAGGAAAGTGATCTTCCGGCTCGGAGCCGAAAGCTCGAAGACGGCGCGTGAAATCTCCAGCGCGCTGGCGCCGTTCTGGGCGCCGACCTTCAGCGGCAAATCGCCATCGCGGCCGACGAGGCCAAGCGCGATCGGAATGACGAAAGGCTCCTTGTGGTCCTGTCCCGGCGTCGGCTTCGAGGATTGCCGGAATTCAAGCGTAAACGTTCGCGCCGCCGCGTCATAAGCGCCATTCGCCTCAACGAGCGGCGTTCCGGATTGATGATACCAGCGCGAGAACGCCGTCAGATCGCGGTTGGCGGCTTCCGCGAAACAGGAGATGAAATCTTCGATCGTCGCCGCCGTCCCGTCATAGCGATCGAAATAAAGATCCATGCCCCTGGCGAAGGCCTCTTCGCCGATCAGCACTTTCAGCATGCGGATCACTTCGGCGCCCTTCTCATAGATCGTCGCCGTGTAGAAATTATTGATCTCATGATAGGTCTCAGGCCGCACATTATGGGCGAGCGGGCCTGCGTCCTCGGGAAATTGCGCGGCCCGCAACGCGCGCACGTCGGCGATGCGATGAACCGCGCGCGAGCGCATGTCCGAGGAGAATTCATGGTCGCGGAAGACCGTGAGGCCTTCCTTGAGGCAGAGCTGGAACCAGTCGCGGCAGGTGATGCGGTTGCCGGTCCAGTTATGGAAATATTCATGCGCGATCACGGCCTCGATATGGGCGTAATCGGCGTCCGTCGCAGTCGCGGGCGAGGCGAGCACATATTTGTCGTTGAAGATGTTGAGGCCCTTATTCTCCATCGCGCCCATGTTGAAATCGGACACGGCGACGATATTGAACACGTCGAGGTCATATTCCCGGCCGAAAGCGGTCTCGTCCCAGGCCATCGACCGCTTGAGCGCATCCATGGCGTAAGCGGCGTGCGGCTCCTTGCCGTGTTCGACATGAATGCCAAGCGCGACCTTGCGGCCCGACTTCGTGATGAATTCATCGTGAACGGAGCCGAGATCGCCGCCGACCAGAGCGAACAGATATGAGGGTTTTGGAAAGGGGTCGCGCCAGACCGCGTAATGGCGCTTGCCTCCTTCGAGATCGCCCGCCTCGATCAAATTTCCGTTGGAGAGAAGCAGCGGCGCCTCCGAGCGATCCGCCTCGATGCGCACCGTATAGACGCTGAGCACGTCAGGCCGGTCGAGAAAATAGGTGATGCGGCGAAAACCCTCCGGCTCGCACTGGGTGCAATAGGCGGAGCCCGAGCGATAGAGGCCCATCAGGCGCGTGTTCGCCGATGGGTCGATTTCCGTCTCGATCTCCAGTGCGAATGGCCGCTGCGGCGGCGCTGCGAGCGTCAGTTGATCCGGGCTGAGCAAGGCTTTGTCGAGGTCGATCGCCTCGCCGTCCAGCGTGATCCGCCTTGCGTTGAGCCCGTCCCCGTCCAGAACCAGCGCGGCGTCGCGCCGGCCATGTGGATTGGGCCGAATGCTGAGGCGCGAGACGATCCGGGTCGCGGTCGCGTGGAGCTTGACATCGAGATCGACCGCGTCAATCAGATAGTCTGGAGCCTTGTAGTCTTTCAGGCGAACGGGTTCGGCACTGTCGGTACGCATCAAAACCTCAACACAAGGCGGCGGCAAAAGGGCTCGCGGGTCGAGCCGATCATAGGGCTTGCGCCGGCGAGGCGTAAAGTGCGGGTGCGATGCAAAGGATCAGCACGCAAACAAGTTATTAAGGGACGCGAAACAATGGCTGAACGCATACTGAAGTCTGCTCTGTTGGGCGCCGCCCTGATCGTTTCGGCTTTGCCGGGCGGGGCATGGGCGCACGGGCCGACGCGCCAGAAGGTTACCGAAACAGTTGAGGTCAACGCGCCGCCGGCGAAGGTGTGGGCGGTCATCGGCAATTTTCAGGATATGAGCTGGCTTCCTGTCGTCAAGGCGACGACCGGCGAAGGCGGCAATACGCCGGGCACGGCGAAGCGTCACATCGACCTCGGCGGCGGCGCCTCCATCGATGAGGAGCTGACCAAATATGACGCCGACAAATACAGCTATTCTTATTACGTCCCGAAAATCGACGTGAAGGTCCTGCCGGTCAATAATTATTCATCGACAATCGATGTGCGGCCGAGCGACGATGGCAAGACGAGCACCGTCGAATGGCACGGCGCCTTCTATCGCGGCTACCCCAACAATGATCCGCCGCCCGACCTCAACGACGAAGCCGCGATCAAGGCCGTCTCCGACCTCTACAAGAGCGGCCTCGCGGCCCTCAAGACGAAAATCGATTCGGCCAAATAGGCGTGTTTTTGATGCGCCGCGCGGCGCTAGTCGCGTTCGCCGTGCTGGGCGTCTTTCTGCGCCACGGCCCGGCGACGGCCGACGAAGCTTTCATCACGGAGCAGAATGGCGACGGGCTGAGCGTGCTCGACCTTTCGACGCATAAGGTCGCGGCGCATATTTCGGTTGGCGGCAAACCGGCCGGAATAGCCATGTCGCGCGACGGCAAAACGGCGTTCGTCACCAGCACCGAGGGGAAATTCGTTTCTGTGATCGACGCGGCCTCCCGCGCGATCAGGGCGAAAATCGACGTGCCTGATACGCCGCTCGGCATCGCCGTCGATCCGACCGGCGCTTTCATCTATGTTGCGGGATTCTATCTCCCGCGCATCTATAAGATCGACGTTGCCACGCGGGCGATCGTCGCCACCGCCAGCGTCGGAAAATCGCCCTCCGGCGTCGCGGTGTCGCCGGACGGCGCCTTGATCGTCGTCGCGGACCGAGACGACGACGCCATCTCGATCATCGACGCCAAGAGCTTCAATGCCATCGCCACCGTCAAAGTAGGCGCTCATCCTTTTGGCGTCACAATCGACGCCGCTGGCGCGCGCGTCTATACGGCCAATGTCGAAAGCAACGATGTTTCGATCGTCGACCTTCAGGCGCGAAAACTGATCGGCACGGCGCCAGCCGGAAAGCGGCCCTATGTCGTCGCTCTCGCCGGCGGGCGCGGCTTCACCAGCGACCAATATGGCGGCACTGTCTCGGCCTTCGATCTCGAAACTTTGAAGTCCGTCGGGCGCGTTTCGGTAGGTGAATATCCCGACGGGCTGCAAGCCAGTTCCGACGGGCGGACGGTCTATGTCGTGAACTGGTTTTCCAATGACGTTTTCGCGATCGACGCACAAACGCTGAAGGTCACGGCCGAAATGCAGGTCGGCGACGGTCCGCGCGGGTTCGGAACGTTTTTGCGCAAAACGCCGTGATGGAAACCCCGGTAGCGCGCAGCGGCCGATTCTTACCGCCTGCTGTCCATCTCGGCGCGACGCTGGTATTCGTGCCGCGCGTCTGTTGCGACGGAACGGCCATGATAGAGCGGTGGCGCGGCGACAGGGCCGAGTGAGCCGTTGGGGCTGACGGACCCAGCCGCGATTGGACTGCCCCAAGGGTAACCACTTTCCCGCGCGCTGGCGCTGGCGCCGCCGGCGAGGCACAGCCCAAAGAGCGCGCCGGCGAGAACGGTCTTCGAAATCATGTTCATTCTGATAACTCCTATCAGTGCAACTCCTCCCCTCTATCCACGTCATTTGGCGCCCGATGAACGCTTTTTGGCGCTTTTGGGTTTCATATGTTGCGCGCCACGGCGTTCGGCAACTGCGGCCAAGCGCATCGGCGCCTGAGACAAAGCTTGGGTTGCCTTATGAAGCGCCAACGGCCGGTCGCTGACTGATCCGCCGCCGCACGTCAAGCGGCTGGCGCCACGCATCTGCGAACGTAAACGGCGAAAGCGAGAGTGAGGACGCCAAGGCCTCCGAGCAAGAACGGTTCGGACAGGCCGACGGCCCTGCTTTGCAACGCGGCTGTCGCTGCGACGCCTGCGACAATCAGGCTGGAATTGAGCACATTGACGCCGGCGACGATTCTTGACCGCCAAGGGGCGGGGGCGTCGGCCTGAATCGCGGTGAACAGGGGCACGACGAAAAGACCGCCCGCGCAGGCGAGCCCCGCGACGTCGAAGGACACGCGCAGTCCGGCCGCCGAGGTGAAGAACGCCTCGAGCCCGATCGTTGCGCGCGCGGTAGGAAGTCTTGAGGTCGAGACGCCGAGATCGACAAGGAACAGCCCCATGCCGATCGCGGCGAAGAGAACCGGACGCAACAGGAGGCGGCCCTTCGCGATCAGCGCCGCCGCCATCGAGCCGATTCCTATGCCGATTGCGAAGAGGGCGCTGACGGCGGTTTCGACGCCGATGCCGCCGCCGGTCCTGTCGCGGATGACGACCGGCGTCAGGGATAGCGCCACCGCGCCCGTCATCCAGAACCACGAAACCGCGATGCTGCGGCTCCACAGCTGACGCTCTCGCCTGACCTCGCGCAAAAGCGCGCCGGTCGAGACGAGAATATTGGGCGTGATGCGAAGGCCCGGCGCCGCGCGGCTTGTCGCTGGAATGAAAAGACTGAAACCCCAGCAGGCGAGGGCGATGAGCAGTAGCTGCAGCGTGACGCTTTCGGACGAGCGCGCCGCGGAGAGGCCTCCCGCGATAAGCCCGAGCAGGATGGCGGCGAAGGTCGCCGCCTCCACCAGAGCGTTCGCGGCGATAAGCTCCCCGGTTTTCAGGAGATCCGGCAGGATGGCGTATTTGAGGGGGCCAAACAGCGCGGCGATGACACCAAGGCCGAACAGCGCCGTATAAAGCAGCGGCAGGGACGCGAGCCACAGCCCTGCCGCCGCGACAAGCTGAACCCCGATTTCGGCGGCTTTCAAGACGCGCGCGAGACGTCCCTTGTCCTGCGCGTCCGCCATCTCGCCGCCGAGCCCCGACAGCAGGAGCGATGGCAGCACAAAAACGCCGACCGCGAGCGTCACCAGCACGCCCGCTCCCTGCTCGCCAAGCCTGAACAGGATGAGCATGGCGAGCATGTTGCGCACGAAATTGTCATTGAACGCGGAAAAAAACTGGCACCAGAACAAAGGCGCAAAGCGCCGGCTGCGCATGAGGCCCGCCAGCGTCGCGATGGCGGCGCGGGGGGACGCGGCGGACGTCGGCGCCTTCATTCTGCCGGCTCGGCGTGGCCGACGATCCGGATGATCGTTTTGAAGGCGGCGCGGACTTTGCGCTCCAGCGCATCGACCTGGTCATGCACCTCGTCGACGGAGAGCGCCGGATCAACGCGACAGTGATAATTCACCACGAGTCCCGACGGCGTGCGCCGTACGCGAACATTGTGGATGTCGCGCAGCTCGGCGCCCTGGTCATGCGCTTTTTTGATCAGGGCCTCCTCGATGTCCGCCCTGACCTTCGGCTCCGCGTCATGGCCTGGAAGCTGGCGCGGCTCCAAAGGCTCGATATGGCTCTCGACCTCGATGCCGGCGCCGAGTTCCTTGCTGATCTCGTTTTCGAGCCCGGAGGCGATCTCATGGGCGTTCCGATGCGGCATGCGGCCATCGAGTTCGACATCGAAGCTGATCGACGCCCGCCCGTCGATTTCCTGAATAGTGACGTGATGCACCGGCAGATGGCGTTTGGCGGCGATGAGAAGAATGCGCTCGATGATGGTTTCGCTGTCGATGGCGATCGGTTGCGTCGAGATGGTGACCGCGACTTCCGGATGCCGGGCTTTGATCGCCGCCGCGACATTCGCCTTGATCGCCGCCATTGTCTCGAGAGACAGCGTGCGGGCGACGGTGATCTCTATATCGCCGATCACCTGCGGTCCGGCGGGCCGCAGCCGGACCTTCTCGATCCTGATCACGCCGGGAACCGACGCGGCTATGGCCCACACTTTTTCGGTCAAACCCTTCGGCGCGGCGTCGACCAGCGTGTCGATCGTGCGGCGGCCGATCTTATAGCCGGCGACGGCGACAAAGGCGGCGACGCCCAGCGCGGCGATGGCGTCGCCTTGCGGGAAACCGAAGCGCGCCGCGACGAGACCGCCGATGGCCAGCAGCGACGCAATGATGTCGCTCGAAAAATGCAGCGCGTCCGCCGCGAGCGCCTCGCTTTTTGTCGCCCTTGAGATTTTTCTCAAGCTGCGCCAGCGGATCAGATCCACCACGATCGAGGCCATCAGCACCGCGAAAACGATATAGCCCGCGCTTATTTCGACGTCGTGACTAAAAAGCCGCCGCACCGCTTCGACCAGGATGAAGGCCGAAAGCGCGAAGAGGAATCCGGTTTCGATCAGCGCGGCCAAAGCTTCGACCTTGGCGTGGCCATATTGGTGCTCGTTGTCGGCGGGCTTGTGGGCGATGCGGATTGCGAAATAGGTGAGCGCCGTTGTCGCGACGTCGGCGAGATTGTGTCCCGCCTCGGAGAGCACGGCGAGCGAGCCCGATAAGAGGCCGGCGATCAGCTTGGCGATCGTCATCGCCGCGCTGACCGCGATCGACGCGAGCGCGGCGCCTTCCTTTAGTCTCTGATCGGCCTTTTCGACGTTCACGCTGTCGCTCATCGAAACGGGTTCCTTCGTCCGCCGCGCTGCGGCAGCTTGCCGGGGGCGGCAGGCGACGCGCTTCGTGCTATAGGCTCGCCAGTTCGACGGAGCGTCGCGGGCCGCGACCGGGCAGCGGCGGAAAGGGAGAATTGAACATGGAATATCTTCATACGATGGTTCGAATCTCGGATCTTGAGAAGTCGCTTGAATTCTATACCGACAAGCTCGGCCTTGTTGAAATCAAGCGTGTCGAAAGCGAAGCTGGCCGCTACACGCTGATTTATCTGGCGGCGCCCGGCGATGCGGTTCGCGCCAAACAATCGCAAGCTCCGTTGATCGAACTGACCTATAATTGGGAGAGCGAGGTCTATACTGGCGGCCGCAATTTCGGCCATCTGGCGTTCGCCGTCGACGATATTTATGCGACCTGCGACAGGCTGATGAAAGCGGGCGTCACGATCAACAGACCGCCAAGGGATGGCCACATGGCCTTTATCCGCTCACCCGACGCCATCTCGATCGAACTGTTGCAGAAGGGCGGCGCGCTGCCGAAACAGGAGCCCTGGGCCTCGATGGCCAATACAGGGGCGTGGTAACTTTGAGCGCCTCTCCTCGGTCTTTGCTATCGGGCGAACTGGCAAGGCTGGCGCCGCCTCGGACCTCGGCCTATTTTCTCGATGTCGACGGCACTTTGCTCGAGATCAGGCCGCGGCCCGAGGATGTCGCAGCCGACGCGTTTTTGCGCGCGCTGCTGCAGGACGTCGCCGGGCGAGCCGGGGCGGCGCTGGCGCTGGTCAGCGGCCGCAAGATCGACGACCTCGACCGCATCTTCGAGCCGCTGGTTTTGCCCGCCGCCGGATTGCATGGCGCAGAGATCCGTTTCGTCGACGGCAGCCGGATTTTTGCGCAGAGCGGCGTCATGGACGCCGCGCGGCCGAAGCTGCGCGCGTTTGCCGAGCTTCATCCCGGCCTGAGGCTGGAAGACAAGGGCGCGACCCTTGCCCTGCATTTTCGTCAGCGGCCGGAACTTGCGGATGAGGTTTTGACGATGCTTGAATCGGTCGCAGACGGTCCAGGGCTCGCGGTGCAGCCGGGCAAGATGGTGGCTGAACTGAAGCAGTCGGACCACACCAAAGCGACGGCGGTCGAAGCTCTGCTGGCGAGCGCGCCTTTCGCCGGGCGAACGCCCGTTTTCATCGGTGACGATCTGACCGATGAGAGCGGCTTTGTTTTTGTCAATGCGCGGGGCGGCATTTCGATTCGCGTCGGAGCGGCTCGGACGATGACCGCCGCGCAGTTCCGGGTTGGTGAGCCGGCGGAACTGCGCGCTGAACTGGAGGCGCTGAAGGGCTAGTCCTGGTGAGTGTCAGGACGCCGGAAAACAGGCGCCGCCGGGCGATGGGCCGAACGGCGTCAGAGGCGCCTCAATAGCGAGCAGAAACGGGCGCTCCGCAAATCCAGGTTTCTTCGAGGCGCGGACCGTCCGGCGTCTCCACGGGATGAACGTCGAAACATTCCGCCGGAGGCCGGTGGTATACGTAACCATAAGGATAGGGACGGCCCCAGAAACCCAAGGTGTCGTCTGTGCCCAATGAATTCGCGTGGCCGGCGGCTGGAAGGGCCAGCGCCGCGATGCCGAGCCCCATGATGGAAAAGATAAGCTTAGCTGGCGCCATCGGGCGAAACCTTATCTCGAACAGACCTTGAATTTTTACGTTGTCAGTATCCCATAATCCGCGTCATCAAGCAAGCCAATAGCCCAGCTTGACGAGGCGCGCGATTTGCGGCTGCGCAGCATATAATCATTCCGCCCGTAAATATGCCTATCGCGATTGCGATTGGAGCGCGGCCGAAGGCAATGGCTTGAGCGTCGCCGTGGTGGCCGGCGAGGCCAAGCGAGCCTTTCGAGGCGAGGCCCCGAGGAGGATTTCTCCGCGCGGGGGCAAAGTTAAATCATTTTCACGCCACGAAACTATCTGGCGCCGCAATTGCTTTAATGTCCCTGTTTCGATGGCAGGTCCCCAACTCAAGCGACGCCGCTTCATCCTTTGGCCTTTGGCTGGGCGATGAGCGGCGTCTTTTTTATTGGCCATGCGATTCTCGAGCGGCCGCGCGGAACGCTGCAAAACGACAGGCGTCTGCGCGCTCTGAGAATCAGCTTCGGGAAGGCCACGGGAAAGAGCAACGCCCCGGCGGGGGGAATCGCTGGTCGGCGTCCGCAAAAACCGCGCTTTGCGAGCCTCGGCCTGAGCCGCCCCTACGCAACCGGATTGATCCGTTGAGTTTTTCGTCAGTCAGTGTATGATGATCATCATCATATCTAGGCTGCCTTCACAAGGTCTGCGGATCAGGCATGAAAACAACGCGAGGCGCCGGATGGCGATTGAACGCCGCCCCCCAAGGCTCCGTCTCTCAGCATCGATTCCGAGAGCGGACTCAGACTCGCGGCGGGGGCGACAAAGGGAACGGCTCGCCGTCGAGAAAGGCGCGAATGTCGGCGACCGTGTCGGAATAGAAGGTGCGGTAGGCGCTATCGGACACGTAGCCGATGTGAGGGGTCGCGAGCACATTATCGAGCGAGCGGAAAGGATGCAGAGGGCTCAAAGGCTCGACGTCGAATACGTCGATCGCGGCGCCGGCGATTTTGCGAGCCCGCAGCGCGTCGATCAGCGCGGCTTCGTCGACGATCGGTCCGCGCGAAGTGTTGACGAGTCGCGCGGTCGGCTTCATCAGAGCGAGCTCGCGCGCGCCGACCAGGCCTCGCGTCCGGCCGCTGAGAACAAGATGGATGGTGAGGATGTCGGCCTGACTGAAGAGTTCGTCCTTCGCGACGAATTCAGCGCCCGCCGCCGCCGCGCTTTCCGCCGTCATGTTCTGGCTCCAGGCGATGATTTTCATGCCGAACGCAGCGCCGATGCGCGCCACCTCCGCGCCTATATTGCCAAGTCCGAGAATGGCGAGGGTCCTGCCGCGCAGGTGAGCGCCGATCGAGCGTTGCCAGCCGCCAGAGCGCAGCGAAGCATTCTCGGACGCGATGTGGCGCGCGCTTGCAAGGATCATGGCCCATGTGAATTCAATTGTCGCATCGGACGAGTAGCCAGTGCGCGCAACCGGAATGCCCCGCTCAGTGGCGGCGGCGACGTCGATCGAAGCATTGCGTCGGCCAGTGGAGACGATCAGCTTCAGCCGGGGCAGCTTTTCAAGGATTGCGCGCGGCAAAGGCGTGCGCTCGCGCATGACGCAGATAATGTCGAAGGGCAGCAGGCGCGCGACCAGCGCCTCGGGGTCCTCGATGTGGTCATTAAAGACAGTCACGATTGCGCGGCCCTGAAGCTGCGACCAGTCGGCCATGTCCAGCGCGACATTCTGATAGTCATCCAGAATGGCGATATCGACGGGCTCGGGGATCGCATTCATGTCGCATCTCATTCGTCTTGGTCGAGCGTCGATGCGCTATCGTCAAATGACCGCAGTGCCGGATTCTGTCGCGCCCATGTCAATCGGCCGGCTGAATTTCATTTGGCTGTTGCGCGATGGCGGATCTTCGCTTGCGTATCACACGAGCCGGATTGCCGCCATAGACGGTCCATGGCTCCAGGGATTTGAAGGCGACGCCTCGGGCGCCGAGAACCGCGCCTTCTCCAACGGTCACGCCAGGACCGACGAACGCATCGGATGCGACCCACGCATATCGGCAGATGCGGATTGGCTGCGTATAGAGCTGGAAAGTCGGGCTGTCGATATCGTGCGTTCCCGACACCAGGTGACTATATTGGGAGACGCTCGCATAATCTTCCAAGGTGACCTTGCCTTGGCAATAACAATTGACGTTCCAGCCAATGGTCGAATGGTCCCCCATTTCCAGATTTGACGGGAGCCAGACCTTAACGCTGCCGTAAATGCGGGCGCCGCGACCGATCTTTGCTCCGAAGGCGCGCAGGAGAAAGCGCCGCCAGCCATGCAGCGGAGGCGGCGTCCATGACGCCAGCAGCAGCCAGGTCAGATGCCACGCCGCGCGGATGATCCGGTTTTTGAGCGAGAAGCTTGGACCGCCATGTAAAGCATTGGCTTTAGAAGCTTCGAGTGGTTCCAACATCCAGCGCCTCGCTGTTATCTCGTTCAGCTATCATCATCGCTGAGGGTATGCGTCCTCGAAGCATATCTCAATTTTAGGATAGAGAGCACAGCGCGCAATCTTTCGGGAAAGTTCTTGCAGGCGATATGCGACGATTTGCCCGCCTTGCCGTCCACTGCTTTGTCGCCTCGTTTGGCGTTGTGAATTCACGCGTTCCCAACATCGCATGGAGCCGGGGCTCGAGGCGTTCCCTCATCGACGAGTTCATCGAGGATGGCGTTGAGATTTGCGCGGAAATTTGCATCCAGATAGTTCCGCCGGACCTTCTGCAGACCATTTTCGCCCATCGCTTTTGCAAGCTCGGGTTGCGTCAGCAGTCTGTGCAGCCGGTCCACGATCATCGACACATCGTCTGGGTCAACGACGAAACCGTCGACGCCGTCCGACACGACTTCACTTGACGCCCCTTCCGAACTGCAAATGACCGGAAGGCCGCGCAACCAGGCCTCGAGATAGACAATCCCAAACCCCTCCTTCGAGGAGGGCATGGCGAAAACCGTCGCCCGTGCATAGGCGGCGTTCAACTCCTCGTCCTCGACTTGTCCGAGAAACGTGATCTTGTCGAAGACGCCGAGATTTTTTGCGAGTGTTTCGAGTTCGGCTCGCAGCTTCCCGTCTCCAACGATCTCGAACTTCAGGGACGGTATAAGATCCTTGAGCTTGGCGATGGCGCGGATCACCTGATTGACGTTTTTTTTGCGATCGCGCGCGCTGAGCCTGGAAACGCAAAGAATCGTGGCGCCTTCGCGCTTCTGCGGGCCTGGCGGTTGCGGAAGGAGGTCGACCGCGTTGGGAAGAAGCCGGAATTTGGCGGCGGGGATCTTGAAAACCCGCGACATGGTGGCGCCGGTAAATGCGCTGACGGAGGCGATCCGCGTTACCGCGCGCAAGAACCAGGGGTCGAAGTAATGCAAGTTCGGCAGCTGCGGCCGCGTCCACACCTCTATGCCATGGACAAACATGAGAATCGGAAGTTTTGGCCGCAACAGCCGCACGACTGGCGCGATAATAGCCAGTCTGACATGGCATAAAACGAGTATGTCCGCCTCAAGCGCGCCGCGCCAAACGGCCTTCGACAGGAAAATCAGGCTATCCTTGACGGGGATGAACTCAATTCCTGGGATCGGCGTGATCGACGCGGGCTCATCTCCAGAAAGGAGCGCTGCCGGGTTCGGTTGCCCTCGCAGCTGCGCCCTCTCGGCGAGGGCCTGGAACGCCCGGCGATTGAAATTCTGCAATCCGCCTATTTTCGAATAGGTTTGCAGGGCGCAAATAACGATCCGTTCGGGCTTACCTGAACTCGTCAAAACACGATCCATCTATGGCCCGGATAGTCGGTCGAAAGGCGGAACGCCCAAAAAGCGTCCAAGGCGTCAACATCCATCTCATCTCGCATTTTTCCAGTGAACGATGCGTTTTCGCCGCCGATCCCTTCCTGCTCCGGAATAGTCCTCTCAGGGGGCGCCCGGTCAAGGCTCGAATGGGTCGATTTGGAAATAATTGAGGGCTATGGTCCGGCCGATCGAGGAATAAGCCTCCTCTCATCAAGGCTCAAGACGCGGGTCGTGGGCGTTAGGCGGATCGTCGCGGGGCAGCAACGAGGGTCGCCGTCCTTCTTAAGTGGGAACGGCGGCGTGAGCCGGAAATGGCCAGCCCTACGCTCCGCGGCGCAATGCAACGATCTGGATGATTTGACTTCGAGGCGCCGTCGCTCGATCGCGATCGAATGCGCGACAGGGAAGCGCGGGGGGCAGCGGAGGCGGCGCCGTGGGCGCCGCCAAAAAAATCAGCTGGCTTTGGAAAAATTGGCCGCCTCTTCCGATCCGGCGGTTGCGTTGCCGGCGCTATAGGAATGCGCCCCGGCCCCTGCCAGTTTGCCGCCGTCGACGATCAGATATTCGTCGCGGATCGGCCTTCCCTCGAACCAGCATTCGAGAATTTCCCGCGTGCCGGCCGCGTAGCGCGTCTGGGCCGAGAGCGAGGAGCCCGAGATATGCGGGGTCATGCCATGATGGGGCATGCTGCGCCAGGGATGATCCTTAGGCGCTGGTTGCGGGAACCAGACGTCGCCGGCATAGCCCGCGAGCCGGCCGCTTTCGAGCGCCCGGACAATCGCGTCGCGGTCGCAGATTTTTCCGCGCGCGGTATTCACGAGATAGGCGCCGCGCTTCATCTTGGCCAAGAGCGCGTCGTTGAAGAGATGCTCGGTTTCAGGGTGCAGCGGTGCGTTGATCGTGACGACGTCGCAGACCTTCACCATGTCTTCGACCGTCGGATGCCAGATCAGTCCAAGCTCTTTCTCGGTCGCCTCGGGCAGGCGATGCCGGTCGTAATAATGAAGATGCATGTCGAAGGGCCTCAGGCGGCGCAGCACCGCAAGGCCGATGCGGCCGGCCGCCACGGTGCCGACATGCATGCCCTCGACGTCATAAGAACGCTCGACGCAATCGGCGATGTTCCAGCCGCCCTTCACCACCCATTGATAGGACGGAATGTAGTTGCGCACGAGCCCGAGGATCATCATCACGACGTGTTCGGCGACGCTGATCGAGTTGCAGTAGGTGACCTCCGCCACTGTAATCTTGCGATCGATCGCGGCCTGCAGGTCAACGTGGTCGGAGCCGATGCCGGCGGTGATCGCCAGTTTCAGCTTCGGCGCCTTGGCGATGCGCTCGGCGGTCAGATAGGCCGGCCAGAACGGCTGCGAAATGACGATCTCGGTGTCCGGCAGCTCGCGCTCCAGCACGGAATCGGGGCCGTCCTTGCTCGAGGTGACGATGAAAGTGTGGCCGAGCGATTCGAGATATTTGCGAAGGCCAAGCTCGCCCGTGACGCTTCCGAGCAGCGCGCCCGGCTGGAAATCGATCGCCTTTGGCGTCGGCAAAGTCTGCCCGTCGGGGTAGTGATCAATGTGCGGCAGATCATCGCGCGCATAGGATTTTGGATATCCATCGACCGGATCATCATAGAGAACGCAAACGATTTTTGCCATATTTTCCTCCTTTGAGCTGAAAGCAAAAGAGAAAACGCCCTGGCTGCCAGGCATTTTCACCTAAAGCAGCGCATATTTCCAAGCAGACAAGACCACTGAACTTCCTAGTTATAGGTTGTTCTAAGACGCCGCTGGATTAAGAACGTTTCCCCGTTCGAGAAGTTGCGACAATTCTATTTAATGTCTGTCACATCGAACGATGCGAAGACTTACGTATTGCTTTTAAAAAAGCCAATGAAAAGCTTGGAATGCCTGATAGGCGCTTTCGATCAGATCCGCTTCATGGCGGCGTCGAATTCGGCGTCGAGGTCAATATCCTTTATCGCGGCGAGCAGCGCGCCGGCCATCGGCGACGGCGGGTCGCGGTCCGAAAGGACGAGGCCGATCGCCTGCGCATGGGCTGGCTCAATGAGATTGATCGCGGCAAGATCCGGCGTCTGGCCGAATACATAAAAAAAATTGTGCGGCACGATGCTCGACCATTCACCGTGACGCAGATGCGAGCAGACGCCGAGAAAGGAATTACTGACGACGGTGGGCCTTAACGTCACGCCGATCGAGGCGGCGACCTTATCCATGATACGGCGGTTCTGCATGTCTTCGCTGAGCAGGCAAAGCGGCTCGGCCGCGGCCTCGGCCCAGGTGACGGTGGCGCGAGCGGCAAACGGATGGAGACGATTGACCACGAAAACATAACGCTCGCGATAGAGCTGCGTCCGGCGCACGTTTTCGAGAGGCTCGTTGTCGAGATAGGTGACGCCGCCGTCGATCTCAAAAGCGTCGAGCGCGCGTTGGATTGCCCGTGAAGTCAGCGATTGAATTTCGACGCTCGCCTTCGGGTGCGCGGCGGAAAAACGCGCGGTGAGAAATGAGATCGCCGGCATCGCCGCCGGGATTACGCCAAGCCGCAGCACGCCCGTCAATCCGCGCCGCAGGCCGCTAAGATCGTCGCGCAGACTGTTGTAATCCGTCAGGATCTGGCGCCCCCAGACGAGGAGCTTCTCGCCCTCGGGCGTCAGACCGACGAAGCGGTGATTTCTGACGACAAGCCGGACGTCAAGGTCTTCTTCAAGCGTGCGGATCGCCGCTGAGAGCGTCGGCTGCGCGATATGGCAGACTTCCGCGGCCCGTGCGAAATGCCGCTCGCGAGCGAGGGTGACAAAATAGGATAGATGGCGAACCAACATGATCAGAGGCCGGACGGAGCTTCAGCTGTTCCCTCCAGACTATAGATGCGATTTGCCGGGATCCAAATTCGTTGCGCCATCATGCCACGCAACTCGTATCGTTCTTCGATTGATCGGGATGATGGGATAATGCCCGTCGCGCAAATCCAGCGGCTGGCGGATGAGCTTTACTTACTCTTGTCCTGGATAAAGCTTTCCGGCGTGCCGTCTTCCGGATTGACGAAGATGATGTCCTTGGGATCGCGTCTTGGCGTGTCGACCGAGAAGAACACGACCGGACCTTCGATGAGTTCGGGCATCGCGTGGATGATTCCGCGCTTGAAGAACAGCAATTGGCCGGGAGCGAAGACGCCCCCGTTGGCGGCGCTGCCCATCCAGTAGGTCCCTCTGCCGGAGAGCACGAAAAGGTATTCGTCGCAGGTCGCATGATAATGCGGCGGCGTGCCGCGATAGACCCTGAAAACGCGGGAGCTCGCCGCCGGCTCATAGGTCAGATAGGTGTCGAGCAGCATCGTTTCTGCGGCGTCGGGAAAGGATCGAGCGATGTCATGGAGATCGAAACTGGCGAAGTCGCGGCTCTGCGTTTGCTCGTTCATAGCGTTGATCTCCATCTCTGTTTTTGGGCCGCGCCCAATCGCGAAACCTCAAGCCATCCCAAGGCGCCGAGATAATCCAGCTTGCCGATTGGCGAGCCGCTGCTAGTTCGCGGCGGCCCTGCCTTGCTCGTCGAGCGTGCGGAATTCCTCATTGGTCAGAGAAATCGAAGCGGCTGCGACGTTTTCTTCGAGATGTTTGACGCTGCCGGTGCCGGGAATGGGAAGCATCACCGGGCTGCGCTTCAGCACCCACGCGAGAGCGATCTGACTCGGCGTCGCGCCCTTGCTCTTTGCGATGGAATCAAGGATCGAACCGGGCTTCGCCAGCGCCCCGGCGGCGAGCGGGAACCATGGAATGAAGCCGATCCCTGCTTTGGCGCAATGGTCGAGCACATCCTCGCTGGCGCGATCGACGAGGTTGAAGCGATTTTGCACGGAGACGACGGGGAAGAATTTTTGCGCGGCGCCGATGTCTTCGACGCCGACCTCACTGAGGCCGGCGTGCCGGATCAGCCCTTCATTTTGCATGTCCTTTATCACGCCGAACTGTTCGTCGCGTGGCACTTTCGGGTCGATGCGGTGCAGCTGCCAAAGATCGATCCTGTCGATTTTCAGTCGGCGCAAGCTCATAAGGACGCATTGGCGCAGATATTCCGGGCGCCCCAATGGCGCCCAAATATCCGGCCCGTGCCGGGTGAAGCCGCCTTTTGTCGCGATCAACAGGCCGGAATAGGGGTGGAGCGCCTCGGCGATCAACTCCTCGCTGACGAAGGGGCCATAGCTGTCGGCCGTGTCGATGAAGTTGACGCCAAGTTCGGGCAGCCGGCGCAGCGTGCGCAAGGCCTCGCTTCGGTCGGCTGGCTCCCCCCAGACGCCCTTGCCGACGATGCGCATGGCGCCGAAGCCTAAACGATGGATTTCGATGTCGCCAAGGACGAAACGGCCCGACGCCGCGGCGTTGCTAGGGGTCATGGACATGCTCCTCAAAAGCAGGGGGATGGATTGGCGGGACGAGAACGTCCTGTCGTGAAATGCAAAAAAAACCTGGAAAGCTGTTTTTGGGCGCTGCCGCGCGTCGCCCCAATATGGCGCCAGCAAGCCGAGAAGCAAGGCGAGACCGGCTCCCGGTTTATCACCGTCTTTTGAACGCGCCAAAACTCGGATCGCGCTCATGACCCCGAACCGTCTCGCACCACGTCGGGCGTTCTTCATGACGGGCGCTGGCCGCGTCGGGATCGCCGAAGCTCCAACGGAGCGGAGCGGGGCCTCGACGACACTGATCGCCAGTCGGTGCAAAGGATTGTCGCATTTCGTTCCGGCGCATGCTAGCTGAGGCGGTTCACGCCCGAAGACCGACCGTCAACGAAACGCCCAGAGACCGCCATGACCGATTTTTTCCGCGAAGTCGACGAAGACTACCGTCGCGACAGGCTTCTCCAGATCTGGACGAAATATCAGTCCTTATTCATTGCCGCGGCGGTTGTGATCGTCGCGGCGACGGCGGGCTGGCGCATTTATCAGCACTTCAGCACAAAGGCGGCCGAGGCGGCGGGCGCGCAATATGAAGCGGCGCTGCAGCTCTCCGTGGACGGCAAGTCAGCCGAGGCGCAGGCCGCTTTCGAGCAACTGGCCAGGACCGGGCCGAAGGGCTACGCGACGCTCGCGCGTCTTCGCGCCGCGGATGAGATCGCGGGCCGCGATCCCGCCGCGGCGGCGTCGGCCTTCGACGCTCTCGTCGCGGATGCGAATTATCCGCAGGCGTTCAAGGATATGGCGCAGACGCGTGCGGCGATCCTGCGCGTCGATAGCGACGACCCCAAGGCGTTCGAACAAAAATATGGCGCGCTGGCCGGAGCGAATTTCACCTATCGTGACACCATCCGCGAGCTTCTCGCGCTCGCCGCCTTCCGGCGGGAGGATCTCGATGGCGCAGGCCGCTGGCTCGACATGATCATCGCCGACCCGCGCGCGCCGTCGGCGTTGCGCCAGCGGGCGGAGGCGTTCCTCGGCCTCGTCCAGGCCGGCAAAGCGCCTCCGCCGCTCGCCCCTGCGGAGACGGCGCCGCCCTTGACCGCACCGCCGGCTGCTCCGGCCGCGACCGCCGCGCCGCCTGCAGCTGAGGCGCCTGAAAAAACGCCAGCCGCTCCGCCGGCCGCCGACGCCCCCGCCAGTGAAGCTGCGCCCGAAAAAGCCCCCGCCGATTCCGCTGCTCCCGCGGAAAATGCGCCGGCTGAACAAGCGCCGGCGAAATAATGTTCACGATCGCGATCATCGGACGCCCGAACGTCGGCAAATCGACCCTGTTCAACAGGCTCGTCGGCAAGAAGCTCGCGCTCGTCGATGATCGCCCCGGCGTGACGCGCGACCGGCGCGAGGGCGAGGCGAGGCTCGGCGATCTTTCCTTCAAGATCATCGATACCGCCGGCCTCGAGGAGGGCGACGAAGCGTCCTTGCCGGGGCGCATGCGCGCGCAGACCGAGATGGCGATCGAGCTCGCGGACGCCATTTTCTTCGTCTTCGATTCCCGCGCCGGTCTCACGCCCGACGATCGCTTCTTCGCCAATCTCGTGCGCCGCGCCGACAAACCCTTGATCCTCATCGCCAACAAGGCCGAGGGGCGGGCTGGCGAGGCCGGCGCGGTCGAAGGCTATGATCTCGGCCTTGGCGATCCGGTGCCGCTCTCGGCCGAACATGGCGAAGGCTTCTCCGAGCTTTACGCGGCAATCCGGGAGGCGCTCCCCGAGGAGACCGAATTGCCCGCTGACGAGGCCGATGAAGCGACGCGCCTCGTTCTCGGCGAGGACGAAGATGGCTCCGAACTCGACATTACAAAGCCGCTGCGCATCGCGATCATCGGCCGGCCGAACGCCGGCAAGTCAACCTTATTGAATACGATCATAGGGCAGGATCGGCTTCTGACCGGACCCGAGCCGGGGCTGACGCGCGATACGATCGGCATTGATTTCGAGTGGCGCGGCCGCAAGATCAAAATGTTCGACACCGCGGGCTTGCGCCGCCGCGCGAAAGTCGAGGACAAGCTCGAAAAACTGGCGGGTCACGACGCTCTGCGCGCCGCCAAATTCGCGGAAGTCGTGGTCCTGCTTCTTGATGCGACGATCCCATTCGAAAAGCAGGATCTGACGCTCGCCGATCTCGTCGAACGCGAGGGCAGGGCGCTTGTCATCGGCCTCAACAAATGGGACCTGATCGAGAACAAGGGCGCGAAGCTCTCTGAGCTGCGCGAGGAAGCGTTGCGGCTGCTGCCGCAGGTGAAGGGGGCGCCTGTGGTTCCGCTCGCGGGAGCGACCGGCGAAGGCATTGAAAATCTCATGCATTCGATCTTGCGGGTGCATGAAGTCTGGAACAAACGAATCTCCACCGCGCGGCTCAACCGCTGGCTTGCAAGCGCGCTGGAGAAAAGCCCGCCGCCGGCTGTTTCGGGACGCCGCATTAAAATCCGCTATATGACGCAACTTCGCGCGAGGCCGCCCTATTTCATTCTGTTCGGCAATCAGCTTGACGCATTGCCGGCGAGCTATGAACGATTCCTCGTCAACAGCCTGCGGCAGACCTTCGAGCTGCCGGGCGTGCCGATCCGCATGTCGAAAAAGACCAGCGACAATCCTTACGCCGGGCGCAAATCCAGGCAGCGTTAGGCGCAGACGAGAATGAAGGCTTAAGGAAATGGCGCGGCGGAGAACGCTCGTTGCGTGAGAAATGGAGCCGGACGCAAGCGATCCTCGAACCCCGCCGCTCCAGCGTCGAAGCGCTTGTCGGCAAGGCTTTTCCAGACGCTGAACTCACCAAGATAGAGAGCACGTTCGGCGGCCTCGCCAACACCAATTTCAAACTGCGCCTCCGCACCCCCACCGGCGATCGCGAGGCGCTGCTGCGCTACTGGCAGCGCGATCAGCAGCAGGCGGCCAAGGAAATCGCGCTTCTCGCGCGCGTCAGCGGCCGCGTGCCGGTTCCGGCCGTTCTCACAAGCGGCCGCGCTGATCCCGATTTCGGATTGCCCTATGCATTCCTGCAATGGATCGAGGGTGAGCAGTTGGAAATTGTTGCGGCGCGTCTTTTGCCGCGCGCTCTGATGGATGTCGGCCGTCATGTTGGCGAAACGCTGGCCGCCATCCATGCATTTCGCTTCGAGCAGCAAGGTTTTTTCGGACCTGATCTCGTCCCAACAGAGCCTCTCGATATGGATACGGCCGGATTGCTCACCTGGCTCGACCATTGTCTGCGCGAAGGGCCGGGCGGTGAGCGTCTTGGAGCCGATCTGACCGGGGCCTTGTTTGCTTTCGTCGCGCGGGAGGGCGCGGTTCTCGGCTCCCCCTGGGCGCGGCAGCCGGCGCTGACGCATTCCGATTTCAACGCTTCGAATATTCTCGTCCGAGAGGAGCCTTCCGGCTGGCGCGTCGCCGCCGTTCTCGACTGGGAATTTGCCTTCGCCGGGGGACCTTCTTTCGATTTCGGCAATCTCCTGCGTCCGCCCCTTGGCGACAACGCCGATTTCATCGCCGGCGTGCTGGAAGGCTATCGCGGCGCCGGCAAGGATCTGCCGGACGGCTGGCTTGAGGCTTCGCGGATGGCAGACCTGCTGTCCTGGGTCGATTTCGTATCGCAGCCTTATTGCGGACCGGCGGTCATTCAATCGGCGCGCTTGATGATCGGGCGCGTTATCGGGTCCTGACGAAGCTCAGGACCGCCAAAACTCACGGTCCGGTCAATATCACATATTTATGGAGGCCCGGGGCGTTGTCGGGAGATCTGATCTTTCCTTCGTCCTCGAAGAAATTGATGCTCCCCATGAACATGGATTTGACCGTCCCCATGATCCCGCTTTGGTAGTCGAGGATCGAGCCTTGCGGCCACGGATCGAAGAAAATGAACTGCTTGCCATCCTGACTGCAGCCGAACAGCGTGATGAAATGCGTATTGCTGCTCGGCTTGATCACGCCGTCCACCACGGTCAATTGCTCATTGTGGCCGACGAAAACCTGAACGAAATTCCCGTTCTTCAACTGCGTTCTTAGCTTTTGCGCGCCGGCGCGGACCGTGTCCGCCTTGAACTGAACTTCAGAGAGTTTCAAGGGGCTCGGCCGCTTATAATAAATGGTGGCGCCGCTGATGTAATGATGCTCGGCGTATCTTGCTCCAAAGGTCTGCAGGGCGCCGCCGCAATTCCACTTCTTCGGGTCGGGACCTGTGTTCTGTTTCAATGGATTGTCATTGAGCTCGTCCCAATCGCTTCTGGGGAGATCCTTGTTGTTTTTGGCGGCGAGCACGCGGTAGTAGGCGAGCAGATGATCGGCGTCCGAGCTCATCCCCAATATCTGCGCCAGCAGATCCGATTCGAAATTCGCGTGCTTTTTGACCTTGCCGATCGTCAGCCGCAATGTTTCATCGGCGCGATAGGCGACCCCAAACGAAAGAGAGTCATAAGACGCGATAATGTAAGCGATGCGCTCATCGACGTTCTTCGCCAGGATTTCCACGACGAAGTCGATGACGCCATGCCTGTTGTCTTTATGGGTCACGATCTTGACGCTGGGCGAGGAAGTCAGCGTGATATTCTTGTCGGCTCTGTCATATTTGCACTTCAGCGCGATTTTCTTGCCGGCGCCGGACGCGTTGGGGGTCGAGTCGACGCAAAGTTCGGTCAGGGCTCTTCCCCTCGGCGTTTGAAATTCCATGCTTCGCCCCTATGCTGATTTGCGCCGCTCTTCGGCGGTCATCCCATGACCGCGGCTAGGAATGTTCTGGAAAACGGAGCTTAGTCGTTTGCCCGGCGTGCGACTGTGCCCGTGCGCACCCACCCTGCGCTCCGCTCTGACGAGATGGATGGTCAATGATGTCACCGCGCGAATCGACCAGGGCGCATGGCTTGCGCCGGTTTCTGCTGCTCGGCGCCGAAGCGCTGATCATTTTCTATCTGACGCTCGACGCGCTTGTCGCGCCGGTCTTTCGTCCGCTGATCCGTTGGCTGGCGAAACTGCGTTTCGTCATCAGGCTCGAGCATCTCGTCGCAGAGTTGCCGCCCTATGGCATTCTGGCGCTGCTCGCCATTCCCTTCGCGCTTGCCGAACCAGCCAAGGTCTATGCGCTCTTCCTGTTCGCCACCGGACATGAACTGGTCGGGATCACCGTTTTTGTGCTCGCCTATTTCGTCAGCTTCGTCGTCGTGGAGCGCGTATACAGCGCGGGCAGGGACAAGCTCCGGACGATCGGCTGGTTCGCCCGGCTCATGGATTGGCTTTTCGCTTTTCGCGATCGCCTCATCGCATGGGCGAAATCGACCGAGGCCTGGGCTTTCTTTCTGAGGGTCAAGCGGCGCGGCGCGGATATTTTGCGGCGATTGCGCCTGCGGTTCGGGCTCGGTTAGAACGCGATCGGAGAGCGCCCCTTTTGAGCTTAGACGTAGCGCAGGCGATGGCTTGGGCGAACGTCAGGCGCTCGCCGCCCTGTCGCCGTCCGCGCCCTAAAGACGAACGGCCCGTGGCGGAGCTGCGGCGCGCTTGCGGCTTCCCTGTGGCGCGCCTATGTTGCCGGCCATGAAGGGCACCTCTGTGAACAATGGCGCGCCAGATTCTCGCCACGCCGCGGGCGGTGCATCGAGATGGACGCGCGCCGACGATGCGAGCGAGTTCGACGCGTTCGATCCGCCTCCGCCCCCAAAGCGGCTCTTTCGCGCGGTTCCGATGCGCGTCATTCTGCCCAATCTCGTCACCCTGCTCGCCCTTTGCATGGGTCTCACGGCGATCCGCTTCGCAATCGAAGGGCAATTCGAGATCGCCGTGCTCGCCGTGATCATCGCCGCCGTCCTTGATGGGCTCGACGGACGCATCGCGCGGGCGCTGCGCGGCGCGACGCGTTTTGGCGCGGAGCTCGATTCGCTCGCCGATTTTGTCGATTTTGGCGTCGCTCCCGCGCTGATCCTTTATTTTTGGGGTTTGCACGAGATCAAAAGCCTTGGCTGGTTTGCCGCGCTCGTTTTCGCCATCGCGGCGGCTTTGCGGCTCGCAAGGTTCAACGTCATGATCGAGGATCCGAACCGTCCGGCCTGGCATGCGCATTTCTTTACCGGCATGCCGGCGCCCGCGGGAGCGATCGTTGGCCTGCTGCCGCTCTACCTCAATCTTTCCATTCTGGGCGCGCCGAACGGGCGCTTCATGGTTTCGATCTATATTGTTTATGTGTTGCTCGTGGCGCTCCTGATGGCGAGCCGGATTCCGCATTTTTCCGGCAAGAAGATCGGTCGCGTGCCCCGCGAATATGTCATCGTCGTGCTGTTCGGCATCGTCGTCAGCCTGCTTCTGCTCGCGACTTTCCCGATGGAGATGCTGATTTTCCTGTCTGTGCTCTATCTGGCGACGATTCCCCTCGCAATCCGCCGGTTCAGGGCCTATGAGACGGGGGAAACCGAAAAGCTTAAGACCGCGTCCGAGCCCTCCCATCATTTGTGAGGCTTTTTGCCGCGGCGGAATAAACGCGCCTGTTCACAAATGTCTGGTTCTCGATTAGGGTCCCGGCCAATTGTCTCCGCCGGATTCCGGAAGGGTCTTGCAAAACCTTGCCGGGGTTTGCGCACGCCGGCGCCGGCATTGCGCGACCTTGCGGGAGCACTCACCTTTTCGGCGCCGGCCCGCCTCGTAGTCAAAGAGGCGCGCGGGAGATCGCCGTTCAAATACAAGGACCCAGATGTCGAAAGAAGAATTGCTTGAATTTCCAGGAGTCGTCGTCGAACTGCTGCCGAATGCGACATTTCGGGTTCAGCTCGAAAACGAGCATGAGATCATCGCCCACACGGCCGGCAAAATGCGCAAGAACCGGATTCGTGTTCTCACGGGCGACAAGGTCCTCGTCGAAATGACGCCCTACGACCTGTCCAAGGGTCGCATCACCTACCGCTTCAAGTGAGCCGATCCCGGATGATGGTGAGACTTCAGGACGAGGCGCGCAAGATCGCCCGGATTCGCCTCGATGACCGCCGAAGATAAGGTTTTGCGTAACGAGGCGCCGCATGGCCAGCCTCCGGATCGCCAGCTTCCGAATGGCCCAACCTGGCGCCCAAGGCTCGTTCTGGCGTCGGCGTCGCCGCGCCGCCTGGAGCTGCTGCAGCAGATCGGCGTCGAGCCTGACGCCTTGCTTCCCTGCGACCTCGACGAAACCCCAGGCAAAAATGAGTTGCCGCGCACCCTTGCGAGCCGCCTCGCCAGAGAGAAGGCGCACGCCGCCGCCAAGATCGCAGCGGCAAAGCCTGAGCTCGCCGATAGCTATATCATCGGGGCGGATACGGTGGTCAGCGTAGGACGTCGCATTTTGCCCAAATGCGAGATTGTGGCGGAGGCGGCGCAGTGCCTGCGGCTACTGTCCGGCCGCGCGCATCGCGTGCATACGGCAATCTACCTCGTGACGCCGAAGGGACGCGAGCGCCACAAGCTGGTCGAGACGCGGCTGCGCTTCAAGCGCCTGTCGTCGAGCGAGATAGAGGCTTATCTTGGCTCCGGCGAATGGCGCGGCAAGGCGGGCGGCTATGCGATCCAGGGTCTTGCCGGAGCGTTTGCGTTGAAGCTCATCGGCTCTTATTCTTCTGTCGTCGGCCTGCCGCTCTACGAGACAATGTCGCTGCTCGTCGGCGAGGGCTATCCAGCCCATGTCGCCTGGCTCAATCGCGTCTGAGCGCATGATGACCGGAACCGCCATGGCTGATCGCAAAGCTCAGGACGCTGCTCAAGAATCCCCGCCCGCGGCCTCAACGCGGCGATGCCCGATCTGCGGCAAGCCCGCCGTCCTCGAGATGCGGCCTTTTTGCTCGAAGCGCTGCGCCGACGTCGATCTGCACCGCTGGCTCGGCGGCGTCTACGCCATCCCGGCAAAGGAATCCGACGAGGAGCCGACGCCGCCCGAGGGCAAAGATGGCGAGTAGCTCGAAAACGCGGAGATCACTGACGCCGCTGGCGGCGTCTTAAAGCGCCGCCCATGTTCTTTGCTCTCTCCAAAATCTTTTGGCTGATCGCCGAACCGCTCACATTTCTCCTTATTCTTCTTTGTATCGGCGTCGCTCTGCAATTTACCCGCCGGGCGCGGTTAGGGCGGCGGTGGACCGCCGCGACGACGCTGGCGCTGGCCGTGCTGTTGCTGACGCCGCTCAGCGCGGCGCTGCTGCTGCCGCTCGAGAATCGGTTTCCGGCGCCTCCCGCCGATCTCGCGCCGCCAACGGGCATCATCGTTCTCGGAGGCGCGCTACAGCAGCGCAAGAGCGAATCGCGCGGACAGGTGATCTTTTCCGAAGATGGCGCGCGACTCATCGCCGGGCTCGAACTGGCGCGACGCTATCCGCAGGCTCGCCTCATCTACTCTGGCGGGTCCGGCGATCTCCTGGACCAAAGTTCGGCGGAGACGGTCGGCGCGCGAAAATTCTGGCTTGCCCTTGGCGGGCCAGCCGACAGGATGAGTTTTGAATCAAGATCCCGCAATACCTGGGAAAACGCCCTGTTCACGCGCGATCTTTTGCAGCCGAAGCCGGGCGAGACATGGCTGCTCGTGACGTCGGCCTGGCACATGCCCCGCTCGATGGGCATTTTTCGGCGTCTTGGCTTCGACGTGATCGCCTATCCCGTCGCCTATCGCACCTTCGGCGATGCGCGGGACTGGTCCTGGTTCGCTTCGGCCTCGGATCGCATCCCCATGCTCGATCTCAGCGTTCGTGAATGGATCGGGCTTCTCGCCTATCGTCTGACCGGCAAGACCGGCGCCCTGTTTCCAGCGCCATGAAGGACGCTTATGACGGCTCGTGTGTCAGCGAGGCCCGGGCGGCCGAGAAAAACTGGCGGCGCATGACGATAATAAAAATCGCGGCGGTGGTCGTCATCAGCACGTAAGGACTGACGAACCAGCCTACATAGGCGAAGGCGAAGTAGAAGCTGCGCAGCCCTTTGGCGAAGTGAAGTCCGGCGTCGATGGTCATAAAGCCCGCGCGCTTTGAGGCTTTTTCCCGAGCTTCCGCATCGGGGGATTCGGGGCCGGGCGTCGCGCCAAGAAGGATCGCCGCATAGATGAAGAGGCGGTAGGCCCAGGCGAATTTGAAGAAAGAATAGCCAAAGAGAAGGGCGAGGCCGAGCACCTTGAGCTCCCAGGTTCCCCTCGTCACCGTCAATCCGAACGGCAGGTCGCCGAATACTTTGAGCACGTCATCGGTCGCCCGCATCGAGGCCGCCGCGCCGCCGAGCAGGATCAGCGACGTCGAGGCGAAAAATGCGGCGCCGTTCTGCAAGCTCGACATAATGCTGGCGTCCGCGATGCGCGAATCGCGCGTGCTCATCGATCGCATCCACCCCATCCGATGCTCATTCATCAGCACCGAGAGGCTGCGCAAGCGGCCAAGGCCGTGTTCGTTGACGAAGCGATAGAGGACCCAGACGCCAAGAAAGAATGCAAGACCGATGCTGTCTGCTATTGAAAGATCGAGCATGTTTCCTCGCGGCGGCGATGGTTCATTTGATGGTTCATCCGTGAAAAGCGTTTTGAAGCGCGCACAATTCCAGCATATCAATCTTCGCCGCGCTCGCATTCTTTCAAATCGCAGTCTCCAACGAAAGCGGCGCGCCAGAGCATGGGCCGGTCAGATTGGTTCAATCCGGCCGGCTGGAATATGCTCAGGCAAAGTTAGAGCCTTTTGCAATCGGCCAAATGACTCATTCGATCGGAACGCCTCCGAAACGCGCCATTCTCATTCCAAAGATGCTGCCCGACCGTGACCTATACTCTTATCATCGCCAATAAAGCATATTCCTCATGGTCGCTGAGGCCGTGGCTTCTCATGCGGCATTTCGACATCGCCTTCGATGAAGTCGTCGTGCCGCTCGGCCGTGCCGAGACTCGTGCGGAGATTTTGCGTTATTCGCCGGCGGCGAGGTGCCCGGTTTTGCGCGACGGCGACCGAACCGTCTGGGATTCGCTCGCGATCATTGAATATGTCGCCGAAGCCTTCCCCGATCTCGCGATCTGGCCGCGTGACCCGGCGGCGCGCGCGCGGGCGCGCGCCCTCAGCGCCGAGATGCATTCAGGGTTCATGGCGCTTCGATCGCATTTGCCGACGAATTTTCGCCGGCCGGTGCGCGAACGGCCGCTGACGCCGGAAGCGGCGGCCGACGTCGCCCGGATCGAGGAGGCTTTTTCTTCGGCGCGGGAGGAGTTTGGCGCGGGAGGGACGTTTCTGTTTGGCGAGTTCTCGGCTGCCGACGCGATGTTTGCGCCGGTCGTCAACCGCCTCCATATATATGCGGTCGCGGTGGCGCCCCAAACGCGCGCCTATATGGACGCGGTCATGGCGCTTCCGGCCTGGGGGGACTGGCGCGAGGGCGCCTTTGCGGAACCCTGGACAATTGAAAAATACGAAATAGTCTAATGCGCGCAGATTGCGAGGAGCCTTTGCATCCCTCAAGGGACGGCCGCGCCGTCGTTGGACCAAAATCCAACTCCAGCGCCGAGATTGATCAGTTTCTCAGCGCGGCCAGGGAGCGCCCTCCCGCCGTGTCCGGACACGGCCGGCTGATCTTCGCGCTCGACGCGACGATGAGCCGCCAGCCTACGTGGGATCTGGCGCAAAGCCTTCAAAGCCGGATGTTCGTGACGGCGGCGTCTCATGGCGGGCTTGACGTGCAACTCGTTTACTATCGTGGATTTGGCGAGTGCAAGGCCTCGCGCTTCTTCAACGGCGGCAAGGATCTCGCCGCGCTGATGGCGAAGATCTCGGTGGCGGCGGGCGCCACCCAGATCGCGAGGGTGCTGCGCCATACGCTGGATGAGGCGCAGCGCCTGCCGGTCCAGGCCCTGGTTTTCATCGGCGACGCGCTGGAGGAGCCGGTCGACGAAATCGCCGATCTTGCCGGGCGGGCCGGGCTTCTCGGCGTCAAGGCCTTTGTGTTTCAGGAAGGGCGCGATAGAGCCGCCGAACAGGCCTTCCGCCAGATCGCCTTGCTGACAGGCGGCGCCTATGCCACATTTGACGCTGGCGCTTCGCAGCGGCTCGAGGCGCTTCTCTCGGCGGTGGCGGCCTATGCGGCGGGCGGTCGTCAGGCTTTGGAGCTGGAAGCCCGGTCTCGCGGCGCCGCAGCCGATCTTTTGTTGGCGCAAATGCGCTGAGTGGCGACGCTTGATGGTTTATCTTCTGGTCGGTTTCTTGATTTTCTGGCTTTCGATGGCCGGGCTGCGCGCTTTTACGCGCGCGAGCCCGGCGGCGCTTGCCTATGTCATCAGGCGGGGGGCCGGCGCCGCGGCGCTGATCGTCGCGGGATTCCTCGTGTTGCGCGGGGGCTTTGCCGTTGCGATGGGCTTTGCCGGACTGGGCTTCTGGCTTTTGAATTCGAGCAGGCAGCCGTTATCGCGCTTGTTCAGATGGCGGGCGATGGGGGCCGCAGCGCCGGCCGGCGGGCGGGCCGGCCGCGTGTCCTGCGTCCGATCAGCGATGATCGAAATGGAGCTCGATCACGAGACCGGCAAGATGCGCGGCGTCATTCTCGCTGGTCCGGACGAAGGCAAGGAGCTAGACGCGCTGACGCGCCCGCAATGCGAGGTCGTTTACGATCTTTGCCGTCGAGATGATCCGGAGGGCGCCCGACTTCTGGAGGCTTATCTCGATCGCCGCTTTGCCGGCTGGCGTCCGGCAGGCGAGACTCAAAGAGACTCGTGGCGCAGTGAGGCGCGACGACGTTCCGGCGCTATGTCCCAGGATGAAGCGTATGAAGTTCTGGGGCTTCAAAAAGGCGCGTCGCGCGAAGAAGTCGTTCGCTCGCACCGTTCCCTGATAAAAAAGCTTCATCCAGATCATGGCGGGACGACGGACTTGGCGGCCCGTGTGAACGAAGCGAAGGAAGTCTTGATGCGGCGTCATCCGTAGCGTCCAGTTTTGCGCAGCGGTCAAGCGAATCGGCGCGCGCGGTCATGATCTATATTTGCCGCCAATCCCTTAGTTTTTCGTTGCGAAGCAGGAAAATCCCGTTCGCTTCAACGTCTTGCAGGCAAGTTCGGCGCTGTCCGCCTCAAGGCCGGCAAAACGCGCCCGATAAAGCGTTTCCGAACCCTTTTGCACCTTTTCGGTGAAGGGCTGCGCGCTGCTCAGAGTCTTGCGTCCATCGGCCTTGGCTTTGACGAGCAGCGCGTTGGCCTTGGCGATGTCATCTGTCGCGCCGATCTGAATCATCCATCCGGTGCGGGCCGCGGCGGGACGGCGCGCTTCCTCCGGGGCTTTCTCGGCGGCTTTGAGTTTTTCGGAAGGGGCGGTCTCGACGCTGAGGGCCGCTGTCCTGTCGTTGGGTTTCTCGAATTTGCGGTCTTTGGCGGGAGCTGGGCCTGTGACCCAGCGCAGGGTCGAAGGGGTGGCGCTAGGCGGCGCGAAATACGCCGCATGAATGGTCGAACCGTCGAGCGCGGCGGCTTTGGCGGCCCAATCTTTCGCTGCGGGCCGGGCCTCCGCCGCTGACTGTCTGACCGCGCCCGAGACATAGGCCGGCCGCGGCTTCTCGACCGGAACTTCCGGGCTGATCGAGGCGACGCGGATCGGATCAATCGCCCGCGCCGGCTTTGGCGCGATCGCCGACAAGGCAAGCTTCGAACTCGCGCTCGCGGCCGCCGCTGCCTCCGGCTCAATATAGGCCAGGGCGGCCTTTGGCGCCTGCTGGGGCCGCTGCTGCGCTTCTTGCGGCGCCGGCGCGCGGAGCGTTGGCAGATCGGGCCGCGCCGCTTCCGTTTCTTGCGGCCGAGGCGGCAAATCGGAAAGAACGGAGGCGGTTCGGACCGTCTTCCCATGATCGATCTGATCTTCGATCAAATCGGCCATGATCCGATCGCGTGAGGGCGCGCTGACGCCGCCCATGACGACGGCGACGATATAGTGACCGTCGCGCTTGACGGAGGTCAGAAGATTGAAGCCGGACGCGCGCGTGTAGCCGGTCTTGATGCCATCCATTCCCTCCACGCGGTCCATCAGATGGTTGTGGTTCATGATCGTCGCGCCGGCGTAGTAGAACGCCCGGGTCGAGAAATAATGATAGTAGCGGGGGAAACGCTCCTGCACCGCGCGGCCGAGAATGGAAAGGTCGCGCGCCGTCGTGATCTGCGCGTCGTCGGGAAGCCCCGAGGCGTTGACGTAACGCGTGTGGCTCATGCCCAACTCATGAGCTTTGCGGGTCATCATTTCAGCGAAATGGTCTTCGTCGCCGCCGATGGCCTCGGCGATGGCGACAGCCATATCGTTCGCCGAACGTGTGACCACCGCCTTGATCGCGTCTTCAACCGTGATTGTCCGGCCGGGCCGCAAACCAAGCTTGGTCGGCTTTTGCGCCGCGGCATGGGCGGAGACGCGCAACTCGCTGTCCAGCCTCAGCCGTCCCTGTTCGAGCTGCTCGAACAGAAGATAAAGCGTCATTACTTTTGTGATCGAGGCGGGATGGCGCGGCTCGTCATCATTGCGGGCGTAAAGGGTCTCGCCGCTGTTGCCGTCGACGACGATCGCCGCGAAATTCCGGCTCGGCGCAAAAGTCCGCACGCGCATGTAGCGCACGGAATGGCGGGAATGGCTCTCGCGGGCGAAATGCCTTGGAAAATGTCTCGCGGCATGGTGGACATGCGGCCGATGACGCGCCTCGGCGGGCGACGCGGTCAGGCCCGTCACGGCGACGCTGGTCGCAAGGACGCACGACGCCGCCATCGCCATCGAGAGGGTGGATAGAGCGTCGCCTTTCATCATGCGGCGAACTGTCGCACCAAGCGTCAACATTTTTAGCGTCCCCAGCCATTTACGCAGCGTGATTTCCCCTTGGACGCTAATTCCCCTCGGTTACTGCTTGGTTAAGAGAGCAGTTTCAACCGGCCCGTTTCCCTTAACGGATGAGAATGGTGCAGTGCAATATAAACTTGACGTGATTTGTGCGCCGCACTATAAAAAATGGCGTGAGCATTTAACGCTCATAGTCAGCCGCCTCGAGCTAGGGAGAGTCGGCGCAAGCTCGACCAAGGGAAATCAACATGGCAAATACGTTGGAAGACTTCCAGAAATTCGGCAAAGCGCAGTTCGAGTCGGCGACCTCCTCTTCTTCCTCTTTCGTGAAGGGGCTGCAGTCCATCGCGGCTGAAACGACGGATTATTCAAAGAAGACGCTGGAGAACGGATCCGCTTTCCTCGAGAAACTGCTTGGCGTCAAATCGCTCGACGCCGCGATTCAGCTTCAAACCGAATACGCCAAGACCTCCTATGCCGATTTTGTCGCCGAAGCGACAAAGCTCGGGGAGCTTTATTCCGCCCTCGCCAAGGAAGCGTTCAAGCCGATCGAGCTCGCGATCGCCAAGGTGCAGGCGGCGAAGGAATAACTCTCTGCCGATTGCTCCTGCGTTGCCTCGACCGCCGGCGCCGGATCATCCGGCTCCCAGGCGTTGGAGCAACGCTCGAGCTCCGGGCCTGACTTATGCTCAGGAGCGCGCTCCTTGACGATGAAGCCGAGCTTCGCGCGGGAGCCGCCAGCCCAGGCGGCTCGATGCGCATCCTTCATTCGGCTCAGCAACCATCACGCTTACAGCCCGGCTTTTGCCGGGCTTTTTGTTGTGCCCATGTCCGATGGCGCGCGCCAGCGCGCCGGTCTTGCGGCCCGCGGCGCGATTTTTGCCTAAAATTTTCTGTGACGATGGCATTTCGAACTGGAGCGAGCCTTACGCGTTGGCCGAAACGCAGTTCACTGCGGCCAATTCTCTCTTGCTCGAAAGCCGCGCGCGTTGTTCACTGGAGTTTGGCAAGCAGCGTACCTATTTGGGTTGAACGAACATTGGCTAGGACGGGGATTGGGGTGACGGACGGACTTCTTGCACGATCGTTTCCTCGAATGGAGCGGCCAGCTTTGACGCAACCGTGCGCTCGTCTTAGGGGCACTCATGCGAATGGCGTCGACGCGCCGATCTTTGCTGCAAAAGACCCGCAAAAAGGCGGAGAGGGGGGCGGCCCGGGCTCAGGAACAGCGGTCATTACCCGGACCAAAACGCAGACGCGCCGGCCGAATATGTACCGGGTCCTGCTTCTGAATGACGACTATACGCCGATGGAATTCGTCGTCGCCGTCTTGAAGAAATATTTCAACAAGGGCCCGGAAGAAGCCACGCGCATCATGCTCCATGTCCATCAGCATGGCGTCGGAGAATGCGGCGTATTCACCTACGAAATCGCCGAGACCAAAGTAACGCAGGTTATGGATTACGCCCGCAAGCACCAGCACCCCCTGCAGTGCATCATGGAAAAGAAATGAGAGGTTGGAGCCTATGCCGTCCTTCTCCCGCAATCTCGAACAATCGCTCCATCGCGCTCTCGCGGTCGCTAACGAGCGCCATCATGAATACGCCACGCTGGAGCATTTGCTTCTGAGCCTGACTGACGACAGCGATGCATCGGCGGTGCTGCGCGCCTGCTCGGTCGACCTCGATCATCTGAAGAAGAATCTTCGCGACTACATCGACCAGGAGCTCGACAATCTCGTCAGCGACGGCCGCGAAGACGCCAAGCCGACCGCCGGATTTCAACGCGTCATTCAGCGCGCCGTCATTCACGTCCAGTCCTCGGGCCGCGAGGAAGTCACCGGCGCGAATGTGCTGGTTGCGATCTTTGCAGAGCGCGAAAGCCACGCCGCCTATTTCCTGCAGGAGCAGGACATGACCCGCTACGACGCCGTGAACTACATCAGCCATGGCATCGCCAAACGTCCAGGACTCTCCGATCCGTCCAAAGCGCCGCGCGGCGCGGACGAGGAGGCCGAAGCGCGCGAGGCGAAGGAAGGCAAGGACGCGGGCGATTCAAAAAAGAAGGAAGGGGCGCTCGACGCTTATTGCGTCAACCTCAACAAGAAAGCGCGCGAAGGCCGCATCGATCCGCTGATTGGCCGCGAGGCCGAGGTGCAGCGCACGATTCAGGTGCTCTGCCGCCGCCACAAGAACAATCCGCTTCTGGTCGGTGATCCCGGCGTCGGCAAGACCGCCATCGCCGAGGGGCTCGCGCGCAAGATCGTCAAGAGCGAGGTTCCCGAGGTGCTCGCCGAAGCGACTGTGTTTGCGCTCGACATGGGCACGCTGCTCGCGGGAACGCGCTATCGCGGCGATTTTGAGGAACGCCTGAAGCAGGTCATGAAGGAAATCGAGAATCACAAGAATGCGATTCTCTTCATCGACGAAATCCATACAGTGATCGGCGCGGGAGCGACGTCCGGCGGCGCCATGGACGCGTCCAATCTCCTGAAGCCGGCTCTGGCGCAGGGCACGCTGCGTTGTATCGGCTCCACGACCTATAAGGAATACCGCCAGTATTTCGAAAAGGATCGCGCCCTGGTGCGGCGGTTTCAGAAGATCGACGTCAATGAGCCGTCGGTTCCGGACGCCATCGAGATCATGAAGGGGCTAAAGCCCTATTTCGAGGAGTTCCACAAGATCCGCTACACCAATGAGGCGATCAAGGCCGCGGTGGAGCTTTCGGCGCGCTATATCCATGACCGCAAATTGCCGGACAAGGCGATCGACGTGATCGACGAGACGGGCGCCAGTCAAATGCTTCTGCCCGAGAACAAGCGCAAGAAGACAATCGGCATCAAGGAAGTCGAGGCGACGATCGCGACGATGGCGCGCATTCCGCCGAAGACGGTGTCGAAGGA
This sequence comes from Methylocella tundrae, assembly GCF_038024855.1. NCBI lineage: Bacteria > Pseudomonadati > Pseudomonadota > Alphaproteobacteria > Hyphomicrobiales > Beijerinckiaceae > Methylocella > Methylocella tundrae. Next base: position 248,891 of record NZ_CP139089.1, read on the forward strand.
TGACGCCGAAGTTCTCGAGCATCTCACCGAGACGCTGGAGCGCGTGGTCTATGGCCAGAACAGCGCCATCGTGGCTTTGACCTCGGCGATCAAACTGGCGCGGGCCGGCCTGCGCGATGGCGAAAAGCCGATCGGCAGCTATCTGTTTTCCGGTCCGACCGGCGTCGGCAAGACTGAGGTCGCGCGGCAGCTTGCCGTCGCGCTCGGAGTCGAACTCGTCCGCTTCGACATGTCGGAATATATGGAGCGCCACACTGTGTCGCGGCTGATCGGCGCGCCTCCCGGCTATGTCGGCTTCGATCAGGGCGGCCTGCTCACCGACTCCATCGACCAGCATCCGCATTGCGTGCTGCTTCTCGACGAGATCGAAAAGGCCCACCCAGACCTCTACAACATCCTGTTGCAGGTGATGGACCACGGCAAGCTGACGGACCATAGCGGCAAGCAGGTCGATTTCCGCAACGTCATCTTGATCATGACGACCAACGCGGGCGCTGCCGACATGCAGCGCTCCTCCTTCGGCTTCACCCGCGGCAAACGGGAAGGCGAGGACATCGAGGCGATCAATCGGATGTTCGCTCCCGAATTCCGCAACCGCCTCGACGCGGTGGTCACCTTCGGCCATCTGCCGCAGGAAGTCATCGTCAAGGTCGTCGACAAATTCATCATGCAGCTGGAAGCTCAGCTCGCCGACCGCAATGTCACGATCGAACTCGCCGATGAGGCGCGCAGCTGGCTGGTCGAGCATGGCTATGACGAGCAGATGGGCGCGCGGCCGATGGGCCGGGTCATCCAGCAGACGATCAAGACGCCGCTCGCCGACGAGGTGCTTTTCGGGCGCCTCAAGAACGGCGGCGCGGTGCGTGTGGTGGTCACGGAAGAGGATGGCGTCAAAAAGCTCGGCTTCGTCTTCCCCGAAGGTCCGATCCTGCCGCGGCCGGAGCGCGACATCGTCGAGGCCAGCAAGAAACGCGTGAGGCCGGAGCCGGAGGTGCGCCGCGCCAAATCCCGCCGTCTCAAGACGGATGAGGGCGAGGGCGACGACGATGAGCCGCTTGCCGACGACGATGAAGCGGAGCCCTTTGGCGCCGCGGACGAGTCGGAGACGAAGCACTGAGGTTGAAGCCGCGAGGCTGACCGAAAAAGAAAAGGCCGCGGCGTCGTCGCGGCCTCTTTGGTTTTGCGGAGCGAAAAGCTCAGCCGGCTTGGAGCGCCGCGATAATCTTGTCGCGGATGGGTACGAGAGCTTCGGCGCTCACCATATCGCCCGCGTGCGGGCGCAGTTCAACATGGCTCCAGCACGGCAGGATGTGGAAGTGCAGATGAAACACCGTCTGCCCGGCGGCCGGCTCGTTGCACTGCAGGATCATCACTCCTTCCGCCGCCACCGCTGTCTTGACGGCGCGCGCCAGCGTCTGGACCCGCGCCATGAGCGCGCCGAGGGCGCCGGGATCTGCGTCCAGAATGTTGCGCGATGGAGCCTTGGGGATGACGAGGACATGGCCATCAGCGCGCGGCATGATGTCCATGAAAGCCAGTGCGACATCGTCTTCATAGACTTTTTGACAGGGAATCTCGCCGCGCAGGATTTTCGCGAAAATATTGTTGTTGTCGTAGGTCGCCGACGCCATGGCCCAAGCTCCTCAAAGAGATCGCTTGATTAGGCAAGGCCGCAAGCTGGGGTCAAGAGGCTTGCCGCAAAGCTGTTCAGGGCGCTTTCTTGAAGGGGGTCTGCTCCGCGTAATCCGCCAACGTCATCTCGGATTGCAGGCGCTCTCTTTTGAGATAATCGTCAATGGCGCGGGCGAAACGCGGATCGGCGATCTCATGCGCCGAATAGGTCGCGACAGGCCCATAGCCGCGCGCAAGCTTATGTTCGCCTTGCGCTCCAGCCTCGACGCGCGACAGCCCGCGCGAGATAGCAAACGCAATGGCCTGATAATAACAGACCTCGAAATGCAGAAAGGGATGATCTTCGATCGCGCCCCAGTTGCGGCCATAGAGGGCGTCCTTGCCCAGAAAGTTGATCGCGCCTGCGATATAGCGGCCTGCGCGTTTCGCCATCACCAGCAAAATATCGTCGGCCATCGCTGCGCCGATGCTCTCGAAAAAGGCGCGCGTCAGATAGGGCGTTCCCCATTTCCGGGCGCCGGTGTCCGTATAAAAGAGGAAAAACGCATCCCAGTGCTCATCCTTGATGTCAGATCCCGTCAGACATTCGATCTCGACGCCGGCAGCCAGCGCCTCCTTGCGTTCGCGCCGGATCATCTTGCGTTTGCGCGAGGCAAGATCGTTCAGGAAATCGTCGAAAGTCGCGTAGCCCTTGTTGATGAAGTGAAATTGCTGACCGGTGCGCAGCAGAAATCCCTCCGATCCCAGCGCCTCCCAATCGGCCTTCGTCGGGAAAGTGACATGGATCGAGGAGGCGCCGACCGCTTCCCGGCAGGCGCGCAAGCCGGCTATGAGCGCCTGCCGCGCCGCTTCGCCGTGGCCGGGGGAGAGCAGCAGCCGGCGGCCGGTGACGGGCGTGAAGGGCGCGGCGACCTGCAGCTTCGGATAATAGTCGAGCCCGGCGCGCTGATAGGCGTCGGCCCAGCCAAAATCGAAAACATATTCACCCATGGAATGACTTTTCAAATAGGTCGGCGCGGCCGCCGCCAGCCGTCCATTGGCGTCCCTGACGAGCACATGCGCGCTGCTCCAGCCGGCCGCGGGCGAGACCGACTTCGATGTCTCGAGCGCCTTGAGGAAGGCGTGCGTCAGAAAAGGGTTGAAACGCTCGCCGTCATCGCGCGCCTCGGCTTCTTCAACAGCGTTAAAAAGCGCTGGCGCGGCCGCCACAGCCGTTGCGCGATCGCTCGCAGCGCGGGAGCGCGCATCCGGGTTGGCGCAAGCGTCCCATTCCGCCGCATCGATCCTGGCGATGGAGGTCGCGATCTCGACCTTGTAAGGCTGAGGCATTGGGGGACGATGTCCTTGGCTTTTGAGGCGCCGCAGGAGACACCATGCGAAGGCGCGCGGTCAAGCCGCAGTGCTGTCACGCCCGCGATTTCCGGCGCCCGGCGATGACGCCCTCGGCCGCTGCGATTCCCGAAGCATAAGCCCCGTGCGCTGCGGAAAAACCATGCCTGGAGCAGGCTTCGCCGGCAAAGAAGAGCCGCCCGTCGACCGGCGCCGCGAGGCTTGAGCGCGCCTCGGAATGACCCGGCCGCGCATAAGAATAGGAGCCGCGCGAAAATGGATCGCGCCCCCAGGCGGTCTCGCTGAGGGGCGCGAGCCGGGCGGCGAACGCGCCGCCGAACAAATGACGGAGTTCGCCGCGCGCGAAATCGAAGAAGCCGCCGGGCCCGCTTCGTTCGAGATCATGCGCGAGTTCGCCGCCGAAAAAACCTTCGATCAGCGGCCTGTCGAACGGGCGCAGATGATAGCTTCCCGTCGCGGTTGCCTTCGGGTCGCCGAAGAGATGACCGCCCTTCGGCAGCCCTGGCTCATCGATCGTCATGACAAGCTTGTCGGCGAGGCCGAGCGGCAGCATGTCGGCGGCGCGGATTTTTTCCGGCAGAGCCGGTTTGAAGACGATGGCTTCGTTGGCGATCAAATTCGTCGGAATGGTCAGGATGACGGCGTTTGCGCTCAAGCGCCCCTGCGCGGTTTCGATCCTGATGTTTGCGCCCTCATGATCGATCAAAGTGACTGCGCAGCCGGTGCGGACCGGAAGGCCGGCGCCATAGGCTTTGATCGCCGCGCCAAAGCCTTCGGCGACGCGCCAGTTGACGCCGCTGTCGGCGTAGCGCTTCCAGTCCTGCGTGGAAACGCGGTCGAGTTCGGCGCCATTCATAAAAGCGCTTTCGGCGTTGATGAGGGCGTTCCAATCGCCTTCGGGATCGAGCAGGCGCGCTGCCGGAAAGTCGCCCGCGCTGACGTCGGCGCCCTCAAGACGCGCGTGGAACGCCTGCGAGGCGGCGGCGAACGCTGCTTGATCCTGCTGGCTGAAGCCGCGATCGAGGCTTTGTCTCGTCCATGCGGGCGCGCTTCTGTCGATCGAAAGTCCAAGGCTCTCGGTGATCGCGACCCAGGGATTGCGGTCGGCGGAATGGAGCCAGCCGCAGCCGAGATCAAGAGGAAAACCATTGAGGGTCCGCGTCAGTCCTCTGCCGCCGATGCGCTCTCGCGCCTCAATGATTATGAACGACAGCGCTTCAGCTGCGAGCCGCGTGCCGGCCGCCAGTCCGGCGGCTCCGGCCCCTATGACGACGACATCGAAATCGCCCGGCGTTTTCGTCATTGGGTCTCCTTTTTCCGGCGCCGGCGCCGCGCTGTCGGGTTGCAACGCCATGACCGGCGGGACGATTCTTGCAGGTTCCTTGCAACATTGCGCTGACATGCGACAACACTTTTTGGCGATGCGGCGATGGGCCGGGGCGATGGTCCTGGCATGATCGTTCGTTCAAAGCGAAAGCGGCGCGGCGGCGTGCGGGACCTGGCGAAGCAGCAGCCCAGAGCATCTCGTTGCAAAGGACGCGTCTTGAATTTGAGCGAGGGCAAACGTGGGGAACATCTGGATCAGGAAATCAGTCGCGCTGTTGAAGGCGGAAGCGCATGAGGCCGAGTTCGGCTCTGAAAGCCCCAATCTTCACCGCACGCTTTCATTGACGAGTCTCATTTCGCTCGGCATCGGCTGCATCATTGGCGCCGGCATTTTCGTCCTGACGGGGCATGCGGCGGCGGCTTACGCAGGTCCGGCGATCAGCCTGTCTTTCATCCTCGCCGGCCTCGTCTGCGGCCTTGCCGGACTCTGCTACGCCGAAATGGCCTCGACCGTTCCGATCGCCGGGAGCGCCTACACATACGCTTACGCCACTATGGGCGAATTCATTGCCTGGATCATCGGTTGGGACCTTCTGCTCGAATACGCTTTCGGCGCAGCCACCGTCGCCATCGGCTGGTCCGGCTATGTCACAAGCTTCCTGCGCGATCTCCATATCGTGGTTCCGGCCGTGCTGGACGGCGCGCCCTTCGCTTTTGATCCGGCGAGCGAGCGTTGGACGCACACGGGCGCTCTCTGCAATGCTCCAGCTGTCGCAATCATTCTCCTGTTGACGGCGCTGCTCATCGCCGGGATCCATGAATCAGCGAAGGTCAATAATGTCATCGTCGCGATCAAGCTGGCGATCATCGTCATTTTCATCTTCGCTGGAATCTGGTCCTTCAGCACATCGAACTGGGCGACGGCGAGCAATCCCTCAGGGGCTTTCATCCCTCCGAACGCAGGCCCTGGCGAATATGGCTGGAGCGGCGTCATCCGCGGCGCGGCTGTTGTGTTTTTCGCCTATATCGGTTTCGACGCGGTCTCGACGGCGGCTCAGGAAGCCAAAAATCCGCAGCGCGACATGCCGATCGGCATTTTGGGCTCGCTCCTCATCTGCACCGTTCTTTATGTGCTGGTCAGCCTTGTGCTCACCGGCATTGTTCCGTTCGATCGTCTGAGCGTGCCGGACCCGATCGCGCTCGGCGTCGACATGATCGGGCTCGGCTGGCTGTCTCCGGTGATCAAATTCGGCGCGATCCTCGGATTGAGTTCTGTCGTGCTCGTGCTGCTTCTCGGCCAGACACGCGTCCTTTTTTCGATCGCGCGGGACGGTTTGCTGCCTGCGATCGCCGCCAGGGTGCACCCGCGCTTTCGAACGCCCTATATCACGACCTTGCTGATGGGCGCCGTCGTCGCGATCATGGCGGGCCTGCTGCCGATCGGCCTCGTCGGAGAATTGGTGAGCATCGGCACTCTATTCGCCTTCACCATCGTTTGCGTCGGCGTCCTGGTGCTGCGCTTAACGCATCCGGAGATTCATCGGCCATTCAGGGCGCCGGCGGTTTTTATCGTCGCTCCGCTCGGCGCCGCGGCCTCCGTGTTTTTAATGTTCGGCCTGCCGCGCGACACCTGGATCAGATTCGCCATCTGGCTGGCGATTGGCCTTGCGATCTATTTCGCTTACGGGCGTTGGCACAGCCGCCTCGGCCAAAGCCGGATGGCGCAAAGCAAGGCCAACACATAAAGCGCGACCGCGAAGGCGCGGAGGCGCCGGAAAAAGGCGCACGTCAAAATGCAGGGCGTTCGCTCCGGGGCGAGGACAACTCTGCTATGGCGCGTCGGCGAGCCAGCGCAGCCGGTCCAGCGCGCCTTGCAGGATGTAAGCGGCCGCCATCTTGTCGACCACCTCAGCGCGTTTGGCGCGCGAGGCGTCCTGCTCGATCAGCGAGCGCGTCACCGCGGCGGTCGAAAGGCGTTCGTCCCAATAGACGAAAGGCCGCGTCATGAGGGCGCCGAGGCTGCGCACAAAGGCGCGCGTCGATTGCACGCGCGGTCCTTCCGATCCATCCATATTCAGCGGCAGGCCGATGACCAGCGCTGCGACCTCGAATTTGTCCATGAGCTCGATCAGCCGGGCGGCGTCCTGCGTGAATTTGGTGCGCTTGATCGTCTCCAGCGGGGTTGCGATGCGGCGCTCGACATCGGAGAGCGCAAGGCCGATGGTTTTCGTGCCGAGATCGACGCCGATGAGACGCTGACGCGCGCCCAAGCGCGGCCGGAGGTCGATGATATCCAGAATTTCCGCAGCCATTCGGCCTTTCCGCCTTTCCTTCCGGTCATGTTGGCTTCAATCGAAGAGTCCATGATCGAACATCCCGCCTGCATCGCATGGTTCAGCCGAAAACGCGCAGCCTTTTCGAAGCCGTGATCCTCATCTGCGCGAAAAAGCCTTTCCGGCGCGGCTGCCGGATTCTAAAACGATTTCGCTTTCGCCAGGAGACTTAAAGATGAAACTGATTTGGCTCGGACATTCGGCGTTCCGGATCGAGCTGCCCGAGGCGGTCATCCTGATCGACCCGTTCCTCAGCGGCAATCCGAAATTCACCGGGACAGTAGAGCAGGCGTCCGAAGGAACGACGCATATCATCCTTACGCATGGCCATGACGATCACATCGGCGACGCCGCCGCCATCGCCAAAGCGACGGGGGCGCAGGTGATCTCGAATTTCGAGGTCTGCATGTTCCTGCAAGGGCAGGGCGCAGCAAACATCAATCCAGGCAACACCGGCGGCACGATCGATTGCGGCGCTTTCGCCGTCAGCTTCACCGACGCGCTCCACTCCTCGGGGACCGTCGTGAACGGGCAGTCGATCTACCTTGGCAACCCCAACGGCGTCGTCATCAAGCCAAAGGCCGGTCCAAGCGTCTATCATATGGGCGACACCGACATTTTCCTGGACATGGCCCTGATCGCAGAAATCCATCAGCCCAAAATCGGCCTCGTGCCGGTTGGAGACCGCTTCACCATGAGCGGCAAAACGGCGGCTCTCGCGGTCAGGCGTTTTTTCGCATTCGAGGCCGTCGTGCCGTGCCACTATGGCACCTTTGACGCTCTAGCGCAGGACCCGCGCGAATTCGTCGAGGCGCTCAAAGGCGCGAACGTCAGGGTGGACGCGCTGCCAATCGGCGGCAGCCAGATTTACTGAAGAGCGGGCTCTGGCGGCATGGCTTTTGAAGCCGGGCGCTTTCCGGAACGCGAAGCCTGCAACTCGCTTCCGTTAGCCGCAATTCATCGTGGTTGACGCTTTTGTGTGCGACCATCTGGACGAGCGTATTTCAGCGGTAAACGACCGGGCGAAGGAGCGAGCGCCGTGATGGTGGAGAGCGAACGGGACCAAGCCTGCGATGATCCGGCGCGAGACCATCAGCCATCCTCGTCGCCGGCTCCGCATAAAGACGCGGTGGGAAGCAACAGCATAGAATCGACGATTGCGCCGCATCAACGGTCGGTCGATCAGGTGCTGGCGGCGCTCCATACGGATTGGCGATCCGGATTGAGCGAGACGCAGGCGCGCGAGCGGCTCAGCCAATATGGCCAGAACGAGCTTACGCCCGAAAAACCAACGCCCCGATGGCGTAAATTCGCGGCGCAGTTCAAGGATGTTCTTGTAATCCTGCTGCTGATCGCAGCGCTCGTCTCTGCCGCGAGCTGGCTCTATGAGCGCAACTCGGCATTGCCGTTCGAAGCTATGGCGATCATCGCTATCGTTCTTGTCAACGCCATCATGGGCTATGTCCAACAGGCTCGCGCGGAGCAGGCCGCCGCCGCGCTGCAACGGATGTCGACGGCGCACGCCAACGTGGTTCGCGGCGGCGAGAGAGCGCGAATTCCGGCGGCCGAGCTCGTGCCGGGCGACATCATCCTGATCGAGGAAGGCGACACTGTCCCCGCCGACGCGCGGCTGATTGAATCGACCTCTTTGCAGATTGCCGAGGCCGCGCTGACCGGCGAGAGCGTGCCGGTGGCGAAGGACATTGATGCGATTTCTGGAGAGGTCGCGCTGGCCGATCGGCGCAACATGATCTTCAACGGCTCCGCCGCGACTTACGGTCGCGGCCGCGCGGTCGTCACGGCGACAGGGATGCGGTCGGAAATGGGGCGCATCGCCGGCATGTTGATGCAAGCGCCGGCCGAGCCGACACCGTTGCAGCGGGAGCTGGACCACGTTGGCAAGCTGCTCGGGGCGGGCGTCGTGGCGATCGCCGTGGTGATGATCGCGACGATTCTTTTCGTTGAGGACGTGCGCGGTTTTCGGGCCGTGATCGATGTCTTGATCTTCGGCGTGGCGCTCGCCGTCGCCGCCGTGCCGGAAGGCCTGCCGGCGATCGTAACGGCGGTGCTTTCTCTCGGCGTCCAGCGTATGGCGCAAAAGCGCGCCATCATCCGCCGCCTCGCGGCTGTCGAAACGCTCGGCTCCGCAACTGTCATCGCGTCGGACAAGACGGGCACGCTCACCAAGAACGAGATGACGGCGCGCGTCGCCGTGACCGCGCAAGGGCGCGCTGACTTCGCCGGAACGGGTTACGATCCGCATGGGAAGTTGAGCTGCGATGGCGGGCCGCTCGGCGACGTGCTGCAAGCCGAAGTGTCGTGGGCGCTTATCGCAGCCGGTTGCGCCAACAACGCAGTCCTGGTGGATCACGGCGGACGCTGGACAGTGCAGGGCGATCCAACCGAGGGCGCGCTGCTTGTCGCCGCACGCAAGGCGGGGCTCGAACCGGAAGAGTTGAATCGTCGCTTCGAGCGCCTTGGAGAGCTGCCTTTCTCCTCGCAGCGCAAGTTGATGAGCACGGTGCATGCCGATGCCGAACGAGCGGAGCGCCTGCTGGTCTTTACAAAGGGCGCCGCGGACGCCGTGCTGGCGCGCTGCTCGCACGAACGTGTCGGTGAAAAGGCCATTGCTTTGACGGCGAAGCGACGCGCGGAAATACTCGCCGTCAACGACGAGCTTGCCGGCGAAGCCTTGCGCGTACTCGGCGTCGCCTTCCGTTCGCTGCCGGAAGCCGCCTCAGCGCATCGACCATTCGATGATGCGGTGGAGCATGATCTCGTCTTTCTCGGCCTGATCGGGATGATCGATCCGCCTCGAGACGAAGCGAGAGAGGCCGTCGCGCGCGCGAAGGGCGCTGGCATCCGCCCCATCATGATTACCGGCGATCATCCGAGGACCGCGGCTATGATTGCGAGGGAACTCGGCATCTGCGACGACGGCCGCGCTGTCACAGGCGCGGAGATCGAATTGATGCCGGACGATGTCTTGGACCGGACGGTCCGCGACGTCTCGGTCTATGCGCGCGTCGATCCCGAACATAAGCTCAGGATCGTCAAGTCGTTGCAGCGCGAAGGCATGACGGTCGCGATGACCGGCGACGGCGTCAACGACGCGCCCGCCCTGAAGACAGCCGATATCGGCGTCGCCATGGGCGTGAGCGGGACGGAAGTTACGAAGCAGGCCGCCGACATGGTGCTCGCCGACGATAATTTCGCCACCATCGTCGCCGCGGTCGAGCAGGGCCGAGCCATCTTTTCGAACATCAGACGATTTCTGCGCTACCTGCTCTCGTCGAACATGGGCGAAGTCATGACCATGTTCTTTGGAGTGCTTTTGACCCAGACGCTCGGGTTGAGAGCTGTGGGAGATTCCGGCGTCGTCCTGCCGCTGGCGGCGACGCAAATTCTATGGATCAATCTCGTCACAGACGGGGCGCCGGCGCTGGCGCTCGGCGTCGATCCCCCTGATCCGGGAATTATGAACCAGCCCCCGCGCCCGCGCGGGGAAGGCGTGATTACGCGCCGGATGTGGGTGGGCATCTTCTTCGTCGGCGCGGTGATGGCTGTTGGAACGCTGCTTGTGCTCGATTTGTCGCTTCCGGGCGGCCTGATCGAAGGCACAGGCACGATCAGCCACGCTCAAACGATGGCCTTCACGACCTTGGTGATGTTTCAGCTGTTCAACGTCTTCAATGCGCGCTCCGATGAGCGTAGCGCGTTCAGCGGCTCCGCCGCAAATCCCTGGGTGTGGGGGGCAGTCGGTCTTTCGCTCCTCCTGCAGGCTGGCGTGATCTATCTGCCTTTTCTGCAGGAGGCTTTCTCGACCACGGGCCTTAGCGCGGGCGACTGGCTTCTCTGCGCCGCGGTGGCGAGCTCGGTGCTGTGGTTGCGCGAGGCAAGCAAGCTGATCGGGCGGCTGGCGCGCGCCCGCTGCGGCTAGAGCGTTTTCCGATCGAATGGAGTCATTCGATCGATCAGAAATCGCTCCAGATTCAAAAGCTTGAGCATATTCTTATCAATCAGATCAAACCGATCTGATCGGAATATGCTCTAGGCCGCGACCTTGGCGTCGAGCCAGGCGATGATCTTCTCGGCGGTGATGTCACGCCATGCCGTGTCGATCATCAGCCCATGCGGCGCGCCGGGCAGCACTTCGAGGTCGCCCTGCCAGAAATCGGCGATCTCCTGCAGGGCCGAGCGCGGCAGGAATACATCGGCGTCGCCGCCGAGCACAAAGGTCGGGGTTTTTTTACCCGCATCGAAGAGGCTGAGCGCCGGCGGCGCCAGCAAGTCGGCGCTGGCGCGGGGCGACTCCCGCTGAATTTTTTGAAAAAGCCCCGATTTGGATTCGAGCGTTGACCGGCTGGAAAAAAGCGCCCGGCTGATCACCGCCGGCGATGTCCAATCGGGTCCGAGGCTTTGCAGCAGGGCCAGCTGGAACAGCACGTCCGGCGCGAACATCGTCATATGCAGCGCCGACGATCGAAGCCCTGAGGGCGGCGCCGAGGCGAGCGCCACAAGAGCCTTCGCCTTGCCGCCGCGGGCGAGATAATGCTGGGCGACGAGGCCTCCCATCGAATGGCCGATCAAAACCGGCTCGCCGCCGATCGCTTTGGCGGCGATTTCGACGTCGTCCACATAGTCGCTGAAGGACGCGCTCGAAAGATCGCCTTCGCTCGCGCCATGACCACGCAGGGAGACGGCGTAGGCGGGATAACCCCGATCGGCGAAAAAGCGTAAGAAATGTTCCTCCCAGATCCAGGCGGCGCTATACGCCCCGTGGACGAAAAGGACGGGCGGACGCCCGGCCGGCGCGTTTGGAAGGCGATGCAAGACTTCCTGTTTCACGAAAAAATTCCTGTATTTGCGCCGGCGGCGATGAAAATTCGGGCGGCCGCGCCCATATCGCCGACATCCGGGCGGCGGCGCGGGCCGAAGACTTTTCCTTGCGGGAACCCTCCGCGTGCGGCCGATCGCCTCGCTGTTTGCCCAGCGCCGACTGCCGGTGCTATAGGCTGCCTCTTCGTAATCATGGCAAGGAAGAACTCATGTCCGTCGATCAGGCGACCGTGCGGCGTATCGCGCATCTTGCTCGTATCAAGGTCAGCGATGAAGACGTGCCACATCTGCAGGAGGAGCTCAATGCCATTTTGAGCTTTGTCGAGGAGCTGGCCAGCGTCGACGTCGAGGGAATAGAGCCAATGACCTCGGTCATGCCGATGCCGATGAAGAAACGTCCCGACGTCGTGACCGATGGCGGGATCGCCGACGCCATCGTCGCCAATGCGCCGGAGCGCGACGACCACTTCTTCAAGGTGCCGAAGGTGGTTGAATAGAAGCGTTCAGGCGCTCGACAACCCGGAACGATAACTCAAGGCAGAACGGACGCGACGTTGACCGCACTCACCGACCTTACCCTCACTGAGGCGCGCGATGCGCTTCTGAAGAAAGAAGTCTCCGCCGTCGATCTCGCGCGCGCGCAGATCGCCGAGATCGAGAAGGCGCGAACCCTCAACGCTTTCCTCGCCGAGACGCCGGACAAGGCTTTGGCGATGGCGGCGGCGTCCGATGCGAGGATCGCCAAGGGCGAGGCGGGACCGCTCGAAGGCATACCTCTTGGGATCAAGGACCTCTATTGCACGGAAGGCGTGCCGACGACTGCCGCGAGCCATATTCTCGAAGGCTTCACGCCGGCCTATGAGTCGACCGTCAGCGCAAATCTCTGGCGCGACGGCGCGGTGATGCTGGGCAAGCTCAATCTCGATGAATTCGCGATGGGCTCGTCGAACGAGACCTCTTATTTCGGGCCGGTGATCTCGCCGTGGCGGCGCAATGGCTCCGACGCGCCGCTGGTTCCCGGCGGCTCCTCCGGCGGCTCGGCTGCGGCGGTCGCGGCGCGGCTCTGCTTTGGCGCTACGGCGACGGACACCGGCGGCTCGATCCGCCAGCCGGCGGCCTTCACAGGCACCGTCGGCGTCAAGCCGACCTATGGGCGCTGCTCACGCTGGGGCATCATCGCTTTCGCGTCCTCGCTCGATCAGGCAGGACCCATCGCCCGCACGGTTCAGGACGCCGCGATCCTTCTGCGCTCGATGGCGGGCCATGATCCCAAGGATACGACGTCGGTCGATACGCCGGTGCCGAACTATGAGGCCGCGCTCGGGCGCGGCGTCAAAGGCCTGAAGATCGGCATTCCGAAAGAATACCGGCTTGACGGCATTCCCGCCGAGATCGACGCGCTCTGGCGCCAGGGCGTCGAATGGCTGAAAGAGGCGGGCGCCGTGATCGTCGACATTTCGCTGCCGCATACGCGCTATGCCTTGCCGGCCTATTATATCGTGGCGCCGGCGGAAGCCTCGTCGAACCTCGCGCGCTATGACGGCGTGCGCTACGGCCTTCGCGTTCCGGGCAAGGACATCATCGGCATGTATGAAGCGACGCGCGCAGCCGGCTTCGGCAAGGAAGTGCGACGTCGCATCATGATCGGCGCCTATGTCCTCTCGGCCGGATATTACGACGCCTATTACGTGCGGGCGCAGAAGATCCGCACCTTGATCAAGCGCGATTTCGAACGCGCCTACGCCGAGGGCGTCGATGCGATCCTGACTCCGGCGACGCCGTCCGCGGCTTTCGGCCTCGGCGAAAAGGGCTCCGCCGATCCGGTCGAAATGTATCTGAACGACGTCTTCACGGTGACTGTGAATATGGCGGGCCTGCCCGGCCTCGCCGTTCCCGCGGGGGCGTCGAGCGAAGGGCTGCCGCTCGGCCTGCAACTGATCGGGCGCCCCTTCGATGAGGAGACTTTGTTCGCAGTCGCGAAGGTCATCGAAGACGCGGCGCCGAAGGTGAAGCCGCCGCAAAAATGGTGGGCGTAACTGAGCAAGACGACGCGATGATAGACGCCATGGGCAAAGACGATCTGGCGAGCAGGGAACGGTCATGAACACGCACGCAAAACCATCCAAACTCATCAAGGGCGCGACCGGCGACTGGGAAGTCGTGATCGGCATGGAGATCCATGCTCAGGTCACATCGCGATCGAAACTGTTTTCCGGCGCCTCCACGCAATTCGGCAATGAGCCCAACGCCAATGTCTCGCTCGTCGACGCGGCGATGCCTGGCATGCTTCCGGTCATCAATGAGGAATGCGTGGCGCAGGCTGTCCGCACGGGGCTTGGCCTTGAGGCGCAGATCAACCTGCGCTCGGTGTTCGACCGCAAGAATTATTTCTATCCCGATCTGCCGCAGGGCTATCAGATCTCGCAATACAAGAGCCCCATCGTCGGCGAGGGAGTCGTCACGGTCGACGTGTCGCCGACCGAGCAGATCGAAGTCGGCATCGAGCGGCTGCATCTCGAGCAGGACGCCGGCAAATCGCTGCATGATCAGTCGGCGACGGAGTCGCTCGTCGATCTCAACCGGTCGGGCGTCGCGCTGATGGAGATCGTATCGAAGCCCGACATGCGCTCGTCCGATGAGGCGCGCGCCTATGTCACCAAGCTGCGCACGATCCTGCGCTACATCGGCTCTTGCGACGGCAATATGGAGCAGGGCTCCTTGCGCGCCGACGTCAATGTTTCGGTGCGCCGGCCGGGCGAGCCTTTGGGCACGCGCTGCGAGATCAAGAACGTCAATTCGATCCGCTTCATCGGCCAGGCGATCGAGACCGAGGCGCGCCGCCAGATCGGCATCATCGAAGACGGCGGCGTCATCCAGCAGGAGACGCGCCTGTTCGATCCCGCGCGCGGCGAGACGCGTTCGATGCGCTCCAAGGAAGAAGCGCACGACTATCGCTACTTTCCCGATCCCGACCTGCTGCCTCTCGAGTTCGATCAGGCTTATGTCGATCGGCTGAAGGCCGGGCTGCCCGAATTGCCGGACGCCAAGAAGGCGCGTTTCATCAAGGACTATGGGCTGCCGCCCTATGACGCCGGCGTGCTCGTCGCCGATAAGGAGACCGCCGATTATTATGAGGCGGCAGTCGGCTTCGGCGGCGTGACGCGCGATCCAAAGCTCGTCGCCAACTGGATCACCGGCGACGTTGCAGCCTATGCGAATTCAGTCGGGCTGCCGGTCGCGCAGACACATATCAAGCCCGGCCAGATCGCCGGGCTCGTCGACCTCATCGCCGACGGCACGATATCCGGCAAGATCGCCAAGGACGTTCTCGCCATCATCATCAATGAAGAGAAGGACGGCGATCCAAAAGCTATCGTCAAGGCGCGCGGCCTGAAGCAGGTGACCGACGTCGGCGCCATCGCGGCCGCGGTCGACGCCATCATCAAGGCCAATCCGGATAAGGTCGCGCAGGCGCAGGCGAAGCCTTCGATGCTTGGCTGGTTCGTCGGCCAGGTGATGAAACAGACTGGCGGCAAAGCCAATCCGCAAGCCGTCAATGATGAGCTGAAATCGAAGCTCGGCATCTGACGCGCAAGCCTCGCGCGGCGCCTCGTTTCGACGCCGCGATGCGATTGCGAGTCACGGGCGGTGGAATGCGAGTCGCGAATCACTTTGGATGATTCGCGACTCGATCGTTGTTCGAAACGCCGGGCGCGCCCCGCGGCGTATCTTTTTTGAAGTTGCCAGCATTTTTTTTTGGCGCCTGCAGTCTTGCAAAATCGCCGGCTGACGTTTGCCATTCGAGTCTGACGAATGGATCTATTTTCATCCTTGTTTACGCGCTTTGACAGCCCTTGCCGCGCGTTGCTCCTTGGCTTTGCATTCGCTCGAAGTGCGCTTTGCACGACTGCCGTATGCGCCTTCGAATGAATTTCAAAAATTGAATAGAGCCTCAAAAAACAATGGCTTTGTATTTAGGCAACGGATGCCGGCGAAGGCTTTTGGAGATGCCTTTCATCGTTTAATGGCGGTGTGTTTCGCCCGATCATCGGCGGCTCATCACGGGCGGCGTGCGATTGAATGACGATCGCTCGGCTTGCTCTTCGCGCTTGGCGCCGATGTGTTTTTGACGCCGCCAGCGATGGCGTCTTCGCATGTGATGATGACGCCTGGATCGCAACGCCTCTTGCGCGTCTTATTAACAACGCTACGCTATGCACGCCTCTAGTCGGCGCATGAACCGACTGACGTTTTATCGGAGGGGAGTTCGAGCATGGTTAAGGCAACAACCAAGAAGACGCCAGCGAAGAAGACCGCTGCGAAGAAGACAGCAGCGAAGAAAACTTCGGCTGCGAAAAAGAGCGCGCCCGCCAAGGCCGCTGTGAAGAAGACAGTGGCTACGAAGGCGCCGGCGAAGAAAACCGCGACGAAGAAAATGGCGACAAAGAAGACCGTCGCCAAAAAGACCGTTGCGAAAAAGACCGTCGCCAAGAAAGCCCCGGCCAAGAAAGCCGTCGCGCAAAAGGCGACCGCCAAAAAGACGGTTGCGAAAAAGGCTGTGGTGAAGTCGACGGCGCGCAAGGCCCCCGCGAAGTCAGCCAGCGTCAAGAAGGTCGCGGTCAAGAAGGCCGCCGTCAAGAAGGTCGCCGTCAAGAAAGCCGCCGTCAAGAAAGCCGCGCCCCGCAAGCCAAAGGCGCCTCCGCCGGCGACTCCGCCGGAGTCGGCTTAACGGCTGCGGATCTCGACCGTTTGCGAATGCATGGAGACAGCCGGCCTCGGCCGTATGCAACGCGCTGCCTGCGCGCCACGATTTCGTCGCGGGCTGTCTCCGTTTTTTTTGATTGATCCATCAAAGCCGGAGCAAAGATGACGAGGCGATGAGCGACTCCAAATGTCGCCGTGTCTGATGAAGGCGCTCGCGTCGTCGACTCATCTCTCCCGGCGCGACGCCGGGGTGAAGCTCGGTTCGAGCAAGACGCCAATCGCGCGATGATCGCACCGCAGCTGGTCTCACTTTATCGAGCGAGACAGATCTCCGCGAAATCATGCCAGGTCTTATCCCTCGCCGATCCGTCCATTTTCATTTTCTGCCATTCGGCGCCGCACTCATGCATCCTTTGACGCGAGGCCACCGGCAAGGGATGCGGCCTCGCCGTCGTGCTTTGAACGGGAGCGGCGGGAGCTGTATCGGGTGCTGGCGGCTGTGGCGCGGCCGTGGGAGGCGCGACCGGGGCCGGGATGGCGGCGGCTGGCGGCGAGCCCAGATTGGCTGGGCGCGATGGAGGGAGCGGCATGATGAGGCCTGGCTTGGCCTTGGGATTTGGCTCCTGCGCCATGGCGCCCGCCATCGATGCCGTGGCGCAGACAAGGGCGATCGCCAGCCTCGCAGGAAAGACTTGCGCCGGGCCGAACGATGGCCCCGAGCCAAGGGCCCAAGGATTAGCGGACAAGGCTCCTCGGGCAAGCGGACGCAAAAGCCTCAAACTTCGCTGACGGCGACGAAACACTACAGTACCATCCACCTGGACCTCACGGGCCGATCAATGCGGCCCCGCCGATGCGAATGCAAGCGCTGGCGCAAGGGCTCCATTTATGGCGCCGGCGTCGCGTCCTTCGGCACGGCTTGCGTTTTGGTGAAAACGTCGGTCTTGCAAAGAATCTTCAGGATGCAACCTTCGATTTCCGCCTTATCGCCGGTCATTTTGTCCGGCACGACCTTGAAGGTGATGTCATAGGTTTTGCCGTCCTCAGGATTATAGGCTTTGCCGCGCCAACGGTCATTGTCCGCCGCGAGATCTATGAGGATTTCGATCCCGACCAGTGACCGCCCCCTTTTGGCGGGATCCTCGTTATATTTGTCGATCCTGGGCTTTCCATCGAAGCCGTTCGGCTCTTTCAGCCAGATCAGCGTGCCGCAATAATCCGCGCCGCAAGGCGCGATTTTGATGATCGAGCCGTCATTCTTGGTGAACCACAAGCCCGTCGGCGGTTCGGGAGCGGCGCTCGCCGGCGAGGACATGGCGGCCGCTATGGCGAGGGCGAGCGACGCCGTCGCTGGCAAGAAAGCCCTCGATCGTCCTCGGCCGCCAGCGCCGCCGCGTCGAAAACGGTCAAGTCGAAATCCAGCCAGATACATTGCGTTTACTCCGGACCGGGCCCAGCGCCGCACCCGTCCCAGCCTGAACAGACCTGAAGCGAGCCGCTGGAGGCTGGTTGGCGGAGACGGAGGGATTCGAACCCTCGATAGGGCTTTACAACCCTATAACGGTTTAGCAAACCGCCGCCTTCAGCCTCTCGGCCACATCTCCAAACCAGCGGAGCGGCGCATGGCTGCGCGGTCTCCGTTGATTTGGCACATATGCCCGACCCTTAGGGCGATGGCAAGACCCTCCAGCGACCGATCTTGGCCGCCGCCTCTTGTAAAGGTTGCACTAACGCCACAGTTAATGACTGAAACGCGGTCTTGTGCCTGAAATCTGTTTCCCCGGATACGGCTCGCGTCTAGGGTGGCGATGCGAGCAAGAGGGGAGGCGAGAACCGATCTTCGATTCGATAGAACGCAATTGGCGGTCAGGGCGACGCGGCCTATAATGCGGTTTGATCCGAGCAAAGAACGGGACCAAAATATGCTTGGACAGTCCAAATCTTAAGCTTCGCGAAGGCAATTGTTACTGCCGCTGTGGCGCCGGATGCCAGGCCGGTCCTGATTGGGTCTTCAATCGGAGGTTTGACATGATGCTCTTGAAGGGCCTCCTGCTAGGGTCCGTTTTGGCCCTGGCGAGCGCGCCCGAGGGGCATGCGGCAGATTCGCCTGCGGCGACGGTTGAGGCTCCTATCGACTATGTGAGGGTCTGCGACGCCTATGGGGCGGGCTTCTTCTTTGTGCCCGGCACAGACACCTGTCTTAAGATCGGCGGCCTTGCCCTTTCCGAGGTCCAGTCCTTTAACGCCGGCTACAGCGTCGCCCCGATTGGCGCCACCGGCATGATTTCGGGCAAGGGCGGGACTTCAAACCCCTGGATCTATTCCAATCCCGTGCGCAACGGCGGCGGCTCCACGGCCTGGGGTTACATTCCGACCGTCGCGCAATTTTCGAACGCGCGCTCGCGTGATGACGCCGGGTGGGATGCGCTCGGCCGCGTCGAATTGGACGCCCGCACCGGCACGCCTTGGGGAACCCTGCGCGCCTTCTTCCGCATGGACGCTTTTGTCGGGACCGGCGCAGGGAATGTCGGGTCCTGGAGCACAGCCTCCAGCTTCGCCGCGAACCCCTATAACGCCGGCGCCGGAAACAGCGTGACGCGCGCGACGACCGTCATCAACAAGGCGTTCATCCAGTTCGCGGGCCTGACCGCGGGCCGCGCGCAGTCGATGTTCGACTTTTACGCAAACGCCTATAATTTTCAAAGAATAGCCGGATCTTCGGCGACGACGCAATTGCTCGCCTATACCCATACATTCGGCGACGGCTTTTCCGGCACGATCTCGCTGGAGGATGAGAATGCGCGCGAGGCTCAGATCGGCAGCACGGTCGCGAGCACCTCTTACGCCGGAGGTTCGATCCAGAATATCCGGGTCGGCGGCGTCTCCGGAACATCCTTCGCCGGCGCTCCGTCGGGGACGGCCTGGCCCGATATTGTCGGCAATGTCCGCGTCGATCAGCCCTGGGGCTCGGTTCAGGTGTCCGCCGCGGGTCACGAAGCGCGCGGCAGCCTCTACGCCACCTCCGCCAGTCCTGCGAGCGCGTCCTACGCTTCTCCCGCTGCGAGCGCGAACGCCTATGGCTGGGCGGCGCAGACCGGCGTTCAGCTGAACGCCGATTATCTCTCGCCGGGCGACAAGCTGTGGCTGCAAGCGGCCTATGAAAAAGGGGCGGTCAGCTACATCTGGGGCGATAATCTTTCTTCATCCTATGGCGCCGTCTCGAACAATCGCTTCACGGGCTCAGGCTATTCCCCGTCCGACGGCGGCGCTGGCTGGAACGCCAATTTATACGACTGCATCTTCACCCTCAGCGGCATCTGCGAGCAGCAATCGGGTTTTTCCGTAACGGGGGCCTATAAGCACTATTGGCTGCCAACCCTTGCCTCGGCGTTCTTTGGATCTTTCGCGGCCATCAATTATTCGAACAATGCGCTTGCGGGCTTTGGCGGGGCCGTTGGCGCCGCAAACCTCACGAACACGCGCGTTGGCGCGAACCTCGTCTGGACGCCGATCAAAGGCTTCGACGTCGGCGCTGAGTTTATGTATGTCAACGTATCCCAGTCGCGTCCGGCGGGTCTTGCGCCCGACAGCGTGCTGAACTCTGTCGGCCTGCCGGGCTTCAAGGGCAGCGAGAACGAATATGAAGGCCGCGTTCGAGTCCAGCGCGCTTTCTGATCGCATCTTTGCAAAATCAAACCAACGACGGGGCGCCAGCGAAAGCGCCGCTCGTTTGATTGACCTCAGCTTCCGCAACCCCCGCGCCGCCCGGCGCCAATGCTGTCCGCGCGGGCCGCTCTGGCGCTGCTGTCCCTGAACAGAAAAAGCCTCCCGCGTTTGCATGGGAGGCTTTGAGTTTAGAGGAATTATTATTGAGCTCCGGCCGCGGCCCACAGACCGCCGCGAAGCTTATCTGTCGCCAAGGCTGCCGCCTGCGTCGGCAAGAGCCGCTCCGACCTCAAGGCCAAGATCATCCATCGTGGTTTCTTCGATGACATTGATTTCTTCGCCGACAGCCTGGCGTTCGGCTTCGGCGACCGAGCGGGCGACATTGACCGTGACCGTCGCGATAACCTCGGGATGGAGATGAACCGGGACCTGATGCAATCCGATGGTCTTGATCGGCGCGCCGAGCACCACCTGGTTGCGGTTGGCGGTAAAGCCGCCGGCCGTGATCGCGTCGGCTATGTCACGCGGAGACACCGAGCCGTAGAGATGCCCGGTCTCGCCAGCCTGGCGAATGACGACGAAACTCTGGCCGTTCAGACTTTCCGCGACGCGCGACGCTTCAGTTTTGAGTTCAAGGTTGCGGGTTTCCAGCTGAATCCTCTGGTCCTCGAACTTGGCTTTATTGCCGGGAGTCGCGCGCAGAGCCTTTCCGCCGGGCAGGAGGAAATTGCGCGCATAGCCGTCCTTGACGCGAACCGTATCGCCCATCTGTCCGAGCTTGGCGACGCGCTCCAGCAAGATCACTTCCATTGGTTTAATCCTTCGAGTTGTTTCAAGATTTTGGAGAAATCGAATTCTTTTTGCGATCACGCAGAGAGAATATGGATTCGACGAGCCCGAGCGCGGCGAAAGCGATAAGCAGCCACGGCGGCGCCAATATAATGAGGGCTATGTAGACAAGCCCGAGAATGAAGACCCGGTACTTCGACCCACGCGACACGTCGTGGATGACCGCAAGGCCCTGCAGAGCGAACGCCATGCCGAGCGCCGCCGCGACGATGGCGCTGATGGTTCCGGCAAGGCCCCCGACGAAAGCGACGCCCACCGCCGCGAGGAAGACAGGGGCATAGATGCGCGAAAGCCGCAATTCGTGGGGAATGTCGGGCCAGGGGCGCGGCAATCGTCCGGAAACCTGCGCGACGCGTGCGGCGAGCCAGAGATTGAGCAGCAGCATCAGCAGGGTTGAAGCCGCGACCGCCGGCGGCGCGGCCAGCACGATCAGCCGCGCCAGTTTGAGAAGATCAACGCCAGATGGAAGCGGCGCTTCCGCGGCGAGGATCTTGAGCATGGGCGTCAACGCGCCGGCGGCGTGGTTCAGCGCCGCCTCGAAGCCACCCTGACGCGCGCTGACGACGACAGTGGCTATGACTGCGATCGTCGCAGATACAGCCACGCCATAGGCGAGCAGCCGCTCGAGCGTTGACCGGTCCTGCGCGCCGGATCGTCCGGCTGCGGGCGCGCTGCTCCAGTTGGGGCCATCCTTCGGCCGGCTGGTCGCGGCAAGATAGCTTAGCCACAAAGCCGGCGCCGCCAGGCTTAGCGCAAAAGTCAATCCCGCGATTCCCGCCGCGGCAAGCGCTGCGCCTTCAGCTTCGCCCGCCTGCTGGACGAATGCGACCGCGAACACGGCAAGCGTGGCGACAATCGTCGCCGTCACGCCGGCGGCGCGGCCGAAACCGATCATGGCGATCATGATCGGGAGCGGCGAAAGATAGGCGAGCGCGATAGCGACGATGGTCGCCTGGCTGACCAGGCTGAACAGCAGGGCGGAAGCAAGACCTGCTCCGACTGCGACCGCGCTCGAAGCGCCAAACTGAGAAAAGCGACTCTTCATAATCCTGCTGTCCCGCTCATCGGCGGTTAGAGGCGGGTTGGAAACTTAACGCCTCCACCCGTCCCAACACATTGGCCGAACCGGACAAATGGCCGATCCGGGAAAACTGAAGTCCGCCTGAAGCCATGTCGCTCAATGAGCTTAAGGGCCGCCGAAGGCGAAAGCGCAGCGCCTTGGGCAACCGCGCTCTTCATCATTTTGCTTTCGAGCATGCGTTATCGAAAAAGCTTGCGTCTTTTCGATGATCATGCGGCGGAGGCGCGCCTGTCGATCAGCGGATCACGTAAGGCAACAGTCCAAGGAAGCGGGCGCGCTTGATCGCTTGCGCGAGCTCGCGCTGCTTCTTGGCGGAGACAGCGGTGATGCGCGAGGGCACGATCTTGCCGCGCTCCGAAATGTAACGCGAAAGCAGGCGCGTATCCTTGTAGTCGATCTTCGGCGCGTTGGGGCCCGAAAATGGGCAGGTCTTGCGGCGGCGAAAGAACGGACGGCGGGGAGCTGCTGCGGTCGTCATCAGAAAGTGCCCTCCTCAACGGCGCCGGCATCGTCGCGCTGGCGTCTTGGACCCCGGTCAGGACGCGGGGCGCGACTGCGGTCTCCTCTGTCGGGCCGGTCGCCGCGATCGCCGCGGTCGTCGTCATCGCGCTTGCGCATCATCGCCGACTGGCCCTGTTCGAGCGCTTCGACGCGGATGGTCAGGAAGCGGATGACGTCTTCGTTGATGCCGCTTTGGCGCTCCATCTCGGTGATGGCGGCTGGCGGGGCGTCAATGTTCAGAAGCGTGAAATGGGCCTTACGATTCTTTTTGACGCGATAGGCGAGGGACTTTACGCCCCAGTATTCGACCTTCTCGATCTTGCCGCCGAGGCCTTCGATGATCGCTCTGAATTGCTCGGTCAAGGCTTCCACCTGCTGGGCGGAAATGTCCTGACGAGCAAGATAAATATGCTCGTAGAGAGCCATTTTCATTGCCTTTCTTTACATGGTCGCGGCGCTTCGGCGCAGAGCCCTTCGAGCCCTGGAAAGGCTCGACAAGACAAACGAAGGCGGAGACACTGGAAATCGGATCTTTTGAAGATCCTGCCCGCAAGACGAGCTTTCCGTTCAGCCCCCAGCCGAAGCCGCGAAGGGCGCTTTATAGCGTGATTTCGCCAGTAGGCAAGGCGCGTTCGCCGCCGCGTGCGGATTTTGTGGCGGCGCGGGGCGTTCCGCGCGTTTCAAATGCAGGGTCCAGTTTCGCCGCTGGCCCTGATCCGCCAGGATTTCAGCCCCGCCTTGGCGACGACGATCCGGCCGCTCCTGGCCATCGCCACAAGATGTTGGAAGACGAGCGGGTGGCGCCAGGCCAAGGGCTTGGCCGGATCGCAAACGGCGCGATACTCGTCCGAATCGGGATCCTCCATCAAAATGACGCCGACCCGGTCGGGGCGCAATGGCGCTCCAAGGCCGCGATCGCCCTTCCAGAGACATTCATAGTCACGGCAAACATCGGGCCGGGATTCGTAGATGCCGCAGCCGCCCGATTTCAGACAGTTTTCGCACAACACGCCCGCCGGCTTCTCGAATTCGACGATTTCGAGAACCTTGCAGCAGAAGCTGCACGCGCCGCAGGCCTTGCCGGGAATTGGCAGCATGGGCTTCTTCAATCCTTCGCCATTGGCCGAATCGCTTTCTGAAAGCTTCACCCGCGCGCGGCCGGACGCAAGAGAATTCCACGCGGCGCGATCCAAGAGTACGCGGCGCGACCCAAGAGCACGCGGCGCGATGCAAGAGAATGCGATGGTTTGGGCGGCGCTTGGCTCCGGGCTGCGAAGGGCGCTTCCGCATCGCCTGGAAAATGATTTGGCCCGGGCGTCTTGACAGGCGTTGACGGCAATGCGACTCGCTGCCGCTTCCGAAACGGGCAACAGGTCAGGTTGGCGCATTGGGCGGGACGTCGAAAGCTTTCATTTTTCCGGGCCAGGGATCGCAGTCTGTTGGCATGGCCAAGGCTTTGGCGGATGAGTTTTCGCAGGCGCGGGCTGTTCTGGACGACGTCGACGAGGCTTTGGGGCAGCGCCTGTCGAAGCTGATGTTCGAGGGCCCGCAGGACGAACTCACTTTGACGGCGAATGCGCAGCCGGCCCTGATGGCGGCGAGCCTCGCCGCTATCCGCGTGCTCGAGGCGGAAGCCGGGCTTGATCTCTCGCGCGACGCGGCCTTTGTCGCGGGCCATTCCCTTGGCGAATATTCGGCGCTGGCGGCGGCGGGATCTTTCAGCGTCGCCGAGGCGGCGAGATTGCTGCGTCTGCGCGGCAAGGCCATGCAGGACGCCGCGCCCGTCGGAGCAGGGGCGATGGCCGCCCTGCTCGGCGTCGAGGTCGAGGCGGCGGCCGAGATTGCGAGACAGGCGGCTGAAGAAGCAGGCCCCGGCGCCGTCTGCGACGTCGCCAATGACAATGGCGGCGGTCAGGTGGTGGTGTCTGGTTCAGTCGCCGCCGTCAACCGCGCCATCGAAATCGCCAAGACGAAAGGAGCGCGGCGTTCGCTGCTGCTGCCAGTGTCGGCGCCTTTCCATTGCAGCTTGATGCGGCCGGCGGCCGAGGCTATGGCGGCGGCCCTGGCGAAGGTCGAGATCCGGCCCCCCTGCGCGCCCCTCGTCGCCAATGTGCTGGCGGCGCCGGTGAGCGATCCGGCCGAAATCCGCCGTCTTCTCGTAGCGCAGGTGACGGGCGCCGTCCGCTGGCGCGAAAGCCTGATTTTCATGGCGGGCAAGGGGGTCATCCTGTTCGTCGAATGCGGCGCCGGCAAGGTCTTGTCAGGCCTCGTCAAGCGCGTTTGCGCCGACGCGACCGGCATTTCCGTAGGGACGCCCGCCGATATAGCCGGCTATAAGGCGCAAGCCTGACCGGCGCTTTTGGAGTTTTCCTCAAATGTTCGATCTCACTGGCAGGACCGCCCTCGTCACCGGCGCCAGCGGCGGCATCGGCCAGGCAATCGCCCGCGCCCTGCACGCTCAGGGCGCGACGGTCGCCATATCCGGCACGCGGCGCGATGCGCTCGACGCGCTTGCGACCGAGCTCGCCGCGCGGGTCGAGGTGCTGCCCTGCGACCTCTCCGACACAAAGGCCGTCGAGGCGCTCGTTCCGGCCGCGGAAGCCGCGATGGGCAGCCTCGACATTCTGGTCAGCAACGCCGGCGTGACGAAAGACAATCTCTTCATGCGAATGAAGGATGAGGAGTGGGACAAGGTCATCGCGGTCAATCTCACGGCGACGTTCCGTCTGGCGCGGGCGTGCGTCAAATCGATGATGCGCAAACGCTACGGGCGCATCATCGGGATCTCGTCCGTCGTCGGCGTCGTCGGCAATCCGGGGCAGGGCAATTATGCCGCCTCGAAGGCGGGGATGATCGGCATGTTCAAAAGTCTCGCCGCCGAGGTGGCGAGCCGGAACGTCACGGTCAATTGCGTGGCCCCGGGGTTCATCGAAAGCCCGATGACGGACGTCCTCAATGAGAAGCAGCGGGCCGCCGTGCTTCAGACTGTGCCGATGGGCAGGCTCGGGACCGGCGCCGAAATCGCCGCCTCGGTCGTTTATCTGGCGAGTTCGGAAGCATCCTACGTGACTGGCCAAACTCTGCATGTTAACGGAGGAATGGCAATGATTTGAGTATATTAGGGCGAGTTTTCGGCGCCTCGCGCAGCCTCTCGCCAATGGGATTGAAGTGTGTTACCAAGCCAGCGTTGAGCAGTCAGGGAAGCGATCTTTGCGGGATTGAGGCGCCAGTTTCTGGACCTCGGCCCGGCGCCGTGCATGAAACTCGATCGATCGGCGACGCCGGCGCGAGTTACGGGCAACGAGCATGGCAAGGACGCCGAGTGCCGCGCATCGACGTCGGCCTATGTCGGCAAATTTGTTAGGACGAGGGATTAAACGACCATGAGCGATGTCGCCGAGCGGGTGAAGAAGATAGTCATAGAGCATCTCGGGGTGGATGCCGATAAAGTTGTCGACAACGCCAACTTCATCGAGGATCTCGGCGCGGACTCGCTCGACACCGTCGAGCTGGTCATGGCGTTCGAAGAGGAATTTAGCGTTGAGATTCCCGACGACGCAGCCGAAACGATCGTGACCGTTGGCGATGCGGTCAACTTTCTCCAAAAGGCGACCGCCGCTTGATGTTGCAAGCGTAGTCGGGCGGCTGCGAACTCAATCTCGAGAGCGAATCCTTTCGGTAGGAGCTGAAGCGGCCGCCGGAATTGGCTGGGCGCGGGGTGACATATTGGCCGGGTCCAAACATGCGTAGGGTTGTCGTTACCGGTCTCGGCATGGTGTCGCCGCTCGCCTGCGGCGTCGAGCCGACCTGGAGCCGTTTACTTGCAGGTCAAAGCGGCGCCCGCATCATCGACGGATTCGACACATCGGATTTGCCCTGCAAGGTCGCCATGCCGGTTCCGCGTGGCGATGGCCGGGACGCCGCCTTTAATCCCGATGAATGGATGGAGCCGAAAGAGCAGCGTAAGGTTGACGATTTCATCCTTTACGCTGTCTCGGCGGCGACGCAGGCGTTGAACGACGCCGGCTGGAAGCCGACGAGCTACGAGGACCAGATCGAGACCGGCGTTCTCATCGGCTCAGGCATCGGCGGCCTTGGCGGCATCGCCGAAACCGCGATCACGCTGCACGAAAAAGGGCCGCGCCGCGTGTCTCCCTTTTTCATTCCGGGCCGCCTCATCAATCTTGCCGGCGGCTATGTCTCGATCCAGCATGGATTGCGCGGTCCAAATCATGCGGTCGTCACCGCCTGTTCGACGGGGGCTCACGCGATCGGCGACGCCGCGCGCCTGATTGCCCTTGGCGACGCCGAAGTGATGGTCGCAGGAGGCGCCGAATCGCCGATCAGCCGCATCGGGATCGCGGGCTTTGCCGCCTGCCGGGCGCTGTCGACCGGCTTCAACGACCGGCCGAAGCAGGCCTCACGCCCTTACGACAAGGATCGCGACGGATTCGTCGTCGGCGAGGGCGCCGGCTGCGTCGTGCTCGAAGCCTATGAACATGCCAAGGCGCGTGGCGCGCGCATCTACGCCGAAGTGGTCGGCTATGGCATGTCGGGCGACGCCTATCACATCACCGCGCCGCAACCGACCGGAGACGGCGCCTTCAGGGCCATGAGCAGCGCGATCAAGCGCGCCGGAATTTCGCCGGGCGACATCGATTACATCAACGCGCATGGCACTTCGACGCCGCTTGGCGACGAGATCGAGTTGCAGGCCGTCCAGCGGCTTGTCGGCGAGGGGGTGAGTTCGCTGTCCATGTCCTCGACAAAATCCGCCATCGGACATCTGCTTGGCGCGGCCGGAGCGGTCGAAGCTATCTTTTCGATTCTGGCGATGCGCGATCAGATCGTCCCCCCGACCCTTAACCTCGACAATGTCTCGATGGAAACGAAGATCGATCTTGTTCCTCACAAGGCGCGCAAGCGCGAGGTCGAATTCGTTCTTTCGAATTCCTTCGGCTTTGGCGGAACAAACGCCTGTTTGATCTTCAAGCAAGCCGAATAGCTTTGGCGGCGACGCTGGCCGCTTGAATCTCAACGCGAATTAGCCACATTTTTCGGGTTGGGTTGTCGCCGATCCAACCGGCTGGCAAAATGCGCCGTCGAAAGTCGCAGTCCGTGGGGCGTCCACGGGCGAGAGGCGGCGCAATGAAGCGGACTGGGTGAGTTGAGTTGATGGGCGGCGCGCCTCCAAACGACCAAGACGACAAAACGGGGCAGAGATCCGATCAACGTCCGGGTGGTCGATTCGCCGGCTATCGGGTCGCGCCCCAAAGCCCGAACGAAGCGCTGCAGCCTGACGCGGCGCCGCCTCCGCCGCCTTTGCCTCCGAGCCGGCGGCGGCCGATGCTTTCCGCCCTCAGCGGCTTCCTGTCGTTTCTTCTGATCGCAGCCGTCGCCGTAATGATCGGGCTGATCTGGAGCGAGCAGCGCATGCGCGAACCGGGACCGCTCGCCGCCGACAAAGTGCTCTATATCGTTCCGGGCACCGATGTTCCGGAAATCATCAGCGAGCTGGAGCATGAAGGGATAATCGACAGCCCCTTTGCGCTCAATGTCGCGCTTTTGGTCGAAGGCAACCGTTCCAAGGTAAAGGCCGGGGAATATCTCTTCAAGCAAGGCGCGAGCCTGCGCGAGGTGATGGATACGCTGGTCAGCGGCAAGCAGGTCCTGCACGCGATTACCATCCCGGAGGGGCTGACCACCCAGCAGATCGTCGAGCGCCTGCAGGAGAATGACGTTCTCATCGGCGATGTCAGGGATTTGCCCAAAGAGGGCACGCTGATGCCGGACACTTATAAGGTCGTGCGGGGCGCGTCGCGGGCCGACCTCATCAGAAAAATGCAGGACGATCAAAAGAAGGTCGTCGACCAGATCTGGGCGCGGCGGGCCAATAATCTGCCGCTGCATTCGCCCTATGAGCTCGTGACTCTGGCCTCGATCGTCGAAAAAGAAACGGGCAAGGCGGACGAGAGGTCGCGCGTTGCGAGCGTCTTTATGAATCGGCTGGCAAAGCGCATGCGGCTGCAATCGGATCCGACGATCGTCTATGGCCTCGTCGGCGGCAAGGGCACGCTTGGCCGCGGCATCACGCGAGTCGAACTCGAAAAGCCAACGCCTTATAATACCTATATGATCGACGGGCTGCCGCCGGGCCCGATCGCAAATCCCGGCCGCGCAGCCCTCGAGGCCGTCGCCAATCCATCCCGGACGCAGGACCTTTATTTCGTCGCCGACGGGACCGGCGGCCATGTCTTCGCGGAAACGCTCGATCAGCATGCCCGCAATGTTCAGCGCTGGCGCCAGATCGAGAAAGACGCAAAGGACAAGGCCGGGGCCGCTGGCGCGGATGTAGACAAGGCGTCGCCCGCGCCCGCGTCCGGTCCCGCTGGAGGCCCGCCCCCCGGCGCTGCGCCGGCAGGCCCCTCACGCGGCGATCAGCATGGAGAGCTTGACGACGGAGGATCGATCTATGGAGCCCTACCGGCCTCGGTCGACTCGCGCACGGCCGGCGATCCGGCGCTTGCAGCCCCTGCTTCGTTCACGCATGCCTATGGAGCCGGAAGCCTCGCCCTGGCGGCGGCTGCGCCCTGGACCGGCGCAAGCTTGAATCCGGCTGAGGGCTCCACAAGCAATAAGATGCAGGCGAAAAAGGGTCAGGCCGATGCAGCCTTGCCGCAGCCCCGCGCGTTCGCGATGGGCCCCGGCCTCAGCGAACTCGGCATCAGCGTGCGGGGAGCGCCGGGCATTGTCGATCTCGACGGTCCGATCGGCCGCTCCGACGGCGTCGACGCGCCTGATTCTCCCGCGCCAACCGCGGCCTCGACGCGTTCTTTTGCTGCGAACGCTGGCGCGGCGGAGGCGGCGCCGGGCGCGCAAGTCGATCAGCCCGTCGACGGCGCAGACAAGGGCGACGCGCCGCCGGCGCCCACCGGCAAGGCCCCGCATCCGCGCGTGATTGACGTTTCGGAAGGCACGCCTCTCGATCCGCTTCGCGACAAGACCTATGATTTGAATTACGCCAAGACCGTGCCCTCGGCAAAGCAGATGGTGCTGCCGAATTAGACGCTCAGCTTGCAAATCGGTCGGACGCCGCGGCGCGAAACGGTGCGCGGCCAGCCGTCATGACAGCGGTCCGGCTCCCGTCGCCAAGATTTACACGGCCGTTCCGTAAAGATCATAAGCGTCGCTTCGCTCGATCTTCACACTAACGATTTCGCCGGCCCGCAGCGGCCGCCGCGAGACAATATGAACTTTCCCGTCGATCTCGGGCGCATCACCTTTCGTACGTCCTTCGGCCGCGCGCGGGCTTGCCTCATCGACGATGACTGAAAGCCGTTTGCCGACTTTGTCTTTCAGTTTGCGCGTACTGACGGCCTGCGCTTGCTCCATGAAGCGGCGATAGCGAATCTCTTGCGTTTGCGGCTCTATATGCGGCAGACCGAGACCGTTCGCGGCGGCGCCTTCGACCGGCTCATATTTGAACGCTCCGACGCGGTCGAGCTTGGCCTCGCCGAGCCAGTTCATCAGAAATTCAAAGTCGGCTTCCGTTTCGCCGGGAAAGCCGACGATGAAAGTGGATCTGATCGAAAGATCGGGACAGATCGAACGCCAACGCTTGATGCGTTCCAGCGTTTTCTCCTGATCGCCCGGACGTTTCATCGCGCGCAAGACGCTCGGGCTCGCGTGCTGAAAAGGAATGTCGAGGTAGGGCAGGACGAGACCCGACGCCATCAGTTCGATGACGTCGTCTACGTGCGGGTAGGGGTAGACGTAATGGAGACGCACCCAGACCCCGAGGGAGCCGAGTTCGCGGGCGAGATCAATGAACTTCGCCCGCACGGCGCGATCGTGGAAGACACTTTCCGCATAGCGCAGGTCAAGACCATAAGCGCTGGTGTCCTGAGAAATGACGAGGAGCTCCTTGACGCCGGCGGCGACGAGCTTCTCGGCCTCGCGCAAAATGTCGGCCGCGGGACGTGAGACGAGATCGCCGCGCAGCTTCGGAATGATACAGAAGGAGCAGCGGTTGTTGCAGCCTTCGGAGATTTTCAGATAGGCGTAATGGCGCGGCGTCAGCTTGACGCCTTGCGCGGGCAGAAGGTCGAAGAGCGGATCATGCGGTGGGGCGACCGCGGCGTGGACCGCCTGCATCACTGATTCGAAAGCCTGCGGGCCGGTGATGCTGAAGATATTCGGAAAGCGCGTCTCGATTGATTCTGGCTCGGCGCCCATGCAGCCGGTGACGATGATCTTGCCGTTCTCCGCCGCCGCCGCGCCGATCGCCGCAAGTGATTCGGCCTTGGCGCTGTCGAGAAAGCCGCAGGTGTTGACGATGACGGCTGCTGCTCCGTCATAGCTTTTGGTCAGCTCATAGCCTTCGGCCCGCAGGCGGCTGATGATCTGCTCGCTGTCGACGAGGGCCTTTGGACATCCAAGGGAGACGAACGCAATTTTCGGCGCCGCGGCGCCGCGAGGAGCGTCGCCGCCAGGGACCGCTGCGCTGGGGGGAGGATCAAGTATCATCCGGTTGCTTTACACGAGCGCATGCGCCTTGCAAGCGAAAGCGCGTCCGACCGGCGGCAGGCGGAAAAAGAGCCCGGAGCAAGGCAAAAAAAACCCGGCCATTGCTGGCCGGGCGTTCTTTTTCTGCAAGCTGAGGGCTTGATCTCAGTACTTGGCGACGACCGGAGCCGGCGGCCCGAAGGTGTCGAACTTGTAGCTGAAGCCGACCTGCACGCGGTTCTCGGTGATGCGGCGATTGGCGTAGGCGCCGAGCCCAACGAACGAATTGTTGGCATACACAGTGGAATGACCAAAATCGGCGTAGCGATATTCGGCGCGGATCGACCAGTTGTTGGTGACGGCATATTCGAGGCCGCCGCCAACGGTCCAGCCGACGCGGGTCGACGAAGCGCTGTCATAGCCGAACGGCGTCGAAATGCTGCCGTTGAGACCAGCGAAGGCGACGCCGCCGGTGCCATAGATCAGGACGCGATCCCATGCGTAGCCGACGCGGCCACGAATCGAACCCTGAACGCTCATGTTCGAGCTGACCGTGGTCGGCACGTCGCCGACGAAGCCCGAGATGCTCTTGCTCATGCTCGAACCATCGACATCGCCCTCGAGGCCGATGACGAACTGGCTCAGCTGCAGGTTATAGCCGACATGGGCGCCGCCGATGACGCCGCTGTTGTTGGTGCTGAACGCCGCATAATCGCCGAACGCGTCACCGATGCTGTTATTTGTCTTGCCCCAGGCGTAGCCGATCTGGCCGCCGATATAGACGCCAGTCCAAGTGAAGATCGGAACCGGCGGCACATAGACTGGCGGCGGAGCGCGTGAGGGAAGATCGGCCGCAAAGGCCGAGCCGGCCAGCGCGATCGCGCCAACCGAAGCTAAAAGAATACGACGCAACATAATGCTTTCTCCTTCCGGGGTTCAAAGCTTCCGCAAACTACCGCGTTTCCGCTTGAGCACAACCGCCAGGGCGGCGAAATCGCCAATCGAAGGCCGTAATTCAGAGGGGTGTGGCGGGCATGCCACATACGAATTCAAGATCCAGAGCCGACCGCTACAAATCTTACTAAGTCCTTAAAAATAAGAAAAAACCCGGCCATTGCTGGTCGGGCTTTTTAATCTTTACGCCTTGAAAGTTGAAGCCGAGACGCTTGGCCTCAATACTTGGCGACGACGGGAGCCGGCATGGCCGTGTCGAACTTGTAGCTGAATCCGACCTGAACGCGATTTTCGGTGATTCGACGATTTGCGAAGGCGCCGACGGCGGTCAAGCCCGGGAAAGCGAAGGAGTTCGCGGCGTAAACCGTGGAGTGGCCGAAGTCAGAGTAGCGATACTCCGCGCGGATCGACCAATTGTTGGTGACGGCATATTCGAGGCCGCCGCCGACAGTCCAGCCGACGCGGGTCGACGAAGCGCTGTCATAGCCAAACGGCGTCGAAATGCTGCCGTTGACGCCCGCGAAGGCCACGCCGCCGGTGGCGTACAGGAGAACGCGATCCCAGGCATAACCGACACGGCCGCGAATCGAACCTTGGACGCCGAGGCTCGTGTGAACAGCGGTAGCGGGAGCAAAACCGGGAACGACGCCGAAGAGAGGAACATAGCCGTTCCAGGTCTTGCTCAAGCTGGAGCCGTCAACGTCGCCCTCGAGGCCGACGACGAACTGGCTGAGCTGCAGGTTATAGCCGACATGCGCGCCGCCGATAACGCCACTGTTCGTGGTGCTGAAGGCCGCATAGTCGCCGAAGTTGTCGCCATAGCTGACGTTTGATTTACCCCAGGCGTAGCCGATCTGGCCACCGATATAGACGCCGGTCCAGGTGAAGATCGGAACCGGCGGCACATAGACTGGCGGCGGAGCCCGCGAGGGAAGATCGGCCGCGAAGGCCGTGCCGGCAAGCGCAACAGCGCCAACCGAAGCTAAAAGCATACGACGGAACATAATTGCTTTCTCCTTTCAAGGGTTGGAAGCTCTTGCAAACTACTCCGTTTCAGGTGACCAACAAACCGAGTCTAGGCAGAAATAGGCTTTTTCGAGACGCAATTCCCCTTGGTGTGACCTAGGCGCAACGGATTCGAAGGGATCGCTCTGGCGCAGCCGTTCCGAGCACAGCTTCCGGCTGTGTCACGCGCCGATATGTTCAAAAAAGGGCTTATAATATCACTATCTTGCGATCCCCGAGGGAGGCAGCAGTCCGTCGAACTTGTAGCTGAAGCCGACCCTAACGTCGTTGGTCGTGAGCGCATGATTAACGCCGGCGCCAGGGCCAGTTACGAAAGTATAGTCGGTCGAAGAGCCGAGATCCATGTAACGATATTCCGCCCGCACAGACCAGTTATTGGTCAGCGCATATTCAACGCCGCCGCCAATGGTCCAGCCCGCGACCGACTTTCCGATTGAATTGTAGCCAAGGAAAGATTGATAGTTGTTTGTGACGCTGGCGAAGGCGGCGCCTCCCGCCACATAGAAAAGCGCGTGGTCGAGCGCGAAGCCGAGCCGGCCGCGAATCGTCCCCTCCACCGGAATCTGGGTGCCATAGGTGACGGGTCCGAAGCCGTAGGATTTGCTGATTCCGGTTCCGTCGACATCGCCTTCAACGCCGAGAACGACCTGATTGAATTGCAGATTATATCCGACATGGGCGCCGCCGAGGACGCCATTGGGATTGTACGTGACGCCGGATATGGAGTAGCCGGGCCCCCACGCCGAGAGAGCGCTGGTTCCCCACGCATAGCCGATCTGACCGCCAAGATAGAGCCCGCTCCAGGTGAAGACAGGAACTGCCGGAGCGTAGTCGCTCGGACCCTGGCCGTAGGGAAGGTCGGCGGCCAGCGCCGAGCCGGCCGTGGCGGCCGCGACGGTCGTCAGGAGCAATCTTTTGAACATGCTCGTCTCCTTTCCAAGGCAAGACGTTCGAAGCGTCGAAACGGCCGCGAAGGCCCGCGGAAACGGTTCCGCTCTCATGCCTGGCGTAAAGCATTCGCAGCTGGCGGCAGAGCGATCGGCTTAGCGTTTCGAATTGCTTACGGGATAGGGGGAAACGGTTACTAAAATGTCTCGGAATATCCTTACCAAATCGCTTCAGCGGCAATTTGATGGATGAGCAGCCAAGCACGCTCGGCGCGGGGCGTTGTCTCCCGCGAAGGTCAAGCGAGCGGCCCATGCCGCCGCCGCGATTGGGCGCTGCGGTTCGCGCCGCGATCGGGCTGACAACGCCGCGGCGTTTCGGGGAAAGACCGGCGAAGTATCGTTGGATCGGAGTGTGATACGCGCCGTTACGACATCATATGCGGTAGCGCGATCCCGCCAGCCGCGCTGAGGACGACCACGAGCAAGGGCGGAGCACGCCATGCGGTGAGAAGCACAAAGCCCACGAGAGCGATTCCAAAGTCTCCCGGGCTGCCTACTGTACTGGTCCAAACAGGGTTGTAGAGTGCTGAGCCGAGCACACCGACGACGGCGGCGTTGACGCCGCGCATCATTGCTTGCGCCCTCGGATGCTTCCGGAAGACATCCCAGAAGGGCAACGCGCCCAGCAGAATTAGCATGCCGGGAAGAAAGATGGCGAGGAGGCCCAGGACGGCGCCCGCCAGCCCACGCGGCTGCGCGCTGACCACGGTCCCAAGATAGGCCGCGAAGGTAAAGAGCGGTCCCGGCGCCGCCTGGGCGGCGCCGTAGCCGGCGAGGAAGGCGTTGTCGTCAATCCAACCAGGCGTGACGAAAGCCTCGCGCAGTAAGGGCAATACAACGTGACCACCGCCGAAGACCAATGCGCCGGAGCGGTAGAAGGCGTCGAAGAGGGCGACAGGCTGGGAGCCGCCGAGGTCGCGCAGGACCGGGAGCCCAAAGAGGAGCCCGAAAAAGGTGGTCAAGGCGACCAATCCCACCCTGCGCGAGACAGGCACGACAACATGGTCCGCAGGAGAGGTCGGCGCGCCCCGGCAGAACCACAGCCCCGCAAGCGCGCCCAGCCCGATCGCAGCAATCTGCGCCGCTGACGAAGCGCTGAACAGAATAATCAGCGCGGCGACAACAGCGATGGAAGCGCGCTCGCGGTCGGGGCATAGCGAGCGCGCCATGCCCCACACGGCTTGGGCGATGATCGCAACGGCGACGAGCTGCAGTCCATGCAGCAGCCCGGCGCCAGTCGGACCGCTGAGCGCGGCCGCGCCATAGGCGAAGAGCACAAGGGCGATCGCCGACGGCAACGTGAAGCCGACCCACGCCGCGAGCGCGCCGCCGTAACGGGCGCGAAGGAGCCCGATGGTAAACCCGACCTGACTACTCGTCGGACCCGGTAGAAACTGGCACAGCCCGACAAGATCGGCATAGGCGTGTTCGTCGAGCCAGCGTCGGCGCACGACAAACTCGTCGCGGAAATAGCCGATATGGGCGATCGGCCCGCCGAAGCACGTGACGCCAAGCTTGAGGAAGACAAGCAGCACTTCAAGCGCCGAGCCTGTCCCTTGGTCTTTGATCGTGGCCGATTGCGCCGCGATCATCATCGCGTTTCTCCCCCGTATTGGCAGGTTCGCGAGCGTCGGCGCTTACGCATACTTGAAGAGCGCCATGAATCCGAAATCCATGTGAAGCTGCTGGTGACAGTGGAAGCGCGCCGGGCCCGGATTGCCACGAAAATCGGCTTGATCCACTCAGGCCGGCTCTCATGGAGCCGGATCACGTCTCAGCTGATGGCGCAGGAAGGCCTCTGCCGGCCGAACTACGCCAAAGCGGGCGGGCTCACAACAGCCGACGCCCGCTTCAAGCTCAAGCGCCTCTACCGGTCAATCTGACTGGATCGAGCCGCTAGTGCGGGCCGACCTTCGCCCAGATACGCTTCTTCACGAGATAGAGTAGCGACGCGAAGATCACGAGATAGATGATGACAGCGAAGCCGAGGCTCTTTCGTGCTTCGAGCTTGGGCTCGGCGGCCCACATGAGGAAGGCCGAAACGTCCTTGGCGTATTGCGGGACTGTCTTTGGCGAGCCGTCAGTGTAATCAACGACGCCATCGCTCAAGGGCGGCGGCATGGCGATGCGGTGTCCGGGGAAGTATTCGTTGTAATTTGGATTGTCGGCCTTCGAGTAACCATTCAGAAGCGCGTAAATATAGTCTACGCCTTCCTCCTGATATTGCGTGAAGGCGTCGACGATAAAGAGAGGGAAACCGCGCTCGATGTCGCGCGCCTTGGCGAGAACCGACATGTCGGGCGGAGCGGCGCCAAGGGCGGCGCGCGCCGCTTGAGGATTGGGGAAGGGCGACGGGAAGTAATCCGACGGCCTGCCGGGACGCTCAAACATGTCCCCCGCCTCGTTGGGTCCATCCTTGACCTTGAAGGTGGCCGCGAGCGCCTTGACCTGATCTTCCGAGAAGGCGGGGCCGCTTGATGACGTCAGATCGCGGAAGGCGACCAGCTTCATCGAATGGCAGTTGGAGCAGACTTCATGATAGACCTGATACCCGCGCTGAAGCTGCGCCCGGTCGAACTTTCCGAAGGGACCATAAAAGCTCCAGGACTGGCGCGCCGGCACGGGATTCTCTTCGAGGGCCGGCGCGGCGGTTGCAGCTGATTGGTCGGCGGCGACAGAGCGCGTTCCGCCGGCGGTCAGAGCCAGGGCCAAGGCGCCGATGAGAGCCGTTCCTGCGCCCGCGGCGAATATCCTGCGAAGCCTCATGAATTCATTCCTTTTGGACATCAGCCGTCGATCTTGCTTTTTAGAGCGCTCTCGAGCGACGCTTAACCGGACTTAAGCAAATGCGACAAACACGGGCAGGCAGTTTCCCGACGCCGGGAAACCGGAAAAGTCTCTAGTGACCCGCCAGCGCGGGGCTCGCGTCCGCCTGCTCGCCGAGCACGGCTTCCGAGATGGAGGCGGGCACCGGCCGTGTCGTCTCGAAATGACTGAGCAGAGGCAAAATCACCAGGAAGTGGAAGAAATAGTAGGCCGTGAGGACGCGTCCGGCGAGAACGGCGCCGCCTGCCGGAGGCTGCGAGCCGACATAGCCGAGCAACACCGCATCGACGACGAAGATCCAGAAGAAGATTCTGAAGAGCGGGCGATAGGCCGCCGATTTGACCTTCGCGGTATCGAGCCAGGGCAGCACGGCGAGGATCAGCACAGCGCCGAACATGGCCAGAAAGCCGCCGAGCTTCGAGGGGATCGACCGCAGAATCGCGTAAAAGGGCAGGTAATACCATTCAGGCACGATATGAGGCGGCGTCTGGAGCGGGTTGGCCACGATGTAATTATCGGCGTGACCAAGGTAATTCGGGATGTAGAACACGAACCAGGCATAAAGGACGAGGAAGCAGGTCAGGGCAAACCCATCCTTGACAGTAAAATAGGGATGGAAGGGCAGCGTGTCTTTCTCGCTCTTCGGCTCGACGCCCGCCGGATTGTTCGAGCCCGGCACATGCAGCGCCCAAATATGCAGCACGACCACGCCGGCGATCATGAAGGGGAGCAGATAGTGCAATGAAAAGAAGCGATTAAGCGTCGCGTTGTCGACCGAATAGCCACCCCAGAGCCATGTCGTGATCGCATCGCCGACGAGGGGGATCGCGGAAAACAGGCTGGTGATGACGGTCGCGCCCCAAAAGCTCATCTGACCCCAGGGCAGGACATATCCCATGAAGGCGGTGGCCATGGAGAGCAGGTAGATGAGGAAGCCGATCAGCCACAGGACTTCGCGCGGCGCCTTATAGGATCCGTAATACATGCCGCGAAAGATGTGGATGTAGAGGCCGAGGAAGAACATCGAGGCGCCGTTGGCGTGCCAATAGCGAAGCAGCCAGCCGAAATTCACGTCCCGCATGATGTGTTCGACCGAGTCGAACGCGAGATCGGCGTTCGCGGTGTAATGCATGGCGAGCACGACGCCCGTGGCGATCTGCGAGACCAGCAGGAAGGCGAGGATGCCGCCGAACGTCCACCAATAATTCAGATTGCGCGGATTGGGGAAAACCACAAAGGAGGAGTGGATCAACCCGAGGATCGGCAACCGGCTTTCAAGCCACTTCGCAGCCGGATGCTTTGGGACGTAGGTCGAATCTCCGCTCATGCTCTCGTCTCTGCCATGGTGTGCCGCGTGGAAATCTGCGAGTCGGCTTGCGGTCGCCCGCCTGAGGCGCGGACGGTATGCCGTTTCGCCTCAAGCCTAGCCTATGATGATTTTGATGTCGCTTGCGAATTTGTAGGGCGGCACCACCAGATTGGCGGGCGCGGGTCCCTGCCGGATGCGGCCCGATTGATCGTAGACCGAACCGTGGCAGGGGCAGAAGAAGCCGCCGTCCCGGAACGGCCCCTCGTTCTTGAGCGGAACGCAGCCGAGGTGGGTGCAGATGCCGATGACGACGAGCCAGTCGGGTTTTTGCACCCGCGATTGATCCGTCGCGGGATCCCTCAGTTCGTTCAAAGGCACCGCGCGGACTTCTTTGACTTCGTCGGGCGTGCGATGCGACACGAAAATCGGCTTGCCGCGCCATTTGACGGTCAGGATCTGGCCTTCCGCTATGCCGCTGATGTCGACTTCGACCGAAGCCGCAGCCAAAGTCGTCGCGTCGGGGCTCATTTGGCTGATCAGCGGCCAAATCGCCGCAGCCGCTCCGACCGCTCCGACGGCGCCGGTCGCTATGAAGAGGAAATCTCTGCGGGTCGGTTCTTGCAACGTCGTAGTGACTGCCATGACATCCTCGACTGGCGCTGCGTCCGCAAGTTCCGAACGCCTCTGCGCTACGCACTAATGAAGCGTAGGGAAAGAATCAACATCTCAGACTAAGGTGTGACGCTTCGACGCCGCTTTTTTTGGCATAAATAAATCATCATACTTGCGCCGGGCCGCCGGACGCCGAACCGGGAGCGCT
The DNA here is from genome assembly GCF_038024855.1 of Methylocella tundrae. Lineage (NCBI taxonomy): Bacteria > Pseudomonadati > Pseudomonadota > Alphaproteobacteria > Hyphomicrobiales > Beijerinckiaceae > Methylocella > Methylocella tundrae. The sequence continues at coordinate 287,559 of NZ_CP139089.1, forward strand.
CCATCATGCCGGGAACTTCGCCAGCGCGATTGACCCTTGCGCTCTATCAGCCGGACATTCCACAGAACGCGGGAACGATCCTGCGCATGTGCGCTTGTCTCGGCTTTGGCGCCGCGATCATCGAGCCGGCCGGCTTTCCTGTCAGCGACCGCCACTTTCGCCGCGCCGGCATGGACTATCTCGATCATGTGGCGATCGCCCGTCACGCTTCGTTCAGCGCGTTCGACGCCTGGCGCCGCCGCGAGGGCGCGCGGCTCATCCTGCTGTCGACTAAGGCGAGCCTCGCCTATACGGAATTTCGGTTCGAGGCGGGAGACATTTTGCTGCTCGGGCGCGAATCGGCGGGCGCGCCGGAGGAAGTGCACCAGGCCGCCGACGCGCGCCTTCTCATTCCGCTGCGAAATTCCATGCGATCGTTGAATGTCGCCGTCGCCGCCGCGATGGTCGCGGGAGAGGCGGCGCGGCAAATACAGATCGCGCGCCTGGCCGACGCCAATATTGTCGAAGGCGGCTAACGCTGCGTCATCGTAATGTCATGCAACGCCAGGCGTCTGCCGGGCGCGCGCCTTGACGGGTGGGCGGGGGCCTCCGACAGCTCGGCAAGACCTGAAGCCCGCCGGATGCGGCGGGTAGCTTCCAAAGACCTCGGCTTCGGGATATTCAACGCGGCGGCCGGCGGCGATTGGCGCTGCGGATAAGCCGGCGCGATCGCGGCGCGCTCCTGATCGTTCACGCGCGCGCGAGGGCGATGATCGCGAGCGATTTCAGGACGGCGCCGGATTGGCGAAAGCCGGGGAAGGCTGGACGAATGGTTGAGTGCCAAATTGGCGAAAGCCGCCAGGCGCAGGCGCGCGCCTGGTTCGAGACATTGCAGCGCAAGATCATCGCCGGCTTTGAAAGCCTGGAAGAAGACGCTCCGGGGCCGTTCGCCGAGCCCGGCATGGCGCCGGGACGTTTCGAGACGAAGCCCTGGCAAAGGACGAATAATGGCGGCGGCGGCCTGATGGCGATCCTCAAGGGCCGCGTATTCGAAAAAATGGCCGTCCACACCTCGACCGTGTTCGGGGCCTTCACGCCAGAATTCGCCAAGCAGATGCCGGGCGCAGAGGAGGATCCGCGCTTTTGGGCGTCCGGCGTTTCGTTGATCGCGCATCCCTGGAATCCGAATGTCCCATGCGTTCACATGAACACGCGCTTTGTCGAAACCAGCAAGGCCTGGTTCGGCGGCGGCGCTGATCTGACGCCGGTCCTTGACCGGCGCCGGCTCCAGACCGACGCGGACGCCAGAGATTTCCACGCGGCCATGGCGCGCGCCTGCGAGGGCTCTGAGCCCCTCGCCGATTATGCGAAATTCAAGAATTGGTGCGACGATTATTTCTACCTGAAGCATCGCAATGAAGCGCGCGGGATCGGCGGAATTTTCTACGATTATCTCGAATGCCCGCTCGACGACGAAGAAAGATTCGCCAGGACGTTCGCTTTCACGCAAGCTGTCGGCCGCAGCTTTCTTTCGATTTACCCGGAACTGGTCCGCCGCAATTTCCATCTCGCCTGGACGCCGGAGGATCGCTCCGAACAGCTCGTCCGGCGCGGGCGTTATGTCGAATTCAACCTTCTTTACGACCGGGGCACCATTTTCGGACTGAAAACGGGCGGCAATGTCGAGGCGATCCTGTCGTCGATGCCGCCGCTAGTAAAATGGCCGTAAGTTTCGGGCTCGCGCGAGGCGACCGTCACGACGGCGACATGCGTTGAATTTAACGCAAGGGAGTCTGGCGCCGGGCTGCTGCGAGGAAACGCCGCAGCTCGTCGGCGCCGGGCAAATAGAGGCCGCATTTGCGCACAACATGGGAGGCAAGCCCTTGAGCGAGACCAGCATCGGCAGCGCGACTTTCGAACCAGGCGACATCGTTCAACTGAGGTCCTTTGGGCCGGCCATGACGGTCGTCTCCGTCGACGCCGAGGGCGTCCATGTGCTTTGGTATGGCGAAGCGACGGATGAGCTGAAAACGCATGTCATCCCGGCGATCGCACTCGAAAAAATCACCGTGCTCGATGAGGACGAGGATGAAGAAGACGAGGACGATGAGGATGACGATCGTAAGGGCAAGCAGGCCGGCAAGAAGAAGCGCCGCCGCGACGATTGACCCATTTGGCCGGCGCGCATGAACAAAGCGCCATTGCGAGGCCGATTCAAGTCTCGCGGGGGCGCGGCGCCGGCGCGTTCAAGTCAATGCAAGGGTGGCTGCGTATTCGGCCGGAACTTCGAGCGATTCAACGCGCACCTGCGCCAGCGCGGGCGTGAAGCAATTGTGCTGAGGGCGGATGTCGAGCCTTTGCGGACTTAATTCAACCAGAAAGTCCTTGAGATAGGCAGTTATTCCGACCCCGAATGCTTTGAGCACGGCTTCCTTGCATGTCCATATCTTGTAAAATGCGTCGAGTTGCACCGCTCCCTCAAGGTTTTTAAGGAAGCGATGCTCGTCCTCGCAGAAAAAAGCCTCAGCCAGCGCGAGCTCGTCGATATTCTCGCGCATCAGCTCGATGTCGACGCCGATTGGACGCAGCGGCGACAGTCCAATCAGGGCCAATGCGCTGGAATGCGACACGTTGAAATGCAAATCCTCTCGCCCCGCGAGGACCGGTTTGCCGAAAGGACCGATCGAGAAGGCGAGATCTTCAGGCCGCCGACCGCTCGCATCGGCGAGCACGCGCCGAAGGGCGGCCCGCGTTAGCATGAAGCGCGCGCGATCCTCCGCACGATAGAACCGATTGGCTCGTTCGATTTCGTCGCCCGATAAGACAAGAGCCGACTCGGAGAGGCGAGCGCTTCCTCCAACGTCGACGAGCCAGAGCTCGACCGTCGCAGCGGGACTCTCGATCTTTTGCAAACCGGCAGACGCTTTGTGCTGCATGAAGCTTTTCCGGGCGCCCTATTGGGAGAGAACTTCAAGGAGCAGGAAGCCGCTTAACAAATATCCGATGAGACGCAATCACCGGAAATTTTTCATATTCCTGTGGAATCAGAAAATGATAGATCGGGTTCTCCACTGCGTTGCAACTGGCGCGTCAAGGAGTTTCAGCCATCCCCATCGATCGTTCCCGCTGCATCGCACTTTTAAGCGCGCTCGCGCAGCCCGTAATGTTCCGCCTCGATCCGGAGACCGCGCATAAAGCAGCGATCAAGGCGCTGGCGCGCCTGCCGCTTGCCGTTCTGGCGGAGCGGGACGATGCGCGGCTTGCGGTCAAGGCGTTCGGTCTCGATTTTCCCAATCCGCTGGGGCTGGCGGCAGGTTTCGACAAAAATGGCGAGGCCGTGGACGCTGTCTTTAGGCTCGGCTTCGGCTTCACCGAGGCCGGTACGATCACGCCGCTGCCGCAGCCAGGTAATCCCCGCCCGCGCCTGTTTCGACTCATGCGCGACGAGGCCGTCATCAATCGCTTCGGCTTCAACAGCGAGGGCGCGGCGGCCGTCGGCCAGCGTCTTGCGCGGCGCAAAGGCTCTGCCGCCGCGCAAAAGCCGGGCGTCATCGGAATCAACGTCGGCGCCAATAAGGAGAGCGCCGACCGCGCCGCCGATTATGTGCGCGCCATTGCTGCGCTCGCCGAGGTTGCGGATTATTTCACGATCAACGTGTCTTCGCCGAACACGCCAGGACTGCGCAATCTTCAGGAAGCGGACGCGCTCGACGATCTGCTTGCGCGCGTCGTCGCGGCTCGCGACGAGCAAATCGAATTTTTTGGCCGTAAGCCGGTGCTTTTGAAAATTGCGCCGGATCTTTCGCTGGCTGAACTTGATTCGATCGTCGCCCGCGCAAGGGCTCGCAGGATCGACGGTCTCATTATCTCCAATACGACGCTCTCGCGTCCGGCGACGCTTTTGGAGACGCAGACGGCAAAGCAGCAAGGCGGTCTTTCGGGACGCCCGCTATTCGCATTATCGACGCAGATGCTCGCCGCCGCGTTTCTGCGCGTCGAAGGCCAATTTCCCTTGGTCGGGGCCGGCGGAGTCGACAGCGCGGCGCGCGCCCTGGCCAAGATCGAGGCGGGCGCGAGCCTCGTTCAATTATATTCGGCGCTTGTCTACAAGGGTCTCGGTCTCCCCGCGACGATCAAGCGCGGCCTTCTCGCAGCGTTGGAGCGCAACGCCTATCCGACCCTTGCAGCCGCGGTTGGCGCATCGGCGAAAGATTGGGCGGCGGGAAAAATCGCAGCGGAAGACATCTGAAACCGGGGCCTTGGAGCCAAAACTCAGCGCTCTCCGCGCATGTTCAAAAGCCGCAGAACGAGCCAGATCGGCACGACGATCGCCGCGCCGACAAGGACATAATCGAAAACCTCCCGAATGGCGTCGAAACCCATGCGATAGATGCGGTTGAAGAGATCGGTCAGCCCGCGAAAAATGTCGATCGGCCTGATGTCGAGCCACATGAAGAGGGCGCCGACGATAAGGGAGACAAAAAAGAGGCGCAGAAAGACGCTGGCGGGGGAGCCGCCGAGAAAACGGTTGAGGGCGCTGCCCGAGCGCGGCGCGGCGGGCGAGCGCTGGCCCGCCGTCCACCCGGGCGGCGGTTCTGGCGTCGAACGCGTCGGATCACTCATGCGGTCGGTCATTGCAGCTCCTTTAGAGCATTTTTCCGTTCTCGGAGAAAACGAAAAATCGGATTTGCGCGGATCTTGGCGAATCGGCTTTGCGGCGCTCTGAAGATGCCGCGCCATCGGACGCCGCTCGCCATCATTCTCCATTGACGCCACAAGCCTGCGCGGGGCTTCGTATGCACGCGGGCCGGCGAGGTTCGCTCAGCCCTTGGGTTTGCCGGGCCGGAAAATTGCTTTAGAGGAGTTCGGTGGAGTTCAAGCCTGCCGATGAGCGTGAGCGCAAAGAGGCGTTATCGCTCATTCGCCAAACAAGGATGAGAGATGGATCGCATTCTCGTGCTCGTGCGCCACGGCCAGAGCGAATGGAATTTGAAAAACATCTTTACCGGCTGGAAAGACCCCGACCTGACGGATTTGGGGGTCGAGGAGGCCAGGATAGCAGGGCGCCGGCTCAAGACGGCGGGCGTCGGCTTCGACCTCGCGTTCACGTCGAATCTGCTGCGGGCGAAACGGACGATGCGGCTTCTCCTTGACGAACTCGGCGCGCCGGATGTGCCGACGGCGAATAGTGTTGCGCTCAATGAGCGCGACTACGGCGATCTTTCGGGCCTCAACAAGGCTGAGGCGGTAAAGACATGGGGCCCGGAGCAGGTTCATATCTGGCGCAGATCCTATGACGTGCCGCCGCCCGGCGGCGAAAGCCTGAAGGACACGGTCGCGCGCGTTCTCCCTTATTATTGCCAGACCATCCTGCCGGCCGTGCTCGACGGGCGGCGCGTCATCGTCGTCGCGCATGGCAATTCCTTGCGCGCGCTCATGATGGTGCTCGACAAATTGACCCCGGAGACGATTCCATCGATGGAGCTCGCGACCGGCATCCCCATATTATACCGGCTGAAGTACGATTCGACCGTGGACAGCAAAGAGGTTTTGGCCGGCTGATCAAGCGATCCCGAAGGAGCGCCGACGATTTTGATGGAGGACTTGTTTCCAGCGTCACGAGTTGACGCCGAGCTCGCTCCCGGATTGATCCTCGCGCGCGGCTTTTTCGATGCCGCGGCTCAAAAACAGCTGGTCGCGGACGTCAAAGCCCTCGCCGCGCAATCGCCCTGGTATCGGCCGCGCATGCCGCGCTCGGGAAAGCCTTTTTCCGTCCAGATGACGAATTGCGGCGCGCTCGGATGGGTCTCCGATGTCGACGGCTATCGCTACCAGTCGCGCCATCCCGTGACGGACGAGCCGTGGGCGCCCATTCCTGAACTGGCGATGGACGCCTGGAGCGCGCTTTCGTCCTATCCGCATCCGCCGCAGGCGTGTCTTGTCAATCTCTACGACGCCGGCGCGCGCATGGGCCTGCATCAGGATAGCGACGAAGGGGATTTCTCCGCCCCGGTGGTCTCGATCTCGCTCGGCGACACAGCCATTTTTCGCTTTGGCGGGCGCAGCCGCGCCGATCCAACAAGAAGCATCAAGCTCCATTCGGGCGATGTCGTCGTGCTCGGCGGCCCGTCCCGGCTCGCCTTCCACGGCGTTGACCGGATTCTCGCCGGCTCGTCGTCGCTGCTGCCGGGCGGGGGGCGCATCAATCTCACCCTGCGCGGGGTGACGAGACCAAAGCCTTAGAGGGTACGATGAAGGTTTCGCTCATTCAGATGAACTCGGTCAGCGACAAATCCGCCAATATCGAAGCGGCGGCCAGGCTGATTGAACGGGCTGTCGCGGAGGAAGGGCCGGACTGGGTGTCCCTGCCGGAATGCTTCGACTTCCTCGGCGGCGACCGGGCCGACAAATTCGGGGCCGCGGAAAAACTCCCAGATGGTCCCGCCTACGCCGCCATGCAGGCGCTGGCCAGCCGTCACAAAATCTTCATACATGCCGGTTCAATCCTCGAAAAACCGGAACAGGGAGATCGTCTCCATAACACGACCGTTGTCTTCGACCGGGGCGGAACGGAGATCGCCCGCTATCGGAAAATCCATATGTTCGACGTGACGACGCCGGACGGCGCGCAATATCGCGAAAGCAATTCCTTCGCGCCGGGCGAGGCTGTCGTGACCTATCCTTGCGAGGACATGATCGTCGGCTGCTCGATCTGTTATGACCTGCGCTTTCCGGACCTTTTTCAGGCGCTCGCCGCGCGGGGGGCGCAAATGATCGCGCTGCCCGCGGCGTTCACGCAGCAGACGGGCAAAGACCATTGGGAGGTTTTGTGCCGGGCGCGGGCGATTGAGACGCAGACTTTTTTTTGCGCCCCGGCGCAGACGGGCGCCCATGTCGTCGGCAATGAAAAGCGCCTGACCTATGGTCATTCGCTGGTCGTCGATCCATGGGGCCATGTGATCGCCAAAGCCTCCGATGGCGTTGGAATCGTATCGACCCGCATCGATCTCTCGCAGGTCGATCGGGTGCGCCGGCAAATTCCGGTGGCGCAGCATAAGGTCCGGTTCGACCTTTCCGCGCCGGAACACTGAGCGGGCGGATGGCGTCTTGTTGGAAGCCGCCCGAAAGGATCATGGCGTTGATCTCGCGCGGGCTCCTCATGGTTGCGCTGCTTCTCTGCCTCGGCGGCGCCTCGCATGCGGAAATGGTCTGGCGGCGCGGCGCGCTTGGCGATCCCGGTTCGCTTGATCCGCATAAAGCGACGACCCTCATCGAGAATAATGTGCTTGAGGATCTCTTCGAGGGGCTCGTCAGCCGCGACGCGCATGGCGCTCTGGTTCCCGGCGTCGCCGAAAGCTGGAGCGTCAGCCAGGACGGCGTCGTCTATGTTTTTCGTCTGCGCCCGGACGCGAAATGGTCGAATGGCGAAGCTGTGACCGCCGATGATTTCGTTTTCGCCTTCCGCCGGCTGATGGCGCCGCGTACGGGCGCTCCTTACGCGAGCATTCTTTACACGTTGAAGAACGCGGAAAAAGTGAACAAGGGTGAAGTTGCGCCTGAGGCTCTGGGCGTCCGCGCTTTGGCGGAAGGGCGTCTTGAAATCACGCTTGAACGCCCGACGCCCTATTTTCTCGAGCAGCTCGCCCATTTCACCGCGAAGCCCCTGCATCGAAAGTCGATCGAGGCGTTCGGCGCCGACTTCGCCCATCCGCAGCACTTGGTGACGAACGGGCCCTTTACGTTGCAGAAATTCATTCCGAACGATTCCATCGTTCTCGTCAAAAATCCCCACTACCATGACGCGGACGAGGTGGCGCTCGATCGGGAGGTCTTTATTCCGCTGGAAGACCGCTCGGCTGCGTTGCGCCGATTTATGGCCGGTGAAATCGACTCTTACGATGAAGTGCCGGTCGAGGAGATCGCTTTCGTGCGCAAGAATTTGGGCGAGGCGCTACGCATTTCGCCCAATCTTGGGGCCTGTTTTTACGCCTTCGATACGAGGCGGGCGCCTTTCAGCGACGTCAGGGTGCGGCAGGCGCTCTCAATGGCGATTGATCGCGAATTTCTTGCCGGCCGCATCTGGGGCGGCGTCATGTCGCCAAGCTACAGTTTTGTGCCGCCCGGCATCGCGAGCTATGGCGCTCCGGCCGAGGTGTCCTGGAAAGGCTTGAGCCTTGCGCAGCGGCGGGAGGAGGCGCGCCGTCTTTTGCGTGAAGCGGGCTTCGGAGAGGGTGGCAAGACGCTTGATGTCGAGATACGGTTCAACAATTCAGGCAGCCACCGCGCCACCGCCGTCGCTATCGCCGACATGTGGACGACGATCGGCGTCACGACGCGCCTCATCGGCTCCGACGCCGCAACCCACTACGCTCTCTTGCGCGAAAAACCGTCTTTCGACGTCGCGCGAATGAGCTGGTACGCCGACTACCCCGACGCCCAGAACTTTCTGTTCCTTGGCGAAAGCGGCAATCAGGGCTTGAATGTCGCAAGCTTTTCCAGCGCAGCCTATGATGCGCTCATGCGCAAGGCGAGCGGGGAGGGCGATCCTGCTCGGCGCTCCGCCATTCTGCACGAGGCCGAGGCGCTGCTTTTGAAAGAGCAGCCCTATCTCGTGCTGATGGATTATCGCTCGAGCGATCTGATCTCGCCAAAACTGCGCGGCTGGGAGCCGAATGCGCTCGACGTTCATCCCGGCCGCTATATTTCCATCGCGCCGTGAAGCGGATGCTCGGATAAATCATTGATCTCAGCGGTTTTGTCCAGGCACCCACAAAATATCGCCTTCGCCCTTGCGGTTGACGTAGCGCGCCGCGACGAACAGAAAATCGGAGAGCCGATTGACAAATTTCAGCGCCGGCTCGCCGACCTTTTCGCCTGGCGCGTCGGCGAGGGCGACGAGGAGCCGTTCAGCCCGGCGCGTCACCGTGCGGGCGAGGTGGAGCGCCGCGGCCGCCGGCGAGCCGCCCGGCAGGACGAAAGACTGCAAGGGAGGCAGTTCGGCGTTCAGTTCGTCGATCTTGCGTTCGAGCCGATCGACCTGCGCCTGAACGATCCGCAGCGGCTCATATTGTGGCGCGACGCCCTCATCCGATTCGGGGACGCAAAGGTCGGCGCCAAGGTCGAAGAGATCATTCTGGAGGCAAAGCAGCATTGCGTCGACCCTTGCGCAATGCGGCGCGATCGAGGTCGAGACGCGGGCGAGGCCGATTGCGCAATTGGCTTCGTCAATCGTGCCATAGGCCTCGATCCGCAGATCGTTCTTTGGGCGGCGCTCGCCGCTGCCGAGCGACGTTTTCCCCGAGTCGCCCGTGCGCGTGTAAATTCGATTCAAAACTACCATGCGTTTCCATTATCCCAAGGCGGCGCTCTTGACGGCGCCAATTAAAATTTATCCATTCGCCGCCGACGTCAACGGCGCAACCATAATATGCCAATGATGACGATGATCGCGACAAACTGCAAACCAACCCGCCATCGCATCAGCTTTTGCGACAGATTGGGATTGCCGCCACGGATCATATTGGCGAATCCGGCCAACAGGACGAGGAATACCGCGCCAATGGCGATGGCTGCGATGAAATTGGTTGCGGCGTACATGCCTGAAGCGCTCCGGCGAAAAGTTAGGGCAAGCGAACGAACAAAAACTCAGTGAAATCCATCGAATCGAGACGAAACGCCTGGCGAGGCGTCGCTACTCTTCTGAAAATTCAGTACCGGCGCAGCAGGCGTTCGAGGTAGTCCGTCTCCTCGCGCGGCCGTGACGGTTCGCTGAGGCGGCGGCGCAATTCCTCAAGCACCCGCTGGGCGCGCTCTGCCGCGGGAACGCCCAAGGGGTCATATTTGGCGCTCGGATTGAAGGCGCGTTCGCGGCCCGTCGGCCGGCCGAGCGGGTCCGTGCCATTCTGACCGAACTGCCCCTGCTGGCCTTCGCCCTCGCCCTCGCCTTGGCCTTCGCCTTCGCCGGGCTGGCCTTCGCCCTCGCCTTCCCCTTGGTTGCGCAGCGCCTGCGCCAGTTTTTGCGCGCCCTCACGCAGCCCGTCGACGGCGCGTCCCTGCGCTTCGACCGCGGGATCATTGCCGTGGGCGCCTTCTCCGAGCGCCTTTTGCGCATCGCGCATCGCCTTTTGCGCTTCACTGAGGCCGGTATCTCCTTGACCCGCCTTGTTCAGTCGCTTCTGCAGCTCTTCAAGGCGCCTTTGGAGATCATTCTGACGATTTTGCAACTCGGCCTGGCTCTGACCGGGAGGAGGGGCCTTTCCGGCCTGGCTGTCGCCTTCGCTCTCCTGATCATTATCGCCATTGTCCTGTGGCTGGCCCAAGCCCTGTTGCTCGTCCTGGTCCTCCAGCGGATTACGCTGGCGCCGCTGCTGGCGCTTGGCCGCCTCGCCGCTTTGATAGGTGTCGTCGCGCAGATCCTGCTGCTGTTTGCTCATCTGATCGAGCTGGTCGATCGCGCGGCTGAGTTCGCGCGATTTCGGATCGGCGTTGCGCCGCCGCGCCTGCTTCAGATTTTCGAGAATATTCTGCATCTGGTCGAGCATTTTCTGAGCCTCGGCGTTGTCGCCGTTCCGGGCCAGATCCTGCATCTTGTCGAGCATGGCCTGCAACTGCTTCTGGCTGATCGCCTTGCCGCTGCTCTGCTTGTCATCCGCGTCTTGATCCGCCCGATCCATGTCCTTTTGCTGCTGCTCGGCGAATTCGCGCAGGAACTTGTCCATGGCCTCGCGCAAATTCTCGGTCAGCTTCTTGATTTCATCGGGCGGCGCATTGCGCTGCAGCGCCTCGCGCAATTGCTGCTGCGCCGCGCGCAAGTCGCGTTCGGCCTCCGAGAGATCGCCGTTCTCGATGCGCAGCGCCATCTGCCAGAGATAATCGGCGACCTCGACGAGATCGCTGTCCTTGCTCGCCGCAGCGAGACGCTCGGAGGCGACGCGAAGGCCAAGATAAACGCCGGCGCTGACGCCAAAAGCGTCAGGCTCGATCATCAAAGCGTCGAGAGCCGTCGACACGCGCCCCTTGTCGTCCGGAGCAAGCACGAGATTGCGGCGTTGTTCGACAAGCGCGCGGGCAAGCGGCTTGGTGAATGGCTTTTGCGGCAGGGTGATCGTCACGGGATCGCTTTTGCCTTCATTGCCGCCTTCATCGCGGGCGATCAGCGTCATTTCGACCTTGGCCCCGGCCCAGGGATGCTCGGAGAGATCGATCGTCGTTTCCGCCTCTCCGGCCTCGTCGCCCGCGGGTGGAAGCTGGAGCGGCGCCTTAGGCGGATCGACCAGCGAGCGTTTGCCCGGCTTACCCCCGGGCGCGATCGGATTTGCGAAGGACGCCTCTGCGTTGATCGCGCCATAATCGTCGGTGATCAGATATTTCAGGGTCAGGGAGCCGCGCGCATTCGCCTTTGGCGGGTCGGTCAAGGCGATCACGGGCGGATTGTCGGCGATCGCCGCGAATTGGAATGCGCCGATCGAGGCGATCGTGAGACTGGCGTCGCCGTTCAGAACGAGCCTCTTCTCGCCCGGATTTTGCGCCTTCGCGGCAGCCGGCGCCGGCCCATTCGCGCCGTCAGTCTGTTTATCCTTGGCGGGCTCGATCGGCGCTTCCGTCAAGGCGCCGGCCGCCTGATAATCAACTGCTCCGCTTGAGCTGCGAATGATGATGGTCGAGCCGATCGGCGCCGCGATCTTCTGCGCCTCCATCTGCTTTGAAAGGACGATGGGCGCGCGGCCGGTATAGGCGGGGGGATCGACCCAGGCGTCGATCCGCTGCCCGGCGGAGGGCAGGCCGCTGAGCCGCCAATCGAAAGCGGCGGCGATGCGCGCATATTTTTCGGGCCCCGCGACGAAGGCGGTCGCGATGAGGCCGACGAGAACCGCGGCGCGCAAGGCATAGCGGTCAACGTCGACGACGCGGGGCGAGGGCAGCCCTGTCCGAAGCAGCGCCACCGCCTTCGCTGCGCGCTGCCGGTGCAGGCTCCACAAGGCGGCCGTCGCGGGATCCTCGCCAGCGTTGCCGAGTCGGTCATCGAGCACCGCCGCCGGACGTTCCTTTAGCTTCGAGACGCGATCAATCCGCTCCAGCGCTTCCCGGCGTGACGGAAAACGCAGTTTTCGCAGCGGCGCGAGGCCGAGGACAAGGCCGATGCCGAAAACGCCGACGCCAAGCGCCCGCGCCCAATGCGGGATTTCCAGCCAAAACCCGGTCCAGGAGAGGCAGATGAAAAGGCCGATGAGGATGAGCGGCGGCGCGAGGAGGCGCCAGCTTCGTTCAAAGAGTAGAAGCGCCCGAGTCCTCGCGGCCAGTTGCTCAAGCCGGGGATGTTTCGACGCGCCGGGGGGCGCCCCCTCGGGAGAGACATCGGGGTTGCCAGGGATCGGGCGTCCAAATATCCGCAAAAAGATCTCCAGATCGGCGGTCTGCGGCTTCTCGCGCGGTTTGGCTGAATATTGAGCCGGCGCGCGCCTCGTCTTCAATAAAGCTAGCACGTTGACGCGTCTTCGCCAGAGGCGAGCCGGGACTATCTAGCGCAACCACGCCGGAATTTTGTCCAGCGCAATCAATTCATCGTAGGTTCTACGCGGACGAACGAGCGCATATTCGCCGCCGTTGACGAGAACCTCCGGAACAAGAAGCCGGGAATTATAGGTTCCGGCCTGCACCGCGCCATAGGCTCCAGCCGACATGACGGCGAGGAGATCGCCGGGCTGGGGCTCGGGCATTTTGCGCGCCTGCGCCAAATAGTCGCCTGTTTCGCAGACCGGGCCGACAATATCGGCGAGAATTTCCGGCGCCTGCGGCCGGGTGGCGCGCACCGGCCTCACATCGTGATGGGCGTCATAAAGGGTCGGGCGGACGAGATCGTTCATCGCCGCATCGACGATGACGAAAGTCTTTGCCTCGCCGCGCTTCACGTAGATGACCTTGGTCACGAGAATCCCGGCATTGCCGACGATAAGGCGTCCCGGCTCGAAAATCAGGCGGCAGCCGAGGCCGCCGAGCCGCGCTGTGACGATCTTGGCGTAACGGTCGGGATGGTAGCTGTCTGGATCTTCACTCTCGCGATAGGGAATGCCGAGGCCGCCGCCAACATCGACATGGTCGATGTCGTGGCCGTCCGAGCGAAGGATTGAGACGAAATCGGCCGTGAGCGTGAAAGCGTCGTCAAAGGGATTGAGGTCGGTGATTTGCGAGCCGATGTGGATATCGATGCCGCTTACCCTGATCCCCGGCAACGCCGCCGCTTCCGCGAAAACGGCGCGGGCATGGCTGATCGGGATGCCGAATTTGTTCTCGGCCTTTCCGGTCGAGATTTTCGCGTGGGTCCGCGCGTCAATGTCGGGATTGACGCGAAGCGCGATCGGCGCGGTCCGGCCCATGGAGGCGGCGACCTCGGAGAGCGCGCGCAATTCAGGCTCTGACTCGACGTTGAAGCACAAAATCCCCGCCTCGAGCGCGAGCGCCATCTCGGATTTCGTCTTGCCGACGCCGGAAAAAGTGATCTTTGAGGCGGGCGCGCCAGCCGCGAGCGCGCGCCGCAATTCCCCTTCGGAAACCACGTCCATTCCGGCGCCGAGCCGCGCCAGCGTCGTCAGCACGGCCTGATTGGAATTGGCTTTCAACGCGTAACAGACGAGCGCGTCGAGATGGCTGAGCGCGCCTTTGAAGACCTCGTAGTGCCGGCTCAGCGTCGCGCTTGAATAGCAATAAAAGGGTGTTTCGACGACCTCGGCCAATGCGGCAAGATCGACATCCTCAGCGTGCATGACGCCGTTCTTCATCGCAAAGTGATGCATGGCGCCAGGACGTCAGAGCAGGGGATCAAGAATGAATGGCCGCGGCGGAGCCTTCACAGGGGCCGCGGCCGGCTTCGCAGCAGCCGTCGCCTCGCCCGGCAAGGCGAGTTCGCTTCTCGGCTCCTGCGCGGCTTCGGGAACCCCGGACAGCGGCGTCACGGGAGTCGAACCAGGCGGCGCCTCAAGCGGCCCGCGACGACCGCAACCCGTAAGGGCCAGGGCGAAGGCGAGGCAGACGGCGGCGCGGAAGATAGGGCGATAGCAAATCACGAAGCAGCTCCGGGGAGGAGCGCTACTATAAATGAAGCGCAATGGGAAACGAAAAGGCGGCTCCGGCTCTGCCCGGGCGCGCGAATGAGTGCCTAATAAACCCTCAGGCGACGAGCGGCATAGCTGCTACCATGAGAGACGGATTGTGCGGACGCGGCTTCGCCTTCCGGCCGGCCCCAATGCGGAGACGCTCCTTGAAACTTCGAATCGGTTACGAAATCAGCTATGAATTTCCCCAGCCGACCCCGCTGATCGGCATGTTGAACGTGCATTATTCGCGCGTCGCTGACCTCGCCGAGCCCGATCACATCAAGACGTTCCCATCGGTTCCGATTTCGGGCTACCGCGACATGTACGGAAACTGGTGCAGCCGCATCCTCGCGCCCGCGGGAAGGATGACGCTGTCGACCGACGCCATCATCTCCGACTCGGGTCTTGTCGATGACATCGCACCAGGCGCCGCGCAGATGCCGGTCGAAGCCCTTCCCGAAGAGGCGATACTGTTTCTCCTTCCGAGCCGCTTTTGCGACAGCGACCGTCTGCTGGATCTCGCCTGGACCTTGTTCGGGCAGACCAAACCCGGCTGGGAGCGGGTTCAGGCGATCTGCGACTATACCCATCAGCGCATCGAGTTCGGATATCATTTTGCGCGCGTGACGCGCACAGCCTCGGAAGCCTATCAGGAAGGGCAGGGGGTCTGCCGCGACTACGCCCATCTCGCCGTCGCGTTCTGCCGCGCGCTCAACATTCCGGCGCGCTATTGCACCGGATATCTCGGCGACGTCGGCATGCCGCCGCCCTATCCGCCAGGCGATTTCGCCGCCTGGTTCGAGGTCTATCTCGGCGGTCAATGGCGCACCTTCGATGCGCGCAACAATGAGCCGCGCATCGGCCGCGTTCTCCTGGCGCGCGGCAGAGACGCCGCCGACGTCGCCATTACGACGACGTTTGGACCCAATACGCTGGCCAGCTTCCGGGTGTGGACAGATGAAGTCTTGGACGCCTGAGTTCAGGGACGGTGGATCGCCGGCCTCATTTCCGTGGCTGCGGCCTTAACCGCGCCAGCCGCCGAAGTTTCACGCAAGCAGGGCGTCAGTTCAGCTGAGAAGACGCCGATAAAAAAAGAGCGGGTTTGCCGATTTCCTCGGACAACATCCGCTCCTGATCTCGCATGATCTCTGAGACGTTCGTAACTTCTTTGGCTTATGCCTTGGAACGCATGATGTGGGTCCGAAAAGTCTGCAACGGCATCATGCTTTAGTGAAACAGCCCTTTCAGATCGGCGATGCCCTTTTGAATGAGCTGCTCGCCAAAGGGGCCCTTCGCCTGATCTTTGAGAACGAGGCCAGCGGCCCTTGTCGCGGCGTCGGCCGCGGCTGCGCGTACTTCGGCTGTCGCTTGAGACTCGGCTGTCGCGATCTTGTCCTGCGCCTGCTTGGTGCGCCGCTGGATGAATTCCTGTAGCCGGTCGGCGGCTTCCTTGGCGAGACGATCCGCTTCGGCATGAGCCTGCGCGACAACGGCTGCCGCCTCGGCCTCGGCGTCGGCGAGCCGCTTGCCGAAGGAGGCGAGAACGGCCTCGGCTTCGGCGCGCAGCCTTTCGGCCTCGGCGAGTTCGGCCTTGATCCTGTCGGCGCGATGATCGAGCGCCGCGTTTAGTTTTTTATGGACACCGAGATAGGCAAGCAGGCCGACGAAAAGGATGAATCCAAAGGCGACGAAAGTTTCTTCGTTCAGCATCGTCTTTCTCCGGCCTTAAGCTTTGGCTTGGGTGACGGCCGCTTTGACCGCATTCTGGTCGGCGGGCTTGCCGGTGATCCGTTCGACGATGGCGGCGGCCGCGTCTGCAGCGATCATTCCGACATTGTCCATCGCTTTGGCTTTGGTTTCGACGATCTGCTTTTCGGAGGCGGCGAGCTTGGCGTTGAGGTCGGCCTCCAGCGCGTGCCGCTTCTCGTCGTTTTCCGCGTTGATCTTCGCCTGCGTTTGCTGGGCGAGGGCCTGCGCCTTGGCTCTGGCGTCGGCGATGGTTTTGTCCTGCTCCGCGGCGGCTTTTTCCGACTTTTCGCGGGCGGCGTGAGCCTCGTGCAAATCCTGCCTGATCCTGCCGGCGCGGGCATGGAGGATATTTTCGACGCGCGGCAGCGCGATCCTCGACATCAGATAATAGAAAAGCCCGAACGTAATCGCGAGCCAGATCAGCGTCGATGAGAAATTGGCCGAATCGAATGGCGGAAAGGCATGCGCCCCATGGTCTATGTCAGCCGGCTCGACTGTGCCGCTGGTGTGGCCTTCGGGTGTATGACTAGCCATTGTCCAATTCCTGCGTCAAATCCTGAGCGAAAAGTCCGATGCAAAAAGATGCGCCCGGACTATTTCCGTCCGGGCGCAACGCATTTGACGTTAAAGCACGAAAAGCAGAAGAATCGCCACGAGGAAGGCGAAAATGCCCAAGCCTTCCGCAAGCGCCGCGCCGATGAAGGCGCGCCCGAACTGAGCGTCGGATGCCGTTGGATTGCGCAGGGCGCCGGAAAGAAAATTGCCGAAAATCAGGCCGACGCCGATGGCGGCGGCGCCCATGCCGATGGCGGCGAGACCGGCGCCGATGAATTTAGCTGCAACGGGATCCATGTTTTACTCCTGGAGGCTTACGGAAGCGGGCGCTGATCTGTTGTTGATATTTATTCAGTGACCCGGATGAATTGCGTCGTTCAGATAGACGCAAGTGAGAATGGCGAAGACATAGGCCTGCAGCGCGGCCACGAACAGTTCGAAGCCCGTGAGCACGACGATGCCAATGAGAGGAAGCGGCGCGACTATGGCGTAAGCGCCGGCGCCGAGGAGAGCGGCGACGAAGCCGCCCAGAACCTTCAAGGTGATGTGACCCGCCAGCATGTTCGCAAACAGACGAACCGAAAGGCTGATCGGGCGCGAAGCGAAGGAAATGACCTCGATCAGCGCGATGAATGGCAGCAGCGCCGGCGCGACTCCCGACGGCACGAAGAGGCCGAGGAAATGCGTTCCGTGGCGGATGACGCCATAGACGATGACCATGCCGATGACGAGCGCCGCGAGCGCGAAGGTCACGATGATCTGGCTCGTCACGGAAAAGCTATAAGGAATGACCCCGATGATGTTCGCGAAGAACACGAAGAGAAACAGCGTGAAGACGAACGGAAAAAACCTCATCCCGTCCTGGCCGGAGGTCATCCGCACTGTATTCGCCACGAATTCGTAACTCATCTCGGCGGCCGATTGCAGCCGGCCGGGAATGAGCGAACGCGATGATGTGCCGACGATCATCAGCGCCGACGCCGCTAGAATGACAATCAGCATGAACAGGGAGGAGTTGGTGAAAGACGCGTCAATGCCGAAAGGATGCAGGCTGATGATCGGTTCTACCTTGAACTGATGGATCGGATCCATTGCTTCTGCCACGTGCAAACCCCTTCGTATGACTTTGATTCCGGCCCCGATGTTAAAAACGCCGGAGCCGCCGCTTCAACCCTCAAGGCTTCGTGCCCGGAGGTTTGACGGCGATGCGATACACATTCCAAAATCCCGCCGCCGTCCCCATCAGGAGGAGGACGAGAAGAAACAGCGGGCTGGTCCCGAACCATTTATCGAGTTGCCACCCGATCAGCGCGCCGACGACGACCGCCGACACAAATTCCGTAAGGACGCGAAAGCCGAGGCTCATCGCGCCGCCGAACGAGCCGGCCGTAAGGTCGGCGTCCTTGTCGCCGTTTCCGGCGCTCGAATCCTTGCTGGCGCCAAGATCGGCCGACAATTTGTCGAGCCTTGACCGCAGCGCCGCGGCTTCGCGCTGGTCCGCTTCAAATCGAGCGTCCGCGCGCTTTTGGTCTTCGCTCCGAGAGTCGTCGCGCTCGCCCACAGCATCCGCCTCCGTTTCGAGGCGCCTCACGAAGAGGCGCGGAAGCGTTTTATAGGTCGCCTCGCTGCGAAAAGCGAGCAAAGGCGGCGAATTTTGGGCGGGCGGCGCGGGAATAGGGCGACTGCAGAACAAACTCTTGCGAGCGGGGGCAACATATGGGCGGCGCAAATGCCTGTCAAGACTTAGACTGCGCGCGCTAAGCCTTTAGAACTACACCAAAATTCATGTTTTTTGGCAAAAGCCGCCGCGATGACGAATCGCCGCACTCAGCCGGCGTCGAGCAGGCGTTCGGCGTCTTCGAGATCGACGCTGACCAATTGACTGACGCCTCGCTCGGCCATTGTGACGCCGAAAAGCCGGTTCATCCGCGCCATCGTGATCGGATTATGCGTGATCGTGATGAAGCGCGTTTCCGTCTTGCGGCGCATTTCTTCCAGCAGATCGCAGAAACGCTCGACATTGGCGTCGTCGAGCGGCGCATCCACCTCGTCGAGAACGCAGATGGGCGAGGGATTGGTGAGAAAGATCGCAAAAATCAACGACATCGCGGTGAGCGCCTGCTCGCCGCCGGAGAGCAGCGTCATCACCTGCGGCTTTTTGCCCGGCGGACGCGCGAGGATTTCAAGCCCCGCCTCCAGCGGATCATCGGATTCGACGAGCTGCAGCTCAGCGGAGCCGCCGCCGAACAGCGTCGTGAACAGCTCCCTGAAATGAGCGTTGACCTTTTCGAAGGCGGCGAGCAGACGCTCGCGCCCTTCCTTGTTGAGGCTTTGAATGGCCTGACGCAAACGCCGGATCGCTTCGGTGAGGTCGGCATGTTCGGCGGCAAGACGCGCCTTGGCCGCCTCGGCCTCGGTGAGTTCTTCCTCGGCGCGCAGATTGACCGCCCCAAGCCGCTCGCGATCCTGCTTCAAGGCTTCGAGCCGGCGTTCGATGTCGGTCAGCGCCGGAAGATCATCATTGGCGCCGACTTGCGCCAGCGCCGGAAGCTCTTCAGGCGCGCAGTCGAGCTCCGCGCCAATGGCGCGCAAAACCTCGTCGAGACGCGCCCGCGCCGCTTCGATGCGCGCCTCGCTGCGCGCTTTTTGCTCACGCGCCGCGCCCATCGCATCAAGCGCCATCCGCGCCTCGCGATCGGCCGCGGCGACCATCGTCTCGGCGGCGGCGCGCTCGTCCGCGGCCTCTTTGCGGGCGGCCTCGGCGGCTTCGATCTGATCCATCAACGTCCGGCGGCTTGCGAGGAACGTATCGGGCGCCTCCGCGAGCCGTTCATATTCGATTGTGGCTTCCTCGATCCGCGCCTCGAAAGCGCTGATCTGACCGCCGGAGCCTTCCGAGCGCAGCAGCCAGGATTTGCGCTCATTGGCGATCGCCTCGAGGCGCCTCGCCCGCGATTGCGCCTCGCGCAAATGCGCCTGCAGTTCGGCGCGCGCCTCGCCGACGACGGCGCGCTCGCGGCCGGCTCGCGTGCGGCAGACTTCGAGCCGTTCAGCCAATTCGGCGGAATCCGCGAGATCATCGAGCGCCATCTGCGCCTCGGCGAATTTTTCCCGCGCTTCGTCGCGACCGCTGGTCAGGCGCTGCGTCGCCTCTTCCAGCGCGGAGAGGCGGGCCGCGGCGCTGGCCTCGGCGCGTTCGGCCGCGGCATGTCTTGCGCGCGCTGTTTCGACCTCGCGCAAGGCGGCTTTGTGGCTCTGGCGCGCTCCGCTTTCGGCGGCCGCGCAAGCGGCGACTTTGGCCTCGGCCTCCTCGGCCTCGGCTTTCAGCGCATCGGCGGTCTCGCGGGCGGCCTCGGCCTCAAGGGTCAGTTCGCCGAGACGATTCTTTTCCGTGAGGCGGCGCGCGGCCGGGGTCGGCGCCTCCGCCGCCTGGACGAAACCGTCCCAACGCCAAAGGTCGCCCTCTTTTGAGACCAGCCGCTGACCCGGCTTCAGCAGCGGGAGCAGGGCGGGGCCTTCGCTGCGGGAAACGACCCCGATCTGATTGAGCCGCCGCGCGAGCGCCTCGGGCGCCGTGACGAGATCGGCGAGTGGTTCGACCCCCTCGGGCAGCGCCGGATCGGCCCGCCTGTCGGTTTCAGCCCAATGCGCCGGCGCCGAAGGATTGGTTGAAGCGTCGAGATCATCGCCAAGCGCCGCGCCGAGCGCCGCCTCAAAGCCCCTTGCGACGGTAATTTCGTCGGTGACGGGGGGCCAGAAGCCGCCGCTCGCGGCGGTCAGCAGCTTCGAGAGCGTTTGGGCCTCGGTGCCGAGCTTTTGCGCCTTGCGTTCGGCCTCCGCCAGCTTTCCGCGCGCGCTGGCTTCCAATGAGCGCGCGTCGGCATGGGCCGCCTCGAATTGGGCGATTTCATCTTCATAGGCGCCAGCGGTTTCGATCGTCTGTTCCAGCGCTTCCTGCAGCAGAGCGCGGTCCTCGCCGCCGCCGAGGTCAGCGAGAAGCGCGGCTTTCTCGTCGGCGACCTTTGTGAATTCCGCCTCGAGGCGCGCCAGTCTCGCGCGTTCGTCGCGCAGCGCGGCCTCGCAGCTCATCCGGCGCGCTTCGATTCCCGCGCGCTGCTCCTGCGCCTCGGATAATTCCGCTTCCGCCGCGGCGAGGGCGGCCTCCGCCTCGATCAGGCGGGCGCGGCCCTGCGTCTCGATGTCGGCTTCAGCCGCGGCGGCGTCCGAAAGTTCAGCCGCCTCCACGTCGAGACGTTCGAGAACGCCCGCGGCGTCCGCGATCAGCGCGCGTTCGCGCGAAAGATCGCTGCTCATTTGAGCGATGCGCTGCGACAATTCGGCGCTGCGCGCCTTGGCGCGCTTTTCCTCGCCGTCGAGGGCCTCCCGCGCGATGATCAGCCTTTGCAGATCGCCGCCGCGGGCGAGTTCCGCCTCGCGCAGCACTGGCAGAGCATGCGCCGCTATGCCTTGTGCGCGCGCGGCCTCAGCCTGGAGCCTCGTCTTTTCCTCAACCTCGCACGCAAAAAATGCGAGCTTGGCTTCGGCGTCGGCGAGAGCCTGCGTCGCCTCGCGATGATTGATCAGCGCGAGCAAAGCCTCGGAGCGCCGGATGCTGGCGGCAAGGTCGCGGTAGCGCGACGCCTGCCGGGCCTGCCGTTCGAGACCTTTGGTCTGGCTCTCGATCTGCTGCAAAATATCATCGAGGCGCAAAAGATTGTCGGAGGCGGCCTTGAGGCGGAGTTCCGCCTCGTGGCGGCGCGAGTGCAGGCCGGCGACGCCGGCCGCTTCTTCCAGAATGCGGCGGCGCTCCTGGGGTTTCGCCGAGATCATCTGCCCGATCTGCCCCTGATGCACCATCGCGGGAGAGCGCGAGCCGGAGGAGGCGTCGGCGAACAGAAGCTGGACGTCGCGCGCGCGCGTTTCGCGGCCGTTGACGCGATAGGTCGAGCCCGATTCGCGTTCGATCCGGCGCGAGACCTCGATGGCGTCATTATCGTTGAAGGCGGCGGGGGCGGTGCGCGTGCTATTATCGAGAAAAAGGACGACTTCGGCCATGTTGCGCGCGGGCCGGTTGCCGCCGCCCGAAAAAATCACATCATCCATGCCGGAGGCGCGCATGTTTTTGGACGAGGTCTCGCCCATCACCCAGCGCATCGCCTCGACGAGATTGGATTTGCCGCAGCCGTTAGGCCCGACAATGCCCGTGAGGCCCGGCTCGATCAGGAAATCGGTCGGCTCGACGAAGGTTTTGAACCCTGCGATGCGCAGTTTGGTGAATTTCATAGGACCAAGATGAATGCGAGGCGCACGGCCCCGCGGAAAAAACCTGCATCAGATTTGAGTGTTTACCGAACCCGTTAGCTTTTGGTTAACCGAAAATAGATAGGCGCGCGATTCGCCGCACCTGATTACGGCGCGAGCCAAGCGGCGCGCGCAAGACCGCGCGGTGATTTATCTGTGCACATCAAGCTTCAAAGCGGCGGGAGGGGAGTTAGGCGGCTATGACGCAAGCAAACCGCCAGATCGAAAACCCTCTCATTCGTCCTCAATCGATCTGAACAGCGCGTCGGCGAAATCTTCGATCGACTTGACGCCGGTGATGGTTTCCTTTCCCGCGATGATAAAGCGCGGCACATCCTCGACGCCGAGCGCACGAAAGCCAGAGAGCTCCTGTTTCATCGCCCCGATATCGTCCGATCCGCTGAGAAACGCCTCGACAAGCTCCGGATCGATGCCTTTGCGGCCGGCGATCGCCGCGAGAACGCCGCGGTCTCCGATGTCCTGCCCGCGCAGAAAAAAAGCCTCGAAAAGAGCCTCGACGATTGCCATCTCGACGCCGAAGTTGCGCGCGAAGCGGATAAGGCGATGCGCGTCGAGCGTGTTGGGCTGGCGCTGGATCTTGTCATAGGCAAGCTCGAGCCCGAACTCGCGCGCGAGTTCGGAAAGATTGGCAAGCACTTCGTGAACCTCGCCCGGAGGGCCGCATTTCTCGGCCAGATAGGCGGCTCGATCCTGCCCTTCCGGCGGCATGTCGGGGTCTATCTGGAAAGGCCGCCAGCGAATATCGACGGAAAGCCCCGGCACCGTGCCGACAACGGCCCGGATCAGGCGCAAGCCGATGAAGCACTCGGAGCTGGCGATATCAGCCACGAGGTCAATAGCAATCGGCGACGGATCTTCGATGCTCATGCAAGGCTCCTGGGGCTTTTAAGTCCAACCTTGCGCATTCAACATTATAAACGTGTGAAAATAACATCAAATCATGCGTCAAAAAAACGGGGCGCCGTTCAGCTGCCCGACGCCGTGCCTCAGCTGGAATTTCACAAGGCTCTCATGGTGAAAATACATGGTCAAGCCTCAACTGACAATAGCCGCGGCGCGGCAGCGCAACCATAGGCTGCGCCGCTGCGCCGGCTCAATACCGGCGCTTCAAAGGCTTCAGGGTCCGTCCGCCTTTCTGACGGAGAACGCGCGCGCCATTTCGACGAACTCGCTTGGCATCATGATGATGGTCATTGTGTTCTGCTCGGCGCCGACTTCGGTGATCATCTGCATCCGGCGCAATTCGAGGCCGGCCGGACTGTGCATGATGATCTCGGCCGCCTGACGCAGCAAGGCGGCCGCCTCGACTTCGGCTTCGGCCTTGATTTTGCGGGCCCGCTTTTCGCGAAGCGCCTCGGCCTCCTGCGCCATGGCGCGCTGCATCGATTCCGGGATCTCGACATTGCGCATCTGCACGCGCTCGACCTTTACGCCCCAGGGTTCCGTCACGCGGTCGATCGAGGTCTGCAGCGCCTGCGCGATGGTTTCCTGTTCTTTCAGAACGTCGTCGAGCGTGTGCTGGCCGATGACGTTGCGCAGCGCCGTCACGGCGACCTGGATCACCGATTCGCCGACATTGGCGACCTCGATAACGGCGCGCTGCGGATTCACGATGCGCCGCCAGATCACGGCGTTGATCTTGACCGGCACATTATCCTTGGTGATCGCTTCCTGCTGCCCGACCTCGGTCGTCATCGTGCGCAGGTCGACTTTCCAGCGCCGGTCGACGAGCGGGATCAGATAATAGAGGCCCGGCCCAGCGGTGCGCTGATATTTGCCAAGTCGCAGCACCACCGCGCGCTCATATTGATTGGCGATGCGGAAACCCGAAAGGACGAGAAGCACAAGCAGCAAGGCCAGAAAGGTCAAGGTCGCATCGCCCTCGATCATCGTCCGAGCCCTTTCGGCGCAGCAATTTTGGCGAGCTTAGCGTAGTTTTTTGACGCGTAGTGCGACCGCCTCGCCCGAAAATGAAAAAAAATCCGCGTCCAATGCTTCAAGGCTGTTTGCGCCACCACGTATCGAGCGTCGAACTGCCGGTTGGCGAGCCATAATGCGGCAGCGAACGCGGCCGCTCCAGCGCCGCCGAGGCTGCGATCCATTCATCAGAGGCATGGAAGAGCGGCACGATATAAAAACCGGACAGCAGCACGCGGTCGTAGGCGCGCACGGCGGTGACGAATTCCTCATGCGTCCGGGCCGCGAGAAGGGCCGTGATCAGGGCGTCGACCGCGGGCGATTTCACGCCGGCAAGATTGAAGGAGGCTTCCTGACCGGCGCTTTTCGATCCCCAGCGCGAACGCTGCTCATTGCCGGGCGAAGCTGAGGCGATCCAGCTTCCGATCATCATGTCGAAGTCGAATTTCTGGCGCCGCCGCTGATATTGCACTTCGTCGACGAGTCTCACCTTCGCCGCGACGCCAATGCGCGCGAGAGAATCGGAATAGTTCAGCGCGAGGCGTTCCTGGCTGCGGTCCTTCACCATGATCTCGAAGGCGAGCGGCTCGTTTCCCTTCATCAACCGGCCGTCCTTCAAGACGTAGCCGGCCGCTTCGAGCAATGCGAGCGCGCGCTTCGGCATCGTCCGGTCGTTGCCGGATCCGTCCGTCACCGGCTGGCGCCAGCGCCCCTCGAGGATGTCGTCGCGGACGACGCCCGGAAATGGCGCGAGCAGGGCTCGCTCCTCGGCGCTTGCCGGCCGCCCCGTCGAGGCGAGTTCGGATTCATCGAAAAAGCTCTGGGTCCGCTTGTAAAGGCCGCTGTAGAGATTGGCGTTGATCCATTCGAAATCGAACATCAGGCCGAGCGCCTCGCGCACCCTGACGTCGTCGAACAGCGGCCGGCGCAGATTGAAGACAAAGCCTTCCATCCCCTTCGGGCCGCCGACGGGCAACGTCTCTTTCACATCGCGATGGTCGCGAAGAGCCGGGAAATCATAGGCGGTGGTCCAGCGCACCGGGCTTGTCTCCTCGCGAAAATCGAGGAGGCCGGCGGCGAAGGCCTCGAACAGGCTGTTGGCGTCGCGGAAATATTCGATGTCGATCTCGTCGAAATTGAAAAGACCCCGACGGACCGGCAGATCCTTGCCCCAGTAATTCGGATCGCGCTTCAAGATGAGGCGCTCGCCCGGCCTTACCTCGGCGATCTTGTAGGGGCCCGATCCGATCGGGACGTCGAGGTTAGCGTCGTCGAATTTAGCGAGATCGACGGCGTGCCGGGGCAGGACAGGCATCAGCGCCAGGGTCAGCGGCATTTCCCGATCGCCGGCGGCGGCGATCTCATAGCGGACGGTCCAGGGATCCGGCGTTTCGATCGATTTGATGAGAGAATAAGCGGCGCGCTGCTGCGGGCGGCCTTTGGTCTTGAGCAATTCGAAGGTGAAGCGCACATCGTCCGATGTGATCGGCGTCCCATCGGAAAAATGTGCGCGAGGATCGAGCCTGAAGGTCACGTGCGTGCGCTCGGGGTCGGTCTCGATCGTCTTTGCGATCAGCCCATAGAGCGTGAACGGCTCGTCGAGCGAGCGCGTCATCAAAGTCTCGAACACGTTGCCGTTCAATCCTTGCGCGGTCGAGCCCGCCTTGAGGTTGAAGGGATTGAGGCTGTCGAAAGCGCCCAGAAAGCCGATCGAGACACGCCCGCCCTTGAGTGCGCCCGGATCGGCGTAGGGCAGGTGATCGAAACCGTCAGGCAGCGCCGGCTCGCCATGCATGGCGATGCCCGGCTGCGGCGCCGAATCGGCCCGGGCCTTCGAAGTTAACGCGGCGAGGCCGCAGAAAATCGCGCAAACGAGTGACGCGGCTGCGATGATTCGGGTTGAAATCTCAGTCATCGCGCCAATTTAGACCATTCAATCATGATTTTTTTGGCGCCGCCTCGCGGCAACCGATGGAGTCGCTGGTCCTGGCCGCCCAATTTTGAACCCGGGCTTGCCAGCCCCGCGCATCTTGGATAACCGGAACGCCATGGCGGCGTTGACACATAATGACCGGCGCGCGTCAGCGCCATCCTTATCGACGTCCGCAAAATCGGTTTTATCTGCCTCGCGTGCATTTCTTTGCCTGGCGTCTGAATTTGCTCACGCGCGGGGGTGATTTCGCCGAAAGCTTGAACTATAAGGGCGGACCATTTGAAAGGAAGTCCAATGTCTTTCTCGTTGAAACGCTTCGGCGCGGCTGGTCTCGCTGGCTTGTTTTTGCTGGCCGGCGCGGAAGCTTTCGCGCAAGCAAAAAAGACGGCGCCAGCCAAGCCGGCTCCCGCGGCGGCGCCCGCCGCTCCGGCGGAAGCTCCGCCTCAGGCTGTGCCCGGCTCGCCGGCGCCGCAGCCGGCTCCCCAGCAGGGGCCGTTCAAGGTTGAGCTTTACCCGACCCAGAACGACTGGACGAAGGTCTGCGGCAAAGATCAGGCGGCCAATAAGGAAATCTGCTACACGACCCGCGATTTCAGCGCGCAAAAGGACCAGGCGCCCGTTCTCGCGCTCGCGGTTTACGACATCAAGGGCGAGGATACGCGCATCGTGCGTCTCCTGCTGCCGGTCGGTCTGATGCTCCGGCCAGGCTTTCGTTTCGCGATCGACAAGGGCGCGACGCAGGAAGGCGCGTTTGAAATCTGCTTCCCGAATGGCTGCTTCGCCGAGGCGCGGGTCAAGGGAACGACCATCGCCGAGATGAAGAAGGGGACGACGATGAGTATCGACGTCAAGAATCAGGCTAATAATCTGGTTACCTTCAGCGTCCCGATGGCCAATTTCGAAAAGGCTTTCGAGGGCCCGCCGGTCGATCCGAAAGTGCTCGAGGAGCAGCAGAAGAAATTGCAGGAGGAATTGCAGAAGCGGGCCGAGGAAGAGCGTAAGAAGCTTGAGGCGGCCAAGCCCGACGCCACGGGCGGCGCCGCGCCGCCCACCGCTGCGCCGGCGGCCCCGGCCAAGCCGTAAGGACCAAGCCGTAAGGGCCAGTTCATCTGTCGCCCGGCGGCTGTCCTTCAGAAACCCGTCATTCAGGTCCGGGAGCCGCGCGGCTCCCGGACTTTGCATTTGTGGCTTGTCTCTAAACCTTGCTTCTCAATTCGACGGCGAATTTGATCAAGGCCGGGCTCGTGCCGATATGAAGCTTCTGCTTGACGGCCGAGACGATATTTGCCGCCGTCTTGTAGCCAATCGCCAGTGAAGCGGAAATTTCCGTCAGACTCATGCCTTCGCCAAGCAGGTTCACGACCTGCCGCTCCCTGTCGCTGAGGACGCGCAGCGGATCCTCGCTCGGTTCGAAATTGGCCAACGCAAGGTTCTGGGCGACCGATTGGCCAAGATAGACAGAGCCGGACAGGACTTTGTCGACGGCGTGAAGGATGGCGTTCGGATCGTCGTTTTTTGTGACATAGCCGCGCGCGCCGCGATCGAGCGCGCGGGTGACGAAGGTCGCCGCCTCATACATGCTGAAAATGACGACTCGCGTCGAAGGGTTGTCGCGCAAAAGCTCCGGGATGACCTCGAGCCCGCCAGTGTCGGGTAATTCGAGATCGAGGATGATAACCTGCGGGGAAAAGCTGCGGTTGGCCGCAAGGCCCGCCGCCGCCGAATTGGCCTCCATCGCGTCAAAATCGGATCGCCGCGCGAGGATTCGCAAGCAGCCGTCGCGAACGATCGGATGATCCTCGATCAACAGGATTTTTACGCGCTCAGTCATGGAATAGCCGTCTCTTCCGCCCGTCTGCCGCCTGCTTGATCGCCGGCGGTCTCTGCCTGTGCTTTCGGCCCCACAGGAATGAACGCCTCGATCAAGGCTCCTCCGGTTGCGCCGGCGCCGATCTTAAGGCGCCCGTCGAGTTTTCGCACTCTCTCGCTCATACCCAAAAATCCGAAGCCGTATCTGAAATCAGGCGGCAGGCCGGCGCCGTCGTCTTCGATCCGCAAGCGGAGTTCAGGGCTCCCCGAAGGCGCGGCGGCGGCGTCAACCGACATGCCGATGCGAACGGCGCTCCCCTTCGAATGGCGTGCGACATTGGTCAGGCATTCCTGCACGATGCGATAGCTCGTCAGGCTGACCTCTTCATTGAAGATCCGCCCTTGGCCCGCAATATCGATCACGCAGGAGAAATCACGGTGCTGCGACCGCCAGGCCTCGGCAAGCTGGCGCAGGGCGTCGGGTAGGCCCATCTGGTGCAAGATGACCGGGCGGATGCGATCGAGAATGCGATAATTCTGCTTTTGGATGGCGTCTGCGAGCGCCGAGATGGTTTGCGCGCGCTCGACGATCTCGCGCGCCTCGGCAGGGCCGATGAGGGAGCCGGACGCCGCCTCGACGATGCAGGAGGCGGCGGCCCTGACGCCGAACAGGGAAGCGCCGAACTCGTCGTGGAGCTCGCGGGCGAGTTCTTTGCGTTCGGCGTCCTGGATCGACAGCAGACGGTCGATGAGCAGATGATTATTATCTTCGGAGCGCGCGAGCGTCGCGGCGAGTTTGTTGAAGTGCTCGCCGATGCGGCGCAATTCGGCGATCCTGATCTCCCCCACAGCGCCGAACTGCCCTCGGCCCAGCCGATCGAGGCCATCGACGAGCTGGCGTAGCGGCGCCAGCGTATGGCGCGCGGTCAACAGGATCAGCGTCACGATGGCGATCGAGATCGCGATCAAAAGCGCCGTCAAAAACAGAAGGCTGGACCAGATCTCGGCGATTTCGTCGGCGGGTTCGCTCGACATTACGATCTCGCCGCGCGGCGCGCCGCCGATGGTGACGGGATAGATCTTTTCAATCGTCGCCGGCCGGAGCAGGGCCTGAAACCAGGCGGGGACCGTGGTTTTCGGCTTCGGGGGAGCGCCCGATTCCGGGAACGGGGCGGCGGCCGCCCCCGCGGCATAGGCGACCTTGATATGGCGAACATGCGCGAGGCCTTCGCGCAGCCGCGACAGCGCCTGGCTCTGCGCTGTGGCGTCGCCGCTTCTCGCATCGGCGAGATCGTCAAGCGCATAACGGATCAGGTGATCGCCAAGCGTCAGGCCGGAGTCGATTTCCGAAGCGATGCGGGCCTTCGCGCCATAGAGAGTGACGCCGATGACAGCGGCGATGCCGAGCGACAGAATGCAGGCCGGAATGAGAATAAGCCGCATTCTGATGGAGTTTTGCGCGGTCAAATGCGGCATGACGGAGGTGCGCTCTTTAGAAAGCATCCTGGACAAATGGTTCGCGCCTTCATCGCCAGCCGGCGACTTCGGCGTTTTATGAGTGGCCAATACGAAAGAAGCAATTTATTCACGGCATGGGCGCAAAGCGGAGCGCGCCGGCTCTTGTCGCGGGCGCCCGGCCCACCTTGCCCGCTTAATGGTTTCGTCGCAATAATTTGCATATGACTTGACGGGTCAAAGCGGCATGCGCCATGTAGCGGCGCCTTGGCGCCGCCTGCTCGCGACCGGCTGAGCGGCCGGATTTCAGGCGAAGATTTTCAACCAACGAGAATGGCGGCGTTGATGACCGAGACCAGCCAAGAGGGCTCTGCGCCCAGCCTCGCCTCCAAGCCTTCGCCCTGGCGGCGCGTCGTCGTCAAGCTTTCCGGCGAGGCGCTGATGGGCGCGCACAGCCACGGCCTTGACATGCCGACCCTGACGCAGATCGCCGCGGATCTTTCCGGCGCGGCGGCGCTTGGGGTCGAGGTGGCGGTGGTCGTCGGCGGCGGCAATTTTTTCCGCGGCATCGCAGGGGCCGATAAGGGCATCGAACGGGCGCGCGCCGATTCGATCGGCATGCTGGCCACGGTCATGAATGCGCTCGCGCTCGAATACGCCATTGAGAAACAAGGCAAGAGCGCGCGGGCCTTGTCGGCTGTGCCGATGCCATCGCTGTGCGAGCCTTTTTCCCGGCAGGCGGCGCTGCATCATCTCGGCAAGGGCCGCATCGTGGTGCTGGCCGGCGGCACGGGCAATCCCTTTTTCACGACGGATACGGGAGCAGCCCTGCGCGGGGCGGAGCTGTCCTGCGATCTCATCATGAAAGCGACGCAGGTCGATGGCGTTTATTCAGCGGATCCAAAGCGCGACCCGGCCGCGACCCGCTATGAACAACTGACGCATGACGAGGCGATCGCCAAAAGCCTCGCCGTCATGGACACCGCCGCCTTCGCCCTCGCACGGGAGAACCGGATTCCGATCATCGTTTTCTCGATTCGTGAGCCTGGCGCGATCTGCAGCGCGCTTCAGGGCCATGGCCGCTACAGCCTCGTTTCGCCCTGACGGCTCGAATTCGCTCCGGCGCGCTGGCCGAACAAACGTCGGCGTTGGGCGGCGGTTGGCGCGGCGATCATAGCGCTCGGCGGGGTTCAGGCGCCCATGCAATTGCGCGGGATCGACGAAAAGCTCTATCGTTTTGTTATAGCGCATTTCTTTGCGCGAAAGATCCCCCTTCGCCCGAAAATGGTCTAAAGGACCGTGCATGAGGACAGGCATCAGGATTTTACGATGAGCGCAGAATTCGACATTTCAGACCTCCAGCGGCGAATGCAGGGAGCGATCGCGACTTTGAAGCACGAATTGGGGGGACTGCGCACCGGGCGCGCCTCCGCGAGCCTCATCGAGCCGGTGCATGTTGAAGCCTATGGGCAGTCGATGCCCCTGAACCAGGTTGCGACGATCAGCGTGCCGGAGCCGCGCATGCTGTCGGTCCAGGTCTGGGACAAAGGCATGGTCGCCGCCGTCGACAAGGCGATTCGAAACTCCAATCTCGGGCTCTCCCCGACGGTCGAAGGGCAGATCCTGCGCATTCGCATTCCGGAGCTGAATGAGCAAAGGCGCAAGGAAATGGTGAAGGTGGCGCATAAATATGCCGAGGACGCGCGCATCGCGGTCAGGCATGTGCGCCGCGACGGCCTCGACACATTGAAGAAGTTGCTGAAAGACAAGGCGATCAGCGAAGACGATGAAAAAAGGCACGAGAGCGAAGTGCAGAAAGTCACGGATCAAAGCGTCGGCGAGGTCGATTCCGCGGTCGCCGCCAAGGAGCGCGAAATCATGCAGGTTTGAGCGAGGTCTTTTGTTATAAGGACACATGAGCCGGGCGCCGGGCCGGCGGCGAACCGGCCGGCGGCGCAGCGATCGGCTTTGCGGTTTTCCGGTTTCAGCGCGCGCTCGTGGTCCGGCCGGTTGCAGGGCTGAAAGCTTCCGGGCGCTGGCTCTTAAAGCTTCTAACAGGTCGAAGGCGCGGGCAGAATTGGGACTTTCCGTGAAATTTCGCTTAAAAGAACGAAGGCGCGGGCGGGGCCGCCGAGCGCCATTCTCGACCAGGACAACATCATGCACAGCATGATCTCGGACAAGCCCGCGCTGGCGGCGCAACAGCGCCCCTTTGGCGCGCCCGCGCATGTCGGCGTCATCATGGATGGCAACGGGCGCTGGGCGGCGAGCCGCGGACTGCCGCGTCTTGAGGGACACAGGCGCGGTCTCGAAGCTTTGCGCGGCGCCGTCCGCGCCGCCATTGATTTCGGTCTCGATTATCTCACGGTCTACAGTTTCTCAATGGAGAACTGGAGCCGGCCGATGCAGGAGGTCGCCGACCTCATGGGGCTGCTGAAGCGCTTCATCAGGCACGATCTCAGCGACCTCGATAAGGCTAACGTCAAGATCAGAGTGATCGGCCGGCGCGACGATCTCCAGGAAGATATACGCACATTGCTCGTCGAGGCCGAGGAGGCGACCTCCGCGAACACCGGGCTCAATCTGGTCGTCGCCTTCAACTACGGAGCGCGCCAGGAAATCGCCGCGGCCGCGCGCGCCCTCGCCGAAGATGTCGCCGCCGGACGCGTCAAGGCCTGTGATATTGACGAGACACTTTTCGCCCAGCGGCTCGATACGGCCGGCATTCCAGATCCCGATCTCATCATCAGAACCTCCGGCGAAAAACGGCTGTCCAATTTTTTGATGTGGCAAGCGGCCTATTCCGAATTCGTCTTCTTGCCGATGCATTGGCCGGACTTCGACCGCAAGGCTTTCGCGGCGGCTCTCGCCGAGTTCGGCTCGCGCGAGCGCCGGTTCGGCGGCGTCACCCCGGCTGTCGAGGCCGGCAAAGCGAGGACTTGAGTCATTTGCTCGATAGGCCGGTTCCTCTCTCAATGCTGAAAGACGGCGCCGAAAACCCACGCGGCGTCGACGCGCCACCCTCGCAGGGCCTTGACTCGAAGCGCCAGGGCGCGCGGCGGCTCGCCGATCTTCTCCCGCGCGTCGCTTCCTCGCTCGTGCTCGCCGGCGCGGCGCTCACGGCGGTCTGGCAGGGAGGCGCCATTTTTGCCGTGATCTGGTTCAGCGCAACGCTCGCCGTTGGCTGGGAATGGCAAAATCTGATTGACGCGCCGCGTCTGCGCCTGCGCTTCTTCATTGCGGCCACGGCTCTGGCCTTCGCCACTTTTTTCGCGGCCGAAGGCCGTTTCATCCTGGGTTGCGGCGTGCTGCTGGCCGCTGGCGCGCTGGCCGCTCTGGCGGCGGGCCCCCGCCGCAGGATATGGGCCTTCGCGGGCATTCTTTACGCAGGCGCCCTCATCGTGTCGGTGAGCCTTCTCTACGCGTTGCCGGCATTCGGCGCGAGAGCGATTTTCTGGCTTTGCGCCACGGTCTGGGGCACCGACGTTTTCGCTTATTTCGGCGGCCGCTTGATCGGCGGCCCAAAACTCTGGCCGCGAATTTCTCCCTCGAAGACCTGGTCCGGAACCCTCTGCGGCGTTTTCGCCGGAGCCTTGATCGGCGCCCTGATGGCCGCCGGTTTCGGCGGCGCGCGGCTCGCCTTGCCTATTTTCGCGCTCGGCCTTCTCACCGCGCTGGTGTCGCAGGGCGGCGATATTTTCGAATCCTTCGTCAAGCGCCGCTTCGACGCCAAGGATTCCAGCGCCCTGATCCCGGGTCATGGCGGGTTCATGGACCGGCTTGACGGCTTTCTCGCCGCGGCGACATTCGCCGCCCTGGTCGCGGCGTTAATCGGGGACTGGAGCTTGGCGTCAGGATTGTTCGATTGGCTCTAGTCGGCGTTCCCGACCCCGCCGCAAAAGCGGGAAAAGCGCGCGTCTCATCGGTTTCGTCGATGATTGCGCTCTGGAATGTGCCGGAACGCCGATTTCCGGCGCTTCAAAGCTTCACTATCCAATTGTTTGCGGGCGTGATCTTATCCTGAGACCGCACGCCTTTGGTTATCCTCAAAAAAGCGACAATGGGGCTGCATGGAACGCATCATTCAACTGCGGCAGGCCGTGGACGAGGCCGCCCGACCGCGCAGCATCGTCGTGCTTGGCGCAACAGGGTCGATCGGCCGATCGACGGCCGAGATCATCAAGGGCGCTGACGGCGCCTTTACCGTCGAGGCGGTCGCCGGAGGGCGCGACGGCAGGGCGCTCGCCCAGGTCGCGCGTGAACTCGGCGCCAAATTCGCGGCGGTCGCCGACCCCGACGGCTATGCTGACCTCAAAGAAGCGTTGTCTGGAACCTCGATCGAGGCGGCGGCCGGCCCGCAGGCCGTGATCGAGGCGGCTTTGCATCCAGCCGACATCGTCATGGGCGCCATTGCCGGAACGGCCGGAGTGGCTCCGACCTTCGCGGCGCTTGCCGCCGGGCGCACCGTCGCCCTCGCCAACAAGGAGTGCCTCGTCTGCGCCGGGCACGCCTTCATGCGCCAGGCCGCCGCGTCGGGAACGCGACTGCTGCCGGTCGACAGCGAGCATAATGCGATTTTCCAGGCGATGGGCGACGCCGATCTCGCCACCATCGAGATGATCACGCTGACCGCCTCCGGCGGACCGTTTCGAACCTGGACGGCCGACGAGATCGCCAGGGCGACGCCCGAGCAGGCGCTGAACCATCCGAACTGGGCTATGGGACCAAAGGTCACGATCGATTCCGCCGGGCTCATGAACAAAGGTCTTGAACTCATCGAGGCGCATTATCTGTTCGGCGTCGAAGCCGCGCGGCTCGACGTTCTCGTGCACGCCCAGTCCGTGGTGCACGGTCTTGTCGCTTTTTCCGATGGCTCGGTGACGGCGGGGCTGGCCGCGCCCGACATGAAGGTGCCGATCGCTCATTGCCTCTCCCATCCGAAGCGCATTTCGACGAAAGCGCGCCGTCTCGATCTCGCGGCGGTCGGCCAATTGACATTCGAGCGTCCGGATTTCGAGCGGTTTCCGGCTTTGCGCGTCGCTTTGGACGCCTTGCGAATGGGCCGCGGACTTCCCACTGTTTTGAATGCCGCCAACGAGGTCGCGGTCGAGGCCTTTCTCAAAAGACTGATTTCTTTCCATGAGATCGCCCGAATGGTCGAGGAGGCTTGCAATTCGGCTCTGGCTGACGGCCTCGCGCGTGAGCCGGAATCGATCGAAGATGCGCTCGCCATCGATCAGGCGACGCGTGAGAGAGCGCGCTTTGCTTTCGCGGGCAGAGCGGGCGCCGCCGTCAACTGATCGCGGCGATCATCGGGATCAAACCACAGAGGGCGCCGCGCGGCCTTGATTAAGTTTTTGCAATTTCAGGAATTTTAGAAAACGCCCTAGCATGTTGTTTTACTGCATCTTCTCTATGCGAGCCGCCAAGCCGCATCGCTTGAAATGCTCCGGGAGCTGAAATGACGATCCTTGCCCATCTCTGGTCGGTCGCGGCCTATATCGTGCCGTTCATTTTCGTCCTGAGCCTCGTGGTTTTCTTCCATGAGCTCGGGCATTTTCTCGTCGGCCGCTGGTGCGGCGTGAAAGTCGACGCCTTTTCGCTGGGCTTCGGGCCGGAGCTTTTCCATTTCACTGACCGCCGCGGCACGCGCTGGCGCATCGGCGCTTTGCCGCTTGGCGGCTATGTCAAGTTTCATGGCGACGCGAATGGCGCCTCCATGACCGATGGCGCCGCCGCGGCCGCGATGTCCCCCGAGGATCGCGCGGTCAGCTTTTTCGCGCAGAACGTATGGAAGCGCGCAGCCATCGTCGCCGCCGGCCCGATCGCCAACTTCATTTTGGCGATCGTGATATTCACCGGCATTTATTTCATCAATGGGCGCGCCTTGCTCGCGCCCCTGGTCGACAGCGTGACGGCGGGAAGCGCCGCCGAGGCGGCGGGATTCCTGCCGGGCGACCTCATCGTTTCGATCGATGGCAAGAAGATCGAAAGCTTTGAGGACATGCAGCGCATCGTCCAGACGGCGAGCGACACGGCGCTGACCTTCGACGTCGATCGCGGGGGCAAGACGGTTGAACTCGTTGCGACTCCGCGCCGACGCGATATTTCGACGCCTTTCGGAACGACGCGGGTCGGCGTTCTTGGCGTCGAGACGCACGCGAAGCCGGAAAATTGGCGCCTTCAGCGTTATGGCCTTGGCGAATCCTTCATGCGCGCGACCGGAGAAACCTGGTATGTCGTCGCGCGCACCGGCTCCTATCTCGGCGGGCTGGTGATGGGGCGCGAGTCGGCCGATCAGCTATCGGGACCAATCCGTATCGCCGAGGTTTCCGGCGAAATGGCCAAGATCGGCGTCGCGGCTCTCTTGAACCTTGCCGCCGTCCTGTCGATCTCGGTCGGGCTTTTGAACCTTATGCCGATCCCGCTCCTCGACGGCGGACATCTCTTCTACTATGCGGTCGAGGCTGTGCGCGGCAGGGCGCTGAACGAAAAAGCGCAGGAATTCGGCTTCAAGGTCGGGCTTACGCTGGTCGCGGGGTTGATGATCTTCGCGACCTATAATGACATTTTACGCTTGACACGGCAGCTGATGCGCTGGGGCTGAGCGCCGCGGCTCCATTGATGCAAAGCATTAACTTTAACGGTTAACCTTCTACTCACCGCAAAGCGTGTCTTGATCGCCACGCCTTGTCCAAAACGCCGCGTTCGGGTGAATCTTGATTTGCAGCGAGGGGCAAAGCTTGTAGAAGCAGAGCTGAGGGTTTGCGAGTCGGCGTCTGCCACGCCCTAAAGCCAGTTGCATCAAACTCTGGCGTTCGGGCGGCAGTCGGCGGGAGCGCGCGTGGTGGAGACCGGTCTTAATGCTGTCTGTGCGTCGTCAAATGAACCGGCTTTTTGTCACCGTGCTCGCCCTTGCGTGGCTGATCGGCGCGCTGCCGGCCGCCGCCGCGGGCGTTTCGGTGCAGGGCAACAAGCGCATCGACACCGAGACGATCCAATCCTATTTCAGCGGCTCCGATCAGGATGCGATCAACAAGGGCGTGAAAGCTCTTTACGCCACTGGCTTGTTCTCTAATGTCCGCGTCCTCCATGAAGGCGGCCGCGTCGTCATTGCAGTGACGGAAAATAACGTCATCAATCGCGTCGCCTTCGAGGGAAACAGCAAGGTCAAGACAGAAACGCTGGCGTCTGAAATTCAGTCCAAGTCGCGTGGGCCTTACAGTCAGGCGACGGTCGACGCCGACATCGAGCGGATCAAGGACGCCTATCGCCGGTCTGGCCGCGCCGCGGCGAAGGTGACAGCCCGCACCGTGGATTTGCCAAATGGCACGATGGATGTGGTGTTCACCGTCGACGAGGGCGAGAAGACTGGCATCAAGACCATCAATTTCGTCGGCAATCATGTTTATTCTTCCGACAAGCTGCGTGATCTCATGCAGACGACGGAAATGAACTTTATGTCCTTCTTCAAGACGTCCGACGTCTACGACCCGGACAAGATCGCGTCTGACCTCGAGCTGATCCGTCGGTTCTATCTGAAAAATGGCTACGCCGATTTTCGCGTGATCGGTTCGGACGCGCAATATAATCCGGAAGCTGGCGGCTACATCATCACCATCACCGTCGAGGAGGGTCCTCAATATACGGTTGGATCCGTCGACGTTGAGTCCCACCTGCCAACGCTCGACGCGGCGACATTGCGGCCGCTTGTGCGCTTCTCTGCGGGGCAGACCTACAACGGCGATCTCGTCGAAAAGACCACGGACGCACTGACCAAGGAAGTCACCACCCACGGTTACGCCTTCTCGCAGGTGCGGCCGCGCGGCGATCGTGATCCTGCGACGCGCACCGTCGCCATCGTTTTTGTCGTCGAGGAAGGTCCGCGCGTCTACATCGAGCGCATCGTCATCCGCGGCAACACGAGAACGCGCGATTATGTCATCAGGCGCGAGTTCGAGCTCGGCGAAGGCGACGCCTATAATCGTGTGCTCATCGAGCGCGCGGAGCGGCGCCTCAACAATCTCGGCTACTTCAAGAAGGTGAAGATCACCAACGAGCAGGGCTCCGCGCCGGATCGCGTCATCGTCGTCGTCGACGTCGAAGATCAGCCGACCGGCTCGCTGTCGGTGTCCGGCGGCTACTCGACTTCGGACGGCTTCATCGCCGAAGTCGCCGTGACGGAAACCAATTTCATGGGACGCGGGCAATATGTGCGCCTCTCGGTCTCCGAGGGACAATATGCGCGCGGCGTCGAACTCAACTTTACCGAGCCGTATTTCCTAGGTAACCGTCTCGCCGCGGGCTTCGATCTCTATGCGAAGCAATCGAGCGTCAATCAGTATTCCTATTATACGAATTTCGTCACTGGCGGCACGGTGCGCTTCGGCCTCCCTATCACCGACGAGCTCACCTTCTCGCCCCGTTACTCGATCTATAATACGAATATCTCGATCCCGAACTCAGCGCAGTTCCCCTACAACGATTGTACTTACCCTCTCTGGGGAACGACACCAGGCTACAACTGGACGGTTCCGAACTATTACAATAGCTGCCTGAACAATGGCGAAGCTTCGCTGGCGCTCAAAGAGGCGCAGGGCAACACGCTGACATCCATGTTTGGCTATTCGCTTTCGTACAATACGCTGGACAACAACAAAAATCCGACGGGCGGCATCCTGGCGGAACTGCGGCAGGACATCGCCGGCGCCGGCGGTCAATCCCAGTTCGTGCGCACGACCGGCGACATTCGCTACTACCACGAGATCATGGATCAGATAGTCGGCGTCATTCACGTGCAGGGCGGCGAGATCTTCGGCTTTGGCGGCAATCCGCTCCGGATCGTCGATAATTTCAATCTTGGTCCGAGCCTTGTGCGCGGTTTCGCTCCGAACGGCCTCGGTCCTCGCGACGTGTCAAGCGGCTATTACTACTCTCAGGGTAATGCGCTTGGCGGAACCAGCTATTTCGGCGGCAGCGCCGAAGTGCAATTCCCGATCCCCTATATGCCACGGGATATTGGCCTTAAAGGCGCGCTATTCGCGGATGCCGGCAGCCTCTGGGGCTTCACTGGCAAAACGAATTTCAGCCCGAATGGCACTTGTACGCTGAATGATATGCCTCCGCTCTATACCCAGAGCAACTGCATTGTCCTGGGCGGGGCCGCCATGACCATTCGCTCATCGCTTGGCGCTTCGCTTATCTGGCAGTCGCCCTTGGGTCCGATCCGGTTTGACTTCGCGAAGGCCGTGACCAAAAGCAATGCTGACCAGACCCAGTTCTTCCGGTTCACTGGTGGCACGAGCTTTTGAGCCACGAATCCGGGCGCCACGGCCATTGGCGCCCGTATGCCTGGCTTAAGCCGGCGATCTGAGCGGGGCCGCGGTCCCCTGGCGAGTAATTTTAGCCTCTCTTTCGCGAAAAGAGCTGGTGTGTTCGTCATGGCGATGCGGCGTCGATGCGTTGCCGGATCCCATGGATTCGAAATGCGTGACGATCTCACTGTGTGGTCCGCATTCCTTTGACGAGAGCCGATAGCTGGCCTTGTTTGAAACGCGCGGGACGTTTCGGATGAACCATTCCGGACGCGGTCGTCTGATTTGCATTTTCGCCTCCGCGCGGGCGCTGAATGAGTGATCCACTTTTCTTCTTGAGAGCCATGCAGCTCTCGCTCGCTGACATCATCGCCCTCACTGGAGCGGCGGTCGCCGATGGCAGTGATTTGACGCTCTTGGTCCATGGGGCGGCGCCTTTCGATGAAGCTGAATCCGGCGATCTGACCTATTTCGCGCATCCAGGGCGTCTCGATCTTCTTCAGGAAACCAACGCCACGGCATGCTTCGTGACGGATCGTTTCGCGGGTCGCGTCCCGGCCCCGACGGTGGCGCTGGTGACGGAGCGCCCGGAGCACGCCTTTGCGCTTGCCCTCGCGCGGATGTTTCCTTCGGCGCTCCGGCCGGTCTCCTTGTTCGCCGCGACCGGGGTCAATCCTGGCGCGTCCGTCCATCCGGAGGCGCGTCTTGAGCCTGGGGTCATCATTGATCCGGGGGTCGTCATCGGGCCTCGCGCCGAGATCGGCTCCGGTTCGATCATCGCGGCCAATAGCGTTATCGGAGCTGGCGTGCGCGTCGGCCGGGACTGTTCGATCGGAGGGCAGGCGACGCTGACCAATGCGCTGGTCGGCAATCGGGTCCATCTGCATGCGGGCACGCGCATAGGCCAAGCGGGGTCACGGCGCAGCGAGATTGGTCTCATGCATTCAGACGCGCTTGCAATGCCCCAGATCGGCCGCGTCATCATTCAAGATGACGTCGAAATCGGAGCCAATGCGACGATCGATCGAGGCTTCGCCCGCGATACAGTGATCGGTGAAGCGTCCAAAATCGGCAATCTCGCCCAAGTTGGTCCGGATGTCTCGATTGGACGCAAATGCTGGATTTCGCCGCAGGTGATGATTGGCGCTTCGGCGCACATCGGCGATTTCGTCTGCGTGGAAGCGCAGTCCGGCGTCGGGGAAGGTCTGCGAATAGGGTCCGGCGTGCGTATTTCCGCACAATCGGGAGTCGGGGCGGATGTTCCGGCTGGAGCCCATTACGCCGGCGCCCCCGCGCGGCCGTTGCGCCGTTGGCTGCGCGCCCTCGCGATCGTCGAGCGATTGACGCGCGGAAAAAATTGACGTCTGGCGAGGCCTAGGCTGGTTTTTCTTCGTTTCGACCTTGATCCCCTTTGCCTGAAGATGCTCAAAGGAGATGTCACGGAAAAGTAGCGTCGCACACAAGAAATGAGGGCAAAAGCGTCAAGATGAATGAGCCGGAGGCGACACTTGAATCATTTGATATTCTGCAGCTGTTGAAATATCTGCCGCATCGTTATCCGTTTCTGCTGGTCGACCGGATCGTCGAGGCGAGAGGCGATGCCTTCGGCATCGGCGTCAAGAATGTCAGCATCAACGAGCCGCAATTTCAGGGGCATTTTCCCGGCCGCCCCGTCATGCCAGGCGTGCTTTTGATCGAGGGAATGGCGCAAACGGCTGGCGCGCTGTGCATCCAGGCCCACACCCGGGACCGCGCGGTCCCGCCGCTCGTTTATTTCATGAGCATAGACAAGGCGAAGTTCCGCAAGCCTGTGCTGCCGGGCGATCGCGTCGAGTTTCACATGACCAAAACCAATAACCGACGCAATATGTGGTGGTATTCGGGCAAGGCTTTCGTCGATAGCGTTCTCGTATGCGAGGCTGAGATCGCCGCGATGGTCGCGGAGGATGGCGGGGCCGGGAGATAACGGCGGTTTCGTGCGCCGGGAAAAAGGTAAGAATGGGCGGCAAGACGCCGGCTTGCCGGTTTCACAAAAGGGACGCTGGACAAGAAATGGGAGGCGCGTTCATGGTCAAGGCTGTTCGCGTTCACGAGACTGGCGGCCCGGAGGCGATGCGCGTCGAGGAGATCGAGCTGCCGCCGCCGGGGCGCGGCGAGGTCCTCATTCGCAATCACGCCATTGGCGTCAATTTTATCGATGTCTATTTCCGTAAGGGCGATTATCCCGCGCCGCTCCCTTTTACTCCGGGCAATGAATCGGCCGGCGAAGTGATCGAAGTCGGCAAAGGGGTCAAAAGCGTCAAGGTCGGCGATCGGGTTGCCTCCCTTGCGACTCTCGGCGGCTATGCCGAGGCGCGTATCGTCAACGAGGATCGCTTGATCAAATTGCCGAAAGGCTTTCCTTACGACGTCGCGGCGGCGATGCTGCTGAAAGGGCTCACGGCGCAGTATCTGGTGCGGCGGACGTTCAAGGTGAAGGCGGGTGACACGATCCTCGTCCATGCCGCGGCGGGCGGCGTCGGCCTCATCCTTTGCCAATGGGCGAGGGCGCTTGGCGCCCATGTCATCGGCGCTGTCGGCACGCGCGAGAAGGCGAAGCTCGCCAAAAAAGCCGGAGCGAGACATGTGATCCTCTACCGGGAGGAGGATTTTGCCGCGCGGGTCAAGGAGATCACGAAAGGCGCTCTGTGCGACGTTGTCTATGACGGCGTCGGAAAAGCGACCTTCCCCGCCTCGCTTGATTGCCTGAAGCCGCTTGGCATGTTCGTTAGCTTCGGCTCGGCCTCAGGTCCGATCGAGGCCTTCGACATCGGACTGCTGGCCGCCAAAGGTTCGCTGTTCGCAACGCGGCCTTCGCTCAATACTTATGCCGCAAAACGCGAGGATCTCGTCAAGATGGCGCGCGATCTGCTGCGCGTCGTCAAAAACGGCGATGTCACGATACCCTTGCACGGAACCTATCCGCTGGACGATGTCGCCAGTGTGCACCGCGCCCTCGAAGCGCGCGAGACGACCGGCGCGATGGTGCTCATTCCTTGATGACGCTGGCCTTGACGAGGGTGGCGGCCGGACGCCGAGAGACTCGCCGCTATGGAATGGCGTGATGAGAGCCTCATCATCGGGTTGAAGAAATATGGCGAGACGAGCGTTATCGTCGAGGCGATGACGCGCGCGCATGGCCGCCATCTTGGTCTCGTCAAGGGCGGTAGATCCCGGAAAATGCAAGCCTTTCTGCAGCCAGGCAATAGCGCAGACCTCGTCTGGCGCGCCCGGCTCGACGAGCATTTAGGCTTCTTCGCCGTTGAGCCGACACGGTTGCGCACAGCACGCCTGATGGCGAGCGCGGAGGCGCTGCACGCCATCGGCCTTATCGGGGCCCTGCTACGGCTGCTGGCCGAGCGCGACCCCCATCCAGACCTTTATGACGCGGCGACGTTCATCGCCGATCATATCGATGACGAGGAGCTTCCAGCTCTGATCGTGCGGCTCGAAGTCGATATTCTGACCGAGACCGGGTTCGGGCTCGACCTTTCCCGCTGCGCGGCGACGGGCGACACGCGTGATCTCGTCTATGTGTCGCCGAAATCGGGCCGGGCGGTCTCATCGGGAGCGGGGGAGCCCTATCGCGGCCGGCTCCTGCCACTGCCGCCCTTTTTGCGCCAGGGCGGCGATCCGTACGAAGCAAACGGCCCGAGCCCCGGCGATATTCGCGACGGCTTCAGGCTCACCGAATTTTTTCTTATTCGCGATGTTTTCGGGCCGCGCGGCCTCGGCCTGCCGGAAGCGCGATCCGCCTATCTCGCCGAACTCGCCAAGCGCGCCGACTGGGCCCAATAAAAATGTCTCCGATTTTCTGAAAATCAGAGACATTCCCGCCTTTTCCATCCGCCGCGCGGCCAGCCACACGGGCGCGCCCCAACGCGTCGCGGAACTGTCAGAGGCTACTTGATCTTGGTTTCCTTGAACTCAACGTGCTTGCGCACGACGGGATCATATTTCTTGAACGTCAGCTTCTCGGTCTTCGTCCGCGCGTTCTTTTTAGTGACGTAGAAATAGCCCGTGTCCGCCGTGGACAGGAGCTTGATCTTGAGCATTGCGGCCTTGGCCATCGAAGCAGTCCTTTAGGGCGTGACGCCGAAAAGTCGCAGACTTTTCGGATGCTGTCACACGTTGAAACGAGACGTTAAAGAAACATGATGATTCAATGCTGAACGATCATGCTCCGGATGCGGCGCTACGCCCCAGGCCCAAGCCAAAGGCTTAGGGGGCGAAGATTTCTGAAAGTTGCGACCATAAGGATCGCGGCCCACTTGTCAAGAATGCGCTTTCGAGGCGTTGGCGCGCGCCAGCCCAACGATGACGACATAGACGATGAGCAGCGCGGCTATGCTGAGGAAGAATCCGCGCGGGCCCAGCGCATCCATGCCGACCCCCATGACCGGCGGTCCGCCCAGCATTCCCGCGGAGTACAGCATAACGAAGGCCGCGTTGGCGCTGGCGAGCTCCGAGCCCTTGTAACGCGAGCCGAGATAG
Organism: Methylocella tundrae; assembly: GCF_038024855.1. Taxonomy (NCBI): domain Bacteria; kingdom Pseudomonadati; phylum Pseudomonadota; class Alphaproteobacteria; order Hyphomicrobiales; family Beijerinckiaceae; genus Methylocella; species Methylocella tundrae. Next base: position 330,215 of record NZ_CP139089.1, read on the forward strand.
CCGAGCGCGACGGCGTAAAAACTGCCGACGACGCCGCCCCAGACGAGCAGCAGAGCGCCAAATCCGGTCGAACTCCCGGGTGGCGAAAACGCCAGAACAACAGCCCCCAGAACGCTGATGAGCGCAATGAGGACCAGCAGCCTTCCACGTTCCATGAGGTCCGCCAAATAGCCGACAGGAAACTGGAAGGCGACGCTGCCGAGCGCGAACAGGGTGACGAATGAGGCGCCGGTCTCGGGGCTGAGGCCGGAGCGCAGCGCGTAAACGGGAAGCAATCCCATGCTCGACGTCTCGATGGCGCCGTGCAGGAGGCCGGCGAGGGTGGCCACCGGGGCGACGAGCAGGAAGCTGAGGATCGGCAGAGAGGATTGCCTTGTAAGCTCCGGGGCCGCCGCGCTGCCCAGAATGATCGGGAAAGCGGCCGCCGTGAAAAGCCCGATCGCGACAATGAACGCGGCCGGCCCGGCCGTCCCGACGGCGGCGAGGATGAGAGGGCCGGCGGCAAAGCCGAGCGCGACGCTCGCGGCGTAAAATCCAAGGACCGAGCCGCGCCGATGCGGCGGGGCGATGGCGTTGATCCAATATTCGCTCAGAACGAAAAGGACGGTGAGGCCGACGCCGAATATTCCCCGCAGGGCAAGCCAGGCCCAGTAATTATCCGTGGCCGCCATGGCCGCGAGGCATAGCGCGCAAAGGAGCAGGGCGGCGAAGAGCAATCGCTGAAGGCCGATGCGCCGCGCGAGATCTGGAATGAATCCCGCGCTGATCAAAGTCGCAAAGCCGGCGACCGCCGTATTGAATCCGATCGCGCGCGCGGAATACCCCTGCTCGCCGAGGCGGACGGCGATCAGCGTCATCGTCAGCGAGAGGCCGACGCCGACGATCGAGACGGTTGCGATCGCGCAGGCGATGGCGCCAAAGGGACCCTGGGCGGAGGCTACGCCGCCGCCCTTGTCAGGGCGTTCAGGCCGGTTGAGCACAGCAATATCCAGTGAGTTGGGATTTAGGCGGCCGGCTTCGGCGGGCGCGGCGACGCGGCCGTTTCGAACCCGTGCATGCGCAAAGCCCATTGATGCGCGATCAAGCCGCCCTTGACGCGCGGCAGGAACCAGAGCGAAAGCATGGCGGTCAGCGTTGGCCATATCATCGCGTGCAGCCAAATCGGCGCGTCCGGCCAGAATTCCTCTGTCAGCAGCATCAGGGTGCCGATGATGTGGCCGACGATAAAGATCGTCGCATAAGGCGGAGCGTCGTCGGCGCGGTGGTGATGCAGCTCCTCGCCGCAATGCGGGCAAACGGCGTTGACCTTGAGATAGCGCCCGAAAATCCTGCCTTTTCCGCAGGCCGGACAATGCCCCGCCAAGCCGCGGCGAATGGAAAGCCAAACGTCGCGCTTTTCCTGCTCGGCAGCCTGCGGCGCAAAGGCCGGCGCGTCTAGCGCGGGCGTAGGCATGAACGCCTCCTCATCCAATCATTCCAGAAAGCAATCAAGGATTTTCAGCCCGACTGATACTGTTTTCTCGCGCCGTGCGTAAGACGCTTTCGCAAAGAGCATCCTCTCAGCTGCGGAGTCCGCCTTCGGCGACAGGAAAATGCGAAATCATGGAAAGTCCGGCGCCGAGGAATCCCTGCGAGGCGCCAGCCCCGACAGCTTCGACCGTCCATGATCCTAATTTATATGGTCATCCTGCGCCGATGCCGCAATGGCGGCCGGCTTTCAGGAGCGTCGCTTCATGCAAAGGTGACGGTCGCGATGAAGAAGCTTCCTCGCGACGGGAGCCCCTTCGCGCTCATTCGTCCTCGCCGAAGCGGTCGGCCACAAGCGCCTCGATGGCGTCAAGCGCCTTTTGCGCTTCGGCGCCGGTCGCGGTCACCGTGATCGTCATGCCAAGTCCCGCGCCGAGGGTCAAAATGCCCATGATCGAGGTCCCCCCGACCATCTCTCCGCAGCGTCCGACCATGACGTCGGCCTTAAAGCCATCGACGCAGCGCACGAATTTCGCTGTCGCCCGTGCGTGCAATCCTTTGCGGTTGACGATCGTGAGGTTGCGCACAAGCGCTCCATCCGGCGCTTGACACGCGGGACAGTCCTCCCAATCGGCAGGGTCGCGCTCGTTATGCATCATTTCCCACTCAGCACGCGGCTGGCGACATAGATGTATTTGCGGCCCGCATCCTGCGCCTGAATGACGGCCTGTTCGAGGCTCGACGTGTCGCGGACGGAAGCGAGCTTGATCAGCATGGGGAGATTGATCCCGGCGACGACCTCGACCTGCGATCCATTCATCACCGAGATTGCAAGGTTCGACGGCGTTCCGCCGAACATATCCGTCAGGACGACGACGCCAAAACCGCTATCGACATGTTCCACCGCGGCGACGATGTCCTTGCGTCGCTGTTCGATATCATCATCGGGACCGATCGAAATTGTTTCGATCTGCTTTTGAGGACCAACGACATGCTCCAGGGCCGCACGAAAAGCCGTGGCGAGGTGGCCGTGGGTGACGAGAACCATCCCAATCATCGGATGCGCCTGCGCATTCAGGAACTCCGTCGGTGATCAGCGCGGAAAGGACAAACATTCGTCAAAGGTGGGACCCGCGCGCTTTTGGAAGGTTCACAGCAGAAATGCCTCTTGTGGAAAACCCGATGCGGCAAAAGTCTCGAATGGACAAGATCCGAAATGACAAGACCCAGCTTAAATGACCTGATTTCCAGCGGTTTCCTCCAGCGCCACCGCGGCGCGGACGATCTTTGCGGAGACGTGACCTCTTGCAGACGCGTAAGCGGCGCTCATTTTGTGCGTTGCGGCCGTCTTGGCAAGTGAAATGAATCATGAAGCGTCTGATTTCGGAAATTTTCTTTCCAGCTATGTCATCATTGTTTCACCGCCGCCTTGCCTCGGACCGGAGCCAGACTCGCAGCCGAAGCGAAAACGCTGCAAGATCACCAGAGCGAGGTCGCTCGCCCCGACGCAGGCCGGCAGCACGAGAGAGGGTAGCCAGAGGCCGCCGACATTGACGGAGCCCAGACCTCGGAAATCCCAATCTTCGCAGTTTAGCGGGCAGGCTTCCGCGTCCTCGCTCGCCGGCTCTGGATAGCGCGCTGCTTCATCGGCGGGTGCAAGGTCGGCGACGACCCGGATGACTGCTGCGTCTATGTAGGGCAGGCGCAAGATGCCGGCGCCGCGCTGTTCGATCTGGCCGCGGATTTTTGGATGGCCGCGGGCGATCAGGCGTCCGTGGCGCGCTTCAAGCGCTATTCTGTCATCCCCGATGAGGCGGGAAAAGGCGCCGGCGCCGCGCGCGCCCGCGATTAGGGCAAGAGCTAGCCGGCTCTTGCCGGACCCGGAGGGCCCGCGAATGAGAACGCCGGCCTCCCTGATCGCCACCGCGCTTGCATGCACATCGAGTTGCGGCATGAGTCTTTCGCGTTTCCGCGCGCTCGAGAAGAGACCTCTGGGGTCAGCCTTTCGGCAGCCAGATCGTCAGGCGTGCGCCGAGCACGGGCGCTTCTTCATCTTCGGTCATCGCGCCAAGCCGGTTGCGCGCGGAGATCCGGCCGCCATGCGCTTCGATGATCTGACGGGAGATCGATAGGCCAAGCCCCGAGTTCTGGCCAAATCCCTGATTGGGCCGGTCAGTGTAGAATCGATCAAAAATGCGGTCGAAGGCGTCGGCCGGAATGCCTGGACCATCATCATCGACGGTGATCTCAAATCCGTCGCGCCAATAGCCATCGTCCGTGCAATCCTTGGCCGGGCGCATGTGAACGCGCACCCATCCGCCCGGGTTCGAAAAGGAGCGCGCATTGTCGATCAGATTGTTGAAGACCTGACCAAGCCGCGAATCATGGCCGAGCACGCTGAACTCCAGCCTATGGTTCCCGTCATGATATAGACGCGCGATCGTCAGGCTGACCTGGACGGACGGTTCGGCTTTGATCTCGTTGCTGATCGCTGTGACCGTTTTGAGGATCAGTTCGAGATCGACCTGGTCCATGTCGGCGCGGGCTAGCTCCGCGTCGAGGCGCGAGGCGTCGGATATGTCGCTGATCAGCCGATCGAGGCGCCGGACGTCGTGCTCGATCACGGCGAGCAGACGCTGCTGGGACTCAGGCTTCTTCGCGTTCGGCAAGGTTTCGACGGCGCTGCGCAGGGATGTCAACGGATTTTTCAGTTCATGCGCGACATCGGCGGCAAAACTTTCGATCGCGTCGATGCGGTTGTAAAGCGCTTTGGTCATGTCGCGCAGGGCGCCGGACAGATGGCCGATTTCATCCGAGCGATCGGTGAAATCCGGGATTTCCCGGCGCAATTTCGTGCCGCGCCTGACCCGTTCCGCCGCTTCGGCAAGATGCCGGATCGGCTCCGCGATGGTGCCGGCGATGAACAGCGAAAGGAGAAACATGATGATCACTGAGACGAGGAAGACGCGCACGATCGCCCAGCGCTCGGAGGCGATGATCTTGTCGATGTCGCCGCCTTCCGTCGACAACAGGAGCGCGCCGCGCACCACGCGAAAGCGCTGGATGGGCGCGGCGATGGAGACGATCGTCTCGCCCTTGACATTGACCCGGACGATCGACTGGACGCCGCCGCCGAGGGCGTGAATGACTTCGGGATAGTTCCTGCCGTTGTCGACGCCGTTTTCTTCGTAGAGCGGCAGGTCGGAGCGCCAGAGCATGCTGGTCAGTTTGCTCCACAGCCGCTCGATGAGCGAAATTTTGTCGCCAGGGGAGGCAGGCGGCAGATCAAAGCGAAGAATATTCGAGCGGCTGGTCAGCGAGCGCGAATCGAGCAGCAGATAGCCGTCCCGATCATAGATGCGCGCGCGCGTTCGCGTTGGCGAGGCGAGGCGGCGCAGCACGGGCCCGACGCGTTCGGGATTGATCGAAAATTGGAGAGAAGGCGTGCTGTCGTCGGCGAGCCCGTAGCTTTCTCCCGGCGCCAGCTGGAGAAGCTTTTCCGGGTCGATCGTGATCGAATCGGTATCGACCGTCGCCGAGGCCGCGACCGCCGCCGCGATGATTTCGGCCTGCGTCTGCAAGCTCTGCACGCGGGCGTCGATGAGGCCCTCGCGAAACTGGTTGAGATAGAGAAATCCCACGAGCAGGGCGACGAGGCCGCCGAGATTGAGGACGACGATGCGACGCGTCAGCGACGAGGAAAAACGCGAGCTCAAGCTGCGCAGCAGCCCGCGCAGCCGCGCGGAAAAGCTGCGGCGCATGCGCTTGGCGCGCTGCGCGGCGACGCGCGTTCGCTCGAAGTTTAAGTCCTGTTGCGCCTCGAGGCTCATCGCTTCCTCTTCCCCCAAGCGAAGCGGATCAAGAAATGCGCACCGCTACTCTTTGAAGCGATAGCCGACGCCGTACAGCGTTTCGATCATCTCGAACTCATCGTCCACAGCCTTGAATTTCTTGCGCAGACGCTTGATGTGGCTGTCGATCGTGCGATCGTCGACATAGACCTGATCGTCATAGGCGGCGTCCATCAGGGCGTTGCGGCTTTTGACCACGCCCGGCCGCGTCGCAAGCGCCTGCAGGATCAAGAACTCGGTGACGGTGAGCGTCACCGCATCGTCTTTCCAGGTGCAGGCGTGGCGCTCCGGATCCATTTTCAAAAGGCCGCGCTCAAGAATTTTCGCATCGGCTTCCTTCTGCGACGCGGCGTCCTTGGGATTGGCCCGGCGCAGAATCGCCTTCACCCGCTCGACGAGGAGGCGCTGCGAAAATGGTTTGCGGATGAAATCGTCGGCGCCCATCTTGAGGCCGAACAATTCATCGATCTCCTCATCCTTGGAGGTGAGGAAAATCACCGGCAGATCGGATTTCTGCCGCAACCTGCGCAGCAGCTCCATCCCGTCCATACGCGGCATTTTGATGTCGAAAATGGCGAGATCCGGCGGATCGCTCTTGAGGCCGTCAAGCGCGGTCGAGCCGTCCGTATATGTCTGCACCCGATAGCCTTCGCCCTCGAGAGCGATCGAAACGGAGGTGAGAATATTGCGGTCATCATCGACCAGGGCAATCATAGGCATGAATGGTCCTAACTTCGAAAGTGAGCGCGCAAGGAACTTCGCGTGAACTACCGGAAATGCAGTAGTCTCAGTCACTCGATTTGATGATTGCGTCAGCGCGATATTCGTCCAAATCCCGCGCCGGACCGAATTTTCCAGCGCCAGACAGGACTTGCACGAACCGCCGAGACAGCATCGGGAAGACTCCAGATAGCACCGATACAGGCTATTGCCTAGAAGATCATCACTGAACTTACCGTCAGCTCGACCGCCACAGCTTTCAACGTTGGATTTTTAGGAGCCGGCGGCAGATTTTGCTTCCGGTTACCACGCGTGCCTCAATGTCATAACAGGAAAATTCAGCGGCCGAAATAAGGCAAGCCCACGGTTGACCGGTTTGGCGCCGTTTTATCGCCTGTTTTGCGCTGCGACAAAGGCTGAGTTCGCCGCAATCATAGAGGGAGGGCGTGAGCCTGGCCGTTCTTTCGCCCTGCGACTCTTGAACGCGACCGCTTGCCGGCAAGCATCCAAACGAACGCGCGCCGTAACTTGCCGGAGCTTGCGTCAACGCCAAGGAGACTTGAGAGTCCTGCGCAAGACGCCGTACCTTGAAGAAACGCTACCGCAGCAAAGCTTCAAGCCCTTCGATCCGGTCAGCTTCGCGCGCCGGCTTGTCCCAGCGGATGCGGGCGATGCGCGGAAAGCGCATCGCAACGCCCGATTTATGCCGGCTCGAGCGGTTCAGCCCTTCAAAGGCGATCTCGAGGACGAGCCCCTCGGCGCGTCCGTAGGCGACCTCCCGCACGGGACCGAATCGATTGACGGTGTGGTTGCGGACATAGCGGTCGAGCTCGATCAACTCCGCATCCGTGAAACCGAAGTAAGCCTTGCCGACGGGAACCAGCCGGGCTCCTTCGGGCTCGTCGCGCCAGACGCCGAAGGTGAAGTCGGAATAATAGGATGAGCGTTTGCCGTGGCCGCGCTGCGCATACATGAGCACGGCGTCGACCGTGAAGGGGTCGCGCTTCCATTTGTACCAGAGGCCTTTCGGACGCCCCGGCACATAGATCGAATCCTTCCGCTTCAGCATCAAGCCTTCGATCGCCTCGGCGTTTTGCCCGGCGCCGAAGGCCGCCGGATTTTTCCGCGCCTGCGCCAGTTCCTCCCAGGAGACGAAGGGAACAAGCGGCGATAGATCAAGCCGGGAACAACCGGCCGCCGCGGCGAAGGCTTCGAGCCTGGCGCGCCTTTCGGTGAACGTCAGCGCACGCAAATCCTCGCCGTCCTGCCGCAACAGATCATAGGCGCGAATGTGAGCTGGGAACTCGGCAAGGAGTTTGACCGAAGCCGTCTTGCGGTTCAGCCTTTGCTGGAGCACGCCAAACGGCTCGACGCGGGCGTCCCTGACGATGAGCAATTCGCCATCGAGCGAAAAAGCCTCGAAGGGAAGCTGCACGAGACATTCCGTAAGGTCCGGGAAGGCTGCGGAAATATCTTCGCCCGTGCGCGAAAACAGACGCATCGCCCGGCGTCCGTCGCCGTCGCGCCCGCTCGCCGCCTGAACCCTGATTCCATCCCATTTCCATTCGCCGATGAAATCGGACGGAACAATTTCATCGAAATCCCTCTCTTCGATCGCATGAGCAAGCATGGCGGGACAAAAGGGCGCGGGATCAGAAGGGTCCGGCCGGTCCTCGCGACCCTCCATCCAGGCGAAGAGATCAAGGTAAGGCGGCCTCAAGCTGTGCCATGTCTCTTCGACTTCATTCGGTTTCTTGCCGCCGAGTTCAGCGACCGCCGTCTTCGCCAGCCGCGCGGAAACGCCGACGCGCAGCGAGCCGGTGATCAGCTTCAACAGCGCCCAGCGGCCGGTCTCATCCAGCGCGTCGAGCCAGGCTGCGAGCCGGCTTGCAAGACCGATCTTGCCGCCGGAGCCGAGTTCGCGCACCACATCCGAAAGCAGCAGAGGCGCGCCATTGTCGCCGGCGTCCCGATTTGCGTCAGGGCGATCTGGCCAGAGCAGAGCGACGGTTTCCGACAGATCGCCGACGAAATCATAGGAAAGCGCAAACAGGACAGGATCGACGCGTTCGCTGATGAGGCCGCGAATAAGGCCGGGCTTGGCGTGCTGAAAGGATAGCGCGCCGGTGAGCGCCGCAAGCGCATAGCCGCGCTCCGGGTCCGGCTGATGGCGGAAAAATTCCGTCATCAAACGCAATTTGCCGAGGCGCGATGGCTCGAAAGCGAGGCGGTCGAGGAGTTCGGCGAAAGCGTTCAAGCGCTCTCCTCCGTGGCGGGCTGACCTTCGTTTTCCTCGTCGCCATAGCCGAGCAGATGCAAAGGCTCGGCCTCGATCCCGGCGCCGCGCGCCCAATGGACGAGAGCTTCCGCCTCGCCATGCGTCACCAGCGCCTTTTCGCAGCCGGTCTCGATGATGGTCTGCGTCAGGCCGTCCCAGTCGGCGTGATCGGAAATGACGAGAGGCAGTTCAACGCCCCGCTGGCGCGCCCGTGCTCGCACCCGCATCCAGCCAGAAGCGAGGGCCGCCACCGGATCCGGAAATTTCCGGGACCATAGGTCCTGCAAGGCGCCCGGCGGACAGATCACGATTTCGCCCGCGAGTTTCGCGCGATCGCTGAGAGCGACACTGCGCAATTCGCCAAGCTCGATCCCTCGCCCCTGATAAAAGGCCGTCAGTTTTTCGACGCCGCCGTGCAGATAGATCGGCCGGTCATAGCCGGCCGCGCGCAGCAGGGCGATGATGCGCTGCGCCTTGCCGAGCGCATAGGCGCCGACGAGATGCGCGCGTTCGGGAAAAAGACTTTGTGAAGCAAGAAGCTTTTCGATCTCATCCTTCGTCTTCGAGCGCCGGAACACCGGCAGGCCGAATGTCGCCTCGGTGATGAAGACGTTGCAGGATAAGGGTTCGAATGGCGCGCAGGTCGGGTCGGCCTCGCGCTTGTAATCTCCCGAAGCGACGATGACGCACGTCCTGTCCGCCATTCGGATCTGCGCAGAGCCGAGGACATGGCCCGCCGGATGAAAACTGACATCGATCGCGCCGAGCCGCAGTTGGTCGCCATAGGCGACAGTCTGCGTCGACCCGGCAAAAGCGGAGCCGAGCCGAATGGCCATGATCTCCAGCGTTTCGCGCGTTGCGAGAACAGCGCCGTGACCGGCGCGGGCATGATCCGAGTGCGCATGTGTGATGAGCGCGCGCGGGACCGGCCGCAGCGGATCGACAAAAAAATCGCCCGCCGGGCAATAAAGACCAGCGGGCGTCAGGGAGAGAAAATAAGCTGACGCCATGATCCCGAGATGGGGAAGAGACCCGACGTCAGCAAGATCCGCCGGCGAAGCCTCGCCGGATTGAAACTTTCAGTTCGCGCAGACGAGCCCGCGGGTCACATAGACGCGGCCATCGGGGCCGGTGACGCGGGTGACGCGCACGCAATCTTCATCTTCGCCGGGAGCGGCGCGGCCAAGCTGCATTGCCGGACCCCGAGCCAGCGGCTCGTAACCTGGCGAATATACGCTCCTATGCTCAAAGATCTGGCTCGTGTCGGCAATTTTGCTCTTCGGCGTCATCGTCATCGGCGCCGCGAAGACAGCCACGCCAAGGCACGAAACCGCAATCCCCGCCATCGTGAATTTCAGGGCCTGCAATCCGATTGTTTTGCGAGAATTGACCATCAGCCTGTCTCCTTCCACCCGGCGCGTCTGACACGACGACTTTCCTTCATCACGTCAGGGCACGCTGTGCGGCATCACACCTATAACGCAGCGCAAGCTGGAAAGTTGCGCCGATCGCGCAACAAAATTAGCCAAAAATTAAACAAGCCCCGTCAATTCGACGGGGCTTCCGTAATAAACCGACGCTGCTCGACTTTGCGGCCAAGCAAAAGCGTCAGTAGCAAACGCGCACGGGCCGATAGCCGAGGAAAAAGCCATAGCCGTCGTAAGCCGGCTGATTCTGGACATAGCAGCCGCCATAGCCGCCGTAGCCATAAGGATAGGCCGAGGCTGCGAGCGCGCCGACCGCAAGGCCGCCGATCAGACCGGCCGCCGCCGGACCGCCCCAGCCGCCGCCGCGCCAGCCTCCGCCCCAGCCGCCGCCGCGCCAGCCGCCACCGCGCCAGCCGCCGCCACCGCGCCAGCCGCCGCCGCCGCCGCCGTGCCAGCCGCCCCCGCCATGCCCGCCGCCGCCGTGCCAGCCCTGCGCCGCCGCAGGCGCCGTCACAAATGTCGCAGCGGGTAGAGCGAGCGCGAGAGTAGAGACCGCCACAATGGCGCCTTTCTTCAATCTGCTCATCATTTTCGATCTCCTTAACCTAAGGGCAGGCAAGCAAACCCACCGCCCGCTTAACCATACATATGGAGGGCCTCTCCTGAACGTCCAATGAATGACGACGCTGCCGATTGGTTCAACTTCAGGAGAGTTGGGGGTCATTGCCGCGCACTGAGAATTTTTCGCTGCGATGACTATTTCACGCTGGGGCGCCCCGACGCGCCGCCCGCGCGCGGGCCGCCCCTCACATTCCAAGGGCCTTTTGTGACTGGCTTCGACTTTGATCTTCCGCCGCGCTTTCTCGCCTGGTTTTCCGCGCGGGGCTGGAGCCCGCGCCGGCATCAGATCGAACTCCTGCGCTTGGCCCGCGAAACAAATACGCTGCTGATCGCGCCAACCGGCGCCGGCAAGACCCTCGCCGGATTTCTGCCGAGCCTTGTTGATCTCGAAATGCCGGCGAAACGGCGCGCCTTGCACACGCTCTACATCTCACCCCTCAAGGCGCTCGCCGTCGACGTCGAGCGCAATCTCGAGACGCCGATCGCCGAAATGGGCCTTGGCGTCAAGGTCGAGACGCGGACGGGAGACACATCGGCCGCAAAACGCCAGCGCCAGCGTCGCGATCCTCCCGACATTCTGCTGACGACGCCGGAGCAGCTCGCGCTTTTGCTCGCGAGCCCCGACGCAGAGCATCTTTTCGCGGGACTGCGCCACGTCGTCTTCGATGAGCTGCACGCCATCGCCGCCTCCAAACGGGGCGACCTCCTGAGCCTCGGCCTCGCGCGCCTGCGCTCGCTGGCGCCGGGGCTGCGGGCGATCGGCCTCTCTGCGACCGTCCGCGATCCCGCCGAACTGCGGCGCTGGCTTGCGCCGCAGGGGCGTGCAGAAGCCTGCGCCGCCCTTGTCATCGCGGAGCCGGGCGCGCCGCCGGACCTCTCCATCCTCGACACGAAAGAGCGCCTGCCGTGGGCGGGTCATAGCGCGCGCCATGCGCTGGGAGAGATCTACGCCGCGATCAGGGCCGCGAAGATGAGCCTCGTTTTCGTCAATACGCGCGCGCAGGCGGAATATATCTTCCAGGAGCTGTGGCGGCGCAACGACGATGGCCTCGCGATCGCCCTGCATCATGGCTCGCTCGACGTCCAGCAGCGTCGCGGGGTCGAGGAGGCGATGGCCGCTGGCCGGCTGAAGTCCGTCGTCTGTACATCGACGCTCGATCTCGGCATCGACTGGGGCGACGTCGACCTCGTTATCAATATAGGCGCGCCGAAGGGCGCGAGCCGGCTCGCCCAGAGGATCGGCCGCGCCAATCACCGGCTCGACGAGCCTTCGCGCGCAATCCTCGTGCCGGCCAATCGCTTCGAAGTGCTGGAGTGCCGCGCCGCCGTCGACGCCGCGCGGGAGGGCGCGCAGGATACGGCGCTGGCGCGCTCGGGCGCCCTCGACGTTCTTTGCCAGCACATCCTCGGCATGGCTTGCGCCGCGCCCTTTGACGCCACGGCCCTTTTCGCCGAGGCGCGGTCCGCGGCGCCTTATGCGGCGCTCACGCGCGAAAATTTCGAGTCCGCGCTCGCCTTCGTCGCGACCGGCGGCTATGCGCTGAAAACCTATGAGCGATTCGCCAGGATCAAGCAGACGCCCGATGGACGGTGGCGCATCGCCAATGGACGCGTCGCCCAGACCTACCGGCTGAACGTCGGGACCATCATCGAGGCTGATCTTTTGAAAGTGCGGCTCGTTCCCGGCGGCGCTAGGCCGGCGGCGTCTTATACGGGTCCGCTGCGCCGGGGAGGGCGGGTGCTCGGCGAGATCGAGGAATCCTTCATCGAAATGCTGGCGCCGAAGGATACGTTTCTATTCGGCGGCGAGATTTTGGCGCTGCAGGGCGTCGTAGAAAACGAGGCCCTGGTTTCGCGCGCGAACGCCGAGACGCCAAAAATCCCCTCTTACGCCGGCGGAAAATTCCCGCTCTCGACCTATCTCGCCATGCGCGTGCGGGGCATCTTATCCAACCCCGCGGGCTGGAGCGCCTTGCCGGATCAGGTCGCCGATTGGCTCGACCTGCAGCGCCAGCGATCCGCTTTGCCGCCGCCGGACGAGCTTCTCGTTGAGTCCTTTCCGCGGGGAGGACGCTTTTATCTCGCGCTCTATCCGTTCGAAGGGCGGCTCGCCCATACGACGCTCGCCATGCTGGTGACGCGGCGCATGGAGCGCGCCGGGCTGAAGCCGCAGGGTTTCGTCGCCAATGATTATGCGCTTTGCATCTGGTCCGTGAGCAATCTCGGCGCGCTGTTCGAGAAAGGGTCGGTGCGGCTCGAGGATTTATTGAGCGAGGACATGCTCGGCGACGACCTTGAGGAGTGGCTGGAAGAATCGGCGCTGATGAAGCGCACGTTTCGCAATTGCGCGATCATTTCGGGGCTCATCGAGCGCAATTTTATTGATCGGCGCAAGACCGGCCGTCAGGTCAAGATATCGACCGACCTCATCTACGATGTGCTGCGCCGGCATGAGCCGCAGCATCTTCTGCTGCGAGCTGCGCGCGCGGACGCCGCGACGGGGCTCCTCGATCTCGACCGGCTGACGCATATGCTGACCCGCGTGCGCGGCAAGATCATTCACAAGGCGCTGTCTCGCGTCTCGCCGCTCGCTGTGCCGGTCCTGCTCGAGATCGGGCGCGAGACAGTCTATGGGGAAGCCCAGGACGTCGTTCTCGCCGAGGCTGCGCAGACCCTTGTGGACGAGGTTCTCGCCGAAACTCCTGCCGCTGAGGAAAATCTTGCCAAGGCTGCGCCGGTGAGGAAAGGTCGCGGGAAGCCTTAGGCGGCGGCGCTTTCGAGCCGCTGGAAAGGCCGGAACAGGAGCTCTTTCTGACGATGCGGCACGCCGCCCGAAGACATTTGCGAGTGGAGGCTGTGCTCTCGATCCTCGACGTTGATTTTGTCGCCGACCCCCTCGGAGCGCTTTTCTGGCGCGAGGAACGCCTGCTCGTCGTCGCCGACCTGCATTTCGAAAAGGGTTCGGCTTTCGCAGCGAAGGGCGTTTTTCTGCCGCCTTACGACACCGCCGCGACTCTTGTCTCGCTTGCGCAGCTGATCGCCTATTACGAGCCGCGATGCGTGGTCGCGCTCGGCGATTCTTTTCATGACGGCGCAGCCGGCGATCGCATGAGCGACGCGGACCGGAGCGGCGTCGGCGGCTTGCAGCAGGGCCGAGACTGGATCTGGATCGCAGGAAATCATGACCGCGAATTGCCGCGCGGTTTGTCCGGCGAGGCGCGAAACGAACTCGCCGTCGGGCGCATGACGTTCCGGCATGAGCCAGCAGCGGGCGCGATCGGCGAAATCGCGGGGCATCTTCATCCCGTCGCCAGGGTCGCGGGGCGCGGCGGCTCGGTCCGGCGCCGCAGTTTCGTCAGCGATGGCGCGCGTTGCGTGCTGCCGGCTTTCGGCGCCTTCGCCGGCGGCCTCAATCTGCATGATTCGGCCTTTGATCCGCTGTTCGGCGGCCCCGCGCGCTCTTTTGCGATTCTCGCTCATGTGATGGGGAGGAGCGCCGTCTACCGGGTTCCCCATCGGCTTTGCCTGCCGGACTGACCGCAAGGCGGCGGCGCGACTGTCGGCCGGCGCAAGAGAAAAAGGAACATCATCGATTCCATGTATCTTACTTCGCGCGCCCAAAGTTACTTCGCGTGACCAATGGGCGTTTGGCGTCTTGGCGCGCGGGCCGTCCTCCGGTCCCTCAAAACGCTAAAGATTCGACGCCTTCCTTTGCGTCGGGAGCGCTGCTGGCGCCGAGGCGATAGCCGGATTTCCAGAAACGCTGATTTCATTGACCGCGGGATCGAGCCGCCGCGGCCGGAAAGTGCTGGCCGCGGCCGTCGCGGCGGCGAGATCGGTCGGAGAAAGTTTCAGCGCCATCTCGTCGCGTTTACGGGCGGCCTCCTGATCGCCTGTCGCCGCCGCGATCGAAAACCAGGTGTAGGAGCGGGCGGCGTCGTGCGAGAGGCTTGAGCCTCGCGCCAAAAGAACGGCAAGGTTGAACTGACTGTCGCGAATGCCGAAGGCGGCGGCTTTTTCGAACCATGCCGCAGCGTTTGCATAATCCGGTTCGCCATCGACGCCCTCCGCGGCGAGAACCCCGAGATTATGCATCGCCCGGGCGTTGCCTTGCTCGGCAGCCGCGAGATAAAGGCTTTGCGCCCGCGCGAGATCGCGTCCGCCGCCGACGCCTTTTTCACTCAGCACCGCGAGGCGATATTGCGCAAGCGCCAGACCCTGATCCGCGGCTTTGGCGTAATATTGCGCCGCCAGCGCCATATCCTGCGAGCCGGCGCGCCCGTCGGCAAAACGGACGCCAAGTTCGAATTGAGCTGGCGCGTCGCCGGCGTCTGCCTTGGCGCGCAGCTGCTCCAGCGGCATTCCGGGCAAGCTTGCGATGACCGTCGGAGCGCCGGCCAGCGGCTGCGGAGCCGCCGCGATGGGTGCAGGCGCGGAATGGATCACGCCAGCGTGTCCGGCGATCGCGCCGACAATGATCGGATCGCTTCCAGCTATGGCGTGCATGAAGGGCGCGCCGTGGCTCAAGGGCGGATTTTCAGCCGGCGGGGGAGCTTGCCGCAGCGGCGACAGAACATTGAGGGGGGCCGGATCGAAGAGGCGCGAATCGCGCAGAGCCGCGTTCGCCTTGACATTATTCTGCGGTGCAATCGGCTCGCGCTTCACCGCGGCGGCGCTTGGCGGCGCCGCTTTGGCTGATTTCACGGCGGCGGACGTCGCGCCAGGCGCTGCGAGCGTTGGTCCTCCAGCGAGATTGCCGCCGCGCTGAGGCCGGAGGGCGCTGCTCGCGGCCCCTTTGCCGATCGCATTTAGAAAGCTTGCCGGATCGAGGCTTTTGAGGCTGCCGTTTCGCGCGACCGTATAGGCGCCGAGGGCAAGGCACAGGGCGGCGATCGCCAGAAGGATCGGCCGCCGATGAGCGCTGAAAAAACCGCCACTCGCGCCGGCATGGTCGCCAGCCGGAGCTTGCCCCTTGAGAGAGCCGTCCGCTTCGAATTGCGCTGCCTGAGCCGCGCGCCGCGCCGCCGCGATGAAATCTGCGCGTCCGCCACCGCCGGCTTCTCGCTCCGGCTGCGGCGGCTCGCCGGACGCTCGATGCTCCGGCGCTTCCCGTCTGCGCGGCGATCCGCTTCCAGGCTCGATCAGGAGATCGGCAGGCTCTACGTCCTTTTGGCCATTGACCGCTGTTCCGTCGGCGGCCTGAGCGGCGTCGCGGCTGAAGAGGCTGTGGGGGACGCTCTCCTTCGTGCTGACGAGAACGGGGCCGGGCGCGCCGGAGAGGGGCCGCCGCTGTAGAGTTTCAGTCGAGAAAAAATCGCCTTCCTGATCGCCTCTCGGGCGGCGCTCGGCGCGGGGCGTCAGCAGCGGCAGCAGCCGGTCGGCCGCCGGGCGCATCTCCCCGAGATCAGCCTCCATTACGGCGAGCCGATCGGCGACCTTTCCAACAGTCTCCTGAACCGCGTTGAGAGCAAGATGTATGCGTTTGTCGGCTTCGTCGCGAGTGGCCCGCAAATCGGCGATTTCGCGCGTCAGCCGCCTGTCGTGACCGCCGCCCTCCGTCCGCCGATCGAGGTCCGCCGGCAGAGCGCCCTCGCGGTCGGCGTCCCGGGCCGCGGCGTTCGACGCGATCTCGCGAATCTCTTCCATCTGCTCGAAAAGGCGGCTGATCGATTGCTCGAGACGGGCCAGGGAGGACAAGCCCTTATCGGCCCCGTCGAGACGCTCGGCGATGGCGCTGATTTCACGATCGAGCGATTGGATCGAAAGATCGCTGGCCCCAGGCTGCCGCGCCGCTTCTATCTTGCCTGCGAGCGATTGGACAATATCTTTGAGGCTGTCGGTCTCGCTCGCCGCCGCCGCCAGTCCGCTCTCGAGCTTTTCGGTCAGGTGCTTCTCGGCCGCCGCTACGCGCTCCGTCAATGTGTCGTAGGGGCCTGAATCGCAGCTTCGAGCAATGGCCTCCTCGACCTTTCGCGTCAACGCGCGAAGCTCCGCTTCAATCATTTTGATGGCCGAATGCGAGGCAGCGGCATCGTCCGCCGCAGCGCGCCTCGTTGCGGCGGGGCGAGGCATTGGCGTCGAAACCGCGCCGTCCGGGCGCGGACCGGCGACAGGGGCGGCGGCCTGCTCGCGCGACCGAGGGGGCTCCTGCAAAGGCCGATTGAATTGTTCGCCGGGCCAGCCGCCTCGGCGGGCGGCCCGCAAATCAGCGCCAGCGCGCCGCTCGCCCAAGGCTCTCATAAGGGCGGTCAAATCGCGAATGCTAGCCTCGAGATCGGGGAGCCTTTCAACCGGTGAAAGCGCTGCCGTTTCTGCGATGCGGCGCGGCCCGGCGGCCGAGCTTGCGGGGACCGGGTTTTCACCCGCCGCCGCGCTGCCCGCTGGCGCAAGCGGGTGCGGCGCGTCCATTTTTCCCAAGGTCTGCTGATCAGGCGAGGGGCTTGATTTGGCGAGTTCGGCGCGACGGGCGGCGGCTTTCCGGAGCCGCGCTTCGATTTCTGTCAAGGCGCCTGTCAAAGACTGATCGTCGTCATGGCCGCCGCCGGCGCGAAGGCGCTGCTCGATCTCGTCAAGCCGGCGCGTCAGTTCAGTCAGGCTCTCTCCGCCATCGCTATCCGTTGAGGCAAAGACCTCCGCGTTTCTGCCCTCGGCGCCAGCCGATAGAGTGCGCAATTCGTGTTTGCGATCGGCGCTTGCGTGGCTGTCGGGCGATAGCGCGTCGGCCGCGCGTCGAGTCTTGCGGACGCCAGTTTCGGCGGCGCCTGCGCCCTGTTCCGATGCGGCCGGAATTGGCCTCGATTGAACGATCTCATTGAGAATCGCGGCCATAGCGGCAAGGCTTTGGCTTAAATCGATCGGCGCATCATCGTCCGCCCCGCGAGAGGAAAGATCGGCCAACGCCCTTTGCAACCAATCCTCCATCGGCGACAGCGGCTGGACGCCAGGGGCGGCTGCGCGTTGTCCACCGGCGCCGTTAACGCCCTCGGCGTTCGCCCTGCTCATCATGTCGTCCGGTTGCATCGCTGACGTTTCAAACTTGCGCCGTAGGAGTTCGGATTGAACCGGGGCGGCAGGTTGCAGTCGCCCGTATGCGCTGGCGGAGCCTCTCTCACTTTCGAAGTCTCAGGTAAACGTTGCGTTAATATTGCCCACATTCTCCTCCCTCAAGCTTGGCGCAAGACCGTCTCGTCACAGTGAATGTCCGAAGCGGTTGTAAGTGGAGTATATACAATCTTTGGTTGTGTTTACAACTAAAATTTTGCAACTTTCCTCAAAGCTCAGTTAACAGACATCGAGGGTGTAAGCCATGGATACAAATCCTTCGCGCGGCAATCAGTATCGGTCCGACGATGACGTTCACGACGACGAAGATGCGTCGGACCAGCCGGCTGCGGCGCGGGCAAGGGGCGTGCCGGAGGGCTTCAGCACAATCCGCGAAATGGCCCGTGATTTTGGCGTCAGCATCCGCGCTTTGCGCTTTTATGAGGATCGTGATCTTCTTCACCCGAAGCGGGAGGGCGCGACCCGCCTCTACGGCGCGCATGAGAAACGCAATCTCAAGATGATTCTCAAAGGGAAGCGGCTCGGCTTTACGCTGGCTGAAATCGGCGAGATGCTTCGCTCTCAAGGCGGCGCGCTTTCCCGTCTCGATGCGGATGAGCGCGTCGATCAGCCCTCCGAGGAAGTCGATCTGGAGCTTGCGCTGCCGCCCGAGCAGATCGTCGCACAGATCGGTTATCTCGAGCGGCAAAGGAAAGAACTTGACGCCGCCATCGTTGCTTTGCGGCATGCCCATCGGCGGCTTCTCGAGTCGCCATGCCGCGCCGCGATTGCGTGAACGGCGAAGATCAGCCACAATACGCGTGGCCGCTGTCGTTTGCGCTTATGGGCTTATGACCGCGCCATTCCGCGCGTCTGTTGGGGCAACGGTGAGCAAGCTTTGCCGCCGGAATGGCCGGCCGAACGTCCGAGTGACGAGCGGAAGCATCGCGATCCCGTAGATGCCGCGAGGATGTTTCCGACCGTCTCAGCGAGGATGCGTATGTCGATGCGTCTGAAATCGAGGTCGCCTTCACGAATTTGGAAGTCACGCTGACCGGAACTGCCGAAAATCGGGATCAGCGCAGGCGCGCCGAGATGGTCGCTGAGCGCGTGGTGGGCGTCTTGCGTGTTCAAAACAACCTGCGGGTGAAGAGCGCCTCGGAGGGGTCGGCCCAGCGCGTTCATGATGGCTCCAGCGGGCCTTCTCAGCGGGATCCTCCAAGCTGACGCAAGGCTGAAGCGCCTGAACGAACTGAAGCTTGAAAGCGTGGCCATCGGCCGCGCTTTTTTTCGCCCGCGCAATGGCATCGATATTGCTTAATAAAGCTTGCCTCGATACGCAGGCGGTCATTCTCAGCGGCCATCAAAAATGTCGGAAAATGTCATCAGCCTTCGCGGTCAATTTACGCCGCCGTCCAGCGAGCCCAACGCCACGGTCATCGAAGAATTGGAGCGTCTGCTCGAAGCCGCCCGCTCCGGCGAAATCTTGGGGTTGGCCGGCGCTTACGTGCACAAGGACAAAGTGGTCTCCTACTCCTATGCCGGCGCCGTCGCGAGCTATGGCATGCTGGGTGGCCTCGATTGCGTCAAAGAACGTCTTTTGCGGATCGCAATGGCGCGGGATTAAGCTGGAGCACGGACATTGGGCCGCTCGCTGCGATTTGGGCGCGGGCTCAACACATAAAAAGGGCGCTCCAAAGAGCGCCCTCTATGTGTCAGCCAGAACATGACGCCGAAAAGTTGCAGACTTTCCGGAGAGGCAGCCTATTGGCCCGCGGCCTCCTGCTGTTCGGCCTTCTCCTTGCCTTCGAGATCTTCGCCGGTTTCCTGGTCGACGAGACGCATCGAGAGGCGAACCTTGCCGCGGTCATCGAAGCCGAGCAGCTTCACCTTGACCTTTTCGCCTTCCTTCACGACATCGGAGGATTTCGCGACGCGCCCTTTGGCGAGCTGCGAAATATGAACAAGGCCATCCTTTGAGCCGAAGAAGTTTACGAACGCGCCGAAATCGACAACCTTGACGACGGTGCCTTCATAGATCTGGCCGATTTCCGGATCGTTGGCGATGGATTTGATCCAGTTGATCGCCGCGCGAATCGAATTGGCGTCGGATGAGGCGACCTTAACCGTGCCGTCATCCTCAATATTGATCTTGGCGCCGGTCTTTTCGACGATCTCGCGGATCACCTTGCCGCCGGTGCCGATCACCTCGCGGATCTTGTCGGTCGGAATCTTCAGGGTTTCGATGCGCGGGGCAAACTCGCCGAGTTCGGCGCGCGCGCCTGTTAGCGCCTTGGACATTTCGCCGAGAATGTGCAGCCGCCCGGCCTTCGCCTGGTCGAGGGCGACCCGCATGATCTCCTCGTTGATGCCTGTGATCTTGATGTCCATTTGCAGCGAAGTGACGCCCTCTTCGGTGCCGGCGACCTTGAAGTCCATGTCGCCGAGATGATCCTCGTCGCCGAGAATGTCGGAGAGCACTGCGAAGCGCTCGCCTTCAAGGATCAGCCCCATGGCGATGCCGGCGGTCGGCCGTTTCAGAGGAACGCCGGCGTCCATCAGCGCCAGCGACGAGCCGCAGACGGTCGCCATCGAGGAGGATCCGTTCGATTCGGTGATCTCCGAGACGATACGGATCGTGTAGGGAAACTCCGCGGCGGTCGGCAGCATCGGGCGGATCGCGCGCCAGGCGAGCTTGCCATGACCGATCTCGCGACGTCCCGGCGATCCCATGCGTCCGGTCTCGCCGACCGAATAGGGAGGGAAGTTGTAATGCAGCAGGAAGCGCTCCTTATAGGTGCCTTCCAGGCTGTCGACGAACTGCTCGTCCTCGCCGGTGCCAAGAGTCGCGACCACGAGAGCCTGCGTCTCGCCGCGCGTGAACAAGGCCGAACCGTGGGCGCGCGGCAAAATGCCGACTTCGGCGAGGATCGGACGCACCGTCCTCACATCTCGTCCGTCGATCCTTATGCCGGCATCGAGGATGTTCCAGCGCACCACCTTGGCTTGCAGATCGTGGAAGACTTCGTTGACGAGTTCTTTCGAGAAGCGCGGCTCGGAGCCATCCGGAAACAATTCGCCGGCGACTTTCGCCTTCACCGCGTCGACGGCCTTGTAGCGATCCTGCTTGGCCGTGATCTTATAGGCTTCGCGCAGCTCCTCCTCGGCGATCTGGCGCACCGCCGCCTCGATCTCGCTTTTATCTGTGATGACAAGATCGCGCGGCTCCTTGGCGGCTTTTTCCGCGAGCCGGATGATCGCGTCGATCACCGGCTGGAAGCCACGATGGCCGGTCATGACGGCCTCGAGCATGAGCGCTTCGGAGAGTTCTTTTGCTTCCGATTCGACCATCAAAACGGCGTCGCCCGTGCCGGCGACGACAAGGTCGAGAGCTGATTCTTTCAGTTCGTCGATGGTCGGGTTGAGCTTCAACGCGCCATTGATGTAGCCGACGCGTGCCGCGCCGACCGGACCCATGAACGGAACGCCGGACAGCGTCAGCGCGGCCGAAGTCGCAACCATCGACAAGATATCCGGATCATTTTCGAGATCGTGCGAAAGCACGGTCACGACAACCTGCGTATCGTTGCGATAACCATCCGGAAAAAGAGGGCGGATCGGGCGATCGATCAGGCGCGAGACCAGCGTCTCTTTTTCGGACGGGCGGCCCTCCCGCTTGAAATAGCCGCCCGGGATGCGTCCGGCGGCAAAGGCCTTTTCCTGATAATTGACGGTGAGCGGGAAAAAATCGATGCCGGGCTTCGGCGATTTGGCCGAAACCACGGTGGCGAGAACCGTGGTTTCGCCATAGGTGGCGAGCACTGCTCCGTCTGCCTGACGCGCGATCTTGCCCGTTTCAAGCACTAGCTTCCGCCCGGCCCAATCCAATTCTTCCCGATGAATATCAAACATTTGTTCGTCTTTCTTGATTTGAAAGGCGAAGACTAGCCAGAGCAAGACGGCAAGAGGCTGTCGGAGGGGCGCTGAAAATGCCCCAAGGACAGCGCCTGGCGATCCTGCCATGGCGCGTTTGTCTTCGCCAAACGCCGGCGAACGGCCCCATGCCGCCCGTCCGCTTCAAAGCATAATGGCTACGATATAGATCCGGATATGCTTTCTAACATCCTGTTTCAATGCATGTTCTGTTCAAAGCCTAGCCGCTGTGGCGACGATCGAAGCGGCGGTCCAAAGGAGATGATCTAGAACATCCTTTTTCCGCCGCCGCCGCGCTCAAGGTCGCCCCGCCGAGGCTCTTCCACCACGGCCCGGGCATTTCGGCGCTCTGTAACAGGGGCGCCGCTCCAGCCGCTCCGCGCCGCCAAGGCCTTCGCCTGTCAGCTAAGCGCGAAGGCGCGGTCCTGGCCGAAACGCTCCTGCGCTTCGACCGATCATGCTTTAACGCCGGATGCCGAGACGTTCAATCAGCGATTTGTATCTCGGCTCGTCGTGAGCCTTGACGTAGTCCAGCAACTGTCGCCGTTGCGAGACGAGCTTCAAGAGACCACGGCGCGAATGATTGTCTTTGACGTGGGTTTTGAAATGCTCGGTCAAATTGACGATCCGCTCGGTCAGGATCGCGACCTGAACTTCGGGCGAACCTGTATCGCCAGCCTTCAATGCATATTCTTTGACGAGCGTCTGTTTGCGCTCCGGCGTGATCGACATCGTGTAGACCTTTCAAAATGACCACGGCCCGCGCTCGCCTTTAGCGCCGCTGGCTTTATGGAGGGGATTGACCAAAAGCGCAGCCGTGCCGGGATGTCGTCCAGCATGGTGGCGCTATCTGGATGCGCGAGGATCGCGTCGTCTCCTTATACAGAAAAGCAACGCCGATGGAAGAGGCGTTTGCAGCCAAGCATGAGGGACGGCGCCGTCGAGAGCTGGCCGCTTACGCCAATTATCTTCAAATATAGCAATGTCACGGAAGAAGTCGTTCATCGCAATCCTTCACCGCTTGTTTGAGTCTTCCCGGTAAAGTGAGAGGGAAGATTGGCGCCGAATGAATGGGCGATGATACTGAGCTGCCTCGGCGATACGCTTGAGGCCCTGGCCGAGCATGAATATCGCGATAAGCACTATGGGCGTGATCAGTGAGCGAGGCCGTCGAAGCCTTCACACAGCATCCCGCTCAGCCTGACGCGTATTCGCGCCAGCCCTTGGCCCGCAGCTCGCAGGCAGGGCAATGGCCGCAACCATAGCCCCAATCGTGCCGGACGCCGCGCTCTCCAAGATAACAGGTGTGGGTGTCCTCCAGAATAATTGCGATCAGCGGCTTGCCGCCAAGACGCTCCGCGAGGCGCCAGGTGTCTGCCTTATCGAGCCACATCAACGGCGTTTCCACGTTGAATCGTGCGTCCATGCCGAGATTGAGAGCGAGCTGCATCGCCTTGACGCTATCGTCGCGGCAATCCGGATAGCCCGAAAAATCCGTTTCGCACATGCCCGCGACGATGCGGGTCAGGCCGCGCCGATAGGCGAGCGCTCCGGCAAAGGTGAGAAACATGAGATTGCGGCCGGGCACGAAAGTATTCGGCAGGCCGCGCTCGTCCATGACGATGGCGACGTCATGCGTCATCGCGGTGGTCGAGATTTCAGCGAGCGCCGCGATGCTGACGAGGTGATCCTCGCCGAGTTTTTCGCGCCAGGCCGGAAATTCGCGCGTTAATGCGTCGCGGATGACGGCGCGCTGGCTCAGTTCGATGCGATGTCTCTGATTGTAGTCGAAACCGATCGTCTCGACATGGTCATAGCGCTCGAGCGCATAAGCAAGACATGTAGTCGAATCCTGGCCGCCGGAAAACAAGGTCAGGGCCTTGCGGCTCAAAGGCTTTTCGCTCAAAGGCTTGCCGCTCCCCTGATCTCGAAGGGGATGTCGTCATAGGCCCAGGCCGTCAGCAGAAGGTTCGCGATAGCGACTTTGGAGGGGCAGGTGAGGCCGGAAGGATGCGTCCGTTCGAGCATCCGGCGCACCTCGTCGCGGCGGAACCATCGCGCGTCCTCGAGCTCTTTATCGTCAAGGGAAAGATCGCGGCCTAGGGCCTCGCCGATGCAGCCGATCATCAGCGAGCTTGGAAAGGGCCAAGGCTGAGAGGCGAGATAATCAACCCGGCCCACGGCGATTCCCGCCTCTTCGGCCACTTCCCGGCGCACGGCGTCCTCGATCGTCTCGCCCGATTCCATGAATCCGGCGAGGCAGGAATACATCTTTGGCGCGAAAGCCGCCTGTCGGCCGAGGAGGCAGTCCTCGCCATCGACGATCAGCATGATGACGGCGGGATCAGTGCGCGGGAAATGCTGCGCGCCGCAACGGTCGCATCCACGGCGCCAGCCGCCGGCGAGGGATCTCGTCGGCGCGCCGCAGTTCGAGCAGAAACGGTGCCGCACGTGCCATGACAAAAGGCTCTTGGCTTCGCCGAGCGGACCGACGACCTCGGCCGGCAGGAGGCCCTGCGTCGCGATCAGGCGAATGTCGATGAAGGCGATCTTCTCGCCGGCCGGGGCGTCCTCCGACCGCTCAATGAGGCTGGCGAACAGCGCCAGCTCCTCGTCGCAGCCAAGGAAGGCGGTTTCCTGGATTTTGCCAAGCTCCGCCGCCTCGGCGAGGGTAAAAAAGGGATCGAACCCGCCGGGGCCGCGCTTCACGATCGGCAGGTCCTCGGAAAAAACCAGCGTGCGCGCAGTCTCCGAACGGCTCATCTGTTCGAGAAATGCGGCGTCTTGGCGGCGCATCGACATACGGTTCAGCGGATTGAGGGCAAATCCCGCGGACGCCGAGCGGTCCTTGACGTGAGGTGGATTGGTCGCGCTGCCGTGCATGGGTCGTCCTCGACTGGAGCATTTTCAAGCGAGGGCTATGCCGGGTCGCCTGCAGAAATAGCGAGAAAACAAAGAACTGGACCAGGATCCGATGCGACTGAACCGGAAGGGTCTGGCGTGAGGCCGGGGCCATCTGCGGGAGAACTTAAGCCTTTCCGCCCCCGTCGCCAAATCCTGCGCGAATCAGCGCAGACGAATATTTGTCTCCTATCCAAAAAGGTTGCGAAATTTGCGGCGGCGGTCCAAATAGGGGGCGGGAGGTTGGCGGTGGACGCACCACTCGCCAACCGGGTCAGGTCCGGAAGGAAGCAGCCCTAACGAGACCGGGCGGGTCTCTGTCCAGCCTCCCACCTTGTAAAATGCGCCGCAGCGACCGAGGCCGCCGCCGCGCCGAACGCAAAGCGTCCAACGGCTGACTTCGTTCAGGCCGTCTATGCCTCTTGAACGGGTCTGCTCTTGAACGGGTCTTGGCGATGCAAGACGATCGCATCGACGGTGCGAACGGCCAAAGCGATGCGGCGATGAGCGAGGGGTCTTCGACTCCGGCGGCCTTGCCGTTAGACGCCCCGACGCAAAGCGCCGCTCCCTATCGCGTTCTTGCCCGAAAATATCGCCCGGCGGGTTTTGAGGATCTGATCGGCCAGGAGGCCATGGTCAGGACGCTCTCCAACGCCTTTGACCTCGATCGCATTCATCAGGCCTATATTCTGACGGGGGTTCGCGGCGTCGGCAAGACGACGACGGCGCGCATTCTGGCGCGCGCCTTCAATTATGAGCTGCCCGCGCGGGAGGGCCGCGCGGCGGTGACGCGCCCGACGATCGATATGCCGGAGTTCGGCGTCCATTGTCAGGCGATCATCGAATCGCGCCATGTCGACGTCATCGAGATGGACGCCGCCTCCCACACCGGCATCGACGACGTGCGCGAGATCATCGAAGGGGCGCGCTACCGCCCGGTCATGGCGCGGACAAAAGTCTACATCATCGACGAAGTGCATATGCTCTCGAAGCAGGCCTTCAACGGCCTTTTGAAAACGCTGGAAGAGCCGCCGGACCACGTCAAATTCCTGTTTGCGACAACCGAAATCGAGAAAGTGCCGGTGACGGTGCGCTCGCGCTGCCAGAGATTCGACCTGCGCCGGATCGAGGCCGGCGTGCTCATCAAATATCTCGGCGGCATCTGCGCCAAGGAAGGCGTCGCCATCGAAGACGAGGCTCTCGCCCTGATCGCGCGCGCGGCGGAAGGCTCGGCGCGGGATGCGCTCTCGCTGCTTGATCAGGCGATCGCGCATGGACCGGCCGCGGGGCAACGGCAGGGGCTGGGGCAGGGGCTGATCGCCGCCGAAACGTTGCGCGCCATGCTCGGCCTTGCCGATCGCGGCCGGATCATCGATCTCTTTCAAAGCCTGATGCAAGGGCAGATGGCGCAGGCTCTTGGCGGGCTGAAAGAGCTTTACGACAGCGGCGCGGATCCTGCGGCCATCCTTATCGAACTTGCCGAATTCGTGCATCTCGTCACGCGGCTGAAGCTCGCGCCGGAGGCGGTCAATGACGCCGCCATCACTCCCGACGAACGCAGTCGCGGCATGAGCTTCGCCGAGAATCTGCCGATGTCGGTTTTGTCGAGAGTGTGGCAATTGCTCTCGAAAGGTTTGCAGGAAGTCAAGGACTCCGCTCGCCCGCTCGCCGCCGCGGATATGGTTCTGGTGCGCCTCGCTTATGCGGCGGATCTGCCGACTCCGGACGAGGCTTTGCGCAAGCTGGCGTCACTGACCCATAATTTTTCGGCGCCGGGGGACGCCGGCAAGAGCGATGCCGGCAAGAGCGGGGGAAGCTCAGGAGCCGCCGCGCCGCCGGCGGCCGCGCCAGGCTCGGCTCAGGCGCGGCCGGTGCGGGATCTTGCCGCGGGCGCCGTTCGATCGTCCGGCGCGGCGAGGGCGCTCGCGCCGCAGCGGGAGACGGCCGATCCAGCGCCACGGCTCGAGCGGTTCGAAGAGATCGTCGCGCTCGCCGCGCAACATCGCGACATCCAATTGAAGCTCGCGCTCGAACGAGATGTGCGGCTGGTGCGTTTCGAGGATGGCTCCATCGAATTTTCGACGGCGCCCGGCGCTTCGCCGCAGCTGGCGCAGACGTTGATGCGCCGATTGCAGGAATGGACGGGACGGCGCTGGATGGTCGCTGTCTCAAACGAAGCCGGTGCGCCAAGCCTGAGAGAGGTGGCGGACGCCAGGGCGCAGGAGGCAATGAATGGCGTGCGCGCCGATCCTTTCGTGCGCCGCGCGCTTGAAGTGTTTCCCGGCGCCGAGATCGTCGCCGTTCGCGCGGCGGAGGAGGCGGCGCCGGCGGCTGTACCGCAGGCCGCGAAATCCGATGACGAAGACATCGGATTCGTGGATGACGACGCGATCGAGGCCGATCAGTGACCAGCGACCTTTCAAAGCATCCATCAGCCGCCGATCAAGAAAGAGGTTCAATAATGCGCGACATGTTGGGATTGATGAAGCAGGCCCAGGCCATGCAGGAGAAAATCCAGGAAATGCAGGCCGAGATGGAGCGTCTCGAGGTTGAAGGACAATCGGGCGGAGGCATGGTCCGCGTCACGCTCAGCGCCAAGGGACAGCTGAGGAACGTCGCCATCGATGACCAGCTGATGAAAGCGGAGGAGAAACAGATCCTCGAAGACCTCATTATCACCGCGCATGAGGACGCGCGCAAAAAGGCCGAGCGTCTGATGGAAGAGAAGATGCAGGGCATGACCGCCGGACTGTCTCTGCCGCCTGGCATGAAACTGCCTTTTTAGGGGCGGCGCCGTAGTGGGAGAACGCGTTTCGGGGCCTGAAATCGAGCGGCTGATCCAGTTGCTCGCGCGCTTGCCGGGGCTGGGGCCGCGCTCCGCGCGCCGCGCCGCGCTGCATCTGATCCGCAAACGCGAGGAGCTGTTTGGGCCGCTTACGGAGGCGATGCAGGTGGCGCGGGAAAAAATCGTCACCTGCTCGGTGTGCGGCAATGTCGATACGCTAGATCCCTGCACGATCTGCCGGGATGAGCGGCGCGATCCCGCGACGCTGGTCGTCGTCGAGACGGTCGCCGATCTCTGGGCGCTGGAGCGAGCCGCGGCCTTGCGCGCGTGCTATCATGTGCTTGGCGGAACCTTGTCGCCGCTCGATGGGGTCGGACCAAAGGATTTGAACCTCGCGAGCCTTGCCGAACGTGTGGCGCGGGGCGAAATCCGCGAGGTGATTCTTGCCGTCAACGCCACGGTGGACGGGCAGACGACCGCGCATTACATCACCGACCTGCTGGCGCATTTCAATGTCAAGACGACGCGCCTCGCGCATGGCGTTCCGGTCGGCGGCGAGCTCGACTATCTCGATGAAGGCACGCTCGCCGCGGCGATCCGCGCGCGCACGGATTTTTAAGCACGACGCCGAAAAGTTGCAGACTTTTCGGATCAGAGTCGGGCGTCAAAAAAGAGGCTTAAAGAGCGGAATGCGATTCCCCATGAACGCGTTCTGCTCAAAAGCATGACTCCGAAAAGTTGCGGAATTTTCGGATCAAAGTTGTGCGTCAAAACGAGAGGCTTAAAGAGCGGAATGCGATTTTGTTTAGCCGCGCGCCGCGCTAAGTTCTTTCTCCTCTTTGCGCGGCGTCCGATTGACGAGCCAGAGGCTGAGGCCGACTAGCGCGCCGCCGAGCGCCTGCGGGGCGGTGATGGTGGTGCGTAGCACGAGCGTTGAGAGAATGACCGTGAACAGCGGCGCGAGAAAAAGGTAGGAGCTCGAACGCGTCGCGCCGCCGCGCTTCAAAGCCAGAAACCAGAGCCCGAACGAGACCGTTGATCCGGGGATGGCGAGCCAGAAAAACCAGCCCAAGGCCGCGACGGATAGATGCGCCGGCCAATGTTCGCCGCGCGCATAAGCGACGCACAGCAACGCCAGCGCCCCGGCCAGCATCTGCCAGAAAGTCAGCGCCCATGTATCGATGGGCAGCCGCGCGCGCCTGTTGACGATTGTCGACGCCGTCCATGAAAGCGCGGCGAGGAGAGCCAGCAATTCGCCTCCGATGGCGTCAGCGTTGAGGCTGAACGCGCCGCCCAGCGCAAAGCCGACGCCGGCGATCCCCAGAGCCAGTCCCATTACTTTCAGGCGGGACAGTTTTTCATCGAGAGCGGCATGGCCGATCAGTGCGACCCATAAAGGATTTGTGAACAGCAGGATCGCGGCGCTTGGCGGGGAAATCGTCTCCATCGCCCAGAACAAAAGACCCATGGCGAGCGCCGTCTGCAGAATGCCGATCGCGGCGACGGTGGCCCAATCGGAAAAGCCAAACCGGGACGGAAAGAGAGCGGCGAAAAAATGATCCGCGCGGCTGCGCAAAACCACCGCCGCGGCCAGCGCCGCGAGCACGAAGCGCCAGCCGACAAGGAGAAAAGCCGGAACGCCGTCCGCGAGCAGGATTTTGCCGGCGATGAAGCTCGAGGCCATCAGAAATGTCGCGGTGATCAGAATTACGTAATAAACCGCCGCGCTTTGATCGTGCGGCCGCCTGGGCTTTATCGACGTCATGCGGCTTCGGCTCCGGGCATAAAAAACCTTTCCTGTGACTTTTTGCTTCGGTTCGCGTTTGCCCGGTGCTTTCTTTATGCCGAAGCCTCCTCCAGAGGCGCGGCGCGTGGAGAAGAGACCAGGACGCGACAAGAACCCGGGATCGATAACGTCAAGGAGGAAACATGGCCAATCCTTTCGTGCACATCGAACTGACGACGACCGATATTGATAAAGCCAAGACTTTCTATCAGGGCCTGTTCGATTGGGAGCTGACGGATCAGGAAATCGGACCCGGAATGACCTATACGATGATCAAGGTCGGCGAGGGCACGGGCGGCGGCATGATGCAAGCGCCAACGCCCGGAATGCCGTCAGCCTGGATGCCCTATGTGCTGGTCGATGACGTTGTGGCGGCGACGGCCAAGGCGAAATCGCTCGGCGCGACGATCTGCCATGAGGTGATGGAGGTCATGGACGCGGGCTCGCTCGCAATCATCACAGATCCGACGGGCGCGACGCTCGGCTTCTGGCAGCCCAAGGCGAAGTAACCCGGAGCATGCCCGGTCCAGGATGCGGTTCGCCAGGCTTTCAAGCTTGGCGGCCATGCGTTATTCGGCGGCTTTGAGCTTTTCGACGCCAGTGATGTCCGCCGCCTCGGCAAAGTCCATCTGATCGATGCGCTCGCCGCATTTGGCGATCCTGTCGGCGGCGGCGAGAAGCCCCGCCACATCCTCCTGCGCGTTCTGAAAATGTGCGCCGAGCTTTGTCGCGCGGGCGCGCAGCTTTGCGACGTCGTCGACGAGACGGCGCACCTCCGCCTGAATGATATGCGTCTGTTCGCGCACTCTCTCGTCGCGCACGATCGCCTGCATGACCTGCACCGCCATCATCAGGAGCGAGGGCGAGACGATGATGATGCGGTTGCGGTGGGCCTTTTGAACGATGTCGTCGAAATGCTCGTTGATGTCGGCATAAAGTGATTCCGCCGGCACGAACAAAAGCGCGATGTCCTGGGTTTCGTCAGGCAGGAAATAGCGCTCGGCGATATCCTTGATATGTTTTCCGACGTCCGCGCGCACCCGCGCCGCCGCATATTTGCGCGCTTCCGCGTCGACCGCCGCCTTGAGCGCGGTGAATGCCTCGAGCGGGAATTTCGCGTCGATTACCATCAGGCGCGAATCGCCCGGCAGCCGGATGACGCAATCAGGGCGCATTCGATTGGAGAGTGTGTGCTGGAAGGCGTAAGCCGACTGAGGCAAGGCGTCTTTGACGATCGTCTCGAGACGGCCTTGTCCGAAGGCGCCGCGCGCCTGTTTGTTGGCGAGGATGTCCTTGAGGCCGACGACTTCCTGCGTCAGTCCCGTCAGCCGCGCCTGCGCGGCGTCGATGACCGCCAGCCGCTCGTTCAGTTTCGCCAGCTGCTCGCCAGCGGTTTTGCCGGATGCTTCAACCCCGGCGCCGACGCGCGCGCCGACCGCGTCGAGGCGCTCGGCGACGAATCGCGCAAGGTCCGACTGGCGCGATCCGAGCGTTTCGGCGACGCTGCGCACGCGGCCTGACAGCTCCGCATTCTGCCGCGCGAGGATCGCCATGACGCGCTCCATCTCGCGCTGACGCTCCGCCGCGCTCGCAGCCTCGAGCCTGCGCTGATGCGCCGCCCGGCTGGCGCTTGCCGCCATGAAAACGAGTAGACCAAGCGCAAGCGCCGCCGCGGCCAGCAGCAAATGCGAGACCGCGATCGGCGCGCCATTGAGCGTCAAGACAAGGCGGTCCATGAAGGGTGCTGACCGATTCGCGCCAATACTGGGAACGAATCTAGAACATTTGACACATGCTGTTCAAGAGCAGAGGGCATGTTGCAAAGGCCCCTCGCGCTCCGCTGCGGAAGACCGCAGGGAAAACGCGGCTTCCTTTGCGGCGCGCCTCTTTGAGATGAATGTCGGCGTGGCGCGCTTGCGGCTTTTTGGCTCATGATCGCTTCGAGGCGGCGGGACTTTCAGCAAAATGCGATCAGCTTTTAATATTGTCTATGACGCCATCACGCGCTTCCTGCAGGATGACGGCTGGGCGATCTCGAGCCATATCGCTCTGTCGATCCTGACGTCGATGTTCCCGTTTCTGATTTTCGTCACCGCGCTCGCCGGCTTCCTCGGCTCCGAAAGCCTCGCCAGCGAAGCGGTGCAGATTCTTTTTCAAACCTGGCCCGACCAGGTCGCAAAGCCCCTTGCGAGCGAAGTTCACAATGTGTTGACACAGGCGCGCGGCGGCTTGTTGACGCTTGGCGTCGTTCTGTCGATCTATTTTTCATCGAGCGGCGTCGAGGCGCTGCGGATCGGATTGAACCGCGCCTATGACGTCAAGGAGATGCGGCCCTGGTATGTCTTGCGCCTCGAATCCATCGCTTACGTGCTGGTCGGCGCCGTTGCGCTGCTGACGCTGACGCTGCTCGTCGTTTTCGCCCCTCTGACCTGGAACATCGCGCTGCGTTTTGCGCCCCATATCGAGCCGCTCGACAGGTTTGTCACTCTGAGCCGCTTCGGCATCGCGACGCTTGTCTTGCTGCTGGCGCTTGTCATCGTGCACAAATTTCTGCCGGCCGGACGCCGCAAGCTGCTCGATATCATACCCGGCATCGTGTTTACCTTTGGCCTCTGGGTCGTCGTCGGAGCGATCTTTGGCTCCTATCTCGCGGAATTCGCGCGCAATTATGTGACGACCTACGCCGGCCTCGCCTCGGTGATGATCGCGCTGGTCTTTCTGTATATGATCGCCGCAATATTCATCTTCGGCGGCGAATTGAACGCCGCCTTGATGCGGGCCGGCGAGAAACAGCCGGAGAAGCAGCCTGAACGCTTTGATGATTAGGGTTCGCTGAGCAGCGCTGCGACGCCGATGCGCGCGTCGGGCGGCGCGGTGAGGGCGATCATCTTCAGGACTTCGCCCGCGCTGCGGTAATGACTGAGCTCCTCGACCCCGCGATCGAGCGCGTCCAGCGCCTGCGGGGCTGTGATGGCGACGATGAGGTCGGTTCCGAACGGCTCGCGCACCTGAAAGGTCCAGGCGAATGTCGGCGTTGTAATGACGCGCGCATCAGCGCCAATCGGGTACAGCGCCTGCACGACGCCATCGCCGCTGACGGTGAAAAGAACGAGCGCCCGGCGGAGCATATCGCCGAGTTCGACTTCGACTTTGTCGCCCTTGCGCCGGACTGTCCCGCTGGGGGAGAGCCGGATCGATTGCGGCCGCGCCGCCGCGAGCTTTGCAAGGCCGTCTGCGAGAGCCATTCGATCGATCACGTCGGGCAAATCATCCGCGCCGACGTCATAGGCGATGATCTCGCCTTTCGAGATCGCCTCGCGCGAGCCCGGATCAAAAATGAGGTCTGGGCCCTCCGACGCCGCGACAATGTCGAAAGGCGCCGCCTGCGGCTTCAGCCCCGCGAGCAGGCTGGCGTCGCCGGCGGAGAGAGCGACCCGGATGCGATCAAGCTTCGGCGCTTTGCCGGCGTCGGGCGAGGCTTCCATCATCTGCGGAAAAGCGTTGAGCGGGAGCATCGCGTCGCCTGGACTGAGCAGCCGGACGCCGCAATGCGCCGGCGAAAAGCTCAGCGTCAGCAGGGCCGCGGCCAAACGTCCCAGATGGGGGCGCCATGACGGGTTGATCGCCGGATTTCTGCGCCGCCGAATGGAGATTTTGCGCATCAAACTGTCTACCCATGCGCCGGAGCGTTTCCCGCTTTCGCCATGATCCTCAAGGCAAAGCGCGGCCTGACCAGTTTTGCCGCAACTTGCGCCTTTGAGCCAGCCTCGATGCCGTTTTTGCTAAAATTCTCCGTTTTGCCGCAAAGCCGCCGCCGCCATTAGCTCTGCATTGATCTTCTTCGCGGAAACTGGAAAAACGGAAGCGGACGTGATCCGCGTTCGATCGCGCCACGCAAACCTCGGGGATACCAAAGATGGCATCTGCCTGCACTGAAGGGCTCGATACTGGCTTCGTCGCCCTTGGATACGCCAAGGTCGGCGTTCTTGGCGTCGTTCAAGGCATCACCGAGCTTTTACCGATCTCCTCGACGGCCCATATGCGAATCGTTCCGGCGCTTTTGGGCTGGCGGGATCCGGGCTCGGCGTTTTCCGCGGCGATGCAGATCGCGGCGCTCGCCGCCGTGATCAGCTATTTCTGGAGCGATGTTCGTGGTCTCGTCTTCGGTTCGGTCGAGGCCGCTCTGCGGCGCGATTTCTCCGACTGGAATTTTCGCTTTGCCGCCTGGATCATTCTGGCGACGATCCCGATCGTCATTGCCGGCGTCTTGCTGGCGCCGATCCTAAACGCCTGCGGCTCTCCATTGCGCAGTCTTACTGTCATCGGCTTGTCATGCGTCGTCATGGCGGTGCTGCTGGCGCTTGCCGAGCTCTACTCGAGACCAAAGCGGACCGTCGAGCACGCGACGCTCACCGACGCCCTTGTCGTCGGCGTCGCGCAGGTCGGAGCGCTTATCCCCGGCGTCTCGCGCTCCGGCTCGACCCTGACGGCCGCTCTGTTCCGGGATTTCAAACGGGACGAGGCGGCGCGCTTTTCATTCCTGCTTGGCATTCCAGCGATCGCCGCCGCGGGTCTCCATGAACTTTGGGCGCTTCACAAAGCCCATCTCGACGCGCATGGCTGGTCGATCCTGGCATTTGGACTGGTCATCGCCTCGATCTCCGCCTTCGGCGCAATCTGGGGGCTCCTGCGCATCCTCGAGCGGTTTTCGGCGTGGCCCTTCGTCGCCTATCGCGCGCTGATCGGAATTTTCCTTTTGGTCGCCGTCTTTGCCGGCTGGCTGCCAAACTGAAGCGAGACTTGACCCCTGGTGGACCTGACAGCCATCGAAAGCCCATACTAGGAGGTGGAGCTCTGGCCTGTCCCATAGCCACGGATTTGGGAGTGAGAGTCGCTTGAACGTCGTTTTGACTACAGCCTCGGTCGGACGTCGCCGTCCAAGGCTGTAGTCGATATTGTGAAGTCCGGTCGCAGCAGGCTTTAACGCTCTCTTACGACATGGTTGCCCAGGCTCACGGCGCTACTTCAGTATGGTGTCCCAGAAATCGCACTTGTTGGCGGCTGCGTATTCGGCGTCCGACATGGTCGAGAGGACTGGGATGTTCTCCGAAAGATAATAAGCTTTATTGGGCTGGAGCCGATAACGCGGCCACGGGCTGTTTCCTTGTCCGTTCGGATTCCCGGTCCAGGCAAAGTTCGTCCAGGCTGTGACAAGCTGATCCGAGAGGGCCTGCTGCATCTTGTTCAGAGGATGAGGAATGCCGTCCGCGCCGCCGTGCCACAGAGGAAATAGATATTGAATGTCGGAGGTGTGATACGCGAGTGGCTGGAAGCCTGGCATCTTGGGGAAGTAGAACGGAGCTGTTTGGTCATCAAACTCATAGGCGTAGACAGGCACTTGATTGGCGATTGATTTAAGGATTTGCCGCGTTGTGCAAGGGAAGAACACACTCCCTTGCGTCGAGACCGCATCCATCGCCAATTGTGGCGTCGGGTAAGCGTAAAGGGGATAGTGAGCGAGAACCTTGTCGACGACGCCGACCGGATAGGGCGGAGGCGAGCCAGCGGGCCCGGAGTTGCCGGTATAGGTGCTCTTGACCAGATTTACGAAGTCCGCCTCCGTAAATGGCACTCGAGGATTCTCGCCATATTCCGTGATCGCCAAGCCGAAGTTGCCTTCGTCGTGCGTTGAGCCGCTGATGACGGGCACATGGTTGAATTGACCATTCTTGAAGGCGGCCCTAATCCCGTTCGCTGGCAAGATCTGGCCGTCCGCTATCACGCCGTTAGTCGTGCTGTAAGGTCCGCTGACGCTCAGGTTCATGATCTGCGCCGCAGTTAGACTGCGCAAACATTTGGCGGTGGCGGCGTCCGCCCCCGACCCGCAGCCGGCCGCGACGGCGAAGGCTGTTCCATGCGCTTCGGCGAACGCCAATGGCGCCGGCTCCTGGACGCCGCTTTCCCAGATCGCCCGATGGAACAGCCCCGCGGCGAGTGGCGACACCATATTGGCTTGCGTGTCGAGGGAGCCCGCAGACTGGCCGCCGAGCGTGACATTGTTTTTATCGCCGCCGAATTCGGCGATGTTGCGCCTCACCCATTTGAGCGCCATCTGCTGGTCCAACAGGCCGTAATTGCCGAAGGGATGGCCCTCAGCGTCCAACGCCGGATGCGCGATCCAGCCAAGCAAGCTGAGCCGGTAGTTGATGGTGACGACGACCGTGTGGCCATCCGCCGCGAGCTTCGAGCCGTCATAGCCGTCGCTCGCGCCGTCAACATTGCCGCCGCCGTGGATCCAGACAATCACCGGAAGCTTTTCTCTCGCAGCGGGATCGACGTTCGGCGAGTAAACGTTGAGATACAGGCAGTCCTCATTGTTGTTCGGCGGCCCGGCGAACAAGCCGAGCGTGACAATCTGGGCGCACTGCGGTCCAAAGGCGGTGGCCTTCAAAACATTGGACCAGTGTGCGTGCTTTTTCGGCGGCATCCAGCGTAGATCGCCGACCGGCGGTTCGGCGTAGGGAATGCCAAGGAATTCGGCTATGCCGTTCTTGAGAAAGCCGCGAACGGGGCCTTCCTTAGTGTCGACGCGTAGCGGGTTCTTTGCGTCAGCCTGCATCGGCGCCATCAGCGCCCCCGCGGCGACCACCAACCCCAGCGCCATTCCAGTTTTCGCAGAAGATCTTGCTCTCGCTGCGCATGCGCGCGCAGACAGCCATAACGTTGCAAGCTTAGGCATGTTTCCCCCCAATCGTCTTTTCGGCGTTTTTCTGTCACTCGCGAGTGCGTGGCAGAGGGAAACATAGTCGCGTTGGCTTCACGCAATCTTCCACGAAATTCAGATACATATCATGAATTGGCTCTCGACGATGTCAGCCATCATGCTCGGCGAGGGTTCGCCGCATGTCGCCGCGCCGAGGCTGTCAGCATCAAAGCGAATCTTTCACAAATCGCGCCGAGGTTGGGCTCAGCCCATGAGGCGAGAGATCGTCGGCGCAGCCGGTTCGCCGAGCCGGCTGCGAGGCATTTCAATCGCCGCCGCCGCGCGAATAACGCTGGCCGACGAGAATGGGATCGACCGCCTGCCAATCACCGTCATCTCCGAACTCGCTACTGGAGCTGATCGACAGAAGATCAGCGAGCCGGCTGCGGGCTCTGTTGACGCGGCTCTTCATCGTGCCAACGGCGCAGCCGCACACGCCCGCGGCTTCTTCATAGGAGAGGCCGGAGCCGCCGATAAGTATCAAGGCTTCGCGCTGGTCCGTCGGAAGCTGTTGCAAGGCCTCACGGAAGTCCAGCATGTCCATGTGGCTGTTCTGCGCCGGCGCTGTCGCGAGCTTTCCGGCAATCGCGCCGTCCGAATCAGCGACTTCCCTGCGCCGCTTGCGATATTCGGAATAATAGATGTTGCGCAGGATGGTGAAGAGCCAGGCCCGCAGGTTGGTGCCCTCGACGAAAGAGCCGAGCTTGCTCCAGGCCTTGACGAGCGTTTCCTGCACAAGGTCGTCCGCGCGATCGAGATTGCCGCATAAGGACACTGCGAAGGCGCGCAAATTGGGAATGACGGCGAGAATGTCGGCCGTCATTTGAGCGCTCGCTACATGATCGACGGGAGCATCCGCCGCATCGTCGTCTTCGAGAAGGTCCTTCTCCTCAACTGTCACGGAGCATCCTTCTTCAACTGTGCGCCGGGAGCGCGCTCGAGCTGCTTTAAAAGATCGAAAAACCGGTCAGGGACCGGCTGCGACAGGACGTCATTATAAACGCTGCGCAATCCGAGCCCGATCTGATCAGCGATGTCCGGTTTGGCGGAAGGCTTTCTCGACCGTGGCGCGGAAACGACATTTCCTTCTGCACAATGGTTGAATCTGAACATATCATCTTCCGATTCGGAGTCGTCATTCTCACGAATTGCCGCCCCCTTCATGATTCCTGCGCGCGACTTCGTTATTTTCGTCACCGGGTCACCTTTGCTGCGGTTTTCACCGTTGCTCATCATTTCCCCTCACGCGGCCTTTATATTGCCGACATTCGGCGATTACGATGCAATCTTCATGGCCGTATTTTTGTCTGATGTCTTGCTAAATCAATTCCGAAGCCGCAAATCCTGTTAACCTGCCAAGCCCCGGTGTTCGAACGCTTCGCGCCGCACAAAGTTCCGGGATCGGGGAACCTTTTCTGAGACTTGGGATTTTTGTGAAGAAGCCGCTTCAAGCGGCGCAGATGTCCATAGGGGCTTAATTGATGTCGATATCTCAGGCTATCTCCTCGCATATCCCTTATCTGCGCAGATTTTCTCGCGCTCTGACGGGATCACAAGCTGGCGGAGATGCTTATGTGCTTGCGACTCTCGAGGCAATTGTTGCGGATCCCTCGGCATTTGAGAAAGAGCTCGACGTCCGCACTGCGCTGTACAGGCTTTTCCTGAAGGTGTGGAGCTCCGTCTCCGTTAATGACCACGTCGACGACATCGGCTTCTCCGGAGACGAGGTCGGCGCTCATCGCAATCTGGAGGCCATTACATTACGCCCGCGCATTGCATTCCTCCTGAGTTCGCTCGAAGGATTTAACACCGCCGAAGTCGCGGCGACCCTCGTCTGTTCGATCGACGAAGCCGCTGCTTTGATCGACGCCGCCGGCAAGGAGATCGCCAATCAGATTCGCACCGACGTCGTGATCATCGAGGATGAGCCTTTCATCGCGCTCGACTTGCAGACTTTGGTCGAGGAGCAGGGCCACAGGGTCATCGCCGTGGCGCGGACTCACCGCGAAGCGGTCGAGGCCGTCAATAAGGAACGTCCCGGACTGATCCTCGCGGACATTCAACTCGCCGACGGCAGTTCTGGCCTTGAGGCGGTCAATGAAATCCTCGGGTCCTTCTCAGTGCCGGTGATTTTCATTACTGCTTATCCCGAGAGATTCCTGACCGGCGCGCCGCCGGAGCCGGCCTTCCTCATCACCAAGCCGTTCGGCGTCGACAGCCTCAAAGCCGTTATCAGCCAGGCGCTGTTTTTCGATCGCAAATCGCATCGCAAGGACGAACCAGAATCAAAAAGCGCGCTCGTTTAAGCGCGCTGCGGAAAGCTCCAGGATCGATTCGGCGCAAGCCGAATCGATCCTTTTTCTTTCAATCCTCGATGTTCAAAACAGCGTTCGTTTCGTGCCGAGCGTTCGTCCGAGGAACACGCCGGCGCCGACGGCGAAAGCGACAAGTGAAAATGGGTTCAATTGCTTGACGACTTCGGCGCCCGCCTCGATGGCGATAACCTCCTTTTCAAGTCCGGCCTCGCGCAATACGCCCAGCACCGGAGCCACGGCGGCGTCGATGTTAGCGGCGAATGCCGCATTGGGCGGGGATGGCGGCGCCGCTTGGGCTCCGACGGACGCCGCAGCCACGACAGGGGTGGCGCTCGCGACGGTCGCGGAAGGCGCAGTTGCGGATGGAGCGGGCGAAGGACGCCGCAGCGCCAGCACGAGAAATATGATAGCGCCGACGAGATAGAGCGCCGCGACGCACGAGGCGGCCGCCAGCGAGCCCCATAATCCTTGTAGATAGAGAAAGAGATCAACCGTCAAAAACACCGAGGCTGCGATGGCGCAGCCCGTCGCCATGGCGATGAGGGCGGCCGTCCGGATCAGCCGCGCAAGCATCTCCTCCAGCGGAGCGACCGCCTCATGCGCCAGCCGCTTGATCAAGGGGTTCATTTGCGTGCGCGGCTCAGCAATCCGATAATCAGACCTGTTGCCAGAGCGATGAGAACCGCGATCAGGGGATTGCGCTCGATGGTGGCTTCGAGATCCGAGCTTGCGCCAGCGAGCCGATGCTTGGCGTCGGACGCGCTGTCGGACAGCTTTTGTCGCGCGGCGTCGACAGCGCCATAGACCGAATCGGAGGTAGCCGAAGCCTCGGCTTTGACCAATTTTGTCACCGACGCCGTAAGCTTTGTGATGTCGTCGCGCAAGGCGGCGAGATCGGCGCTCAGATTTTGCGATGCTTCTTCAAGGATTTTGGTGTCAGTCATATTAACTCCGAATGTGTGACAGACGCGGGCTGCTCAAGCGAGGGTTGACTACGGCTTCCCATTTTATCCAGCGACCCAAGGCGCCTTCAAGAATGCGGCTCAGGACCAAATCAGCACGCCCCAAGTCTGCGCTAAATGCCGCCACGTGTCAGCAACACAATGACGAGCACGACCAGAAGAACTCCAACAATCCCGGAAGGGCCATAACCCCAACTGCGGCTGTACGGCCACGAGGGGAGGGCGCCGAGGAGTATCAAAACAAGGATTATGAGAAGGATTGTCGTAAGAGACATGAGACGCTCCTTTTGCAGGATCGCGGCTGAGCAAGTTGAAAATCAACTCACACGCTGTTGTATTGGTTCCTTAGCTATACTTGACGCTGAGAACGATGACGCTCGTTGCGGGCCATTCACATGAGCGCGCGCGTCGGCACTGTGCGCGGATCAGCCGGGTCCGGCGCATCCGGATCAATCACTGGCGGCAGTGGCGTATCGCCGGGATTTTCGACCGGCAGGGGCGGTGGGTCGGGGGCCGGGATATCAGGACCTGGGGGCGGTGGAAAATTGCCGGGCGAAATGTCTGGGGCCGGCGCTGGCTGCGGAGGAGCCGGAGGTTTGGGAATTTGCTGGGCTTCGAGATCCACGCGATGGGTCAAAAAACTCTCCTTTTAGCGAAGGGGGAAGAAGGATGTTCGACCGCGAACGCGCTCCGCGAAGGCGGGTTCCGGCGCTTGTTCGAGCGCGGGCGGGACCCGCAAGACCCGGCTGGATATCGGGCGGCGCGACACGACTTCCGGCGAGCGCGCGCTCGCGAGCCGTCGCCGAAGGGAAAAAAGTGCCGGCGCGGCGCCGTTGAAATGAACCTTATCCGCTCTCAAGACTTCCTTTGGCTCACAGCGCCTTCGCCGCGCCGATCGATATGGGAGAATGAAGCATGGCCGTAAAGTCGATGAACGATCTCTTTCTGCATACGCTCAAGGATATCTACTACGCTGAAAAGCAGATCTATAAATCGCTGCCGAAAATGGCCAAGGGAGCCGCCGCGCCGGAGCTGAAGAAAGCGTTTGAAAAGCACCGCGAGGAAACCGAGCAACAGATCGAACGAATCGAAAAGATTTTCGAGAGCTGCGGCGCTGCGGCGCGGTCGGTTCGGTGCGAAGCGATGGACGGAATTCTTGCCGAGGCCAAAGAGACGATGGAGGAAATCGACGATTCGAGCGTTTGCGACGCTGGCATTGTGGCGTCGGCGCAGACCGTCGAACATTACGAAATCGCGCGTTATGGCGCGCTTATCGCCTGGGCCAACCAGCTTGGCATGAAAGAGGCGAGCCGACTTTTGAGCGAGACGCTAGCCGAGGAAAAGAAAACGGACGAACTGCTGACGCAACTCGCGCGGCAATCCATCAATCAGGCGGCGGCGTAAGCGTATTCGCCGGATCGCCGGAACCATCAGAGGAGCTTTGCGATGGATCAGCATACCTACGCGAGGGACGCCGAGACTCCCATTGTGAGGAACAAGACGGAGGCGCGGCAGGGCACCAACAGGGCGCCAGTTCATTACGTCCTGTTCGCGGGTCTGGCGCTCGTCATCATCTCTTTCGCCCTGATGTTCCTCATGCATTAAGGCGCGGGGCGACCGTATTGGATCGCCGCCTCACGAAGCTCCCGCGAAGGAATGCGGCGCCGGGCTGATCGGCGTCGCGATTCCATCGTTGATCTCAAGCACCGACAGGCCGCGCTCATTGGCGCCGTCGGGAAGAAAGCGGAAGACGCCATCGGCGCCGTTGAAGCCTGAGCGGTTGGTCAGCACATTTTCCGAATAGCGTTGCGAGCCTTGTGTATGCGCGAGCGCTGCGGCGAGTGACACCGCGTCATAGCTGAGCGTTGCGATCCGTGTCGGATCGGAGCCATATTTGGCGTGGTAGCGCGCCGAAAATGCGTTGTAGCCGCCGTTTTCAGGGGCGGAGAACCAGGCGCCTTGCAGGGCGGGAAGTTTCAGAACCCGGGCGTCATTCCACAGTCCCGTTCCGAGAATCTGCACTTTTTTGGCGCTGAGGCCAGCCGTCGTCAGAGCCGTGGAGACGGCCGGCATGGCGTCGGCTTGTTCGGGAATGAAAAGCGCGTCGATCTGATCGCCGAGCGCGGCGATTTTCTGCGCGCCGGCCGCCAGCGTCTGTGGCTGATAATGCTCGATCGTCATGACGCGAATATTATCGCGTGCGGCCGCCTGCTGGAAGGCGGCTTCGGCGACGCGGCCGTAGTCATTCTCTGGGATCAGAGCAGCCATCGATTTTTTGCCCTTGGACGCGGCGAAATCGATGATCCGGTTGACATAGGATTCGACAAGGAAAGACAATAGATAGAC
Source organism: Methylocella tundrae (assembly GCF_038024855.1). Classification (NCBI taxonomy): domain Bacteria; kingdom Pseudomonadati; phylum Pseudomonadota; class Alphaproteobacteria; order Hyphomicrobiales; family Beijerinckiaceae; genus Methylocella; species Methylocella tundrae. The sequence continues at coordinate 371,411 of NZ_CP139089.1, forward strand.
GCCCTTGCCGCCGGTCGATGCGTCGGTCGAAAAGGCGATCACTGATTTGTCGGCCCCGTGCGCGAGGCGGCCGACTTCGCGCACGCTTGGGGCGAAGAGCGGGCCGATGATCAAATCGGCGCCTTCGGCCAACGCCTCTTGCGCCGCGATGCGCGCGCCATCCGGCGTCGAATGATCGTCCTTGACGATCAAGGTGAGATCATTGCTCCCCGCCTCGGTCAGAGCCATTTCGGCGGCGTTGCGCAAAGACGCGCCGACGACGCTGGGAGCGCCGGAAGCCTGCGTCAGCGGCAGCACCAGGGCGACCTTGACCGGACCCGAGCCGATATGCTCGGCGGGCGCTCCTGCGGCCGAGGGGTTGTTCTTTTGTCCACCCGCGATCGAATCGGCGGGCGGGCGCACGAATGGGCCATTGGAGGACCCGCAAGCCGTCAGCGACAAAGCAAATGATAGGGCGCAGAACGATTTCATCAGCGCCGCCGCCGGGCCGCCTGCACGGAAAAGAGCTCTCATCGATGCGGTCTCCGAACGCCGCGTCGGCGCTTTCCAGCCTGATCTTCAATAACAGTCGAGCCCTCGGCCAAGATCATGCGTCCAACACATCCCGTGCGCGGCCGTGCGGCGCTACGCGCATTTGAGCCAATCCACAAGGCTGCGACCGTGTTACCGTGAAACTTACCGGCAGTTTCAGTCACAAAATTGAAGCCCGGGCAATAGAAACCGTACATGCGCCGCTCTTTCTTGCAGAATCGCGCGGCGAGTTCTATAAATAGAACGAGCGGATGATTTATCGAACGGGCTGCGGGAGCGTTCAACCCGCGGGCCCGGAGACCGGCCGGGAAACCAGGGCGGAGCGGACCATGAGCACGAGTGAGCGGCGCCGGAACGGTCGCGATCTGGACGAAAGCCGAGGCGAGTCGAAAGGCACGGCCGGCGGTGAGAGCGACGGCGGCTCGTCGGCCGCCTTTACCGCTTTTGGCCTCCGGGCGGAGGCTGAGCCGATCCGCAAAGGCCTGCATGTCGTTGCGACGCCGATCGGCAATCTCGGCGACATCTCGTTCCGTGCGCTGGCGACGCTCGCCGCCGCGGATGCGGTCATCGCGGAAGATACCCGCGTGACGAAGACGCTGCTGGCGCATTACGGGATAGCGACGCCTCTTGTCGCCTATCATGAGCACAACGCCGCGGTGATGCGGCCGCATCTTCTGGCCCGTCTTGCGAGCGGCGCGGCGCTGGCGCTGGTGTCGGACGCCGGCACGCCGCTCGTCTCCGATCCCGGCTTCAAGCTCGTGTCGGACGCTTTGGCGCAAAATATCGAAGTGATCTCCGTGCCGGGCGCGTCGGCCGTTCTGGCCGCTTTGGTGGTGGCGGGATTGCCGACCGATCGCTTCTTTTTCGAAGGATTTTTGCCGCCGAAATCCGGCCCCCGCCGCCAGCGGATCGCCGAGCTTGCGAACATTCCCGGCACGCTCGTGTTTTTCGAGTCGCCGCGACGGGTTGCCGAGATGCTCGCCGATCTTGCGGCCGTGCTTGGCCCGCGCGATGCGGCGTTGGCGCGCGAACTCACCAAATATTATGAGACCGTCCGGCGCGCGCCCTTGCCGGAGCTCGCGGCGGCGCTCGCCGCCGAGGCGCCGCCAAAAGGCGAAATCGTCGTGCTGGTCGGGCCGCCGGGGGAGCAGGCGCTGACCGATAGCCAGGAAGAAATCGACGCCAAATTGACGAAGGCGCTGGAGACGCTTTCGGTCAAGGACGCCGCGGCGATCGTTTCGGCCGCGACAGGCCAGCCGCGCCGGAAAATTTACGCCAGAGCCATTGAACTGACGGGCTCGTCCGTCGTGAGAGAGTGATCCTTGACACGCGACAGGAAAATCCTTGCGCAGCGCGGATGATCGGCGCGCCGCGCTTTGGCAGGGGCTGACGGCCGAGCGCGTCGCCATCGCGGCCTTGCGGTTCAAATTCTACGCGATCCTCGCCTGCCGCTATCGCGTTCACGGCGGAGAGATCGACATTATTGCCAGGCGCGGCGACACCATCGCTTTTGTCGAAGTGAAGGTCAGACCGACCCTCGACGAAGCGCGGGCGGCGATTTCCGCCGAAAAACGCCGCCGCATTTCGCGCGCCGCGAGAGTCTGGCTGGCGTCCAACTCTTTCGCCGCCGCTTTGACCCTGCGCGGCGACGCTGTTTTCGTCGCGCCCTGGCGATGGCCGCGTCATGTCGTCTCGGCGATCGATCTCGACATAGGATGACCGAGGGTCGCCGATGGATGGCGCTCGTCCCCGACAAAGATTAGATATAAGCGCGTCATCGGGGCCTGTTCAGAGCGCATAAGTCATGGCATCGTTTCAGGAGCGAGATATCGTCGGGGCGCAGGCGCGCGCCAGTTCGTCCGCGATTCCCGTCGCGGAGGGGAAGGGCATCGCCGCCGATCTCATCGCCGTGCTCGTCGCGGTCACCTGCGGCGACCCGCGCGTTTTGACGATCCAGGATCAGCGGGCCCTGCCTTCGGGTCCTTTTCAGATCGCGCATCGCTCGCTTCAATCTGGCCTTCGCGCCTGGGTCGAACGCCAGACTCGCCTGCCGCTTGGCTATGTCGAGCAGCTTTACACTTTCGCGGACAAGGATCGCGCTGGCGCCGAGCAGCAGATCATCTCGATCAGCTACCTTGGCCTTACCCGTGAACAGCCCGCCTCTGGCGAATATGAAGCGAGCTGGGGCAGCTGGTATTCCTATTTTCCCTGGGAGGATCATCGCGTCGGAGCCCCCGCCATGATCGAAACGACGCTGGCGCCGCGCCTGCGCTCCTGGATCGACTCCGCGGAAGAGTCCGAACTGCGGCAGGAGCGGCTTCAGCGCGCGACGATCACCTTTGGCCTCGATGGCCGCGCCTGGAACGAGGAACTCGTCCTGCAGCGGTACGAGCTTCTCTTCGAGGCCGGGCTCATCGCCGAAGCGCGCCGCGGAAGCCCGATCACGCCGCCGGAGGGCGGGCGCTCGATGATCCTTGATCATCGTCGCATCCTTGCGACCGGGATCGCAAGGCTCCGCGCAAAGATCAAGTATCACCCCGTTGTCTTCGAGCTCATGCCCGAGACTTTTACGCTCTTGCAGTTGCAGCGCTGCGTTGAAGCTTTAGCTGGACGATTGCTGCACAAACAAAATTTTCGCCGCCTGATCGAACAGCAGGAACTCGTCGAAGAAACCGGGGAAACCAGCCAGGATACAGGGGGACGGCCCGCCAAACTCTTCTGCTTCCGTCGCGCCGTTTTCACGGAGCGCGCCATCGTCGGCACCAAGTTGCCGATCGCGAAGGCTTGACAAATCTTATACTCATCCCCAGCATATGGACCAATAATGCTCAGAGGGAGTATAAGTCCATGGCTCTGCCGTCGGAAGTTTTGCGTGTCGACAATCGCGGCGAGGAGCCTCAGCGCGCGCGCCGGGCCGTCGCGCCTCATGCGCGCGATCTCTACGCCAAGGTAAGCCACGCGATCCCGGCGATCGAATGGCCTATTTACGCAGCCGACATTGACGCCATCATGACGTTGAAGCGCACCCGCAACGCGGTGGTGCTCGCGCATAATTATCAGACGCCTGAGATCTTTCACTGCGTCTCGGACATCGTCGGCGACAGCCTCGCCCTCGCGCGTGAAGCCATGAATGTCGACGCCGATGTGATTGTTCTGGCCGGCGTCCATTTCATGGCGGAGACGGCGAAACTGCTCAATCCGGACAAGACGGTGCTGATCCCCGATCTGGGAGCCGGCTGCTCGTTGGCCGAGTCGATCACGCCTGAGGATGTGCGGCGGCTTCGCCGGACTTATCCCGGCGTCCCGGTGGTGACTTATGTCAACACGTCGGCGGCGGTGAAGGCGGAATCGGATATCTGCTGCACGTCGGGCAACGCCAAGGCTGTTGTCGAATCGCTCGGCGTCGATCGCGTCATCATGCTGCCGGACGAATTCCTTGCGCGCAATATCGCCGCGCAGACGAAGGTCAAGATCATCAACTGGTCAGGCCACTGCGAAGTGCATGAGCTGTTCACCGCCGCCGAGGTGCGCGAACTGCGTGAAGACTATCCGGGCGTCGTCGTTCTGGCGCACCCCGAATGTCCGCCGGAAGTCGTGGCGGAAGCCGATTTTTCCGGCTCGACAGCGGCGATGCAGGCCTATGTGGCGCAGCATCGTCCGGCGCGGCTGGTGCTGCTCACCGAATGTTCGATGAGCGACAATGTCGCCGTGCAATATCCCGAGCTCGAGTTCGTGCGCCCGTGCAATCTCTGTCCGCACATGAAGAAGATCACGCTCGGCAACATCAGACGCGCCCTTGAGACAATGCATCATGAGGTGCGCATCGATCCCGCGATCGCCGCCCGCGCGCGCGTCGCCGTCGAGCGCATGCTGGCCGTCAGTTAAGTCCGGCTGGCGTGATCGAACCAACACACCGAACACAGATTTAGGGTGACCGATATGGACGCCACGGGCGCTTGCATCATTGTCGGCGGCGGTCTCGCCGGATTGTCGACGGCCCTTGCCTTGGCGCCGATGCCAGCCATCGTCTTGAGCAAGGCGCCGCTGGGCCTTGAAGCGTCGAGCGTGCTCGCGCAGGGCGGCGTCGCGGCGAGTCTTGGACCGGATGATGACGTCGCTTTGCATCTTGCCGATACGCTCAAAGCCGGCGACGGGCTGTGCGATGCGGCTGTCGCGCATTCCATTCTCAGCGCCGCCCCCGCGGCGATCGAGGAACTGATCCGCTATGGCGCGCCGTTCGATCGTGACGCGGAAGGGCGTCTTGTGCTTGGCCTTGAAGCCGCGCATTCGCGCCGCCGCATCGTCCATGCCGGCGGCGACAGCAGCGGCCGCGAAATCATGCGCGCGCTGGTTGAGCGCGTCCGCAACACGCCAACGATTACGGTTATCGAGGGGATCTCGGCGCACCGTCTGATCGTCGAAGACAATGCCGTCACCGGCGTCGTCGCCGAGGCGGAGACCGGACCCGTTCTGTTCGCCTCCAATCACATCGTCATCGCAACAGGCGGCGTTGGCGGCCTCTACCAATATGGCACCAACCCGGCAGGTTCTTTCGGTCAAGGGCTGGCGCTGGCCGCGCGCGCAGGGGCCGTGATGGCCGACCTCGAATTTGTGCAGTTCCACCCAACGGCGCTCGACAGCGACTCTTTTCCGCTGAAGCTCATCAGCGAGACCGTACGGGGCGAAGGCGCCATCCTGATCGACGAAACCGGACGCCGCTTCATGGCCGGCAAACCCGGCGCCGAACTTGCGCCGCGCGACATCGTGGCGCGCGCTGTCTTTGCGCAACTGGCGGCGGGGCATCGTGTTTTTCTCGACGCGCGCGAGGCCGTCGGCGCCGGTTTCGCCCAGCGCTTTCCCGCGATCACGAGCTTTTGCCAGGCGGCGGGCGTCGACCCAGCGACGCAGCCGATCCCGATCCGTCCGGCGGCGCATTATCACATGGGCGGCGTCAAGGTGGATCTTATGGGACGAACTTCGGTCGAAGGGCTCTGGGCGTGCGGCGAGGCGGCCTGCACGGGCCTCCATGGTGCGAACCGGCTTGCCAGCAATTCGCTGCTCGAGGCGGTCGTTTGCGGCGGCTTCGTCGCAGAAAGCGTCGCCTCGACCAGCCCCGTCCGCCGGCGGAAAGTTCACTGCGATCTTCAGCCCATTGTCCCCGACGATCCGGCTCCGGTGCGCCAGATCATGACGCGCGCGGTTGGCGTTTTGCGCGACGGCGAGGGACTACGCGAGGCCGTTGGGACATTGTTTGCTTTGGCGCGGGATCACCGGGCGGCGAGCGACGCCGCCATCGTCGGATTGATGATCGCGGTCGCGGCGTTACGCCGAAATGAAAGCAGAGGCGCTCATGCGCGCACTGATTTTCCATGTCCCGCGGCTACGCCGCAAAGATCCACTTTGCAGCTTGAGGAAGCGATGCGCGCGGCGCAGGCGCTTGTTCCCGAACTGGTCGATTGAGCATTTCCAGGCGAGGCAAATGCCGTTTGGCGTAGCGCCTATCCGGTTCTTTGAAAAACGCCCGATCCAACGTGGTTGAGACTTGCGATGAGCCTTGCGTCAACTCTTGCGCCGCTGCCAAAGATTGCCATCGAACCACTCGTTCGCGCCGCACTTCTTGAAGATCTCGGCCGGGCCGGGGACATCACCTCCGACGCCATCGTCCCCGCGGGGCTGAATGCCCGGACCGTGTTGGTCGCGCGCCAGCCCGGCGTCATCGCCGGGCTCGACCTTGCGCGGCTTGCTTTCGAACTGATCGACGCGCGGATTTTTGTCCGCGTTGAGCGTCAGGATGGCGCGGCGGTGGGCGCGGGGGATCGCATCGCGGTCGTCACCGGACCAGCGCGGGGCATTCTCACAGCCGAGCGCACCGCTTTGAATTATCTTTGTCATCTAAGCGGCGTCGCCACCGCTACGGCGGCGGTGGTCGCGGCGGTGCGCGGTTACGGCGCCAAGATTGTCTGCACCCGAAAAACCACACCGGGCTTGCGGGCGCTCGAAAAATATGCGGTGCGCGCCGGCGGCGGCGGCAATCATCGCTTTGGCCTCGATGACGCCGTCCTGATCAAAGACAATCATGTCGCGATCGCCGGCGGCGTCAGGGAAGCGTTGCGGCGCGCGCGCGCAGGCGCCGGCCATCTCGTGAAGATAGAGCTTGAGGTCGATACGTTGGAGCAGCTCGTCGAGGCGCTTGAAGAAGGCGTCGACGCGGTGTTGCTCGACAACATGAGCCCCGAAACGCTGACAAAGGCCGTCGCGCTGGTCGATGGCCGCGCGCTGACGGAAGCGTCAGGCCGCATCACCCCGTCGACAGCGCCAACTGTCGCCGCCTCGGGCGTCGACCTGATTTCAATCGGCTGGCTGACGCACAGCGCGCCTATCCTCGATATCGGGCTCGATTTCGAGCCCTGAGCCGCCGCGCTTATTGATCGGACGAATAGCCCTTGTAATCAATCGGGCGCGCAAAATCGTCGAATGCGCCGGAGATTTCGCCTGGACGCTGCGCGACGAACGCGCTGCGGCCTTCTCGCAGCGGCGCTGTCGGCTCGACGCCGATCGCGGGCGCTGAATACTCCGACGGCGACGCGCTCATCGGGAAAGGCGTTTGCGCGTAAAGCGTGGTGGCGCCGAGGGCAAGCCCCGAAAAGAGGGTGAGTGTCAAGAGACTGCGCGTCATTCTTTTTCCTCCTGCCTGAAGCGTCGCTACAAGCCAGAATGCGCAAGCTGGCAAAAAGTTCCGCGTGGCTTGGACGGAGGGACGAAAAGCCCGGCTTTATCGCTTGTTTCCAGAAAAGCCGAAGCGCCGCGCGATCAGATGGTCGAGCGAAAGGGCGCCGGGACCCCGCGCGATGACCACGAGAAAGCAGGTCGCCCAGACGCCATGCGTCGGCCAGGCGTCGGGATAGACGAAGATTTCAATGACCGCGGTCATGCCGAGTAGAGCCAATGCGGCAAACCGGCTGGCGAGGCCAAGGACCAGCAGAACCGGAAAGAAATGTTCGGCGAAGGCGGCAATATGCGCCGCTATCGAAGGATCGATCAGCGGAAGCCGGTATTCGTCGCGAAAGAGATCAATCGCGCTGTCGCTCAGACGCCATCCGTCGACTTTCGTCTGGCCCGACATCCAAAAGACGGCGGCGGGAAAGATGCGCGCGCAAAGGGACACAAAAGATTGCGGAATGCGATCGAAACGGTCGATCGCGGCGCGGATCGGACGAACCGTGTTCGGCGCGCCATAGCTTTGCGAAATGTCCATCAGCTCGTTCCTTCGTTATGAAATGATTGTCCGAATGGCGAGGCCGGCGCTGACGAGCGAGGCGAGGTTAATCGCCAGATCGAAACTGCGACTATCTTGCCGCGCGACCGCCGCGGCCTCGCCCAGGGGCTCGCCGGATTTGAGGCTTTGAAGAAACGCCGCCGCCCCGGGCGGCAAGCGCCGCACCTCGACTTCGAAGGCGGGACGCAGGATGAGCGCATCTTCGCCGCGCCAATGCGCGACTGGCGCCAAGACCATTTCGCCCGCGTTCATCGCCCAGATCGTCACCACAGGAAAAGCGGAGCGGACGATCTCCAGGGAAGGGTGCAGCGCGAAACGCAGTTCGCCTATGGCCCCAGCGGAGACGCCCGCGAGGTCTGACGCCGCAAGCGGGCGGACGTCGGCTGCGTGATAGGCGCGCGTGCGCGCCGCCTCGATGCGCGTGACGTCGGCGAGATACGGGACCTTGGCGGCTGGTTCGAACGCCGCGAGGAAATCGGGAAATTCATCGCCATAGGTCATCATCAGGGGCGAATGTGGTGGATGCGCCCCTGCGAAGACGCGGGCGCTCGCCTTGAAGAACTCTTCGCCGACGATGCGCCGCGTCGCCGGAAAGCGCGTCTCGAGCGCGCTGATGAGGCCGACCATGACATTGTTGCGGTAGACCGCGAAGCGCTTGGCCGGCGCTGGCGCGACGTCTGAGACGATCCCGGCCGGAGGCGCCAGCGAGGGATCGCGCAACGCGGCGGCGAAAGCATTTTGCAACTGTTGCATGATGTTGCTCATCCTCTGATCAGGCGGCCGGCCGCGTTGCGATGTCGCGCGAGAACAGATCAAGCCGAGCCTGCGCCGCGAGCGCCTCTCCGAGCAGAACCTCGAAAGGCGGCACGTCATTGTCCCACTCAATCAAAGTTGGCAGCGGGCCGGCGCGTTCGATCGTCATATCAAACAACATGCGCACCTCATTCGCTACAGGCGATCCATGCGAGTCGATGAGAAGCGGTGCGGATGCGTCGTCAACAGTCTCAAAGAATCCAGCGAGGTGGATTTCGCGGACGAGATGCAAAGGGAAATCGTTGAGATAGGCGTTAGCGCCGGAGCCGTGATTGCGTGCGCTGACGAAGACGTTGTTGAGGTCGAGCAACAGCCCACAGCCGGTCGCGCGAGCGAGTTCGGCGAGAAATGTCGTCTCTAGGATCGTGCTTTCCGCGAAACGCACATAGGTCGCCGGATTTTCGATAAGAATCTGCCGTCCGAGCGCGCACTGCGTTTCATCCACGTGGGTGATGACGGCGGCGAGCGTGGCCTCCGTATAGGGCAGCGGCAGAAGATCGTTGAAGAAGGCGCCGCCGTGCGAGGACCATGCAAGATGCTCGGAGAAGCTCTCTGGCTGGTAGCGATCGCAAAGCAGTCTGAGGCGGCGAAGATGTTCGCGGTCGAGCGGTTCCGTCGATCCGATCGAGAGGCCGACGCCGTGCAGCGAAAGGGCGTAGTGGTCGCGCAGGAAACGCAGTTGCGCGTGTGGAACGCCGCCGTCGCCCATATAATTTTCCGCATGGACTTCAAAGAAGCCGATGGGCTGACGTTCCGCCGTGATTGCCGCGAAATGCTCAGGCTTGAAACCAACGCCGGTGGCGGCGGGAAGGCGTGAGGTCGAAAAAAAGGACATGGCAAACCCTTGCGGCGTCGATGAAAAGGGAGGCGCGAGGATGATCCCGCGCGCCTCGATGCGGATCTTCAGGACTTGGAGGGGGTCATGGATCCCATGCCATGCGGGGTCGTGATGGTGTCGCATGTGCCCTTGGCGACATATTTCCAATGGGCGCCGTCGTAATCGACCTTCGAGGTGCCGGCGCAGGTCGTGCCCGCGCCTGCGGCGCAATCGTTTTGACCCTTGAGGGCAACGCCGTAGCATTTGTCCTTGCCTGGCTGCGCGGGGGCGGGGCCGGCGGAGGCTTGCGAAGCGAGCAGGGTCAGAGCCGTCGCAAAAGCGCCGGCGAGGGAGGCGGAGGCCATCTTGTCCTTGGCGGTCATGAATGTTTCCTTTATCGAAAAGTAGGATAGGCGCAGGCTGCTTCAGCCCGGCATTGTCTATTACGGAGGCTGGACGGCCAGCGTTACGGCTGCTTTTGCGCTTTCCCGGTTGACAAAAAAGTGACCGTGAAGCCGCGCTACAGCGTAACGCAGGGGCCCTGGAAGCCGAATGTATGAACGATGGAGCGCGCGTGCGCGTTGAGGACCGCGAAAAGGAATGGGCCCGACTGATGCGCGCGAGCAACGCGGGCGACGCGGCGGCGTACCGGCGGCTGTTGCTTGAATTGACTCCGGCGTTGCGAGCCTTCGCGCGAAAGGGCGTAGTGCGCGCGGGGGCGGCGATAGCGGAGGCCGAGGATGTCGTGCAGGAGACGCTGCTCGCGGTGCACCTCAAACGGCAAACCTGGGATCAGGACGCGCCGCTCAGCCCCTGGCTTTTCGCCATCGCGCGCCACAAGCTGATCGACGCCCTACGCCGGCGCGGCCGCCGGATCGAGCTTTCGATCGACGATTTCGCGGAGGTCCTGCCGGGCGTCCGTGATGATTCTGAGTCTATCGTCTCGGACGTCAGCCGCCACCTCGACGGCCTGCCGCCCGGACAACGCAATGTCGTGCGCTGCATCGCGGTCGAAGGCGCCTCGATCGATGAAGCCGCCACCCGTCTGTCGATGAGCAACGGCGCCGTTCGCGTCGCCCTGCATCGCGGACTGGCGGCGCTGGCTGCGAAGTTTCGAAGAGTTGAGTCATGAAGACGAGCGAACTCATCAACGCGCTTTCCGAAGATCAGGTCACGCCGCCGGCGCCTCGCCGCGCGTTGACGCTTGCTTTGATCCCCGCCGTCGTGATCGCCGTGTGCCTGTTTCTCGCGGTTCTGGGGCCAAGGCCTCATTTTCTGGCGCTGCTCGCCGAGCCGCGATTTTTGTTCAAGCTGATCGTCTGCGACTTGCTGGTCGCCTTCTCCGGCCTGCTGGTCTTGCGCCTGTTCCGGCCGGGCGCCGCCGTCCACGGCGCTTTGATGCTGGCCGTTGTCGCGCCGGCGTTGCTTGCGATCGGCGTCGGCGTCGAACTGGCCGTCGTTCCGGCCGCGCAATGGGGTCAAAGGCTGGTCGGCTCCAATTCGATGGTTTGCCTGAAAAGCATTCCCTTTCTTGGCTTTGCGCCGCTCATTGCGACATTGTTCGCGCTGCGCAATGGGGCGCCGGAGCGTCCGGCTCTCGCCGGCGCCGGAGCGGGGCTTTTCGCCGGCGCGATCGGCGCCGCCCTCTACGCGACGCATTGCCCGGACGATTCGCCTCTTTTCGTAGCGGTCTGGTATCCATTGGCGATCGCGCTGCTGACAGGCCTCGGCGCCGCGCTGGGCGCGCGCCTGCTGCGCTGGTAGCGGGCTATGCTTTCGGGGGATCGGCCTCTAGGAGCGCCTCCATCCGCAGATTTCTGCGCAGGATCTTGCCGACATTCGATTTCGGCAGATCATCGCGGAAGGCGACAATTTTCGGAGTCTTATAGGCGGCGAGCTGCGTCTTGCAGAAGGCGCGGACGGTTTCCGCGTCAAGCGATTCGTCGCTGCGGACGATAAACGCCTTGACGGCTTCGCCGGAGCATTCGTCGGCGACGCCGATCACCGCGCATTCCCTGACGCCCGGAAGCTGCGACAACACCGCCTCGACCTCGTTCGGGTAGACATTGAAGCCCGACACGAGAATCATGTCTTTGCGCCGGTCGACGATGGTGAAATAGCCCTCGCTGTCCATGGTGGCGATGTCGCCGGTGTAGAGCCAGCCATCGCGCAGGGCGATCTTCGTCTCCTCGGGCTGGTTCCAGTAGCCGGCCATGACCTGCGGTCCGCGCGCGATCAATTCGCCATGTTCGCCCGGATGCGCCTCTCGGCCGGCGTCATCGACGCATTGGATCTCCGTCCACGGCAGAGGCACGCCGATGGAGCCCGGCTTGACGCGATAAGGCGGATTGAACGTCAGCACGGGCGAGGCTTCGCTGAGGCCGTAGCCTTCGATCAGGGGCGATTTCGTAATCGCCTCCCATCGGCGCGCGACGCTTTCGTGCAGCGCCATGCCGCCAGCGGCCGACAGCTTCAGGGCAGGCGGCGGATTGTCGGTAAACCAGGATTCATTGAGAAGCCCGTTAAAGAGCGTGTTGACGCCTGTGATGAAGGAGATCGGCTGTTTGGCGAAGGCGCGCCGCATGTTGATCAGCGGGCGCGGATTGGGGATCAGCACATTATGCGCGCCGCGGAAGAAAAAGCCGAGCATGTTCACGGTGAAGGCGAAGGAATGATAGAGCGGAAGGGCCGTCAGGACATGATCGGATTCCGCGATCGCACCGCCGACGAACACCAGGAACTGCGCCACATTGACGATGAGATTGCGGTGCGTCAGCATCGCCGCCTTGCTGACGCCCGTCGTGCCGCCGGTATATTGCAGACAGGCGGGGGAGGAGGGCTCAAGGCCGGCGGCATAGGCCGCGAGGTCGGCCCCCGATGCGACCTTGTGAGCGCCCATCGCAAGGGCCTTCGCGATGGGGACGGAGGCGAAGCGCGGCTCTGGAACTTCCCTGCGCAAATGTTTCTGGACAAAACCGATGATCAGCCGCGCATGCGGTGGAAAAAGGCTCGCCGCCTCGCTGAGAATGACATGAGGAACAGGCGCTTGCTCCAACGCCGTCGCCAGCTTTTCCGCGAACATGTCGATCACGACGATCACAGAAGGTTTGGCGTCCTTGAAGACATGGATCATCTCGGCGGCGGTATAGAGCGGATTGATGTTGACGAGAACGCAGCCGGCCTTGAACACGCCGAAGGCGACAATCGGGTAGGCAAGTCCGTTCGGCGTCTGAATGGCGACGCGCGATCCCGCCGCAAGGCCGAGGCAGTCGCGCAGATATGCGGCGAAGGCGCCGGACAGGCGATCGACCTCCGCAAAGCTCAAGGAGCCGGACATGCCGTTTGGCATGATGGTGGTAAAAGCGCTGCGCCCGCCCCAGCGCGCCGAAAGATCCGGCGCGGCTTCGCCAAGCAACCGATAGCGCGGCTGCTCGATCCCGGCCGGAACGCCGGCGGGGTAAACCTTAAGCCAGGGCAGGTCAGCGGCGCTCGCCGGCGGCGCATCGAGCTCCTCTCGCCTCATCAGGCTCCACCCCTTTTTAGAACGTCGTCGGCCCGTTTTCGTGCCGGCAGTCTGCCTCGATGACGCTTTCGCGACGACGGCGCACCGGCTCGACCGCTTGCTCCTGGCGCGACTATGATATAGTGGCGAGACGAATTTGCCTATCTTTTCGCGTATGCTTGGCGTTTCCGAGCGTTCGACGCGAGGGCGCGGCGCGGCACTGGAGAAGATGCGACTTGGCTCAAAACCCGGCTCAACCCAAAGATTTGGCCAAAGGCGCCGCAGCGCAGAAGCCGATCAACTGGCTTCATCTTTCGACGCTCATCGCAGTCGCCGTTCTCGTCGGAACCGAAATGGTCGGCGCATCATGGGCCGCCGGATGGGCGATCGGCGGCCTGTTGCAGCTCGATCCCACGGTCAGCCGCGTCATTGAGGTCGGCTTTACGCTCTGCGGTTTCGTTTTGCTGTATTATTTCATGCGTATCGCAATTAAGCACGAGCCCTACCGCGGCTGAGCCGCCGGGCCCGACGCCGCTGTTCCACAAAAACCCCCGAGCCGTGAAATCCCCGGGACTTCAGCGTGATGGATACGCGTCACGACCATGCGCCGAAAGAGATGCTTTCCGAGCGCGGAAGGCTCCCACCCGCAAAGCAGCCAAGTTAAGGAGACGACATGACCAAAGCCTTTGACCGGAGAGCGGTGTTGAAGGCCGCCGCGGCCATGGGCTTTGGCGCCGCCGGAATCAGCGAGGCTGTGGCGCTGGAGGGCCTGAAACTTGGACCCGCGCGGCCGTTTTCTTTCGATCATCTGAAGGCGACGGCCAAGCGCATGGCGGGCGAGGCCTATGTCGGGCCGCCGCACCCGGCGCCGGACATTGTCGGCAAGATCAATTACGAAGCCTGGGGCAAGATCTCCTTCGACATGGATCACGCCCTCTATGCCGAGGGCGGAGGGCGCTTTCCGGTCAGCTTCTTTCACCTTGGAATGTTCTTTCAAAAAGCGGTCGAGATGAATGTCGTCGAGGGCGCGAGCGCCCGCGAGATCATCTACGACCAAAGCTATTTCACCATGCCAGCCGATTCGATTGCGAAAAAGCTGCCACAAGGGGCGGGCTTCGCCGGCTTGCGCATTCAGGAGCCGAAGGGCGGCGCGCTCGACTGGCGCAAGAATGACTGGGTGGCCTTTCTCGGCGCCGCCTATTTCCGTGCGATCGGGGCGATGCGGCAATATGGGCTTTCCGCGCGGGCCGTCGCGCTCGACGTCGCGGTCGCGGGCAAGCCGGAAGAGTTTCCCGACTTTACGAAATTCTACATCGACGGCGCCCATGCGACGGATTCGCTGACGGTCTACGCCTTGCTCGATGGGCCGTCGATCACCGGCGCCTGCCGCTTCGTGATGACGCGCGGCAAAGGCGTCATCATGGACATCGAACAGGCGCTGTTTTTGCGCGCCGACGTCGCAAGGTTCGGCATAGCGCCAGTGACCTCCATGTATTGGTTCTCGGAGACCAAAAAGGAAACCGGGGTGGATTGGCGCCCGGAAGTTCACGATTCCGACGGCCTCGCCATCTGGACGGGAACGGGCGAAAGAATATGGCGCCCTCTCAACAATCCGCCGCGCATCATCGTATCCTCCTTCAGCGACCAGAATCCGCGCGGCTTCGGCCTGCTTCAGCGCGACCGCAATTTCGACCATTATCAGGATGGCGTTTACTATGACCGCCGGCCGAGCCTTTGGGTCGAGCCCCTGGGGCAGTGGGGCAAAGGCGCCGTCGAGCTCGTCGAAATTCCAACCGACGATGAAATCCACGACAATATCGTCGCCATGTGGACGCCGGAAAAGCCGGCGACCGCGGGCGAGGAGCTGGCGCTGTCCTATCGCCTTTACTGGGAGGCGGACGAGCCGTTTCCGACCAATCTCGCGCGCTGCGTGGCGACGCGTCTCGGCAACGGCGGCCAGCCCGGCCAGCCGCGCCCCAAAGGCGTGCGCAAATTCATGGTCGAATTTTCAGGGCCGCCGCTTGCCGATCTTCCTTTCGGCGTGAAGCCGGAGCCCGTGCTCTGGGCTTCGCGCGGAACCTTTTCCTATGTTTTCACCGAGGCCGTGCCGGACGACACGCCGGGTCATTGGCGCGCCCAATTCGATTTCACGGGCGGCTCCGGAACTGAGCCGGTGGAGATGCGCCTTTTCCTCCGGTCGGGGGAAAAAATCTTGAGCGAAACCTGGATGTTCCAATATCATCCGTTCTGATGCACGCGGTGGTGGAAGGGGTCCGGCGTCTTGCGGTTGGTGACCGTCGCATCGCCGTCATCCTGCTTGCATAAGCGGGCGTGCGGCGCATTCTGCTTTGCCTCAAGATGCGCATGTTGAACAGAATGCGACGCTCCCCTTTCACTGCGAGATCCCATGCTGAGTTTCCACTCGACGACCGCCAAGGGAGAGATCAAGGTCGGTCTTGACGCGGCGGCGCTTCCAATCGAGGTGAACTGGATCGACGCCTTCCGGCCGGACGAGAAGGAAGTCGCATTCCTCGAGCGTATTTTGAACATCAAAGTGCCGACGATCGAGCAGCTGCAGGAAATCGAGACGTCGAGCCGTCTCTATCGCGATAAAGACCATTTGTTCATGAGCATGCCCGCGATCGTGCGATTGGCGAACGGCGCCGCGCAGACCTCGCCGCTCGGTTTCGTGCTGGCGAAAGACTATGTGCTGACCATCCGCTACAAGCAGATCAAGGCCTGCGAGGATCTGCATTACGCCGATACGGTCGAGAACGGGCGCGCCGCGGACGGCCCTGGCGGCTTCATCACTCTGTTTGAAGCGGTCATCGACCGGAGCGCCGACGAATTGGAAATGATCAATGCGGATCTCGACTCCTTGTCCCAGATGATATTCGGCGCGAATGGTCTGCAACGCGGCCCAAGTCAGGACAATAAGGATTTGCGCAAGGTTTTGACCCAGATCGGACGCAATGGCGATCTGACCTCGAAAATCAGCGACGTGCTGCTCGGCATGTCGCGCATGCTGCCCTTTGTCACCAGTGAAGCCGCTTCCTATCTGACCGACGATCAGCGCGCCAAAATCAAGAGTCTTGGCCGCGACATCAGCTCCCTCAATGAATATGAGACGCGGCAAACCGAAAAGATTCATTTTCTGTTGGATGCGACGCTTGGACTGACCAACATCGAGCAGAACAACATCTTCCGGCTTTTGACCGTGGTTTCCGTCGTCGGCATTCCACCGACCCTCGTCGCCAGCATGTATGGAATGAACTTCAAGAACATGCCGGAGCTGGAATGGACCTATGGCTACGCATGGGGCCTCGCCCTCATCTTCTTGAGCGCCCTCGTTCCATTCCTCTGGTTCAAATGGCGCGGCTGGTGGTGAGTCTCGCCGGGACGCAAGAAGCCACTCTTTCGGAAGCCGAACTGAGCGCGCGGCTGCTCTATCGCGACGCTCTGATGCTGGTGCTCGACAAGCCGGCCGGCATCGCCGTTCACAAGGGCCCGAAGGGCGGCGAAAATCTCGAAGCCTCATTCCATCATCTGCGCTTTGGCCTGCCGCGCAATCCGGCCCTCGCGCACCGGCTCGATCGCGACACCTCCGGCTGCCTGGTCCTCGGGCGGCATCACAAGGCGCTGGAAAAGCTTGGTCTTTTGTTCAAGCAAGGCAAGATCGACAAAACCTATTGGGCAATCGTCGAGGGGCGCCCCGAAGAGGATCAAGGCTTGATCGACCTGCCGCTCGGCCGCCTGGACGAAAGCCGCGGCTGGTGGATGAAAGTCGATCCCAAGGGTCAAACAGCACAGACAGAATGGCACATACTCTCGGAGGGAAGCGGCCTTACGCTGCTGGCGCTGACGCCTTTGACCGGCCGCACGCATCAATTGCGCGTGCATTGCGCAGCCAAGGGCTGGCCCATCCTCGGCGACCCTATCTACGGCAACCGCGGTCCGACGCAACTGCAACTGCACGCGCGAACCATTGAAATCCCGCTCTACAAGAACAAGGAGCCGGTCCGGGTCGAGGCGCGGATCCCCGGTCACATGCGGGCCGCGCTGGAAGCCGGCGGCCTCAGCTTCGAGGATTAAGACCTCACCGCCCGATATATTGACGGACGGCGGCCTGCACGGCCTCTTTTTCTTTCGGAGTGAGCTTGGCGAGTTCGCCGTCGAGCCATTTGTCCTTGACGCCCGCCGCGCGCGCTAAAATATGCCACTTCATCGCCTCGACCATGTCTTTGGGCAGGCCTCGGCCCGCCGCAAGGACGCGGGCGGCGCGATTTTGGGCGACGGGATTGTCGCGCGCCGCCGCCTTCAGAAACAGCTTCGCGGCCGCGGTCTCGTCCTTCGGCACGCCGACGCCGTTGAACAGCATGATGGCGTATTCGATCTCGGCGGGAACATTATTATCCTTGGCCGAGCGGGCGATCCATTCGGCGGCGCGCTCGTCGCTTTTTTCGACGCCTGTTCCATTGCGGTAGAGCAGGCCCAAAGCATAGGCGGCGTCGGAATCGCCAAGATCGGCCGCCTGTTCAAAAAGCTTCGCGGCCTTTGTAAAATCCGGCGCGACGCCGCCCTTGTTCTCTATCGCCATGACGCCGAGATTGTAGAGCGCGCCCGGATGATCTTGCGCGGCGGCCTTTTCAAACAGCTTCTGGGCTTCGTCGCGATCCTTTGCCGTCCCGTCGCCGACGAGGTTCGCGAGCGCGAGGCGAAAGGTCGCCTGCCGGTCGCCGCGATCACTGGCGAGCTTGTACCAGCGCACCGCCTCCTTCGCGTCCCGGCGCACGCCAAGACCCTGGGCATAAAGTTCGCCGACCAGCGTCATTGCGGCCGCGTCGTCAGGGTTGGCCGCGATCCGCTTCATCGCTTCGGCCAAAGCGGTCACGTAATAGCCGCGCTGATAGGCGCCGAAGGCAAGATCCGGCGTGTTCTCGTCGGCTTTCGGAGGGGAAGAGGGCTGCGGTGCCGCTTCTTTGTTCTGCTCTGTCGTCTCGTCTTGGGCCTGCTGCGTCCGTCCCCCGGCGCGACTCGCATCCGAACAATAGGCTGCTTGCGCGAGGCCGGCGCAAAGCACGAGGATCAACCGGCTGAGAGCCGGATTATTGCGCTTTTTCACGCGTCTTCGCCAAGGTAGCAGCGACATCCGCCAGCGCGGCGGCGGGGCCGCGCGGATCTTCGAACACCGCCTCGCCAAGAGCGATGAAGTCGGCGCCGGCCTCGGCGAGTTCGCCAACGTCGGTCAGAGCATGCGCGTAAGCGACACAGGGAATGTTGAAAATTTCCGCCCACCAGCGGACCCGCTCGAGGATGGCTTCGTGCGGCTCTGCGTCATCTGGACCGCCGAACATCAGATAATCGACGCCGGCCTCTCCCGCCGACATCGCGTCGTCGCGGCTCATCAGGCGCCCCGCGCCGACGATGCGGTCCGGCTGCAGCGCCGCGAGGGCCGCCGCCAGCGGCTCGCCAACGCTCTCGACGTGACAGCCGTCGGCGCCGGAGCGGATCGCGAGTTGCGCATCGTTTTCGACGAGCAGGGCTGCGTCTCGATCCTGCGCCAGCGGAGCGAGGGCCCGCACGATTTTCTTGTTTTCGCCAAGGTCGCGCCCTTCCGTGCGCAGCAGCACGCAAGCGACGTCGCAGGCTTTGAGCGCCGCGTCCAACGTCGCGGCGAAAGCGGCCGCGTCGGAGATCTTCGGCGTAATCAGGAAAAGACGGGGCGAATCGGACGACATAGCGGAAAGGAACTCGCTCGCAATTGCTTATCTGTCCCCTCATTAGAGCATTTTGATCGAAAGTGGATACCAGATCGCGTAAAGAAATTGCGACCAAACTCGACGCCGGACATATGAGCCTGTTTTCGGACGGCTTTGACGCAGGGCGCGTCAATTGGCGAGGGGCGCCGCCGCAACGCGCCGGCGCTTCGAAGCGCTTGTTCCCGTTTGGCTTCCGTGCTACCCGCAGCCGCGGGAGAAAAATGCAATGGCTAATGGAAACGGTAACGGCAGCGGGGCGACGTTCGACGAGAACACGGCCCCGGCGATCAATGCTTTGGTGCAGTATATAAAGGATTTTTCGTTTGAAAATCCGAATGCGCCGCGTTCGCTCGGACCTCAGGACAAGCCCCCGAATATTCAGATTCAGGTCAACGTCAACGCCCGCCAGGTCGCCGAGACCGAGTTCGAGGTCAATATTCTGCTCGAAGGCTCCGCCAAGGCCGAGTCAGACGTCCTGTTCAAATTCGAGCTCGATTACGCGGGTCTGTTTCGCCTCGTCAATATTCCCCAGAGCGACATGCATCCGGTCGTCATGATCGAATGCCCGCGCCTGCTGTTTCCATTTGCGCGCCATATCATCGCCGAGGCCGTGCGCGGCGGCGGTTTTCCGCCCCTTTACATTGATCCGATCGATTTCGCGGCTCTCTATCGCCAACGCCTGAGCCAGGTCGCCGCCAATGCCGAGGCGCCGACGATCGCCTGAGCGGATCGAGCGAAGCGAGACAGGTTCTGCGACGAAGATGTCCCGCCTTCCCGCCTGGTTGGGCAGCCGGCGGGGGCTTCCGATCCAACGTCAATGCAGATGAGGTTCGCGCCGGAGCTTTGCGGACAGCGCCCTTCGGCTTGGCGCCGCCGCTGAATAATTCCGCGAGGTTTTCCGTCATGGCGCGCCTCCGAGCTCCTCCGCGTCGACAATGGTGACGGCGCGCCGGAAATAGCGCGTCGATCATGGCCGATGGCGATAAGTTGTCGCCGGCGGGTCAGGATAAAAGAATTTCAGCTGGGCGTGGCCTTTAGCCGCATAAGCGCGGCGACGGCCTCATTCGCCGGGCGCTTTGGCGTCGATGGCGAGGGCGTGGACGCCGGCGTCGAGCTCATGCGCCAAGGCCGCGTTAATCGCGCGATGCCGGTCGACGCGGCTCTTGCCCTGGAACGATTGAGAGACCACTTTGACCTTAAAGTGCGTCTCGCCCGCGGCGTCGGCGCGGCCGGGCTTCGCGGTTACGGCATGGGCATGACCGGCGTGCTTATGTGATTCATCAATGACTTCGAGCGAGAGTGGCGCGAACGCCGCTTCCAGTTTCGCCTTCATCGCATCGGCGACCGATGGTCCTGTCGGACGGGCCACGGTTTCTGTATGATTGCTCATCCGCATCTCCTGCGCCGCGTGTAAAATCCAGCGGCTTCTCGTACAAATGGAACTCGATTATCTTTTTACCGCGCTGACGCGCTTGCGGCCACCCCAAAGACATTCATAATGCCGAGGTCATGGATCTAAATTCTCGTATCTTCGATCGCATCAGGGTCAAGCGTGAACCCAAACAGGCCATCCGTGCGGACCAGCCGCGCTGCGACTTTCCCGGGTGCTCCGCGCCCGGCGGACATCGCGCGCCGATGGGGCGCCTGCGCGAGGGCGAATATTTTTCCTTCTGCATTGACCATGTGCGGGAGTACAATGCGACTTACAATTATTTCAATGGGATGAGCGCGGAAGATGTCGCCTTGTACCAGCGCGACGCCCTTGTCGGGCATCGGCCGACATGGACAATGGGCGCCAATCGAGGCGAAAAAGGCTTTCGCGAAGACGGTGACATTCCTGGGACGCCCGACCCGCTCGGCATGGCCCGGCCGCATGGGCGCCGCGCCGCTCGCGTCGAAGCCGCGAAGCCGCGCTACGGAGTGGCGGCCCTGAAAGCCCTCGACCAGCTGGGCCTCGACGACACGGCGGATGCGGCCGCGATCAAAGCCCGCTACAAGGATCTGGTGAAGCGCCTGCACCCGGACGCAAACAGCGGCGATCGCTCCAACGAAGACAAGCTGCGCGAGATCATTCGCGCGTACAATTATCTGAAAACGGTCCGGTCCGCTTAACGCCGGCCGCGCCGGATCGCCAAGCGCCTGGCGATTCCCGCGATTGACCAAACTTGACCGAGCCCATCGGAACGGAGGGAGAATGCAAAGCGCAACTATCGACGAGAGCGCCCCGGTCGCCGGCCTTCCCGACATGAAGATCTCGGTCCGCCAGGTTTTCGGGATCGACACCGACATGGAGTGTCCCGCCTATTCCAGCGGCGATCCGCATGTGCCGGATCTTGATCCTGACTATCTGTTCGATCGTGATACGACTCTCGCCATCCTCGCCGGCTTTTCCAAAAACCGGCGCGTGATGGTGACGGGCTATCACGGCACCGGCAAATCGACCCATATCGAGCAGGTCGCGGCGCGCCTCAACTGGCCATGCGTGCGCATCAACCTCGACAGCCATGTCTCGCGCGTCGATCTCGTCGGCAAGGACGCCATCGTCATCAGGGACGGCAAGCAGGTCACGGAGTTCCGGGACGGCATTCTGCCCTGGGCGCTGCAAAACAACATCGCGCTCTGTTTCGACGAATATGACGCGGGGCGTCCCGACGTTATGTTCGTCATCCAGCGCGTTCTCGAAGTATCTGGCCGTCTGACCCTGCTCGACCAGAGCCGGGTGATCCGGCCCCATCCCGCTTTTCGCCTTTTTTCAACGACCAATACGATCGGTCTTGGCGACACCTCCGGCCTCTATCACGGCACGCAGCAGATCAACCAGGGACAGATGGACCGCTGGTCGATCGTCGCTACCCTCAACTATCTGCCGCACGACAAGGAAGTCGATATCGTTCTCGCCAAGGTCAAGCGCTTCAAGGAGACCAAGGAGGGCCGCGATCAGATCGGCAAGATGGTCCGCGTCGCCGATCTCACCCGCAACGCGTTCATCGCCGGCGACCTTTCGACAGTCATGAGTCCGCGCACGGTCATCACCTGGGCGGAAAACACCGAAATCTTCAGCGACGTCGGCTTCGCCTTCCGCCTGACCTTTCTCAACAAATGCGATGAACTGGAGCGCGCGCTGGTCGCCGAATTCTACCAGCGCTGCTTTGGTAAGGAGCTGCCCGAAAGCGCGACCAATGTCGTAATGACCTGAGAGCCGAGAAGAATCGCCCGGAGCCGTCTTGACCGCCTCGAACCAGAAACCGCCTTCCAAAATGGAGAGCCCGCAAGAGCCGTTCAAGCGGGCGGTCGCCGCCTGCATGCGCGCGATGGCGAAAAATCCGGCTCTCGAGGTTGTCTATGCGCCCGAACGCCCGAGCCTGATCCAGACCGGCTCCGCCGCCAAGGCCCGTTTGCCCGATCCGCCAAGGAGACTGGATGCACGCGAAGCCGCGATCGTTCGCGGCCACGCTGATTCTATGGCGCTGCGCCTCGCGTGCCACAACAGCGACATGCATCGCCGCCTGACGCCACAGGTCGCAACGGCGCGGGCCGCGTTCGACGCCGTTGAGCAGGCGCGCGTCGAAGCGATCGGATCGCGAAGGATGCAGGGTGTCGCCGCCAATCTCGACGCCATGCTCGATGACAGGTTTCTGCGCGCGCGCTACGCCGACGTCGCGACGCGCGCCGACGCGCCGATCGAGGATGCCCTCGCCATGATCGTGCGTGAGCGCCTGACCGGCCTCAAGCCGCCGAAGAACGCCCAGCGCATCGTCGATCTCTGGCGGCCCTTCATCGAGGAACGCGCGGGAGCGGACCTTGATAGGCTGAGCGGCTCGATCGAAGATCAGCGCGCCTTCGGCCAGTCGGTGCACAAGCTCTTGACTTCGCTCGAAATGCTCGACGAAGGCAGCCTCAATGATCGGCCCGAGGATGATGAAAACTCCACGGACGAGGCCGATGAAGGCGACGCCGATGTCGAAGGCGAAAAAGGCGATGAGGATCAGAGCGGCGACACGCGGGAGATGGAGAAATCCGAGGACTCCGCCGACGCGATAGACGAGAGCGAAGCGGAGGCCGCCGACGCCCCGACCGGAGAGTTCGAAGATGAGGCGGATTTTTCCGACTCGGAGCAGGCGGCCGATCCACGCCGCCCGCCGACGCCAGGACGCGCCGACCAGCGCGGCGTGGAGTACAAGGCCTTCACTAGGAAATTCGATGAAATCATCGCCGCCGAGGACCTTTGCGACCCCGAAGAGCTGGAACGGCTTCGCTCCTACCTCGACAAGCAGCTGCAAAATCTCTCCTCAGTGGTGTCGCGGCTCGCCAATCGCCTGCAAAGACGCCTGATGGCTCAGCAGAGCCGCTCCTGGGAATTTGATCTCGAGGAAGGCATGCTCGACCCCGCGCGCCTCTCTCGCGTCGTCATCGATCCGCAGCAGCCGCTATCGTTCAAGCATGAGAAGGACACCGATTTTCGCGACACGGTGGTGACGCTGCTCATCGACAATTCGGGGTCCATGCGCGGGCGCCCGATCACGGTCGCGGCCACCTGCGCCGATATCCTTGCGCGCACTCTCGAGCGCTGTGGCGTCAAAGTCGAAATCCTCGGGTTCACCACAAGGGCATGGAAAGGCGGCCAATCCCGCGAGGCTTGGCTGCAGGCGAACAAGCCTGCGAACCCCGGACGGCTCAACGATCTTCGGCACATCATCTATAAATCGGCCGACGCGCCGTGGCGGCGCGCGCGCAAGCATCTCGGGCTGATGATGCGCGAGGGTCTGCTCAAGGAGAACATCGACGGCGAGGCGCTCGACTGGGCCTATCGGCGCCTCATGCAGCGCCCTGAACAGCGGCGCATTTTGATGATGATTTCAGATGGCGCGCCGGTTGATGATTCGACGCTGTCGGTCAACCCTGGCAACTATCTCGAAAAGCATCTGCGCCATGTGATCGAGACGATCGAGACGCGCTCGCCGGTCGAACTCATCGCCATCGGCATCGGCCATGACGTGACGCGCTATTACCGGCGCGCCGTCACCATTGTGGACGCGGAGGAGTTAGGCGGCGCCATGACGGAAAAGCTCGCGGAATTATTCAGCGACACCGCCGAGCCAAAGGGCGCTGTCCGCAAAGCTCCGGCGCGAAAAGCGCGCGAATCTCGGCTGCATTAGGCCGGATGACTTTGGACGGAATCGCGCCGCGATTAGGTCTAAAGTCTCACATCCGTTTCTGTTCAAGAAGTCAGAGCATAGGGTCGCCCTGAAAGCCGGTTTCCGCTTTTCGGCATCATGCTCAAAGCGACGCCTTTTCCCGGCGGTCCACCCTCGTCCCATTCCCGCGCCCAAATCAAAAAAAAAGCCAATTCAGAGGTGTAAGGGTGAACGAAAGGCATGTGGTGGGCCGGGCAGGACTCGAACCTGCAACCAGACCGTTATGAGCGGCCGGCTCTAACCATTGAGCTACCGGCCCGGCGGCTTGGAAGATCCGTCTCAATGTGACGACAGGTCGGCCGGGGATGCGGCATTACACCTTTTTTGCGCCGCGAAGCAATGGCCCGCGCCGCTGAAGCATGTCAAAAAGAGAGTTTTCGACCTTACGCAGTGATGTCGGGCGCAGCCGCGGGGCAAACGAACCGCTCCGCACTGTACGGGTTGGCGCCCTCCTGCGAGGCGCCGGAAAGGATAAATCGCTTCGACGCATGCTGCGGCCGGCCGCCAAGGCGCTGGCGGAGCCAGCCGGGGGATGAGCCGAAGCCGCAGGCGTCCATGAGTGGGCGCAGCACGCCATTGCCACTGTGACCGCCGCGTCGGCGCCTCAGCGCGGGGCGCGTTTGGCGAGAATCCGCTGCAGCGTCCGGCGATGCATATTGAGGCGGCGCGCCGTCTCCGAGACGTTGCGGCCGCAAAGCTCATAGATCCGCTGGATGTGCTCCCAACGAACGCGATCGGCCGACATCGGATTTTCAGGCAGTTCCACCTTGTCGTTCTGGGTCGCGAGCAGCGCATGGTAGATTTCATCGGCGTCTGCTGGCTTGGCCAGATAATCGAAGGCGCCGAATTTCACCGCCGTGACGGCTGTGACGATATTGCCATAACCCGTCAGGATGATGCCGCGGGCGTCCGGACGCTTCGTTTTCAGATCGACGATGACGTCAAGGCCATTGCCGTCGCCAAGCCGCATGTCGATCACCGCGAAGGCAGGCGGGCTTTGGGCAATCGCCTCCAGTCCTTCGGCGACGGACCCCGCCATCCTCACAACAAAGCCGCGGCTCTCCATGCTGCGCGTTAGACGCGCCAGGAAGGGCTTGTCGTCGTCAACGATAAGAAGGGAGCGATCCTGCCCGATGGCGGCAAGCTCGGGAGCTTCCTCATTCAAGCTTACGCCCTGGATCGCTACGGGAGGTTCAGTTTTCATATCAACCTATCTCAACCAGTCTCTTGTCCAATGGCTGACGCCGCCGATCAGGAAAACGCTTCTCATACAGGCTGCGACAAAACGGCGTCACACTAGCCTCATTTAAAGTTAATTTCCACTTTTGAAAGAAAATCGAAGAAAGCGGATGGAGGAGCGCTGCGCGGCCGGACAGCCTGCGAAAATCAACAGCGTCGTCAGCCGATTGCGCGCTCCGGCGGAGCGGCCGGCAGCTTGGCCCCTCGCTCGAACTGCGCCCTTTGCCAGAGAATCGATATGCGGGCGCCGCTCTTTGGAGGGGGCAGGTTCGCGCAGGAAACAGTCGCGCCGGACCGCTCCAGCAATGTCTTGGCGATGAACAAGCCAAGTCCCAGGCCCGAGCCTTCCTCGGATTTGGCGCGCCGGTCTGTTTTCGTCGTCACATAGGGCGCGCCGATGCGGCTCGCGACGTCCGGAGAAAACCCCGGGCCGTCGTCCTCGATGATCAGCTTGACGAAATTCGCATCCCACCGCGCGATGATGCGCACTTCCGAGGCTGCGAAATCGATGGCGTTTTCGATCAGATTGCCAAGCCCGTACAATATGGCGGGGTTACGCCGGGATACGGGCTGCCGTCCCTCGCCGTCTTCGACGATGGTGATTTTGACGCCGAAATCGCGTTGCGGGACGACGACCTCCTCAAGGAGCAGACTGACGGTCATCTCGTCGAGAATATTGCCGTCGTCGCCGCCAAGCGAGGTGAGCTTGCCGAGGATGTTTCGGCAGCGGGCGACTTCCTGGGTCAGCAGGGCGACGTCTTCGGCGATGGGGCCGGCGGAAGGCAGCTGCTTTTCGAGATCCCTGACGACCAGCGTCACCGTGGCGAGCGGGGTGCCGAGTTCATGCGCCGCGGCCGCCGCGAGGCCGTCCAGCTGAGACAGATGCTGTTCGCGGGCGAGGACGCGTTCCGTCGCCGCCAGGGCGTCGGCGAGCTTGCGCCCTTCGAGCGCGACCAGCGAGGCATAGATTGCGATGAAGACGGCGCTCACCACATGCGCCGTCCAGAGGCCGGTGGCGTAAACCAGTGGAAGCTGCAAAGAGGCGCCGGGGAACCAGGGCAGGGGATAATGCGTCGCCGTCAAGAGCGATGCGGCGGCGATCGTCAACGCCGTCAGGATCATCGTGATCCAGCCGGAAAGAGATACGGCGGACACCATGACCGGCGCAAGAAAGAGCATCGAAAAAGGGTTTTCAATGCCTCCGGTCAAGTAAAGCAGGGCGGTCAGCTGGATAATATCGTAGGCGAGGATGGCCGCGGCGGGCCGTTCGTCGAGCTGATTGACGCGTCCGTAGCGAACCCGCAGCGCGACATTCAGCAAAGCCGAAACGGCGACGACAAGAAGGCATGGCCCGATCGGAAGCGAAAACCCCAGCACGTCATAAGTGAACAGAATCGCTGCCGCCTGGCCGAGAAGGGCGAGCCAGCGCAACTTGACCAGCGTGTGGACATGCAGGCGCCGCGAGCCGCGGCCAAGATCAAAATCGGAAAAATCAACCATCGGCGAAGCTTTAATCGAGCCGGACGACTGTGCAAGCTGCTTTGTGCAAAACGTCCAGATGGGTCTTGCCCGCGGCGCATATGCGGCTCAAAAAAGGAGCCCCCTTGGTGGAGGCTCGTGGCCTACTACTCAGGTATTAGAAGCTGATTTCGAATAACATTGCGCCGCGTCGCACGTTAGCCTGCTTAAACTTAGGCCTGAGCTGTGCAATGGCGGATCGGTTCGTACGGAATGGAAGCCGAATCGTGTGATTCCAGTCACAGAACGACAGAAAATGCAGTGGTATTGCGCATTTCGAACTATTAAATGAGGAAAGTGTTCTTCGACGTGGTATTTCGCCTTCCGAGGCCCAGGAAGCTTGATAATTGCGGACGAGATGAGGATCCATTTTGATTTTGATGCATTGACCGGTCTGCCGGGAAAGAGGGTGGGATATGCCTCCGTTCACTTACGAATTGCATGAAATCTCTCACCTCGCACTCGCGCCTGCTCGAGCGATTTCGGATATTGCTCAGCTCTGGCTGAAGAGCCCTGTCAATTTGCTGTCCTATACCCATGTCGGCAAGAACATGGTCGCGACGGTCGAACTCTTTGAACGCATGACGCGCCGCTACGGAAAGCCGGCGTTCGGCCTGTCGAGCACGATTGTCGGCGGCAAGCGCACGCCCGTGGTTGAAAAGATCGTTTGGCGGCGCCCGTTCTGCAGGTTGATCCATTTCGAGCGGCAGTTGGAAGGCATTCAGGGGGAGCCGCAACCAAAGCTCCTGATCGTTGCGCCGATGTCTGGCCACCATTCCACCCTGCTGCGCGGAACCGTCGAGGCCTTTTTTCCTTTTTATGACGTCTACATCACCGATTGGGCCGACGCCCGATTGATGCCGATGTCCGCCGGCCGTTTCGACTTGGATGATTATATTGATTACCTGATTTCCATCTGCGAGCACTTGAGCAAGGAGAAGGACGGCGTTGCACTGCATACGCTCGGCGTGTGCCAGCCGGCGGCGCCTTTGTTCGCCGCTGTGGCGCTGATGGAGGCGGAGGATAATCCTCACGTTCCAGCTTCGATGACCTTGATGGGCGGCCCGATCGATACGCGGCGCAGCCCGACCAAAGTCAATCTTCTGGCGCAAGAGCGCGGCAGCGCGTGGTTCCAGCGTAATTGCATCAGCACTGTGCCGCTCGGATATCACGGCGCCGGCCGCGAGGTTTATCCAGGCTTTCTACAACTTGCCGGCTTCATGGCGATGAATATTGATCGCCACGTCAACGCCCATATCGACCTGTTCAGCCACCTTGTCGAAGGCGACGGCGATTCTGCCGATAAGCATCGCGATTTTTACGACGAATATCTGTCGGTCATGGATTTGACCGCCGAATTCTATCTGCAAACCGTCGACACAGTATTCGTGAAGCACGCCTTGCCAAAAGGCGAGATGACTCATCACGGCGCGAAGGTCGACTTCGCCGCCATCCACAGAGTGGCGCTCATGACGGTCGAAGGCGAGAACGACGATATTTCCGGAGCTGGCCAGACCTTGGCCGCGCATGATCTCTGCTATAACCTTCCAGCATCCATGAAGGCTGATTATCTGCAGGAAAAGGTTGGCCATTACGGGGTCTTCAACGGATCGCGTTTCCGCAACCAGATCGTCCCGCGCATTCTGGATTTTCACGCCAACGGCAAGCGTTCGGTGCGTAATCTGTCTTTGGTCGAACGCATCTGACGCGAAGGTCGCGGGGCGCCCTTGATCGCAACTTGCCGCTAGCGACTCACGCAGCATCCAGCTAGGCTTGCGGCCATGCTGCGTCTGCTCCGAAAGGATGTCCCTCCGGCGAAGAGGGCTGACTTCATTGATGTCTCGCATAGCGGCGAGACATACCGGATTAGCATCAAGCGCACGGCCTTGGCTCGGCGTTTCACTTTGCGCGTCCGGACGGCGACGCGCGACGTGATGCTGACCCTGCCGGCGCGCGCCAGCATCAAAGAGGCAAAATCCTTCGCCGAGCGCCACGCGCCCTGGATTGGCGCGAAATTGCGCAGGCTGCCGGAGAAAATCCGTTTCGAGCCCGGAGGAGTTGTGCCCTTGCGCGGGGTTTTCCACAGGATCGCTCTGCGGCCGGGCCCGCGCGGAACCGGCGCGGTGACCGCCGCCCACGAAGAGCAGGGATCTGGCGGTGAAACAGGGGCCGGGCGAATTCTTTATGTCAGCGGCGAGGCCTCCTTCACACCGCGGCGCGTGCAGGAGTTCCTGATTCGCGAGGCGAGGCGCGACATCGAGACGGCGGTCGCGCGTCACGCGGAAAGGCTCAACGTCAAGCCGCGCAAGATCACCTTGCGCGATACGAGCAGCCGGTGGGGGTCTTGCTCAGCGTCCGGCGCGCTGAGCTTTTCGTGGCGCCTCATTCTGGCGCCGTCTTTTGTGCTCGATTATCTGGCCGCGCATGAAGTCGCGCATCTCGTCCATATGAATCATTCGGCCGCCTTCTGGGCGGTCGTCGGACGGCTGTCGCCGGATGTCGAGGCGGCCGAGTCCTGGCTGAAAGCCAACGGCGCGGGTTTGCTTCGATTCGGCGCCGGCAAAAGCGGCGCCGACTGAGTCCTCAGGATGCTTCAGTAGTATCTGCGCCGAACGACGGCCCCACCGCCGTAGGGGCCATAATGGTGCCGCACGACAACGCCGCCGCGTGGATAATAGGCCGGCCCCCGCCGCACGACAACGCCGCCGCGCGCGCCAGCACAGCCGGCGCGATAGGGACCGCGCGCGCAGACATAGGCGTCGGCCTTCGTCGATGAGAAGATCGCAGCGCTCACGGCAATGAGAGCGGCGGCGGAAACAAGGAGCGCCTTCTTCATATGATTTGTCCTGGCTGGGCCGGTTGGTGCGAATCGATGGCGTTTGGATCTGCGACGCGAGCCGGCTGAATAGGGCTCGGTCCGAAACATTGGCGGCGGGCTCAACGGCGACCGAACTGGCTGGATCGGCCGGCTGACGATGAAATTACAGCACAATCCGCCGCGAATGGATAGCTTGGCGGTTCGGATCCGTCGCGGGGGACGAAAGAGTCGAAAAACTCAACTGCATGCAGGCGGCTTGCGCCTTTGCGCGATGATCGCGAGCCTCGGGCAGAAGCGCGGAGGCGTAGCGTGCGGACCAGTCCGGGAACGATCACCCAAAACAAAACCAGCGGCCGTGAGGCCGCTGGCAAAACCCGTTCAAGCCGACCGAAGCGCGAACGTCCGGCTGCGTGGCACTGGCGCCCTAAGGCGCGCAGCTCTTGCCCTCAGGCGGCGCCGGCCTGCTTCTTGAGGATCTCTCGCTTGACGGCGAGGGCGCCGGTCGAAAGTTCGGCGTCGTCGGCCTTGACGAGGAACGCGTCGAGGCCGCCGCGATGCTCGACCGACCGCAGGGCCGCAGCGGCGACGCGAAAGCGGAGCTTGCGCTGCAACACGTCGGAGATCAGCGTGACGTTGCAAAGGTTCGGCAGGAAACGCGTCCGCGTCTTATGGTTCGAATGGCTGACCAGATTGCCGGTTTGTACGGCCTTGCCGGTCAAATCGCAGCGGCGGGACATCTTGCTTCCTCTTCAAATTCAAAACGTGGCGCTCTCGGCGGCCCTTGAGCGCAACCTCAGGGGAATCGAGCGCATCCTGAACAATGCAGCATGTGAAGGCGCAGGACATAGAGCGCCTAACGCCTCGCGTCAAGGTCGGAACTCGGCATAAGTCGCCGCCGCGGCGATGTCGCGG
Organism: Methylocella tundrae; assembly: GCF_038024855.1. Classification (NCBI taxonomy): domain Bacteria; kingdom Pseudomonadati; phylum Pseudomonadota; class Alphaproteobacteria; order Hyphomicrobiales; family Beijerinckiaceae; genus Methylocella; species Methylocella tundrae. Next base: position 401,791 of record NZ_CP139089.1, read on the forward strand.
GCCGCTTTAAGGTTAAAGCACCTTTAACCGCCTCTTGCTAATTTGCTCTTCGTTCGCCTGACGGCGGACGAAGGCGAGGCTCTCGGCAGGCGGCGGTAAAGCGGATGCGAACGACAACCAGCATGACGGCGCTCGACCTGATCCCCGAATCGCTGCGCGCTTTCGCAGCGCGCCGGGGGGCGGAGCTCGCCGGGCTTTGCCTCATCGCCGGAACGATCGCCCTCATCCTCGCTCTCCTGTCCTGGTCCGTCGAAGACCCGAGCTTCAATCACGCCACCTCCGGCCCGGTCCATAATCTGCTCGGATCGACCGGCGCGGTCGCCGCCGATCTGCTGATGCAGATGCTCGGCCTCGGCGTGATCGCTTTTCTGATTCCGGTTGGCCTCTGGGGCTGGCGCCTGCTCACGGCGCGGCGGCTCGAACGCATAACGAGCCGCCTCGTGCTTTGGATCGCCGGCGGCGCGCTCGCGGCGGCTGTCGCCTCGCTGCTGCCGGTCACGACGCGATGGCCGCTGCCGACGGGCCTTGGCGGCGTCATCGGCGACGCGCTTCTGGCGATTCCGAAAAGGCTGATGGCCGGCTTCGCCCCCGGCCTTCTTTTGCTTGGCCTTGGCCTGACCGCTGGAGCGATTCTCGCGCTCTCCGCCAGCGTCGGCCTTCGCGATCAGTTCGACGATCTCGACGAAGACGAGGACGAGGATGCGCGTCCCGTCCGGCGCCGGGCCGACGCCGAGGACGACGACTCGGGCGGTCCGGGCTTTGCGCTGGTCGCGCTTGGCGCTCTCATTCACGCGTTTCTCAGCCTCAAGGCGGCGCTCGCGCGCCAGATCGCGCGCCGCCGGGCGGCCCGCGTCACAGCGCCAACTCCGGCTCCCTGGCAGACCGCGCCGCAGTTTTCGCCGCGCGACTTTGATCCTCCATTGCAAGGTTTCGAGCCGCTGGTGGAATCCGATCAGCCCTTCGATTTCGGAGCGGCGCCGCTCACCTGGCCGGAGCAGGGGATCGCCGAACCGCGCTTTGACGCGACCGCCTATGCGCCGCCGGCGACGCGCGCCGCCGCGCGCCAGAAAAGCGAAGCCGGCGAAAAGCCCAGATCAGCGGCCGGCCCCGAAGCCGCCGCGCCGGCGCGCCGCATCGTCGCCCCGCCGCCGGCGCCGGTCCGGCCGGGACAGCGCGCCCAGAAAGAAGCCCATCCGTCTTTGAAGGACCGATTCGGGCGCAACGACTATGTCCTGCCGCCGCTGAATATGCTCGCCGAGCCGAAGAAGCTCGTCAGCAATCAGGTCTCCGAGGACGCACTGGGTCAGAACGCGCGCCTGCTCGAGGGCGTGCTGGAGGATTTCGGCGTCAAGGGCGAGATCATCAATGTGCGTCCCGGGCCCGTCGTGACGCTCTACGAACTGGAGCCGGCGCCCGGCATCAAATCCTCCCGCGTGATCGGACTTGCCGATGACATCGCCCGTTCGATGTCGGCGATCTCCGCCCGCGTCGCCGTGGTGCAGGGCCGCAACGCCATTGGCATCGAATTGCCCAATCAGCGCCGCGAAACCGTTTTCCTGCGCGAATTATTGGGTTCGGAGGATTTCGAGAAGTCAAAACATCGGCTCGCCATTGCCCTTGGCAAGACGATCGGCGGCGAGCCGATCATCGTCGATCTCGCCCGCATGCCGCATCTTCTCGTCGCGGGCACCACCGGGTCGGGCAAATCAGTCGCCATCAACACCATGATTCTCTCGCTGCTCTACCGGCTTCGGCCGGAGGAGTGCCGGCTCATCATGGTCGATCCGAAAATGCTCGAATTGTCAGTCTATGACGGCATTCCGCATCTTTTGACGCCGGTGGTCACCGATCCCAAAAAGGCTGTCGTCGCGCTGAAATGGGCGGTCCGCGAAATGGAGGACCGCTACAAGAAAATGTCGAAGCTCGGCGTGCGAAACATCGAGGGATTTAATGCGCGCGTCGTTGAGGCTTCGGCCAAGGGCGAAACTCTGATGCGCACGGTGCAGACGGGTTATGACCGGGAGACCGGCGAGGCGATCTATGAGCATGAGCCCATGGATCTGTCGCCGCTGCCTTTCATCGTCGTCATCGTCGATGAGATGGCCGATCTCATGATGGTCGCCGGCAAGGACATCGAAGGGGCCATTCAGCGCCTCGCCCAGATGGCGCGCGCGGCGGGCATCCATCTCATCATGGCGACCCAAAGGCCCTCGGTCGACGTCATTACCGGCACCATCAAGGCGAATTTCCCGACCCGCATTTCCTTTCAGGTCACTTCCAAGATCGACAGCCGCACCATTCTCGGCGAGCAGGGCGCCGAGCAGCTGCTCGGCCAGGGCGACATGCTCTACATGGCCGGCGGCGGCCGCATCTCCCGCGTGCATGGGCCTTTCGTCGCCGACGGCGAAGTCGAGAAAGTCGTCGCCCATCTCAAAAGCCAGGGCCAGCCGGAATATCTCGAGGCGATCACTTCAGAGGATGATGTCGCCGACGCCGAAGATGGCGGCGGCGCTTCCCCCGGCAGCATGGACGCCGAAGAGTCGGGCGACCTCTACGACCGGGCCGTCGCGATCGTGCTGCGCGACCGCAAATGCTCGACGAGCTACATTCAGCGCCGTCTTTCGGTCGGCTACAACAAGGCCGCCTCTCTGGTCGAGCGGATGGAGCAGGAAGGAGTCGTCGGCGCCCCCAATCATTCCGGCAAGCGCGCCATTCTTGTCGGCGGCGGGATCGACCGCGGCGCATTCGACCTCGCGGCGGAGGGGTGATTTTCGGTGGGCTTTATGGCTCGCGAAGGCTCCCTCTGGGCGCTTATGGGCGGCCGCCCGAAACTTATCGGCTGGTTCACCCCCTCGCGTCCAGCGCTCGCGAAAGATCGCCGATGAGATCCGCCTCATCTTCGAGGCCAACCGAGAGCCGCAGAAGATTGTCCTTGATCCCGGCGCAGGAGCGCGCTTCGGGCGTCATGCTCACATGCGTCATGGTGGCTGGATGCGCGATGAGGCTTTCGACGCCGCCGAGGGATTCCGCCAGGGTGAAGATCTCGACCGTCTCGACGAGACGGCGCACCGCCTCGACTCCGCCGCTGATTTCGAAGCTGAGCATGGCGCCAAAGCCGCTTTGCTGCGCTTTGGCGACGCCATGCGAAGGGTGCGAGGGAAGTCCCGGATAATGCACCGCCTCGACCGAGGGATGCTGCTGCAGGAAGGAAGCGATCGCGCCCGCCGTCTTCTGCTGGCGCTCGATGCGGGCAAACAGAGTCCGAACGCCGCGCAACGTGAGATAAGCGTCAAAGGCCGAACCCGTGACGCCCGTGATGTTGGCCCAGTTTTTCATTTCCTCGACGTCGTCCGCATGCGCGCAGATCACAGCGCCGCCGACGACATCGGAATGGCCGTTAAGGAATTTCGTCATCGAATGAATGACATAATCGGCGCCGAAGGTGAGCGGTCGTTGCAGGGCAGGCGACAGGAATGTGTTGTCGACGGCGACTTTCGCGCCGACCTCCTTTGCGCGGCCGCACAGGAGGCGAAGATCCGTGACGCGCATCAATGGATTGCTCGGCGTCTCGATTATCAGGAGTTTGGGGCGCCGGCCCAGGGCGGTGGCCAGCGCGTCCTCATTGGCAAGATCAATCAGTTCGAGCCTGAAATGACCTTTGTCGGCATGCGCGCTCAGCAGCCTCTGGGCGCCGGAATAGCAGTCATGCGGAGCGACGACGAGATCGCCGGCTTCAAGCGGCGCAAGCACCAGATTGATCGCGGCCATGCCGCTCGCCAGAGTGACGGCGCCAGCGCCGCCTTCGAGCTTCGCCAGCGTGTCGGCGAGGACGTCGCGGGTCGGATTGCCGGAGCGCGAATATTCATAGGCGCCGCCCTTCTCAAATCTTTCGAAAGCGAAGGTGCTCGAAAGATAGATCGGCGGCGTTACCGCTCCGTAGGCGCTGTCTTCCGCGACGCCATTGGCCGCGGCGATGGTCTGGAGCGCTTTTTGTTTACTCATGGATGATTGTCCGCATAAAGCTTTAAGTCCCGCCTCATAGAACAGAGTCAAAAGCGGCGACGCAAGCGGCTGATCGTCTCGCAGGGCTCTCCGCCGCATAACCGCAAAGCTTGATTGTTCGGCGTCCCGGACGGAAAGTAGGCTTTCAATCGCGCCATCCGATTCGCAACGGGCCGGCCGGCCTGTTTCTTTTTGCCGCTGCCCGTTTGGGGCGCGCGCCCTTGGGCCGGTGTCCTATTGACGCCATATCCGTTTTCTAAGCGTGATATTCAAATTGTCGCGACCCCGTCAAAAGTCGCAATCTCCAAGGAAGGTTTTATGAAGCGGACGGCAGGATTTGTTCTCGCATTCGTCGCTGGCGTGGCCGCCGTTGGGCTCGGCGCCGGACTGTCCCGCGCCGAACCCTCTCCGGTTATTCCGAAGCCGGTCAAACCTGTCGTCGCGCCTGCGCCCGCGCCAAAGCCCTTCGTCCCGATGGACCCCCAACTCGCGATCCAGAAGGCGAATGACTATTTCAACGCGGCGACGACAATGGTCGGCGATTTCGTTCAGATCGGCCCCGACGGAAAACGATCGGAAGGCAAAATCTACGTCCAGCGGCCGGGAAAACTTCGCTTTGAATACGCCGCCCCCGCAACGCTTGAGATTGTCGCGGACGGGCTGTCCGTCGCGGTTCATGACCGCAAGACGGCGACGAAAGACGTTTATTTCATCAGCCAGACGCCGCTCAAGTTTCTTCTCAAGGATCACATCGACCTTGCTCACGACGTGAAGGTCGTCAGCGTCGCGAGCGATCCGAGTTCGGTGATCATTCAGGTCGAGGATAATGCGACCTTTGGCGGGACGTCCGAAATCAAGCTGATTTTCGATCCTGCAAAGTTCACGCTGAAGCAATGGCAGGTGACCGATCCGCAAGGTTACGAAACAGTAATCTCTTTATTCAACATTGATTTGACCAAGAAACCAGACCCAAACATTTTCCAGCTGACCCAAGAGAGGTTGTCGAACACAAATAATTGAGGCGGAGCGTTCGGGCTTGAATCGCAAAACAGGCGGCTTATCTTTGTTTTATGTGAGCGATTAAGCCGATCGGACGTATTCCCCCCCGCTTCGTCTGATTCGACCTGCGCCGGCCCCCCCTCCCGGCAAAGCTTCGCTCCTAGGGCGTCCGGTCTCTGGCCGGGCGCCCTCTTTTTTCGACTCGCCGCGCGCAATTTCTGTGGGCTGCCCGCTGCGCCGCCTTGCGGCGCGAGCTTCAGCGTGATCAATCGCGGGCGGAGGTCACATGCGCCTGACGGTCGCTACCTGGAACATCAATTCGGTTCGCCTGCGGATCAATCTCGTCGCGCGTTTCCTCAAGGAGCATGCGCCCGACGTCCTGTGCCTCCAGGAGACCAAATGCCGCGACGCCGAGTTTCCGCTCGGTGACTTCCATAAGCTCGGCTATTCGCACGTCGTGATCAACGGCCAAAAAGGGTATCACGGCGTTGCGATCGCCTCGAAACTGCCCTTGACCGAGGCTGACCGCCGCGGTTTCTGCGATAAGGGGGACGCGAGGCACGTCGCCGTGACGTTAACGCCCGCCGCCGATAAACCGGTCAGGCTCCACAATTTTTATGTGCCCGCCGGCGGCGATGAGCCTGACCCCCTGATTAATCCGAAATTCGCCCACAAGCTGGCGTTCCTCGACGAACTGGTCGCCTGGATGAGCGCCGATGGGGTCGCGAACACGGACGCGATCATGGTCGGCGATCTCAATATCGCGCCGCTCGAGGCCGACGTCTGGAGCCACAAGGCGCTGCTGCGCGTCGTCAGCCATACGCCGATCGAAGTCGAGAAGCTTGGTCTCGTCCTGCGGGCAGGGCCGTGGGTCGACGCCATGCGGCGCTATGTGCCGGCCGATGAGAAGCTCTACACCTGGTGGAGTTATCGCGCGCGGGACTGGGCTGAGTCCAACAGGGGGCGCCGGCTCGATCACGTGTGGGTTAGCGAAAGCCTGGCTCCGCGCCTCGGCGGCATGCGGGTGTTAAGCGAAAGTCGCGGCTGGGAGCGCCCCTCCGACCACGTGCCCGTACTGGTCCACCTTGATTATTAGGGCATGACGCCGCAAAGCCGCAGACTTTCCGGTCCCGCATCATGCGTCGAAACACTGGCTTAAAAAGCAGGACGCTGAGCAGCTATTCGCCTTCGGATCGAGCGGCCTCGGCGGGCTCCGGCCCGTCTCCCCAAACGGCCGCGAGTTCAGCTGTAAACCCGGTGAGCCGCGCCGCCAGCGATTGTTGCAGCCGCTCCGCGCTGGATGGATATTCGCTGAGGATACGGCGAAAGAGCTGCTGCGAGATGCGCAGGACGCTCGAGGGTTCGCGCGCGATCGCCGTCGCAGGCCGCTTCGTCTGCGTCAAAAGCGCAAGTTCGCCGATGAGGGCGGGCGGCCGCACGATCCGCGCCGTCGCCACGCCATGATCTGACGGATCGAGCGCGACCGAGCCGGTAAGCAAAGCGAATCCGCCATTGGACACGTCATCGCGGCGGAACAGAATATCCCCCGCGCGCAAAATGCGGGTTTCGGCCGAGAAAGCTAGAAGCCGCAGCGCTTCGGGGCCGAGCGCCGCGAAAATCCCGTTGCGCGCAAGCTTGGCGACGTCGTCCTCCAAAGCCATGGCGATGCTTTCCTCGAGGCGGCGTTGGCCCGGCGATCAGGGGAGCAGCTTGTAGCCGCCGGCTTCAGTGATGAGCAGTTGCGCCTTGGCGGGATCGCGCTCGATCTTTTGCCGCAGGCGGTAAATATGGGTTTCGAGCGTATGCGTCGTGACGTTGGAGTTATAGCCCCAGACTTCGCGCAGCAGCACTTCCCGGACGACGACGCTCTGTCCCGCCCGGTAAAGGAAGCGCAGGATCGCGGTCTCTTTCTCCGTAAGGCGGAGCTTTTCGCCCTTTTCGCTGATCAACAGCTTCGCGCCCGGCTGGAAGGTATAGGGCCCGATCCGGAACAGCGCTTCCTCGTTGGTTTCGTGCTGGCGTAGATGCGCGCGCATGCGCGCAAGCAAAACGGCGAAGCGGAACGGCTTCGTGACATAATCATTGGCGCCCGAGTCGAGGCCCTGCACGGTGTCCCACTCGCTGTCGTGGCCGGTGAGCATAATGATCGGGTTTTTGAAGCCTTCCTCGCGCATGCGTTTGACCGCCTCGCGCCCATCCATATCCGGAAGGCCGACATCCATGATGATCAGGTCCGGCGTCTCCTGACGTGAAGCGGACAGCGCGCCCTCCGCCGAATCAGCGTGGACCGCCGAAAATTCTTCGTGCAGGGACAGTTGTTCGGCCAAGGCGGCGCGCAAATCGGCGTCATCGTCCGCGATCAAGATTTTCAGAACCTGCGTCATGGACTCGTCCTTGGTTGATCTTGCATCCTCACGTCCTGCATAATCTGTCGAAGGCAATTGACGCGCCGTGATTCGGTCAGATCCAGACGCCATAGTAACAAGCCTTCTCGGAAAAGGCTCATTTGCATTCTGTGCTCCACAAGCGCCAAATCTGGCTTGCGCAAATCAGCGTCTGGCAAAAGCATAGTCTTCTATGAAATCTCTTGCAAAAGACTTGAGAAATCCCTTGCGGACAACCTCAAGCGCACCCTCTCCAGCCCGTCCTCAACTTAAGCGTTGCCTTGATCGCCTGACGGCGACCCGCGTTCCCGGGCAAACCCCTCCCATCGGCAGGCTGCATGCTGGCTCCCTGGTTCTGCGCTGCGCCATCGGAGGCGGCGGCGTCAGACGCGACAAGCGGGAGGGCGATCGCGCAAGTCCGGCTGGAAGCTGGCGTCTCCTTTCAGCTTTCTATCGCTCAGAAAAACTACGCATCAGGCCGTCGTCTCTGCCCATGCGGCCAATCCGCAAAGATATGGGCTGGTGCGATGATCCCGACAGCGGGCTGTATAATCGACCGATTGTGGCGCCTTTCCGGCAATCTCATGAAAAGTTGTGGCGCGCCGATCACCTCTACGACATCGTGATTGTGCTCGACTACAATATTATGCCGCGACGGAAGATGCGCGGCAGCGCCATTTTCCTGCATTGCGCGCGTCCTGGCTTTGCCCCGACCGAGGGCTGCGTCGCCCTTGCCGCCGATGATTTCCGCCGGCTTCTGCCGCGCCTGTCGCAGCGGACGGTGCTGACGATCAGGTGACTCGTTAAACCCGTCCTTCTCAATTTTTGGGCCTTGCGCCAAAAATGGCGCTGCCGACGCGCACATGCGTGGCGCCGAGTTGAATGGCGAGCTCGAAATCGGCGCTCATGCCCATTGAGAGCTCTTTGAGCCCATTGCGCGCGGCGATCTGGTTCAGCATGGCAAAGTGCGGCGAGGCCTGATCATCGACGGGCGGAATGCACATCAGCCCCGCGACGCCGAGACCGAACTCGCCCCGGCAGCGCGCGATGAAGCCATCGGCCTCCCCCGGCAAAATCCCCGCCTTTTGCGGCTCCGCTCCCGTATTGACCTGAATATAGAGCCTTGGATGGCGTCCGGTCTTCTGGATTTCGACCGCCAGCGCCTTGGCGATCTTGTCGCGATCGACCGTCTCGATGACGTCGAACAGCATCACCGCCTCATGCGCCTTGTTCGATTGCAGCGGGCCGATGAGGTGAAGCTCAACCCCGCAATAGGCCTGTCGCAGCGGCGGCCATTTTTCCATCGCCTCCTGCACGCGATTTTCGCCGAACACTCTTTGGCCCGCGGCAAGCAAGGGTTCGACCTCGGCGGCGGGAAAGGTTTTCGATACGCAGACCAGCGTGACGTCCTGCGGCCTGCGCCCCACGTCCCTTGCCGCGCGGGCCATCGCCTCGCGCACCTCTTCAAGCCGATCCAGCGGGTTTTCCGATTTCTTCACGGCTTTTTGCAAACCTCTTGCCTTTCAGTCAGACTAAAGACGCGCATTTTGAAGCGCGCCCGCTTAAATGAGAGCGGGGGCTCGGCCGCGCAAGGCGGAACCTTTGCAAGGCAATTGACCCCGCGCGCCAAATAATGCTGTGTGCCAGCAAATCAAACGTATTCTTCAAGACTCTAAGCGACAATCGGACAGCATGGACTTCGAGCGCTATAACGCCCGCGAAACTGAACCCAAATGGCGCAAGATTTGGGAAGAATCGGCGACCTTCAGGACCGATAACGCCGATCCGCGCCCAAAATATTATGTGCTCGAGATGTTTCCCTATCCGTCGGGACGCATCCACATGGGGCACGTCCGCAATTACACGATGGGCGATGTCATCGCCCGGTACAAGCGCGCGCGCGGCTTTAGCGTTCTTCACCCGATGGGCTGGGACGCGTTCGGCATGCCGGCCGAAAACGCGGCCATGCAGAACAAGAGCCATCCGGCGGCCTGGACCTACGCCAATATCGCGAGCATGCGCGCACAATTGCAGTCGATGGGGCTCTCGCTCGACTGGTCGCGCGAAATAGCAACCTGCGATCCAAGCTACTACAAGCATCAGCAGAAGATGTTCCTCGACTTTCTGGCCGCGGGTCTCGTCGACCGGAAGCAGTCGAAGGTCAATTGGGATCCTGTCGACCACACCGTTCTCGCCAATGAGCAGGTCATTGACGGGCGCGGTTGGCGCTCCGGCGCTCTCGTCGAACAGCGCGAACTGACGCAATGGTTTTTCAAGATCAGCGATTACGCCGAGGATCTGCTGCTCTCCCTCGACGGGATGAAGCGCTGGCCCGACAAAGTGCGGCTGATGCAGGCGAACTGGATCGGCCGCTCCGAGGGCCTGCTCGTGCGCTTCGAGCTTGAGCCGACCTTGAGCGTGCGCGAGAGCGAGGTTGAAGTCTACACGACGCGGCCGGATACGCTGTTCGGGGCGAAGTTCATCGCTATCGCGCCGGACCATCCGCTCGCCGCCGACTGCGCCAGGGCCGACCCGGCGCTCTCCGCTTTCATCATCGAATGCCGGCAAAGGGGAACCTCGCTCGCCGCGATCGAGACGGCTGAAAAGAAAGGCTATGACACCGGCCTCAAGGCGCGGCATCCTTTTGACGAAAACTGGCTGCTGCCGGTCTATGTCGCCAATTTCGTGCTGATGGATTACGGGACGGGAGCGATCTTCGGCTGTCCCGCGCATGATCAGCGCGACCTCGATTTTGCCAATGCCTATGGCCTTGGCAATACGCCGGTGATTTGTCCGCCCGGCGCCGATCCGCGGAGCTTCGTCGTCGCAGACGTCGCCTATGACGGCGACGGCGTGCTGATCAATTCGCGTTTTCTCGACGGCATGGACGTTGAAGCCGCGAAAGAGGAGGTCGCGCGGCTTCTCGAGGCGAGCACGATCGGAAACCGGCCACAGGCGAAGCGCCAGGTCAATTACCGGCTGCGTGACTGGGGCATTTCGCGCCAGCGCTATTGGGGCTGTCCGATTCCGATCATCCATTGCGAGGAGCACGGGGCGGTTCCCGTTCCGGCCGCTGACCTGCCGGTTGAACTGCCGGCTGACGTCACCTTTGATCAGCCCGGCAATCCTCTCGACCGCCATCCGACCTGGAAACATGTCACATGTCCCATCTGCCGCGCCCCCGCCCGGCGCGAGACGGACACGATGGACACTTTCGTTGATTCCTCCTGGTACTTTGCGCGCTTCACCGATCCCTGGAACGAGGCCGCGCCGACGAGCCTTGAAGCGATCGAGAGGTGGCTGCCGGTCGATCAATATATCGGCGGCATCGAGCATGCGATCCTGCATCTGCTTTACGCCCGCTTCTTTACGCGCGCCATGCAGGCGACCGGCCATGTCGGCGCATTGAAGGAGCCTTTCGCCGGCCTCTTCACGCAGGGCATGGTGGTGCATGAGACCTACCGCTCGAAGGAGGGCGAGTGGGTCTCGCCGGCCGAGATCCGGCTGGAGGCCGCCGCTTACGGGCGCAAAGCGTTCCGTCTCGACGATGGCGAGGAAATCGTCATCGGCGGCATAGAAAAAATGTCGAAGTCGAAGCGCAACACGGTCGATCCCGACGAGATCATTTCGACCTTCGGCGCCGACACCGCGCGCTGGTTCGTTCTCTCTGACTCGCCGCCCGAGCGCGACGTCATCTGGACGGAGGAGGGGGTGCAGGGCGCCGGCAAATTTGTCCAGCGTCTGTGGCGGCTCGTCGGCGAGCTGATTTTCCTCGGCGGAGAAGCGTCGGCCGCGCCGGCCGAATTCTCGCCGGCCGCGGCGGCGATCCGCAGGGCGGCGCACGGCGCGCTCATCAAGGTCGAAGAGGATATCGAGCGGCTGCGCTTCAACCGCGCCATCGCGCAGGTGCATGACCTTGCCAACAGGCTCGGCGCGGCCGTTGGCGCGATCGACAGCGAGATTGTCGCGCCGGATCTGCGCTACGCCTTCCGTGAGGCGGCTGAAATTCTGGTTCCGTTATTTGCCCCGATGATGCCGCATCTCGCCGAAGAATGCTGGTCGCGGCTCGGCCGTGAAGGACTGGTTTCCGAAGCCGCGTGGCCGGTCGCCGATAGGGCGCTGGTTGTCGAAGAGACGATGGAGTTGCCGGTGCAGGTCAATGGAAAGAAGCGCGCCGATCTCGTCATCGACCGCGCCGCCGACAATCCGGCGATTGAGGCCGCGGCCCTGGCCCTGGAGGCGGTTCAGCGCGCGCTTGAAGGCCGGCCCGTCAAGAAAATCATCATCGTTCCGCAAAGGATCGTGAATGTCGTCGCATAAACCTATGCTTCGCCAGCATTTTTCGCGCGGCGCGGCGCTTGCCTTCGTCGCGGCGGCGAGCCTTTCCCTGGCCGGCTGCCTTCAGCCGCTTTATGGCTCGCTTGGGGGCGGCGGCGACGTCGCCAGCCGATTGCAGACGATCAAGATCTCGCCGATCCCTGATCGCCTCGGCCATTATCTCGAAAACGAGCTGCATTTCGGGTTGAACGGGACGGGCGCGCCCATCGATCCGAAATATGTGCTGAAGATCAGCGTGCGGGAAAGCGTGCAATCGCCCCTCATCGACACTGTGACTGGCTATCCGACCTCCGGCACCGTCGTGGTCGCGGCCGATTACACGCTGACGCCGCTCGAAGGGGGCGATCCGGTCACCAAGGGCACGGCGACCGTGGTCGCAAGTTACGATCGCAACTCGCAACGTTTCGCCAATATCCGCGCCTCGCGCGATGCTGAAATCCGCGACGCGCGCATGCTCGCGGAGCAGATCCGCACCAATCTCGCCGCCGCTTTCGCCGAAAAGGGGTAGGCCGGTCCGCCGCGAGCGATGAGCGGCTCAGCTTGAGGAGAAGCCGGCAAATTGGTCGCAATCAAAACCTACGAGGCCGACAAATTTCTCGCGCGCCCGGCGCCGCACATATATCTCTATCTGGTCTTTGGCCCTGATTTCGGTCTCGTCGCCGAGCGCGCCCGCGCTATCGTCCAGCACGCGGTGGATGATCCAAAGGACCCCTTCCAATTGCTGCGCATCAGCGGGGACGACATTGCCGCCGATCCGCTGCGCCTGGCCGACGAAGCCAACACGATAGGGCTGTTCGGCGGCCGGCGCGCGATCTGGATCGAGGCGCAGGGAAAGGCCTTCGTCACCGCGATCGAGCCCCTGATCGCCGCACCGCCACAGGATTGCACCATCATTATCGAGGCCGGCGCCCTGAAGAAGGACGCGCCCCTGCGGCGGCTTTGCGAACGCGAGAAAAACGCCGCGGCGATCGAGTGCTATCCGGATTCGGCGAAGGATGTCGCCCTTCTCATCGAAGCGGAGGCCGCGGCCGCCGGACTGAGGGTCTCGCCGGAGGCCCGGATATTGCTCGTTTCGCTGCTCGGCCAGGATCGGCTGGCGACCCGCTCGGAACTCGCCAAGCTCGTTCTATACGCGCGGGGAGCCGGAGAAATCGGTCTCGATCACGTCGAAGCGATCGTCTCGGACGCGTCGAGCCTGATGCTGGATCATGCCGTCAACGACGCCTTCCACGGTGATTTCGCCGCGCTTGAGACGGGCGCGCGCAAGACATTCGCGCAGGCCGTCGACGTCAACCAGCTGCTTGGCGCAGCGCTCCGCCACGCCTTGACGCTTCGCCGGGCGCGGCTCGACGTCGAAGCGGGGATGGGGGCCGGGGAGGGGCATGGCGGCGGCTTCGGCCGCGCCCGCGCGATCGACGCCCATCTTCGCATCTGGACCTCGGCAAAGCTTTTGCGCGCCATCGAGATTTTGGCGGAAGCAATCGGCAAGGCGCGGCTCGAGCCGAAGCTGGCCGAAGCGATCGCTCTCCGCGCGCTTTGGAGCGTCGCTCTCGCCGCCCGGCCGAAGCCCGCCCCCCGCTAAAATCTCCGTGTCCCGAACCAGCGAAGCCACCCAAGCTAAAGTCGAGCTTGCGTTGTTTTGCCGCTGCTGCTCCCCATTCCGTGATGCCAGGGTTGCGCCCCAAAATATCCTATGTTAGCAACCCTTCGCTGTATGGGTGTGGCCGCGTTCCTTCGCCGCGCCCGGACTTCTTCATCTCAGTCTCCGGTTTAAGCCTTTTCGCGGATTGCCGCGAAAGGCCAGCGCCTCTAGAAGCGCGCGGACACGGGACATTTTGAACATTTGGGGCATCGGTTGGCGAAGCAAGAAACCCTCGTTTCCGGAATGGCGGGCCGATACGCTCAGGCGCTGTTCGACCTCGCCCACGAAACCTCCACGACCGACGAGGTCGCGGCCGATCTCGCGACATTCGCAGGTCTCCTGGCCGAAAGCGAAGACCTGCGAGACTTCGTGCGCAGCCCGGTCTTTTCCGGCGAAGAGCAGGTCAAGGTGCTGACCGCTCTGCTCGACCGGGCGTCGATTGGCGGAACGACGGCGAAGTTCCTGAAACTCGTCGCCACCAAGCGCCGTCTGTTTGCGGTCAACGATATGATCCGCGACTTCAACGTTCTTTATGACCATGCGAGAGGGCTCAGCCGCGCTTCGGTCACCGTCGCCGAACCGCTTAAGGATGAGCATGTCGAGGCGCTGAAAAGCGCGCTCGCCGCGATCTCCGGCAGCGATCGCGTCGAGGTCTCCGTCAAGGTGGATCCGACGATCATCGGCGGCCTCATTGTCCAACTGGGCTCTCGCATGGTCGACGGCTCTCTCAAGACAAAACTCAATTCGATCCGCGCACGTATGAAAGAGGTCGGCTGATGGATATCCGCGCCGCAGAAATTTCTGCAATTCTCAAGAACGAGATTGCTGGCTTCGGCAATGAGGCCTCGGTCACCGAAGTCGGCCAGGTGCTCTCGGTCGGCGACGGCATCGCCCGCATTTATGGCCTCGACAATGTCGAGGCGGGCGAGATGGTCGAATTCGAGAACGGCGTTCGCGGCATGGCGCTGAACCTTGAAGTCGATAATGTCGGCGTCGTCATTTTCGGCTCCGACCGCGACATCAAGGAAAGCCAGACGGTGAAGCGCACCGGCGCCATCGTCGACGTGCCGGTCGGCAAGGAGCTGCTCGGCCGCGTCGTCGACGCGCTCGGCAATCCGATCGACGGCAAAGGCCCGATCAACGCGACGCGTCGCTCACGCGTCGACGTCAAGGCGCCCGGCATCATTCCTCGCAAATCAGTGCATGAGCCCATGGCGACGGGCCTCAAGGCCATCGACGCCCTGATCCCGATCGGGCGCGGTCAGCGCGAACTGATCATCGGCGATCGCCAGACCGGCAAGACCGCCGTTGCGCTCGACGCCATCCTCAACCAGAAAGCCGCGAACCAGGGCACGGACGAAAGCGCAAAACTCTATTGCGTCTATGTCGCGGTCGGGCAGAAGCGCTCGACCGTCGCCCAATTCGTGAAAGTGCTGGAAGAAAGCGGCGCGCTGGAATATTCGATCATCGTCGCGGCGACCGCCTCCGATCCGGCCCCGATGCAGTTCCTGGCGCCATTCTCCGGTTGCGCCATGGGTGAATATTTCCGCGATAACGGCATGCACGCTCTGATCGTCTATGACGATCTCTCGAAGCAGGCCGTCGCCTACCGGCAGATGTCGCTTCTTCTGCGTCGCCCGCCGGGCCGCGAAGCCTATCCCGGCGATGTCTTCTATCTGCATTCGCGCCTCCTCGAGCGCGCGGCCAAGCTGCGCGACGCCAACGGCGCCGGTTCGCTGACGGCGCTTCCGGTCATCGAGACGCAGGCGAACGACGTGTCGGCCTATATTCCGACGAACGTGATTTCGATCACCGACGGCCAGATCTTCCTTGAGACCGATCTTTTCTACCAGGGCATCCGCCCGGCGGTGAACGTCGGCCTTTCGGTGTCGCGCGTCGGCTCCGCCGCGCAGACGAAAGCGATGAAGAAGGTCGCCGGCAAGATCAAGGGCGAACTGGCGCAATATCGCGAAATGGCCGCGTTCGCGCAGTTCGGCTCCGATCTCGACGCGACGACGCAGCGCCTTCTTGCGCGTGGATCACGCCTCACAGAGCTTTTGAAGCAGCCGCAATTCTCGCCGCTCAAGATGGAAGAGCAGGTGATCGTGATCTACGCCGGAGTCAACGGCTATCTCGACGCCCTGCCGGTCAACCGCGTGCGCGCCTTTGAAGACGGGCTTCTTGCTCTGGTGCGCACGAGCCACGCCGACCTGCTCGATACGATCCGCACATCGAAGGATCTTTCCGACGCTTCAGCCGCGCAGCTGAAGTCGATCGTCGAGACCTACGCCAAGAACTTTGCTTGAAGACCTTCGCGTGAAGCATCAAGCGACCTTTGGACATAGTCAGGCGGATATGCCATGCCCTCGTTGAAGGATCTGCGAAACCGGATCGCCTCGGTCAAGGCGACGCAGAAGATCACCAAAGCCATGCAGATGGTGGCGGCGGCGAAACTGCGACGCGCTGAAAATGCGGCGGCGGCGGCACGGCCCTACGCCGAGCGAATGGAGCAGGTGCTGGGCTCGCTCGCCGCCTCGATAAGCCCCGGCTCGCCGGCGCCGCAGCTTCTTGCCGGCAGCGGCCGCGACGGCGTTCATCTGCTTGTCGTCTGCACGGCCGAGCGCGGCCTGTGCGGCGGCTTCAACGCATCGATCGCCCGGCTGGCCCGCGACGCCGCAGTCTCGCTGATCGGTCAGGGCAAGACGGTGAAGATCATCTGCGTCGGCAAGAAGGGTCATGATATCCTGCGCCGGCAGTTCGAGCGCGAGATCATCGAACTCGTCGATCTGCGCGGCGTCAAGACGCTGGGGTTCGATAACGCCGACGCGATCGGCCGCAAGATCGTGTCGCTTTTCGAAGCCGGCGAATTTGACGTCTGCACGCTTTTCTTCGCTCGTTTCAAGAGCGTGATTTCGCAACTTCCGACGGCGCTGCAACTGATCCCGCTGAACGTCAGCGGGGAAGGGCGGGCGGCCGAGCCGCAGGCGGTTTACGATTATGAGCCTGGCGAAGAGGAAATTCTGACGACGCTTCTGCCGCGCAATGTGTCGATCCAGGTTCTGCGCGCCCTCCTCGAGAACGCAGCTTCCGAGCAAGGCGCGCGCATGAGCGCGATGGACAACGCCTCGCGCAACGCGGGCGAAATGATCAAGAAACAAACGATGCAGTATAACCGCTCCCGTCAGGCGATGATCACGAAAGAACTGATCGAGATTATTTCTGGCGCCGAAGCGCTTTGAGCATCCAGGACAGCAAGAGGACGAACCATGGCTGACGCCGCAACCAACACGCCCACAGGCCACGTCACGCAGGTCATCGGCGCCGTCGTCGACGTTAAATTCGACGGTCATCTGCCGGAAATCCTCAACGCGCTGGAGACCGACAACGGCGGCAACCGCCTTGTCCTCGAAGTCGCCCAGCATCTCGGCGAAAACTCGGTGCGCTGCCTCGCCATGGACGTCTCGGAAGGCCTGACGCGCGGCCAGCCCGTGCGCGACACCGGCGCACCAATCATGGTGCCGGTTGGAGCAGGCACCCTTGGCCGCATCATGAACGTGATCGGCGAAGCGGTCGACGAAGCGGGGCCGATCAAGGCGAGCGATTATCGCGCGATTCACCAAGAGGCGCCAACCTATGCCGAGCAGGCGACGGAAGCGCAGATCCTCGTGACCGGCATCAAGGTGGTCGATCTGCTCGCGCCATACGCAAAGGGCGGCAAGATCGGCCTCTTCGGCGGCGCGGGCGTCGGCAAGACCGTGCTGATCATGGAGCTCATCAACAATGTCGCCAAGGCGCATGGCGGTTATTCCGTCTTCGCCGGCGTCGGCGAGCGTACGCGCGAAGGCAATGACCTTTATTACGAAATGATCGAATCCAAGGTGAATCTCGATCCGCGCGAGCATGGCGGTTCGGCCGAGGGATCGAAATGCGCTCTTGTCTATGGCCAGATGAGCGAACCACCGGGCGCCCGGGCGCGCGTCGCGCTTACCGGACTGACGGTCGCCGAGGATTTCCGCGATCAAGGCCAGGACGTGCTGTTCTTCGTCGACAATATCTTCCGCTTCACCCAGGCGGGTTCGGAAATGTCGGCTCTGCTTGGCCGCATTCCTTCGGCGGTCGGTTATCAGCCGACGCTCGGCACCGACATGGGGGCGCTTCAGGAGCGCATCACCACAACGACCAAAGGTTCGATCACCTCGGTGCAGGCGATTTACGTCCCCGCCGACGATTTGACCGATCCGGCGCCGGCGGCCACCTTCGCCCATCTTGACGCGACGACCGTGCTGTCGCGCTCGATCGCTGAAAAGGGCATCTATCCCGCCGTCGATCCGCTGGATTCGACCTCGCGCATGCTGTCGCCCCTCGTCGTCGGCGAAGAACACTATGGCGTCGCGCGTCAGGTGCAGCAGATCTTGCAGCGCTATAAGGGCTTGCAGGACATCATCGCCATTCTCGGCATGGATGAACTGTCGGAAGAAGACAAGCTGACCGTCGCCCGCGCGCGCAAGATCGAACGCTTCCTGTCGCAACCGTTCCACGTCGCGGAGGTTTTCACCGGCTCCCCCGGCAAGCTGGTGTCGCTGGCCGACACGATCAAGGGCTTCAAGGGGCTCGTCGAGGGCAAATACGATCATCTGCCGGAAGCGGCGTTCTATATGGTCGGCTCAATCGACGAGGCGATCGAGAAGTCGCAGCGCCTCGCGGCGGAAGCCGCCTGACGGTCACCATCGCAATCGGCCGCGCGGCGGATCATTCCGCGCGGCGCTTTTTGAGCCGCGGGTCGCATTAGATCGGCGGAAATCAATGTCAGGGACGCGCAATGGCGGACTTTCATTTCGAACTCGTGTCGCCTGAAAAGCTGATGTTTTCGGGCGAGGTGCAGACTGTCGTCGTGCCCGGAACCGAGGGTCAGTTTACGGTCCTCAAGGATCACGCGCCGCTCATGTCGACGCTGAAGCCCGGCGTGATCGACATCGAGGAATCCCGGACGAACAAGCTACGGTTTTTCGTTCGCGGCGGCTTCGCCGACGTGTCGCCCGCGGGCCTCACGATTTTGGCGGAACAGGCCATCCCGCTCGACGAGGTCGACGCGGCCAAGATCGCGGCTGATATCAAAGACGCGGAAGAAGACGTCGCCGACGCGAAGAATGACGAGAGCCGCCGCCTTGCGACCGAAAAGCGTGATCAACTGCTCGAGCTCAGAGACGCTCTCAAGATATGACTGGCTGCGCGGACAAGCCGCCTAGCCTCGAGCGCGGACGCTGGCGGCGACGGTAAAGGGACGCCCGTCCTCACTGCGGCGAACATGATCCGCGCCGCGGTCGGCCTATGTCTTGAAATCCAGCGCATCCTCCTTATCGCCGATCATCGCCACCAGGCGGGGCACGTCGACGAGGGTCAGCGCGCCGCGCCCGCGCCGCACGAGCCCCTCGCGTTCCATTGCGCTCAATTCCTTGGTGACGGTTTCGCGGCGGGTGCTGATGCGCCCGGCAAGATCCGCGTGGACGGGAGGAGGCGAGACGATCGCTTCTCGAGGATCTGCGCGATTTGCCCGCGAGAGCCGCAGCAGCTCCGTGATCAGCCGTTCTCGAATCGCGAGAGTCGTGAATTCATTCACGCGATTGGCCAGCATGCGAACCTGCCCGGTGATGAAGCGGAGCAGGCGCAGGCTGACATCGGGGTGGCTCGTGACCGTTTCGATGAATGTCGTGGCCGTCATTTTTGCGATCGTCGCATCGGTGATGGCAAGAATACTGGCGGACCGCGTCTGGCCATCGATCGCGGCGAGTTCGCCGAAAAATGCGCCGGCCTCGATATCGCGCAGGATCGTCTCACGGCCGGAAATCGACCGGATCATCACGCGAGCGACGCCGGTGATGAGAAAAAATACGTCCGTGCTCTCGTCCTGATAGTCGATGATCCATTCCTTGGCCCGCGCGCGCCGCCAGATACAGCGTGTGTCGAGCCGGGCGATGGTGTCTGGCGGCAGGGAGTGGAAAAGTTCGACGCGCGCGAGCGTTTCAGATGGCCTGATGGTCGTCATGTCAATTGGCCTCCTGCGCGATCAGATGATCGAGATCGTCCTTCGTGCGAAACACGATCAATTCGATTTGCCTGGAGACGCTACGGATCTGCACGCGGCGGGTCTCGACCGGCGGCATCGCAAAGCCTGCGCGCTCGACCATCTCGCGCGAGAGAATCATTGTGCATTTCAGCTCCTTGGTTAGGCTCTCGAGCCGTGACGCGATATTGCCGACCTCGCCAAGAAACTGCGCCGTCTGCCGGCTCTCCAGTGCGCCGACGACGGCAAGACCGAGATGGCAGCCGGCGCCGAAACGCAGCGGGAAATCGAAGGCGGACTCGAATTCGGTGCTGAGCGCGTCCAGCGTTCTCCACAACTCTTGAAGCGCGAAAATCGCCGCGCGGGATGCGGATCGCGCGTCACGGTCGCCACCGAAAAAACTCATGACGCCGTCGCCGGCGATGCTGGTGACATGGCCGCCGCTCGCTTCGACCGCATGGCAAACCGCGCCTACATAACGATCAATGACATAGAATGCGTCATAGGGGAGGCGTCCATCGGCGAGTTTGGTCGAATCGCGCAGATCGATGAAAAGAGCCGCGATCTCATGTTCCATTGATGCGCTGAGGTTGGCGGCGAGCGCTTTTGTCTCCCACCGCCCGAGAGTAAGAAGCGGCGTGACGTCGACGTCTCCATGCGGCCTAACCTGACACGCCAGTCGAATATTGGTCTCGGCCTGGATCGCGGCGAGGGTGTTGGCTTCCGCCACATTGGGCGAAGGCAGCGTTTCGAGGCCGGCCCGGACGCGCACGCGGCAGGTCGAGCAGCGTCCACGGCCGCCGCACATCGACATATGCGAGACGCCGGCCCAGCGGCTCGCTTCGAGAATCGAGAAGCCGCGCGGCACCACGGCCTGCTTGCCGCCAGGATAGGTCACCGTCACGGCGCGATAGCGCCGCTGCAGCCATTCCCGCAAACCATGACCCGCGAAGACCGCGCCGACGAGGCCGATGTAGACAAGAATCGACAGCTCGCCGATCTTGGCGAGCATCGCTGCCTGAGCCGGGCTCTGAAGGTTGAACGAGGCGAGAAAATTCCGATCCTGCGCGGCGGTCGCATCGAAATCATGACCCGCGTCGATGATGCCGCTGATGGCGAGAAGCGGAATCACGGTCGCGAGGGCGGCGAGAACCGGCATCCATTTCGGATACCAGGGCTTGAAGCGCATCGCGCTGCGCAGCCCGATACAGCCGTGGATCCAGAGCACGAGCAGCAAAAGGAATTGCCGCGGCACGCCGACAAAGGGCGACAGATGCCAATAGCGATAGATCAGCCATGGGTAGCTCTCGGGCAGGCCGAATAGAAAATGACCGACGCGGACATTCACCGCGTGAAGGATGATGAGCGGTGGAATCGACAGGCCGAGGAGGATTTGCGCGAGTTCGGCCGGCGGAATCCGCAGATGACGGCGGCGATAGATCGCGAAGAGGCCGAGGCTGCCATGCGTCAGCAGCGACCCGTAGAGCAGCGTCTGGCCGACATAGGTTCGCCACGGCCATAAGAGGACGAGCCTGATCGCCTCCATCGTTGGGAGGCGCAGCACGCCGCAGGCGTGGTTCAGAAAATGAGTCGTCGCGAAACTGAACAGGATAAGGCCGGTCGTCATCCGGAGCGTTCGCTCCACCGGCGGAAAACGGGACGCCTTGACGGGGGCGCCCTCTATAGCTTCTGGGGCCTGCGTCACGCGCATCATCCTCCATCATTCTCAGGGCGGTTTTCGCGTTCGCCGGCAATGGCCGCGCATGCGCGGCCAAGTTGCATTGCAAGCGCCGGTTCCTGCCCTCGAGAAAGTGTAGGAGAAGCGATCGCTGGTATCCAGCGGGGAAAGTGGAAATCCGCCGCCGCGACGGCGCGCGGAATTCCGCATGATCGTGGAGGGGCGCCACGGCCCCGGGGCTTGCCCGCGATCTTCGCCGGGCGGAAAGCAAAATCGCTGATCTTGACCTTCGCGCCCTTGACGCCGCCGCTCGCGCGAAGCTGCTCAGCTTCCGGGGTTTTGGTCAAAAGGACGCGGCCGTCGCGTTCAAGATGATTTTACCGGCTCCAACTTCTGCAAAATGCTGTAGATCGTCGGTTCGTTTTCGTAAACCGCAAGGATTTTCGCCCGGATGGCGCCTCCTCTTCTGCTGCTGCAGGACATTTCACTGACCCTTGGCGGGCGGCCCCTCCTTGAGAGCGCGGAGCTGTCCGTTTCGGCGGGCGAGCGTCTTTGTCTTGTCGGCCGCAATGGCTCCGGAAAATCGACTCTTTTGAAAATCGCAGCGGGGCTTCTCGAAGCCGACGGCGGGACGCGCTTCATGCAGCCGGACGCGAGCGTGCGCTATCTGCCGCAGGAGCCGGATCTTTCCGCCTTCCCGACCGCCTTCGCTTATGTCGAGGCGGGGCTCGGTCCGCTCGATGATCCCTATCGGGCAAGACAGCTCCTGAACGAGCTCGGCCTCAGCGGCGACGAGGAGCCGGCGCGTCTTTCCGGCGGCGAGGCGCGCCGCGCGGCGCTGGCGCGGGTGATGGCGCCGGAGCCCGATATTTTGCTGCTCGACGAGCCGACGAACCATCTCGATCTGCCCGCCATCGAATGGCTCGAGGCCGAACTCAAGGGGCTGCGTTCGGCGCTCGTCATCATCAGTCACGACCGGCGTTTTCTGCAAAATCTGTCGCGCAGCACGGTCTGGCTCGATCGGGGCCGCACGCGAACGCTGGCGCGCGGCTTTTCCGAATTCGAGGCCTGGCGCGATCAGGAACTCGAAGAAGAAGAGCGCCAGCAGCACAAGATCGACCGCAAGATCGTCGCAGAGGAGCATTGGCTGCGCTATGGCGTGACCGCGCGCAGAAAGCGCAACCAGAAGCGCCTCGCCGGGCTGAACACGATGCGCAGCGAGAGGCGCCAGCGCCAGGCCGCGACAGGCGACGTCAAGCTCGTCGCCACGGAAGGCAAGGTTTCCGGCAAGCTCGTCATCGAAGCCGAGGCTATCTCGAAATCTTTCGGCGAACGTCCCATCGTTCAGAATTTCTCGATGCGTCTTTTGCGTGGAGACCGGCTCGGCGTTATCGGCGCCAATGGGGCAGGGAAGACGACGCTCATCAATCTGCTGACCGGCGCGCTTTCGCCGGATTCGGGCCATGTCCGCCTCGGCGCAAACGTCGAACTGGCGACGCTTGATCAGGGCCGCGCGAGCCTTGATCCCGACACCATATTGAAGGACGCGCTGACCGGCGGGGGTAGCGACTTCGTCGAGATCAACGGCGAGCGCAAACATGTCATCGGCTATATGAAGGATTTTCTTTTCGGGCCGGAGCAGGCGCGAACGCCGATCGGGCGGCTGTCCGGCGGCGAGCGCGGGCGGCTGATGCTCGCCCGTGCGCTGGCGCGCCCCTCGAACCTCCTCGTTCTCGACGAGCCGACGAACGACCTTGATCTTGAGACGCTCGATCTTCTGCAGGAAATGCTCGGCGACTATAAAGGCACGTTGCTGATCGTCAGCCATGACCGCGATTTTTTGGATCGCGTCGCGACCTCGGTCCTGCTCGCGGAGGGCGGCGGCCATTGGATCGAATATGCGGGCGGCTATTCCGATATGGTGGCGCAGCGCGGCTCCGGCGTCGGAACGGCGCCGATCACCGCCGCCAGTTCCGGAGCAAAGCCCAAAGCCGCGCCGCAGCCTCGCGCGGAAAAACCGGCCGGAAAACCGCGCTTGAGCTTTAAGGAAAGGTACGCGCTCGAAACCCTGCCGGCGCGCATGGAGGGGCTTCGCGAACAGATGGCGAAGTTGAAAGCCCTGCTCGACGATCCGGAGTTTTACGCGCGCGACCCGTCGAGGTTCGCGCAGGTCTCAGCCGCTTTCGCCAAGGCCGAGGCTGAGCTGCTGACCGCGGAGGAGGATTGGCTCGCGCTGGAAATCCGTCGCGAGGAGATCGAAGGGTAGAGTTAGCCTCCCTCGGCGTTGCGCCAGCCGCGGCTTGGCGCGCAATGCTCCGTCAGGTCCATTTGCGGTCAGCGGTAAAGCACACATTCAGCCAAAGCGGCGCGCCTCCTTCCCCGATCTCGGAGGCGATTTCTTCGCGGATCTTGTCCAGCGCCTCGACCCCGCCGATCGGAAAGCTCGCGTGGGCGATGATATGCGCGTCGATGAAGCGGGCGCGGCCGGTCTTGGCGACATAGCTGGTATAGCCTTGAAATCCGTGGCGCTTTGTCACCGCGTCGAGAATTCTGCGTACGTCCGCGTCAAGATCGGGCGGCGCGACGAGAAAAATCTCACGCAGCGCCCGCCAGACGGAAAACATGGGGATCGGCGCAAGGCACAGCGTGACCGCGATCAGAATGGCCGGATCGGCGAAGGGAGCCAGGTGGCGATAGCCAGCGCGTTCGAGAGCCATCGCGCCTAGGAAGCTCGCGAGCAAAGCGAGGCTCAGCGCGCCTCCCATCAAAAATCCGCGCGCGTCAATGCGCAGGAGGTCGGAATCGAGCGCCTCGCTCGCCCGGCGCATCCGGCGCGCCATGACGAGGCAGGCGGCGCTGACAAGGATCGCATAGATGGCCGCTGGGCCGAAATCGAGCCTATGGCCCCCCTGGATCAAAAGGCCGACCGCGTCCAGGAACGCATAGATGCAGGAGAGTGACAGGATGGTTCCGTTGAAGGCCGCAACCATAGGCTCGAAATGCCAGTAGCCGAACTGAAAGCGACGGCTGCCTTCGCGCGTCAGCAGTTTGGAGACGATGAGGGCGAGGCCCGTCATGGCGACGTCGACAATCGAATAAACGCCATCGAACAGAATCGACCGCGAGCCGATGGCGAGGCCGGCGCTGACGCCGATGAGGCCAAGGACAAATGTCACGGCGATCGAAAGCCGCAAAAGATTCTGTTCGGCGCGTGTGTCGATAGGCTCTGGGCTCTCGCTCATGCGTCCTCGTTCGGGGATTGCCCGCCTTGCGCTGCCGACACACTCTACTCAGGTGACCGGCGGTCGCATGGCGCATGCGAACATGCGGCGGATTTGAATGAATCTTCGCAGCCTCGTGCAAGCTTTGCCCCGTAATGTTGAGATCTCGCTAGGCTGTTAAGAGAGAATCACATGTCGATTTCCGCACTCAACGCGACGTCAAACACAATTTATACCCCGCCGACGCAAACTGTTTCCGCCAATGCGCAAGCGGCGGACGGGGATTATAAAGCGCCGGCCGCCGGGCGGGTCAAAGATAGCGACGGGGATTACAAAACCATCACTCATGCCTCGACGCCGCCGATATCAAGCGCTGCGTCGCAGGCGCTGAGCTCGCTCAAGGCAGGCGGCTGAAGCGCGAGTCTGATAGCCGTAATCTTTTCCAAGCAAACCATTCGATAAGCTCACGCGGTGGACACCCCACGGTCCATCGCGCGAGCATGCGCCGCCGCCCGCCGCCTGTTCCAAAGCTCCGGCGCGCCGCCGAGGCGATCGCGGCCTTCGCGGCGGCGGCTTGCTGGAGCCGACGCCATGCCGCGGCCGCCGCATTTTGCGCTTTCGCTGCTTCTTGCTTGGCTCGTGGCATCTCTATAAGCTTGTATCGGACCATCCTGCCGATGATCGGCGGATGGGTCACCGATCAAGCACGTAAGAGTGGCTCGCATGTCTGATTCGATTGTGCAAAAAATCGATGCTGCGCCGGCGCGTCCGCTGCTGCCGGACCGGCTTGTGTCCGGATATGAGGCGTTCCTCGGCGGCCGGTTCGCGCGCGAACAGGATCGTTTCCATCATCTCGCCGAGAAAGGGCAGAACCCTCGCATTCTCCTGATTGGATGTTGCGATTCGCGGGTCTCTCCGGAGGTGATTTTCGACGCCGGTCCGGGCGAGATTTTCGTTGCTCGCAACGTCGCCAATCTGGTGCCCCCCTATTCGCCCAACGATGATCTGCACGGCACGTCGGCGGCGCTCGAATACGCGGTGCTCGGACTGCGCGTCGAGCACATCGTAATCCTCGGCCACGCGCGTTGCGGCGGCGTCCGTGCGTATGCGGAAGCCGATTTCGACCCCTACCAGAAGCCCCTATCGGCAGGTGATTTCATCGGAAAATGGATCAGCCTGATCGCGCCGGCGGCCGCAAAAATCGGTCCGGCCGCGGAGCCTCTCGACGAATATTCCGAACGTCTGGCTCTCGCTTCAATCATCCAGGGCCTCGCCAATCTTCGCACCTTTCCGGCGATTGCAACGCTCGAAAAGCGCGGCCTCCTCACTCTTCACGGCGCCTATTTCGGCATCCTTGAAGGCAAGTTGCTGGCGCTCGATGAAGGAGCCGGAAAATTCTTGCCGGTCTCGCAGGACGCCCACGCCGCTGCTCTTTCCGAACCACGATTCTAGAGCATGATGCCGGAAAGTTGCAGAGTTTTCGGATCCACATCATCCGTTGAAACAAAAGGCTTAGAGAGCCCAACGCCCGCTGCTTGAACGCATTTCTGTTCTCGGCCCGGATGACTTTGGACGCAATCGCGCCGCGACGCCGTCCAAAGGATCAAATCCATCTCTTATCAATAAGTTAGCATGACGCCGAAAAAAGGCTTTCCACTTTTTGGCCTCGCGCTCCGCCGCGCCGCCAAGGCGCAGGCCGAAAACTTCTGTTGCGCGCTCACGCGAAGGAGTTCATTTTATCGTGACGATTTGACGCCCCGGAGAGGACGCAAAGCCAAAAACGTTTGGAAGGAGACCCAAAATGACAATCGCTCGCATTCTTGCAGAGAAGGGCCGGAACGTGAGCACCACCCAGCCCCATCGGACGCTCTCCGAGGCGCTGGAGGTCCTGACAGCCAAAAATATCGGCGCCCTCGTGGTATCCGACGCGGAAGGCAGGGTTCTCGGCATCTTGTCCGAGCGCGATATCGTTAGGGCGATCGGCAGGGCCGGCGCGAGCGCGCTCAATGACGTCGTTTCGAAACATATGACCGCGCGGGTCACGACCACCACCGACAGCGAGTGCGTTGTCGCGGCGCTGGAAAAGATGACCAAGCAGCGTTTCCGTCACCTTCCTGTCGTCAGGGACGGCACGCTGGCAGGCCTCGTCTCCATCGGCGATCTGGTCAAGTATCGCCTCGAGGAAATGGAGCGCCAGACCCAGGCGATGAAGGAATATATCGCCACGGCTTGACGGCGCGCTATTGCGGCCAAGCCCATGGAGGCCACGCTGCGCCTTAGCGTGGCTGACAGGCGCATTGTCCGCGCGCAGTAAACACCCATTGGGCGGCGACAGAACCAGATGTCCTACTATGAATGGTCCTGGCTCGCAGTCGGCGCCTATGCTGTGCATATTCTGGAGGAATTTGCGCTCGACTGGCGAAACTGGGCGCGGGCCGTCATCAAGCTGCCGGTGGAATGGAGCGATTTTTACGTCACCAACGCCGTCGTCATCGTTCTTGGCGTCGTTCAGGCGCAACTTTCCACATCGCTTCCGGTCCTTTTTCTCGCCTATGCCGCGCTGATGCTGATCAACGCCACATTTTTTCATGTGCTGCCGATGATCGTGACCGGCGGGCGGTTCTCTCCGGGAGTGGTAACGGCCGTGTGCCTTTTCTGTCCGATCGGCCTCGGCTCCTTCCGCCAAGCCGGGACCGATGGCGATTTGAGCGCCGGCGTCGCCTTCGCGGCGGTCACGATGGGAGCCGCGTTGATGGCTTTTCCGATCATCCTGCTGCGAGCGAAGTCGCGGCCTTATTTCAGGCAGACAGTCTGAATGCTCGCCAGACTATGGCGCGGACTCCTCGCCGCGTGGCGTCAGAGCGATAAACTCAGAGATCTCGGGGATGGCGCGTCGCGTCGCCTCGCGACCCATCTCGATCAATTCGTCAGCGCGGTGAAAGTCAAACAGACCAACCCTGCTGACCCGCGCGTTGATGATGACGTCCGGCGGATCGCCTGCGAGACGAGAGCGGGAAATACGCCCTTGCGCTATATTGAACGCGTCCATCATGGCGCTGCCGATCCCCGGCGCGCCATCCTCCCGTTTGCCGAAATGACGGCGGTGACCGCCGCGGAAAGCGCCAAAAAACCCGCCTCGCCTAGGCAGCTCTTCGACGGCGACGGTAAATTCTTCGAGCGTCGGCTCAAGCGAGAGCCGGTCATCAATCACCGTCGCGCGAAATCCATTATCGCCGATCAAATTGACGGCGATGACGATTTCGGCGCCGAGCGCGCGACAGACCGTGACCGGCACAGGATTGACGAGGGCGCCGTCGAAAAGCCAGCGTCCATTGATGCGGACCGGCTCAAAAATGCCGGGCAACGCATAGGAGGCGCAGATCGCCTCGACCGCGTCGCCCTTGGTCAGCCAGATTTCGTGGCCGGTGCCGACTTCGGTCGCGACGGCGGCGAACCCCTTGTCGAGATCTTCGAGCCGGCGCCCGCCAAGCGCCTGGTGGAGCCGGCGCTTTAGATGCCCGCCTGCGAGCAGGCCAACGCCGGAAAAAGACACGTCCATCATGCCGAATACGGTCTTTTTCGTCAGGCCCCGCGCGAATGTCTCGACATGTTCCAGCTTGCCTGCCGCGTAGCAGCCACCGACCACAGCTCCGATCGAGGTCCCGGCGACGACGTCCGGGTGAATTCCATGTTCGCGAAGCTCCAGCATGACGCCAATATGGGACCAGCCGCGCGCCGCGCCCGCGCCGAGCGCCACGCCGACCGAAGGCCGCGTCTGTAGCTTGACCGATAACGGCGCATCGACACCGCCCGGATGGTTAGGCCGCCTGCGCGGATCGGGAAGCATTTTGTTCAATCTCTCGCTCCTCGTGAAGTAGAACGCGGCATTAACGAACGCGCGGCCATACAGACAAAATGCGGCGCTGAAGCAGAACGGTTTAG
Source organism: Methylocella tundrae (assembly GCF_038024855.1). Lineage (NCBI taxonomy): Bacteria > Pseudomonadati > Pseudomonadota > Alphaproteobacteria > Hyphomicrobiales > Beijerinckiaceae > Methylocella > Methylocella tundrae. The sequence goes on from NZ_CP139089.1 coordinate 430,058, forward strand.
GACACTTGAGTGTTTCGCTCCGGAAGTTGACAATTGTTGAACAAAGCGCGCTTGGGCGCTTCTTCAGAGCTGACGCCGCCTTGCCGACGAAAAGAAGACCCATTTGGCGGGATTGCCCCGAGCAGCCGCGCGGCGGCGGCTCGTCATGCGCGCGGCTCAAGCATGAACCGGTTCGATGGCCGCCCGACCTGCGAATCCTCGGGCAACGAGGAGAACGAAGGCCACGGCCCAGCGTTAGACCGGCGCGCCCGTCCGCGCCAGTTGCGCGAACAGAAGAAGGATCACGATCAGGCCGAGAAGCGCATAAGCGAGATAAACCTTTTTCAATGGCCACTCCCTTAAAAGGCGGCGTTTTCGGCCGGCAAAATTAATTATATCCTGGATCGATGCGATCTGGCGCAATGCTTTTGGCGCGTCGAGCGCATCGCCGACCGCCATTCCGCGCGCCCGACCAGTCACGCTAATCGAAGACGAGAACCGCTCCGCCATCGCGGCTTACGACCTTGCGGTAGAAGCACGAGCGCCGGCCCGTATGGCAGGCGCCGCCGTCGCCGCCGGCCTCAACGCTCAGCAATAAGGCGTCCTGATCGCAGTCCGTCCTGATTTCCGTTATTTTCTGCGTTTGTCCGGATGTCGCGCCTTTGCGCCAGATTTCCTGCCGCGAACGCGACCAATAATGCGCTTCGCCCGTTACAAGCGTCAGGCGCAAGGCCTCGGCATTCATATGGGCGATCATCAGAATTTCGCCGTCGGCGGCCGCGCGCGTCACACAGACGATCAGCCCGTCGGGGCCAAAACGCGGCGTGAACGCGGTCCCTTCCTCAAGATCGAATTTCGCGCCCTGTCCTTTGGCGCCGATCGGAGTTGGCGATGGAGCGGGAGGGGTCGCTGTTGCACGCTCGCCGGTCATGTCGCCGCCCTTTCAGTCTTGCCTGCATCGCCAAAAAATGCGCGGCAGGGAAAAGCATCTTCCGCGCAACAGGACTATAGGCTGGCGGCGCCAGCTGGACACAGCCCAAAAAAAAGCCTTGAGATTTTGAGCTTATTTGCCGTGCCGCAGCATGGTGAGGAAGCGCGCCTGCTCGGCCGGATCGTCGCGGAAGACGCCGGTAAACTGGGTGGTGATGGTCTGAGCGCCCTGTTTGCGGACGCCGCGCATCGACATGCACATATGCTCGGCCTCGATCATGATCGCGCAGCCTCGCGGACGCAGATGAACGTCGATCGCGCCGATGATCTGGGCCGTCAGCGCCTCCTGCGTCTGCAGGCGCCTGGCGAACACATCGACGAGGCGCGCAAGCTTGGAAAGCCCGACGACGCCCTCTTCGGAAGGGTAATAAGCGATATGGGCCACGCCGACGAAAGGCACCACATGGTGCTCGCAATGCGACGAGAACGGGATGTCGCGCACGAGGATAATGTCGTCATAGCCGTGCACTTCCTCGAAGACGCGCGCAAGCACCGAGGTGGGATCCTCGCGGTAACCGGAGAATAATTCTTCATAGGCTTTGACGACCCGGGCCGGCGTATCGACCAATCCCTCGCGCGTCGGGTCGTCGCCCGCCCAGCGCAACAGCACGCGGACGGCGGCTTCGGCCTCCTCCCGCGTCGGGAGGGGCTCCCGCGCTGAATTGTCGCGCTGGGGCTGAGAACGTTCGACCAAGGACTTAACCACGGCATCCATGTGGCGCCTCCAAAAGCATCAATAATTGTCCCTTGCATCCCACCTGACATAGAGGGAGCGTCGCATCCGACTAAAGAGGGACGGCCTCTGCAGCCAGATGCGCCGAGCGGACGTTAGCCCGGGAGGATCGCTTGGAAATGCGCCAAATCTCGTCGCATAACCCTGCCACACCTATATAGTATGCGTTGCCCGCCGTCACCCGCACCTTTATTCCGCGTAGGACCATGCTGACAGAAATATACAACAGTCGAATACTGGAGCTTGCGGGAAACATCCCGCGGCAAGGCCGGCTCGCGGCGCCGAGCGCCTCGGCGAAAGCGCATTCGAAACTGTGCGGCTCAACCGTTATTGTCGATGTTGTCATGGATGACGGCAAGATCGTGGATTTCGCGCATGACGTGAAGGCATGCGCGCTGGGGCAGGCGGCGGCCTCGATCATGGCCCGCCATGTGATCGGCTCGACCGCCGCCGAGATCCGCGCCCTGCGCGACCAGGTTCGCGCCATGCTCAAGGAAAATGGCGCGCCGCCAAACGGGAAGTGGTCGGAAATTGCTGCGCTCGAGCCGGTGCGCGACTATAAGGCGCGGCATGCATCGACTCTCCTGACCTTCGAGGCGACGCTCGATTGCGTCAATCAGGTCGAGGCGGCGCAGGCGGACAATCGTTAGATGACCGCCCCGCCGAGAGCCTGCCTGCATTCATTTGAGGAGCCGCGCGGAAGGGGCAGCGCTTTAGCTCAGTTGCCGACGGGTAAGAACGGCAGATCCAGATTGAAAGAGTGGGCGACGATCAGGCCGCCGGTATATTGGTTCAGCGAGCCGAGATTGTTCGGCACCGGGCTTGCCGCCGCGCTGCTCACGAGACGATTATAGCCGCCGAATACGGTCGCGCTCCAGGTCGGCGTGAAGTCGTATTTGATCGAGCCGAGCACCCCGACCGACGTCAAGCCGCCATAGGCCTGATAAGGCGTCACTTTCCCATTAAGGAGAGCCTGATAGGGCGTGACCGAGAAATAAGCGTTCATGAATTGAGTGTCGCCCAGCTGCAGGCGCGGGCCGACCGCCAGCGTGAAGCCGTTCCATTTCTGGATCGCGTCGAAGGCGATATTCGCGTCTATGCCATCATGGCCATTGACGCCCTGGCGTATTTCACCGCGGGCGCGGAAATGCTCCGTGTACCAGAGTTCGCCGAAAATGCCGAGCTCCAGAGTCCAGTCGACATTCGGCAGTCCGTAGAAGGCGCCATTGCCGTTGCTCAACCCTCTGTTCGGCATGACGCGGCCGACGGGTCCGGCTTTGATCCAGCCATAGTCGAGCAGCGAAATGCCAAAGCCGTCGTCGGGGGAACTGAAGGGCTCGGGCTCACCGGGCCGGCGCAGAGCCAGCGTTCCAGTCGGCCATACGGTGACGGCCCGCGCGCCGGGGAAAGCGCTCTGAACCTGGGGCCCAAGCCCGACGGTGACGGTCCAGCCCGATGCCGGGGCCGGCTGCGCAAGAGTCGGCAGGTCCGCCGCGAAGACGGCTGACGTCGTTACGGACAGAAGGCTGGAGAGAGCCAGGCGTTTTGAAAAAGACACGGGCGCACCGGAGGCTTTGAGTCGCAGGATCGAAGCGATACTATGAGACCAGCTCTCCGCGCCTGCCAGTGCATATCTGCCACAGTGGCGCCACGATCGTACCAAGTGAGGCGGGATTGATGCCCGAAACCCTTTTGAGACACGCTTCCACAATTGGCCGTTCAGCGGCGCGCTTCTCCATTCGCGCATACCAGCTGACGTTTTCTTCGCTGGTTGGGTCTCAATGTCGTCATTTGCCGAGCTGCTCCACCTATATGGACGAGGCGATCGCGCGGCACGGGCTCTGGGCCGGCGGTTTCATGGGCTTCGCGCGCCTTTGCCGGTGTCAGCCGTTTGGCACGGCGGGGTTTGATCCTGTGCCGCAAGCCTTGCCGACGAACGCGCACTGGTTGCGCCCGTGGTCCTATGGGCGGTGGCGGGGACCGCTGCCGGACGCGCAAGAGCCCGACGCCAACGCCGTGAAATTATCCGGCAAGGCGCAGCTCAGCGACGGTAAGGGCGACGGCGCAGGCGTTGGAGACGTTGAGGCTCTTGATGGGGCCGCTCATATCGAGACGCGCGACGAGGTCGCAGTTCTTGCGGGTGAGGCGGCGCAGCCCCTTGCCTTCGCCGCCAAGGACGAGCGCTAGCGGACGCGTTAGCGGCGCCGCGGTGAGCGTCGTCTCGCCTTCAGAGTCGAGGCCGACGCGCAAATAACCGATGTCGCTCAAGCTCTCCAGCGCGCGGGCGAGATTGACGACATGGACAATCGGCACATGTTCGAGGCCGCCCGACGCCGCTTTCGCCAAAACGCCGGTCATCTCTGGCGCATGGCGTTCGGTCATTACCAGCGCGTCGACCCGAAAAGCTGCGGCGGTGCGCAAGATCGCGCCGACATTATGCGGGTCCGTAATCTGATCCAGCACGAGGACGACGCCGCTTTTGGACTCTATGTCGGAGATGTTGAGCGGCTCGAACGGCCGCGCTTCGAGCATGATCCCCTGGTGGACGGCGTTGGCGCCGAGACGCCGGGAGAGGTCCTCCGCCTCAACGATGTGCGCGGAAAGCCCCGCGGCCTCGATGTCAGCCGAAAGCTTTTGCGCGGCGGCCTTCGTCGCATAAATGTCGAGCAGCCGCCGTTTTCTCACGCGGAGAGCCTCGCGGACGGCATGAAAGCCATAAAGCGCCATGAGGTCCGGGGCGGGACGGCGGAAAGCGCGTGGATTTGTGGAGGCGACGTCCGGGCCGGCCGGAACGCGCGGCGCCGACGTCCGTGGCGCGTCAGGGCGTCGGGCCATTTCTGTCTCCGGCGCGGGCGGCCGCGGCGGCTTCGGGCGCGTGCGAGCCGGGCCCTTCTCGCCAAACCGTTTTATCCTGTCGCGCGTCACTTCGATGTCCGTTCGAAAAGAATGCCTCGATGCGCCACTTTCCTGTCACGCTCGCTCGCCTTGCGCAATGCGCGCGCCGTGGATCAATGCGCCTGGCTTCAGATTTTAGGTTGACAGCGGCGGGCTCGGTTCGCATAAGCGCGTTCACGAAAGCTCCCGCGTGGCGGGACCTTTCTTGGGGGAGTGTCCCGAGCGGCAAAGGGGGCGGACTGTAAATCCGCTGGCTACGCCTTCGTAGGTTCGAGTCCTACCTCCCCCACCACGTGTTCGCCGCGCGCGGTTTTTCCAGCGCGCTCCGGCGAGACACTGGCGAGCCCTGAGAGGGTGACCGCACGCGTCCCAAAAGCTATTTTTGACCGAATTGCCGAGTGATATCCACGCGGCGCCTCTTCAAACGAATCAACGCTCCAGAAGCCGTGTCCGCACGGCATTTACAGCGCCTTCATCGATTGGCCGGTCCGCCCGGCGAGCGCCCCGCGCCTCTTCTTGAGCGCGGGGCCCCCAAAGGCTTCGGCGTCCTATTCGAGATAGCCGTATTTCGAATAATATTTCCGGTAATAATGATTGCCATGATAGCGCTCGTAGCGGCTTTGGGCGCCCATATCGACCTTGTTCAGGACAACGCCGAGCAGGCGGTCATAAACGCCCTGCGCCTCCGAAAGGCCGCGCTCGACCACGTCGACCTTCGTCTTGCCCCACTCGATGACATAGACGTAGGTGTCGATGATGTGGCCGGTCGTCCGGACGTCCACGATCGGAGCGACCGGCGAAAGATCGACGATGATGTAGTCATATTTCGCGCGCAGGCCGTCTATGAGGCTCTTCATCGCCGCCGAGGCGAGAATTTCATTGGTGTGGGGCAGTTTCGCCGTCGCGCCAGCGGCCAGGAAATGCAGCCGGGTCGAGGGCAATGTGGCGACGGCGGCGTCGATTGAAATATTGCCGATGACGACGTCGATCAAGCCGGGAGCGTCGGGAGTGAGCCAGCGCGACAGGGAAGGGCTGCGCAGATCGGCGTCGACCAGGATGACGTTGCCGCCCGCATCGGCGATGAGATGCGCCAGATTGGCGGCCAGCGTGGATTTGCCTTCATTCGGCAGAGTGGAGGTAAGGCCGATGACCTTGTGCGATTTCAAGGCCCCATTGAGGTCGGCGGCGATTTTCACCGATCGCACCGCCTCGGCGTAGCGGCCAAAGGGCGCATCGACGACATTGCGTAGAAACTCCAGGCCCGCCAGCGTTTTGTCGTCGCCACCGCTCGAATCGCCGCGGGGCGAGGAGAATTTGAGCGCCGGCGCCATCGCGAGGCAATTGACGCGCAGAACATCCTCGATCTGATCGCTGGTGCGGAACACGCCGTCGGAGGCTTCCCGCAAATAAGCGAAACCGAAGCTCAGGACGCCGCCGCCGGCCAGCGCGAGCAGCAGGGTTATGAGCGTTTTCGGCGAACTCTTTTTCATCGGCGGGTACGCCGGGCTGATCAGGCGCGTTTCGCTAATCGGAACGGCGTCCTTCTGCTGCACCGCCTCCATGTAGCGCTGCAGGAAGCTGTCATAGAGGGTCCGGGCGGCGTCGGCGCTGCTGGTCAACTCGCGGAGCTGAACCTGCGCCTGACCGGAGGTCTGCGATTGCGTAACCGCGCTCGCCATGCTGTCCCTGAGACTTTGTTCGCGCGTTTTTGCGATCTCGTAATCGCTCTTGTAGCCTTCGGCGATCTTGCGCATTTCATCGGCGATGCTGTGGCGGATCTCCTGCATTTGCGTGCGCAGATTGACCGTCGCCAGATGATTGGCGCCATAACGCTGGGAGAAAATAGCTTCCTTTTGCGCGAGCTCGAGATATTGCTGGCGCAGTTTGATGATCACTTCGCTCTTCAGGGCGTCCGTTATCGACGCGTCGGGAATGTCCTGCGACATCACGGCCGTAATGCGTTCGAGGCGGGCCTTAGCCTCAGCGGTTGCAGCGGCTGATAGGATGAGCTGGGTATTCAGTTCGGAAAGCTGTTGATCGTTGATCAGCATGCGGGAGGCGCTGGCGCCGCCTCCGATGGCCGCGCCTGTGTCGACGATATTGTTCTTCTTCTTGAAATCCACCACCGCGTGTTCGGCCGCGGCGGCCTGCGAGCGCAGCTCCTTGATGCGGTCCGCGAGCCACACCCCGGCGCGGCGTGCGGCCTGATATTTGGCTTCCATCTGATCGTCGACGAAGGCCTCGACGAGCGTGTTGACGATCAGCGCTGATTTTTCGGGATTGAGCGAGGTGAAGCCGACGTCGATGACATAGGTGAGGCCCTCGCGCGTCACGGTCAGGCGATCATCAAAGGCGCCCAGAGCGATCTGTTCGCGCTCGGCCTCGGACAGCGTCTTGGCGGGCGCGGCTGGAAACAGAAAGCTGAACAAGCCCTTCGACTTTTCATCGGCTGGCGGCACAAACTCCGGATCGTCGATGAGACGGAGCTTTTTGATCACCGCCAGAGCGACATTATCGGACTTCAGCATTTCGACCTGGGTCTGCACGGTCGAAGCGTCAATCTGCGCATCGCCCAATACGGATTCCTTTTCGAGCAGCTGAACCTTGTGCGTGTCTATGACCATTGAGCCCGTGGCGGTAAATTTCGGCGGCGTGTTGACCAGATACAGCACGGCGAGCGCCACGCAGCAGGTCATGATCACGACGACAATCGGGAGCTGACGCCGGACGATGCGTGTCGCGCTCTGAACCGCATCGAGGAGCGGCTCAATGACTTTTGGCGAGTCTTGGCCGGCAAGGGGGGCTCGTTTGTTGATTTGCAGCATCGGGATCAGCTCGCTGTCGGCCTGGTCGGGTAACGAATTTTGATTATCATATACGAACGTTTAGCATCAAGCTGAGGCTAGTCTTGATTGAGCTAAATCGAGAACAGCTGGAACAGACAAGTAACACGCTTGTCATCTTTCCAAAAATCAATGTAATCTCTCGATCAACGGATAGCCCGACCAAAACCCAACATTCAGACCGCATGGTCTGCGCGCCGTGTCATTTCACACAGCCGCGCCATGACAGCCTTCCGCGCCACAGGCCGGAGCACTCTGTTCATAGCGTCGTTTTGCACATGCTAACAGATCGATCCGGAATTGCAATCAAAAGAGAAATGCTAAATGTTCCGCTATAAATGATCGAGGGATTGAATATGGCAATTAATTCTCTGCATCCTCGAAATGTAGAAATGTATCTGATCTAACAACGAAATAAGGATTTTCAAAAAATAAAAGAAACTTCTGTCTATCGATCGCGAATTTATTGGTTGCAAACGTAAGCTTCCACGCTAGGGAGTCCGCTATACCTGCCTCAAAGGGCTTCCCGTCGCGCACGCTGCTGTCCCGCCGCGCCATACAGAAAGAACCGCAAGATCGGCGCCATGCCTGACCCCGGCGGGCGCAGTTTCCCACTTAAAAAAGCATACGAACGCCGCCAAAGCAATCGGCTTCTTGCCTAAAGAAACGCCGCAGTATTGGCGTCGGCGCGCTCACCCACCGCCGCCTATCCTTGCCGCACCGCGCGCCAGGATCCGGCGCATTGCAGCGTCGGCGACGACCATATGCCCGTTGCGACCTTGCCTTTAACTTTGCCGGCGACAGTAGCGACTTGATTATCGCGCCGGAACGCCAGGGAGACGACGCCGCGGGGCGTAATCTCTCCCGATGCTTGCATGAAGCCGTCGGCGGGCGAGCTGACGCGTCCGCGCAAGACGGTGATCGTCCAGTGGTAGACGCTGTCGCAAGCGCCCTGATGCGTGAAAACGTCGACGGCGTAAACGCCGTCATGGCGTGATCGCGCCGCCGACTGAACCTTTTGCGAGGCGCTGGAGATTGTGGCCTCACAACACGCGCCGGCGGTCAAAACGGCCGCAAAGAGACTGACGCCGCGGATATAGCCCACCTCAACCTCCCGTTGCACTTTCTCCAAAATCGCAGAGTTTTCGACAAAGACCAAGCGGGGCTTGGGAAAATCAAAAGCGGCGGCTGCGATCTCGGGCGCCGTCAGCTTTTATTTGATGCGGTTGCTGTCATCGGCGGGGGGCAAGGGAGTCGGGCGACGATCTTTGCCAATGGCGACGAAGACAAAAACGGCTTCGGTGACTTTGTTGACCGCCTCTTCCTCACGGTAGCGCCGCCATGCTTCGATCTTGATGCGCATGGACGTGCGGCCTTCGCTCATGAGCCGGGCATAGAGGCTGACTTCGTCGCCGACAAAGACCGGGCTGTGAAAGGTCATTCCTTCGACAGTCACGGTCGCGCAGCGCCCGCGCGCCCGTCGCGCTGCGACGCTGCCCGCCGCCAGATCCATCTGGGCCATCAGCCATCCGCCGAAAATGTCGCCGGCCGGATTGGTGTCGGCGGGCATTGCAATCGCGCGGATGACCGGAGCGTCCGCCGGCGGCTTTTCGCTCGGATCAGGCTGTCCGCCGGAGTGCGGTTTTGCATCGTCGGCCATGGTCATGATTGATCGCCTCGATCGGATTCAAGAGTGCGAAACCGGGTTGGATAATGTCATCCCGCAAGCGCGCAGCCAAAGCTCATTGAGACGGCACGGGGCAGCCCATATCGCCTTCCTGGCATGTAAGATAGGCTTTGAGCGCCTTGACGCGGCTGGCGGTCAAAGCCGTGCGGCAGTTTTGCAGGATGGTCGGATAGATGCTTCCATCCTTCACGGCGTTGGCCGAGAAAGCGCATTCCGCGTCGCGGAATTGCAGCCATGTTCTTTGCGCCGTAACCAGAAGCTGCCTGGTCTCTTCGCTGCCTTTGAGGCGGGCGACGACGTCTCGATAGATCGCATTCAGCTCCGCGTCGGTGTTTTTGAGCGCGACGCTGGCGCAGGCGTTCATGTCGGCCTGCGTCACGGCGCCGGCGCAGTCCTCGGCGCGGGCTGGAAAAGCCGAAAGCAAGGCTGCCGAACAGAGTAAAATCGTAACGCTGCGCATTTCCTCTCCTTGCTGTCACGCCGTCAATGGCCGCAAGCATAAACGCAGCCGTCCAGCGCGCAAGCGCCGACAGACGTCGACGGGCGGCGCGCGATCTCACTCGACGAGATCGAGAAAACACCGCCCCTCGCGATCCTCCGTCTCGAGAATCCAGAGATCGGGGTCGAATTTGATTTGCCGCGTAAGCTTTGCTTCGGCCTCAGCCGGGTCGATCCACGGCTCAGGGTGCAGTCTCGTGAACAGACGGTCTCCGGCGTCCTGCGCTTCGCTTTGCGGCGCCGGCCCGAACAGCGCGGCGGCTCCGTCGAGGCGATCGACCTTGACGAAGATCGCCCCCGCCTCGGCCGCGCCGCGCCGGCGCAGCACCGCGACGGCCCCCTCATGCGCGCAACGCCGCAGATAGGCGGAAACCCAGAAATCGGCGCGCAGCCTCATGTGACGTCTTGCCTGTTCTATCGGTTAGGGAAGGGAATCGAAAATTCACCTTTGCCGGATATCGAAGCGACATGTATTTGATCGGTCGCCAATTTGCCAACCAGCCCGGCTCGCCGAAGCGAAGGAGATCTCATGGCAGCGCTCGAAACCGTGCTTGACAAAATCGACGCCAATCTCGATTCCGCGCTGGAGCGGCTGTTTCAACTCATCGCTATCAAATCGGTATCGACGGACCCGGCCTTCGCGGGCGAGTGCAAGGCCGCCGCCGAGTGGCTGGCGAACGAACTGACGGGGCTGGGGTTTGAAGCCTCGGTGCGGCCGACGGCGGGACATCCGATGGTCGTCGCCCACGCTAAGGCGGCGCGGCCCGACGTGCCGCATCTTCTGTTTTATGGCCATTATGACGTGCAGCCGGCGGACCCGCTGGAGCTTTGGCAAACGCCGCCCTTCGAGGCGCGCATCGTTGAAGCGGAGACAGGCAGGCAGATCGTCGGACGCGGCGTCGCCGACGACAAGGGTCAATTGATGACCTTCATCGAGGCGGTTCGCGCCTTCAGGGAAACCGGCGATCTGCCTTGCATGATCACCATCCTGCTCGAAGGCGAGGAAGAGACGGGCTCGCCGTCGCTGCCCGCCTTTCTCGCCGCCAACAAGAAAGAGCTCGAAGCCGATCTCGCGCTCGTCTGCGACACTGGCATGTGGGACCGCGCGACGCCGGCGATCACCACCATGCTGCGCGGCCTCGTTCTGGAAGAGGCGATCATTCGCGGCGCGGACCGCGATCTGCATTCGGGCATTTTTGGCTCCGCGGCGATCAACCCGATCCATGTGCTCGCGCGCATCATCGCCGGACTTCACGACCAGGACGGACGCGTCACTCTGCCGGGCTTCTACGACGGCGTCACTGAGCTGCCGGAGGAGGTCGCCGAGCAATGGCGCGCGCTGAAGTTCAACGAGGCGGAATTTCTTGGCGCCGTCGGCCTTTCCATTCCCGCTGGCGAACAGGGCCGCAGCGTGCTCGAGATGGTCTGGTCGCGCCCAACCTGCGACGTCAACGGGGTCCTCGGCGGCTACACCGGAAAGGGATCGAAGACGGTGCTGCCGGCGCAGGCTAGCGCCAAATTCTCTTTCCGGCTCGTCGGCGCGCAGGATCCGGCCAAGATCGCGGAGAGCTTTCGCGCCTATGTGCGGAAAAGCCTGCCGGAGGATTGCAAGGTCGAATTCATCTCGCATGGCGGCTCAAAGGCGCTGCAATTGCCTTTCAGTTCCGAGGCGCTATCGCGTGCGAGCCGGGCGCTCCAGGCCGAATGGGGAGCCGATCCCGTGCTCGCCGGCTGCGGCGGCTCGATCCCGATCGTTGGCAATTTCAAGAGCGATCTCAACATGGATACGCTGATGATCGGCTTCGGCCTCGAGGACGATCGCATGCATTCGCCAAACGAAAAATATGAGCTGACGTCTTTCCATAAAGGCGCGCGCAGCTGGGCGCGGGTGTTGAGCGCGATCGCACAATGAGGCGAAGACTCCAGGGATGCTGGGGTCCCACCGGCGGCAAGCCGGAGTTCAGGCGCCCTCGACCGGCTCGAAGATTTTGTCGCTCGCCGGAACGGAGCGCCGCAGCTTGACGCCGGAAACATGCAGGCCGGCGATCAGAATGATCCCATAGACGAGCGCTCCGCCGCAGCCGAGGAGGAGAAGCTCGACCACGTAGGGAAAGCGGCCGATCGTTTCCGCGAGGCGTTGCGCGGGATGCGCGGCGAGCAGCGCGAAAAAGGAAAGCGCGCAGGACGCCACCGAAACGCATGTGGCGGTCTTCCACAAAACGAGGTCAAATTTCATCGAGCCTCGCCGGAGCGCGAAAAAAGCCAGCAGCACGAGGTTGACCCAGGCGCCGGCGGCGGTCGCGCTCGCAAGACCAACGGCGCCCCACGGCTTGAACAGGACAAGCTTCAGCGCGATGTTGATTCCAACGGCGGTCAGGGAAATCATCATTGGCGTGCGCGTGTCGCCCTCGGCCTGAAAACTCGCGATGGCGGAGCGCACCAGCACGATGGCGACAAGACCGAAGCCATAGGCCGAGAGCACGGCGGCGGAGCCCTCCGCCGCGTCAAGCGTAAAGGCGCCGCGCAGAAAAATGCCGCGCATGATGAAGTCGGGAATCATGATGAAGGCGACGAAGAAAGGCGCCGTCAGCGCCAGCGACAGGGCCATGGTGCGGTTTTGCGCGTGCAGGGCGGCGTCCGGCTTTCCGGCGGCGAGCAGGCGGCTCATCTGCGGCAGAAGCACGGTGCCCGCCGCGATGCCGATGACGCCGAGCGGCAGCTGATAAATGCGCTCGGCGTAATAGATCGAGGACGGTCCGCCGGTCGGCAGCATGGAGCCGAAGATCGTGTCGGCGAACAGCGCGATCTGGATGCCGGCCGAGCCAATCACGGCGGGTCCGAGCATCGTCAAGAATCGCTTTACGTCCGCTGTCATGCTCGGCCAGGCGAAACGCTCCAATATGCCGGCGCGCCAGGCGGCGAAGGAGGTGAGGGCGAGCTGCAGCACGCCTGAGACGGTGAGGCCCCAGGCGGCCGCGGCGCCAGCGTTCGGAAACAGGAAGGCGATGGCGAGAAAAGCCATCACCGAAAGGTTCATCAGCACGGAGGTGAAGGCGGCGGCGGTAAACCGCCCATGCGCGTTGAGAGCGCCCGATTGCAGCGTCACAAGCGTGATGAACATGAGATAGGGAAAGGTGATCCGCGTCAGCGTGACGGTCAGCTTGAATTTTTCGGGGTCGTCGCGAAAGCCGGGCGCGAGAAGATCGATCAAGGTCGGCGTAAATGCTAAGGCGAGGGCGAGCAGCGCAAGCTGCGAGAGCAGGAGGCCGACGAAAATCTGGCCGGAAAACAGCCTTGCTCCGCCAATGCCTTCGCCTTGCAGGACGCGCGAATAGGTCGGCACGAAGGCCGCATTCCAGGCGCCCTCGCCGAAAATGGCGCGAAAGTGGTTGGGCAGCCGCTGCGCCACGACAAACGCGTCGGCGAGAAGGCCTGCGCCGAGAATGGCGCCGAGCATGATGTCGCGCAGGAAGCCGGCGGCGCGCGAGAGAAGCGTGAGGCCGCCGACCGATAAGAGGCTTTTGTACATAGATGGCTCAGACCCAATCGCGCCGGCGCCGGAGCGATAGCTCGTCCGGCGCGAGCGGCGTCAGGCCGAGGCGCTCCTCGACGACATAGAGGGGGCGACGCTTCACCTCTGCGAAGATACGGCCGATATATTCGCCAAGAATGCCGAGCGAGAGCAGTTGAATGCCGGCGAAGAAGGTGATCGACACGATCAAGGACGCATAGCCCGGAACATCGACGCCCCAAATCATTGTCCGGATTACATAAAAGCTCGCAAGGCCCAGAGCGAATACCGATATGGCGAGGCCAATATAGGTCCAGATCTTCAACGGCATGGTCGTAAACGACATCAGGCCGTCGAGCGCGAAATGGGTCAATTTGCGGTAGCTGAACTTGCTGTGCCCGGCCTGACGCGGCGCGACGTCGAAAGGAACGCCGATCGACTTGAAGCCGATCCAGGCGTAGAGACCTTTCGAGAAGCGCGCGTGCTCGCGCATCATCCGCAGCGCCGCGACGGCTTTGGCGTCGAGCAGCCGGAAGTCGCCGGCGCCTTCCGGCAGACGCGTCTCCCCGACAGAGCCGAAGAGCTGATAGAAGCGCTGCGTCAGGATGCGCCGCAAGGCTGTGTCGGCGCCGCGGTCGACGCGCTGGCCGTAGACGTTCTTGTAGCCCTCCCGCCATTTCTCGACGAAGCTGGTAATCATCTCCGGCGGATGTTGCAGGTCGGCGTCCATGATGATGGTTGCGGCGCCGCTCGCATGGTCAAGCCCCGCCGCGATCGCGATTTCCTTGCCGAAATTGCGGCTGAGAGCGATCACGCGGATGCGCGGGTCCCCATCATGCGCCTTGCGCAGAAACTCCAGCGTATCGTCCGTCGATCCGTCATCGACGACGATGATCTCGAACGAACGCGCGCAGGATTCGAGCACCGCAGTCAGGCGTTCGATCAGGGGCCTTAAGTTGGCCGATTCATTGAAGCTCGGCACGACCACGGAAAGCTCCGCTTCCGCCATGACGGCATCGGATCTCATCATTGATTTGGCTTTCTCATCGCAAGCTCAGGCAAAGACGCGAAGGCGCCGTTCACAATCGCGTATCGAAGCGAATAGATTAAGGCGGAACAGCGAATCCGCGGAAACGATGCGCCTCGAAAGTTGTTGTTACGAGATAAAGATGCAGTTTCGAATCCGATGCTCTAGGCTTTGGCATTGAATTGCGCAAGACAGGGTCTAAAATCGGGTTTCGATATGCCGGGGCCAGCCTCGAAAGGTTCCCGCCAAGGGAGTGAAGGCCATGGGGGTACAGAGCGTGGGCGGCGGCCAAGCTTGCTCTTCGATCAGCCTTTGCGCCGATGATTTTGCTTTGTCTCCCGGCGTCAACCGGGGCGTCATCGAGGCGCTCGACGCGGGGCGCATCAGCGCCACGAGCGTGATGGCGAACCGCCGCTCCTGGGCGAAAGGAGGGCGCGCGCTGCGTAGATATGCGGCCAACGCCGATATCGGCCTCCATCTCAATTTGACGCTCGGCGCGCCGCTGAGTTTCATGCCGCGCTTCGCCCCGACCGGCCATCTACCTGAAATTACACGGGTTTTAAAGGCTGCGCGCAAAGGCGATCTGCCGGAAATGGAAATTCGTCATGAGATCGCCCGCCAGCTCGACGAATTTTTCGAGCATTTCGGCGCTCCTCCCGATTTCGTCGACGGTCATCAGCATGTGCAGATCCTGCCGCAGATCCGCCATTGGCTGCTCGACGAACTGGAGGCGCGCAATCTCAAGGGAAAGATCTGGCTCCGCAACAGCGCCGATCGTCCGACCCGCATCCTGCGCCGCGGCGTCGAGCTCAAAAAGGCCCTGGGGATCGCCTGGCTCGCCAAAGGATTCTCGCGCGCCGCGGCGGCGCGGGGTTTTGCCACCAATGAGGGCTTTTCCGGCTTCTCGCAATTTGATCCCTGTAGCGATTACGCTCGCGACTTCGAAACCTATCTTCGCGCCCCAGGGCGGCGTCACCTCATCATGTGTCATCCGGGCTATTGCGACGAAGAGCTGATTCTGGCGGATCCGGTGACGCTGACGCGCGAAAGAGAGCTGAATTTCCTGTTGTCTCCGGCCTTCGCCGACTTGCTGCGGCGCGCCAGCGTCAAGCTCGCGCGCATGTCGCCGCCAAAACTCGAGATCGCGGCTTGAGTTTTCGCGCGCGTCCCGAAGATGGGGTCGCCTTTGTCACTGGCGCGAGTTCCGGCATTGGCCGCGCCGTGGCGCTTTTGCTCGCCGAGCGCGGATTTACCATCGCCGTCAACGCGCGGCGGGCCGCCGAACTCGATGCGCTGGCGGCGCAATCTCCCAGCATTTTAAGCTTTCCCGGCGATGTCACGGACCGCCAGAAAATGGCGGCGATCATCGCCGGCATTGAAGCCGCTCACGGGCCGGTCGCGCTCGCGTTCCTGAACGCCGGCGTCTATTTTCCGTCCGAGCGCGAAAAATTCGATGTGGACGTCGCCTGGCGCAGTTTCGAGGTCAATGTCGGCGGCGCGCTGAATTGTCTTGGCCCACTGCTCGAAGCGATGGTTTTGCGGGGGCGGGGACAAATCGCCATCACGTCCTCGCTCGCGGGCTACGGCGGCATACCGGGCTCGATGGCTTATGGCGCGAGCAAAGCGGCGCTCATCTACATCGCCGAAGTTTTGAGGATGACCCATGAGCCGGCGGGGCTGACGGTCCAGGTCGTCAATCCGGGCTTCGTCGAAACGGCCATGACGGCGCCAAACGCGGATTTCGACATGCCCTTCATCATGAGCGCGGAGCGGGCCGCGCGGATCATCTGTGATGGATTTGCAAAGGGCGGCTTCGAGATCACCTTTCCGCGCAGGCTGGCCTATGCGTTCAAGGCGGCAAGGCTGCTGCCTCATCCGCTGCTGTTTCCCCTGATGCGGCTGGCGACGCGGCGGGCGCGCCGCGATATTTGACGGCGGCTGACCTTGCGCCAATCATTCCATGCATAGTTTTCGCCGCATCTTTGTGCAATCTTCCGCTCGACCCGACTCATGGCGTTTTGTTGCGCCGCGTCGGCCACAGGGGGATTTGCATATGCGGTCGATTTTCCTCGCGCTCGCCCTGATGGCGGCCGCGGCTAGCCCGTCCCGCGCCGAAGACGCCGTGCTCGCGGAAGCAACCGACCTTGCCGGGTTCGTTATGTTCGGCGAGTCCGGCGCGCCCGGCATGGTCCTCGTTGTGGTGCGCGGCGACAGCAGCATCGTCCTTGGATATGGCGAGACGGAAAAGGGAAACAACCAAAAACCGGACGGAAACAGTCTCGTCCGGCTGAATTCCATCACCAAGGTCTTTACGACCGAAGTGCTCGCCTCCCTTGTCGCGGACGGGAAACTGCGCCTGACCGATACGCTGGAACGCGACGCCGGTGGCGCCGGGACGCCGGCATTCGAGGGCAGGCCGATCACTCTGCTCGATCTCGCCACCCATTCGGCGGCTCTGCCGCGCGAGATGGGGGAGGCGCCGGAGGATTCCGCGCCCCGCGCATGGCCGACGCGGGCCGACCGCTGGAAATGGCTCAGCCATTTCGAGCTGCCCTGGGCGCCTGGCACGATCGCCGCCTATTCAAATGTCGGCTTCGATCTTTTGGCCGACGCCATTGAGACCTCAGGCGGCAAACCCTATCCCGATCTCTTGCGCGAGCGCGTCACCGGCCCGCTTGGCATGGCCGACACAGGCTTCGCGCCGACGCCCGAGCAATGCAAGCGGCTGATGATCGGCAGCGGCCTCGGCGGCGCGGGACCCTGCGTCGATACGCATGCGACGGACGGCAGCGGCGGCCTCTACAGCACCGCCAATGATATGGCGCGCTGGCTGCGCCACAACATGGACGACTCCAATGAGACATTGGCGCTGAGCCACGCCGTCTATCGCCAGCGCCAGGCGCTACCCGCCGCCATAGGGTTCGATGAAGCCGGGCCGATGGCGGGTCTTGGGCTCGGCTGGGTGATCACGGCCGCCGACGGCATTCATCCGGCGACCATCGCAAAGAGCGGCGGCGGCGTCGGCTTCATGAGCTATATCGCCTTTGCGCCGGGCCGCCACGTTGGCGTCTTCGTCGCTGTGAACAGGGCCGATTTCGGCATGTTCGGCAAGCTCACGGAAGCGGCCAGGGGGATGATCGCAGACCTTGCGACGCGGTAGGATGCGAAGAATTTAGCTCCCGGTTCACGTGCTGGAGTTGCTGGAATTCCCCTAAGCAGCTTTAGCTCGCCGCCGCGCCGAAGGCTGACGGCATGCGGGGCATGAGCTCTCTGTTCAGCGGCTGTGGCCCTCCAAGGCTCATCAAGACGCTTCATACATCCGCTTATGATGAAGCTGACGGTATTTTCCCCGTGGGATCGCAGAAAAATCCGCCCATCGGCGTCGTTTGGTGGCGTCCGCCGTGGGCTGAGCTGCGCCCACGTCCTGCGCCACCCGCAACCGGGCAACTTCAGAGATCATCGCGAGCGGAAAGAAAAATGACGCGGCGCTATCCACGTCATGAGTTAGACTACCCGATCCAGCAGCATAGGCGCTTCGAATGCGTAAACGGAGGCTCGAGTGTTGAAACGTTCTGCGATCAATGCGCCTGCGGCGGCTATAGTCGTCTTGATGATGACGTCAGCGGGAGCGCAAGCGGCCGGCGCCAGTCCCGGAAACACAAGCTCCGGAAACACGGGCACACGAACTTCAAGCAACACGTCGAGCAACACATCGACCCAAACGAGCACATATAGTGGGGAAAGCCGATGGGCCGAGGAAGTGTATGCAGGGCGAGCGCAAGGACCGGCGGCGAGAGCGTGGCTGTTTGTTCATCCCCGGCGGCAGGATCAATGAGCCCCGCAGCCGACGCATGGCGAACAACTCGCTTTGTGTTCTGATACGCGGCGCATGTTTGTCGCGCATGTGGACCGGCGATCGACGCGCCGTGGATTTTACAGGCGATACAGGCCAAAGGCTACGCTTAGGATGCGCGCCGAAAAGCCGTCAACAGGTTCCGAATGGCTCTGGAGCCAGGCGCGCCTACAGGCCAAGAGAGCAGCTTTCAGCGCCTATCGGAGCTTTCCCGGTTGAGCTGCAGGCTGCGTGTTGATGACGTCGGCTGCATCGAGCCAGCCGCGGCGCGCCTCGTCATCTCCACCCCGGCTGGACATCGCAGAGAGCCAATCTGTCCGGATCAGCATTGCGCGAGTCCCGGTTCACATCGCTCTCAAAAACTCCGCCAGAAAGGTATAGTGTCGGCTTCATGGAAGCTAAGCTAAAAGACTGAATTGAGGAGCGGCCCAATGCAATTTACCGTGGGACTAAAACTTGACGGAAAGAGAGATCACATCGCGGTGGACGCTGAAGACGCGCTTATCGCTGCGCTTAAGGTCAAGACTGAACATCCGGAGGCGGTAATTACATATGTCCGCCAACGAAATCGCCGCGGCGACGCACGCCATCCGTCCCATCGGCTCGCCAACCACGCTCCCTGATGTGCAAAGCCGGGCCGATTCAAAATCGATACGCGCCGCCGCCGCAGGGGACCAACAGAGAGCGTGGCCTGCGAGCTTTCATGGGAGAGCCACGACCGTCGTTACGTAATCCCGAAGGTTGGCCGCCGGCGAAGGCCACAGACCCCAAGCAGGACCCCTGAGCCTCGCCATAAACCGGCATCGGGACCGCCGGCGAAGCTCTTTCGGTCAGGCGTGATGGGCCGACACAGCCCTCGTCACATCGGCCGCGATCTTCTGCGAGGCCGCATGCGAAACATCGCCGAGGCTGATCATCCCGACCATTCTCTTGTTGGCGTCTATAACGGGCAACCGTCTCACCTGCTTGCTTTCCATGATGCGCGCCACATCATCCACGTCTTCATTGTCTCGACAGTAGATTATGCCGGCGGTCATCACGTCCCTGGCCGTAAGCCCGGAGAGATCCTTGCCGTTGGCGACGCCTCGAACCGTGATGTCACGGTCTGTCACCATGCCGATGAGGCGATCATTTTCACCAATGGGAATGGCGCCTATGTCCAACTGCTGCATCTTTTTTGCCAGCGCTGTCACGGGTGTGTCTGGCGAGACCCATTCGACTCCCTTGTGCATGATTTTCTTTATTTTCATGGCAAACCTCTTTTCGTTCGCTCGCCGCGCCGAAATGACCGCGCCATCCCGGGCGCCTCCCTGCTGGTTATTCTACACTTCAAAGCTCGCGCAAAAGATTCATGATTACCGGTTCGGAGACGCCGTCCTTGATCCGAATCAATCGTTGCATCGGAAATTGGATTTCCGCGCCAACGAGACTTTGGCGCAGAGCCAGCCGGGCATGATTTAAATAAACCGCCGCAATGAGAGGCTGACGATGGGTGACTTTCGCTCACCCACGATGGCGGATCTCACCGCTGCCTATCCGCAGTCAGTGGCAAGGCATGCCGATCGGCTGTGACGGCCGTTCAGTTGATCTGGCTTTTCCTTTGCTTAGCTTCCCTTGCGCTCGACTGGATTTTTGATGACTGAAAGACATTCAGCATAGGTGTCGAGAAGCCATTTCCTGTCTACCAGGACGCCATTGCCGAAATAGGCGTCAAACTTTTTTCCTTCCGCGCACACAATCAGTTGCAAAAGCGTGAGAGCAACCGCCTCTTGTGAAGCATCCGATGGGATATGGATAATTTGCGATTCCTTCATCGTTCCCTCCGTTTTCCCGGGGCTGCGCGTGAGCCTGCTTATTTATGATGACTCCCGAGATCGTTTAAGCGTCTGGCAATATAGAGGTGTGGGATTTCCAAATCATTTTTTTCGGGAACTCGCATCGTTCACGATGGCCGGCGGCTGGGGCTGAAACATTCGCGCAATTGCGGTCGCCGCATCACGGCGATTGTGTCGTCAGTGGCGCGACAACGGGGCCGCAAATATGTGACGAAAACATTTGACACATGCTTGGAACAGGGAGCAGCATCCAAAGGCCTTCGCAGTTGCTCACAAGAGCCGGTTGGAGGTAGAAGGCGCCTTTTTCGAGAACCCATCGGTTCCACTGCAATGGAGAGGCCATGACTCCACCGGGACAGTGTAACAGACTCCGCCATGCGCGGAGTCACGGTGGCGCGGAAGCCTAAACTGCCAAGCCAAAACGCCGCCGCCGACAATTTGACGTCACCGCGCGATAGCACCGCGAAGGCCAAGCGTATGTTATCCCGCACGTAAAATCTGCTCAAAACACAGATCGCTTCGCATAGCCGAAGCAGGGCCCCGTAGCTGCTTGAATGCGCCGGGGCCCATCGTTTGCCCGGCGATTGAAGCGATAGCGGAACATTTGAAACGGAATAGACGAAGCTTTTGTCAGGTCCGGCCAGGATCGTGGCGGCTGTGGGCGTGGCGATAGCGCCTATGTTTTTTGAGGCCCCAACTCGACGCAATTGAAGGGCCGGCCGTGTAGCCGACGACACCGCCTGCGACCAGGCCAACCGGGCCGCCGACCAAGGCGCCCGCCAGGGCCCCCATCGCGCCGTCGCCGAGCCGCTCCTGTGCGTTTGCAAGGGTGGGCGCGAGCGATATTCCAGCGATTGCGGCCGTAATCAGAATCCTTTTCATCATTGCGGTGCTCCAGCGCGTGTTTCAGCGGTCCGTGGGAGCAGTCCGCCACCAGGGAAATCATCCCCTTGGTAATCGTGAAAAAAATGTTCTTTTTCGGGCGTTTGCGGGAGCGGTTGAATATCCCGGCCGGTCGAATGGTATAATTACGCTTAAGTGGCGCTGCATCGATTGTGCGCAGCACCGTCGTTTGAAATCTTCCGACGCGAGGCCATGTTCTGTCGCGTCCCTCTCCGAAATGTGCGGCGCAGCACAAACACAGCCGATGGAACCTGCCAAATAAGCGCTCGCATCAACTATATAACTAATAGCTGAAAAGACATGGAACAGAGATCATCCGCATCCCGCCCGATCGACGCCGCGCGCGCCACCGGCTATAGCCGCTACGCCGATCCGGCTGTCTTCCCAAGATTTGGCGGTGACGAATTTGATCCGCCGGCCTATTCGACAGATCGGCGATCGACGGTTGACGCCGCAACGGCCATCAAGCCGCGCAGCGCCAAGCCGCACCGCGGCGTTATCGCTCTCGCCCGCGCTATGCTGTCCAGGTCCATGTTCCTTCGCAGGAAGTTCAACGCTTCCGCGCCGACCTTCACGCTATTCCGGTAGGTCCTTCGCCCGGGAGGGCGGCGGCGGCGGCTTGCCGGCTATCGCGTCTCACGGCGGAACCGGCGCAGCGAAGACGCGGAAGGCCTCAAGCCTTGGGGCGGAGAAGGCGCCGCCAGAAACAAAAAGGGGAACCGACACGGTCCAGCCTCGTTTCTGGGCTATGACTTTCTGGATTGAACTTCTCAAGGGCAGAGACATCATTGAATCGGAGCAATTCCGCGGCGACGCCGCTGCTGTCCGATCAAGGGCTGTGGACCTCTTCGCCCTTCATAAGAAGCAGCTCGACGCGACCTCCGTTCGAGTGATCGATTCGGCGGGTGGGAAAATTGTCTTTTCGCTTCCCGATCGCATGAGCCCGACAGTAACCAGATCTGAGCTGAAGGCCGCTCGCTCGACGAACAATTTCGCGAGCCAATCTCGAAGAAATTGAGATGGCGGGGGAGCCGACCGCGCTCGCAAACGCAGAATCGAGCGAATTTATTTGATCGGGAGCTTGTTTTGACGCGCCTGAATCCAAGGCGCGAAGTCAGTTGCTCTGGACGACGGGCGCGCGGATTTCGCCGCCCGGGTTAGCGGGTATGGATGTTAAAATATAGGCGTCCCTGCCGAAGATACTTGTCCCGAGCTACAGTGATCGTCGTCGATCCCTTGAAGGCGTTCGCCAGACTTGCCGGACGTTCTTCGTGCGGGCCTGTATTTCAGGAGAATGCCAGTATTTGTTCGGGCAAAGCTTTCGCTTGAACCTGATCGAGGGCGCGAGCGCCGAGCGAGAGGGATGCATCCATTCCACCCGCTAAGAGCCGCTTGGCGGCTCGCTTCGGGACGATTGCCCGACTCGCCATCTGTTCCGCTACGATGTCGGTCTTGCGGGGGAGCGAGCGCGGCTTGAGGGGGCGGTGGGACATGGCGCCAGGATTATATACTTGCCTCCAATAAAAGAGTTTTAGGCAGGATGAGGCGGGATAGTGGCGCGTCATCACGGTGGAGGCGGCGGTTGGCATCCTTTTTCTTTGCACTCTATCGTGTTTTCAATTGAAAGTTCGTCTACGTGATTTTTTGACCAATCATTGGTCGACAAATCGAGGACAGTTTCCCGATCCGAATATTCTTTAACAACGAGTTGTGGATTGCTGACGTTGTTCAGAGTTTCCGCGGTGTTGAAATCGAATTGAAAAACGGCGCAACCAGACAACACACCCTTTGGCGGGAGCGTCGGGGTGTCGGCTGCTACATCAGAGATATTCCTCCAATCCTCAATAACCGCTCCAACAGAACCATGCCTTATGCGAATGTATTGTATATTCGTCTTACGTTGCGGCGAATACATCGTGTGGGTCAGCATATCGATCGGCCCAGCCTCTTTCGGCTTACCGGCGATCGTATAGCGCAGTACGATCGATTTTATATTTCTCATCTCGTCGTCAGAGTCGTTGATAACTTTTATATTCATGACCACTAGCCCAATATGATCCGACGTCGGTGGAAATAAAATGTGCGAAAATTCTGCTTCCGATTCCGTATAAACGGCTAGTTTACTCTGCCATACGACTGTGTGTGATTTCAAAGATTTCTCGAAATCTATCTTGTTGTGGTACCAGAAAATCAAAATCCCGAGAACGATTATAGAGATGACTATCGTAAAACGTTGCAAAGTCGGAATACGGTCCATCAGCGCTACGGCCCATCCGATCGCACGGCGGCCCGGCGCGGCCGGCTTCGGAACGACCGCGCGGCTCGCCACCGGCTCCGCGGTGACGTCTGTCTTACGCGGTCGCGGGCGCGGCGGGGCGGGGCGTTTGGCCATCGGCCGAGGATAGCAAGGCCCCTTTTCGCAGGCGAGCCTGCTTCTCAGTTCGTGCTTAATCTTTGTTTTGATCGGCCGAGTCGCGTAATTGGCCGCGTCAGTTCGGGACTGTTTCGGGACTTTCTGTCCCAGACTTCGCATTTGTACGCCGCTTGTTCCGCAAATTTTCCCCGCAATCACTTACGGGAATGTCGCGCAATTGCGCTGAAATACAAGTAATTTCAATTAGTTGATTTGGTGCCGGTTGCAGGAGTCGAACCCGCGACCTTCTCATTACAAATGAGTTGCTCTACCAACTGAGCTAAACCGGCCTCGCGGCGCCGCCATTAGCGAGCTAGCGCATGGACGCTTCGATGTTGATTTCTATTTCTTTAGTTAAGATCGTGCATCAAAACAAAGAGATAGAGGCGATGGTCGATCGCCTCGAAGCGCCGATGCTCTAGCAGCGCGCCGACTGTTTGGCAACCGCCTTGGCGGCCTGCGTCCGCACACCGACTCGGGGTTTTCTGAGGCGTTTTTTCTTTGCCGCCCGCCGTCCGTGCCGCCGGAGGTTGAGATGGCGCCGCGCTACCAAATATTAGGCGATTTGACCTAATGTTGCCGCGAAGGCGCGACAAAGCTCGACGTCGACCGTGAACGCGCCATTCCGGCGTCAGCTGCGGAGGGATGAATGCCGATGAACTTGGGTAAGACTATCAGGACCGGGATGGCGCTGAGCGTCGCCGCCGCGTGTTTCGCCGCGGTTTGCGTTCCAGCTCAAGCGCAGGACGCCGGCGCGGTCGCCGCCGGTCTGCTGGGGGGGCTCGCCGTCGGCGCCATCGCAGGAAGCGCCATCGCCGGCGCCGGCGCGCCTCCTCCGCCTCCGCCCGGCTACGGATATTATGCGCCCGTCTATGCGCCGCCGCCGCCCCGCTGCTGGTTTGAACCGCAACAGGTCTGGAACGGCTACGCTTACGTGATCCAGCGAGTTCAAGTCTGCGAGTGACGACATGAAAAGCGCCTAAGCGCCGATGAAATGGGCCGCTCAACGAGCGGCCCATTTGTTTCAAAGCACAAAGCGTCGACGGCGCGGCCGGTCATTCGGCCGTCAGTCCTGCGCGTAAATATCCCGGTCCTTTGTTTCAGGAACGAACAGCACGCCAATGACGAAACAGGCCATGGCGACGATGATCGGATACCAGAGCCCGTAATAAATATCCCCGGTCTGCGCGACCATGGCGAACGCGGTCGCCGGCAGCAGGCCGCCGAACCAGCCATTGCCAATGTGATAGGGCAGGGACAGGGACGTGTAGCGAATGCGCGTCGGGAATAATTCGACGAGCGCGGCGGCGATCGGCCCGTAGACCATCGTCACATAAAGGACGAGCACGAAAAGCAGCCCGATGATGCCGGCGACCTGGGGGCGAAAAATGTCGAGCGGATTCGACATCTTGACGATGCCTGGATCATTGGCGTCCGGATAACCGGCGTCTTGCAGAGCCGCGGTGAGTTTCATGTCGAAGGCGGCTCTGACGGCTTTTGGATCACCTGCGACGTCGCTCGCGTCGGGGACGGCTATTTCCTTCGATCCTATGAGGACTTTGACCGGCTCCTCGATGGCCGTGTCGACGCGCGTGTATTTGACCGAGCTTTTGGCCAAAACATCGCGTGCGATGTCGCATGGCGCGGTGAATGAGCGCGTTCCGATAGGATTGAACAGACTGCCGCAATTGGCCGGGTTTGCGACGACCGTCACGGAGACATTCTCGAGCGCCGCCGCGAGCGCCGGATTGGCGTAAGTCGTGATGCGCTGGAAAATCGGAAAATAGGTCGCCGCCGCGGCGAGGCAGCCAAACATGATGACGGTCTTCCGGCCGATCTTGTCCGACAGCCAACCGAAGAAAACGAAAAAGCCGGTTCCAAGCACCAGGGACCAGGCTATCAGCAGATTGGCGGTATAGCCGTCGACCTTGAGGATCGATTGCATGAACACCAAAGCGTAGAATTGCCCGGTATACCAGACAACGCCTTGTCCCATCGTCAGGCCGAATAGAGCAAGCAGAGCAATCTTCGCGTTCGGCCAATTGCCGAAAGCCTCGCGCAGCGGCGTTTTCGAGCCTGCGCCGTTTTGCTTCATCCTGAGAAAGGCTGGCGATTCGTTCAGCTTCAACCGGATCCACAAGGAGACGCCGAGCAGCACCACGGAGACAAAGAAGGGAATGCGCCAAGCGAAACTGGCGAAGGCGGGCTCGCCAAAGATGCTCCGCGTGAAGAGGATGACGAGAAGCGACAGGAACAGGCCGAGCGTCGCCGTCGTCTGGATCCAGGATGTATAGAATCCCCGCCGCCCCGCCGGGGCGTGCTCTGCGACATAGGTCGCCGCGCCGCCATATTCGCCGCCAAGGGCAAGGCCCTGCAAAAGCCTGGCCCCGATCAAAATGATGGGCGCCGCAATGCCGATCGCATGGTAATTTGGCAAAAACCCGACGATAAATGTCGAAAACCCCATGATCAGGATGGTGAGGAGGAAGGTGTATTTGCGCCCGACGAGATCGCCGAGCCGCCCAAAGACGAGGGCGCCGAAGGGGCGGACGACAAAGCCGGCGGCGAAGGCGAGCAGGGCGAAAATATCCGCCGTCGCCTTCGGGAATTGACTGAAGAATTGAGCGCCGATGATGCTCGCCAGGGATCCGTAGAGATAAAAATCATACCAGTCGAAGACCGTGCCGAGCGAGGACGCCAGAATCACCCGCTTCTCGGCGTCCGTCATGGGCGCCGGCCTGGCGATTTCCTCTCTCGAAATTGTTACTACCGCCATGTGCTTATCCTGGCTGTTGGCTGCTTGGCAGCATGTCTTTTTGTGGTCCTTCTGGCGCTATTCCGCTGCCCGGAATAGCGCCAGGCAGGCTTCAGCTTGAGGAGGAGCCTTGAAGCAGGAAATGACCGCCGCCGACGTTTGTCAACGATAATTGCGGCGAAACGTCGCGCCGTTTGGGGTTCGGCTTGGTTCGTCCGCGCGACGCTGGAGTTGGCCGGGACTTCAGGCGCCAGGACTTTATGCGCGCAACGCAGGAGGACTTTATGCGCGCAACGCAGGCCCTATTTGCGCCCCGACACAAGCCCATGCAATGAAGGGAAGAATTCTCGTGGTCCGCCTTGCGGGATCCGCCCCCAAAGGCGAGACTTCGGAGTTCCTGAGTGAGTTTTGCGGCTCTTGCCGGAATTTTCTGCGTGATGAGGCGCTACCGCCTGAGCACGTCCGCTGGATTGGGAGAATTTGCATGAAACGCCTGTTTGCGGCGCTCGCTTTATGTTCGCTGCTTGCCCCGATCTCGCGCGCCGCCCCGGTCGGCGTGCCAAAGCTCGATGTCGAAAAGTCCTGCCGTGAAGCGCAGGCTTTCGGCTTCGGCGGCGGTCAGGACGATAAGCTGGCCTATAAGGGCTGTATGCAGGACGAGAACGACGCACTGGCGCAACTGAAGAAGAACTGGTCCCGTTACAAGCCGGAAAATCGGGCCAATTGCGTTGCTCAAGGCATTTCGCCCATGCCGAGCTATGTCGAAATTCTGACATGCATCGAAATGTACGATGACGCCAGCCAGTTGAACAGGCCAGGTTCCTCGGTGCGTCCGTTCAACGGAAAAGTCCCGGCCGACGCGCCGCCGGCCATGACGCCGCCGGCCCCAGCGAACCCAATCGACAGCAAATAGCGGATGATCCCGGCAGTAGATCAGCGCGGGCGCCAACGCGCTGATCCGGCCGGTTAAACAGAAAGGGGCAGGAATGCCCCAGCATTCCCACCCCAGTCCGGCTTCAACCCCGCCTATTTGCGCGCTGACCCTGGAAAGCGCAAGGTGCGCCACCGTGTGGCGCGACGTGCAACCGGCATCCTCCCGAGACTTGGACTAAGACGCCGAATTGTCGCCAGCAATGGCACTTTCAGCTTGCTGCTCGTGTAGCCTACGAGCGACGCATTGTCACGTCGAAATGCGGCAAAATGCCCATGAAAAAGCAATAAATGCGGAAGAATTTTTCAGCGAGACGGCAACGGCTCAGCTCTCCCGATCGCGCGCGCGCCATTGCCTGTGCTATAGGATTAAAGCAAGGGCCGCGACGCCTGGACCCAGAGCGAATTTTGCCCTTCGCAGGCCGGATTGCTTGAGGCCTTATTCTTGCGACAGACGGATGAGGCTCGGCTGCAGGACGGCAGGAGCCGGGGGACAAAGCATGACGCAGGTTCCGCCGCAGATAGTTCCGCAGACGCCGGCAGACTCGCCTGAACCGGTCGCCAGGGGATCGGGCGTCGGCGCCCGTATCCGCAACTGGTTTCTGACCGGCGTGGTCGTCGCCGGTCCGCTGGCGGTGACGGCCTATATCGTGTGGTGGTTCGTCGACACAATCGACAATTGGGTCCGCGGCCTGATCCCGGGCAATGCGCTGCCGGACGCCTATCTGTCGTTCCGCGTGCCGGGGCTTGGCGTCGTCGTCGCCTTTCTGGCCCTGACCTTTCTCGGCTTCCTCGCGCATAATCTCGCCGGCCGCACTTTAATCAAGATCGGCGAGGCGATCCTGGCGCGCATGCCTATCGTGAGGTCGATCTACAAGAGCGTGAAGCAGATTTTCGAGACCTTGTTTTCACAGTCCGGCACGACGTTCCGCAAAGTCGGGCTCATCGAATTTCCGAACAAGGGCTCCTGGTCGCTCGTCTTCATCTCGGCGCCGCCGGGGGAACTCATCGGCAACCATTTGGCTCAGGACGAAAACTATGTGTCGGTGTTCCTGCCGTGCACGCCGAACCCGACCACAGGCTTCTATTTTTACCTGCCGGCGCGCGAGGTCATCGAGGTCGCGATCGCGCCCGACGCCGCCGCCAAACTCATCATGTCCTGCGGCGTCATCCAGCCGGACGCGCGGGCGGTCCTCGCCGCCCTGGCGCGAAATCCCGAGCATGAAACCGCCTGAAGGGCGACGCAGCCGGTTGAGCCTGAATAGGCCGCGCAAATTGACCGGCGGCGTCCTTGTGGCTAACACCCATTCTCTCGCCCGGCGCCTGGAGCCGGGGCCGCGACTCATTTCCTTTCCACCGGATGCCGAATGGCCGTCTATACCGAAGTCTCCGATGCGGATCTGGCCGCCTTCCTCGACAGCTATGATCTCGGCTGCGTCCGTTCGCTGAAGGGCATCGCCGAAGGCGTCGAGAACTCCAATTATCTTCTCCACACCGAAAAGGGCTCCTTCATCCTCACCCTTTACGAGAAGCGCGTGGAGGAAGAAAATCTGCCGTTCTTTCTCGGGCTCATGGATCATCTTTGCGCCCGGGGGATTAACTGCCCGAGGCCGGTGCGGGCGCGTTCGGGGGCGGCTCTCGGCAAGCTTTCGGGGCGTCCCGCGGCCATCGTCACTTTCCTCGAAGGAATTTGCCACAACCGGCCGACGGTCAGCGATTGCGCCAGGCTTGGCGGGGCTCTCGCCCGGCTGCATCAGGCCGCCGCAGACTTCAAAGGCTCTCGCGACAACAGTTTGAGCCTTGCCGCATGGCCGCGTCTTTTCGCGCCGGTCGCCTGTTGCGCCGACGACGTCGAGCCTGGCCTTGCCGCCGCGGTCGCCGCGGAGCTTGGCTTCCTTGAAGCCAATTGGCCGCGAAACCTACCGCGCGGCATCATTCACGCCGATCTTTTTCCGGACAATGTTCTCTTCCTCGGCGATGAGGCGCCGGGGTTGATTGATTTCTATTTCGCCTGCGCCGATGATCTCGCCTACGATCTCGCCATTTGTCTCAACGCGTGGTGTTTCGAGGCGGACGGCGCTTTTAACGTCCAGAAAGCAGCCGCGCTGTTTGAGGCTTATCAGCGCGTTCGTCCCTTGACGCCGCTCGAGATCGCGGCGATTCCAGTGCTTTCCCGAGGCGCCGCCCTGCGCTTCGCGCTGACGCGGCTGATCGATTGGCTTCACGTGCCGGCCGGCGCGCTGGTGCATCCGAAAAATCCGATCGAATACATGCAAAAATTGCGCTTCCATCAGAAGATCACGGACGTGCGCGAGCTTGGCCTCGCCCAATGAGCCGCGAGGTGACGATTTTTACGGATGGCGCCTGTTCCGGCAATCCAGGACCGGGCGGCTGGGGGGCCGTGCTGACCTTCGGCGATCACAGAAAAGAGCTCAGCGGCGGTGAGGCGGCGACGACCAACAACCGCATGGAGCTGATGGCCGCGATTATGGCGCTGGAGGCTTTGACACGGCCGTGCGCCGTGCACCTCTACACCGATTCCAACTATCTGAAGGGCGGCGTCACGACCTGGCTTGCCGGCTGGAAGCGCAACGGCTGGCGCACGGCCGACAGGAAGCCGGTCAAGAATGTCGAACTCTGGCAGAGGCTGGAAGCCGCGACCGAGCGCCACGAGATTGACTGGCGCTGGGTCAAGGGCCACGCGGGCGATGAGATGAACGAGCGCGCCGATTTGCTGGCGCGCCAGGGAATGGCGCCCTACCTAACAAAGCGGAAGGCGGCGCCAGGGGCGTGAGCGGGAAGCGGCGCCCGCGGTGGAGCCGCCTCAGATCTGCTCCAGCAGCGTCTCGGCGCTCGAAGCGTCCGCCTTTCCGGGAGACGTTTCGATATTGAGCTTTTTCACGACGCCGTCGTCGACGAACATCGCGTAGCGCTGGGAGCGCAGGCCAAGGCCGCGCTCGGAAAGATCGAGCGTCAGACCGAGCGCCCTGGCGAAATCGCCGCTGCCGTCGGCAAGAAAACTGATCTTCTCCGCGGGATCGGTGGCTTTGCCCCAGGCGTCCATGACGAAAACGTCGTTGACGCTGGTGACGGCGATTTCGTCGATCTCTTTTTGCTTGAACGCCTCGGCCTTGTTCACGAATCCTGGCAGATGGGCGTTGCTGCAGGTTGGCGTGAAGGCGCCCGGAACGCCGATGAGAATCACTTTGCGCCCCTTGAAAATTTCGTCCGTGGAGCGCAGGGCCGGACCTTCCGGAGTCATGATCGAGAAATTCGCCTTGGGGATGCGATCGCCGGCTTTGATCGTCACTGTCTCTTTTCCTCCACTTTGGCGCGCCTGCGTCCGTCCCCTCCGTCAATGGCGCGCCGCGCGGGGCTTTTACGGAGAGGCCGGGATCGCGCCGAGGTCTACCGCGAATTCATAGCTTTGTCGTGGCCCGGCGAGTGTAAGCGTCACCGGAATTTTGCCGGCGCTAGCGGCCAGGCCATCCGGCTTTGGCCCTTCAACCTCGACGATCAGAAACTCATTCGGCTTCTCGCCCTTCTTCGATTCGAAATACCATCCTTCCTGGCCTTCAACGAAGAGATCGGTCTGGGCGGCGCCGGGATCGGTCGAGACCGCCGCGACGGTCTGGGGCTCCGGGCGGACTTGCACGCGCCATGTCGGCAGGGTTGCGCCGCGATCGCGCCCGATCAGGATTTTGGCGTCGCGCCCGGCCGCGTCGAGACGCTGTGGAACCTTGGCTTTCGCGGCCGCGAAAATGGCTTCTTCGGGCGAGGCCTCGTCCGGCGCGGCGCCTTCGCCGGGATGGGCCGGCAGCTCCAGCTTCGCTTTGGCCTTCACAGGCAGGCAGATCGCGGCGCAGACCGCATATTCAATTGAAACCGACAGAACGGCCGGCCGGTTCTCGTCCGCCAGCGTGACGTCGACGGGAAACGTCACCATGCCCCGATAGCCAAACGCATCGAGGCCAGCCTCATCGATGCGCAAAGGCGTCGGAAACTGGACAGTCGCTTCTTTGAGGTTTTCCGAATCGTGGAAGTCGAACACGGGCGGCACACCCGTTTCGCCAGGGGAGCGCCAATAGGTGAGCGCGTCTGGATCGAGGCGAATTTCAACGCCGGCCTTGTAGGCGCCTTTGACGGCGCCGGGTGCGGCGATCAGCCGCGCGGCCGATTTTTTTCCGTAAATCCAGTCAGTTGTGATCGGATCAGCGCGTAATTCAGCCATGAATCCCAGTGCAAATAGAGCTGCGACGGCGCACACGCGCGTTTGCGCCGAAGCGGCATTTAGAAGCTGGAGAGACATTTGCATGACATTTGTTTGATCGCTGAACCTGTTGAGAAAGAGACAAGGTATTTTGCGTGCGCGAAAGCTGCAACCTACATTGAAGTGATAGAAATGCGGGATCGGGCGATCGTGGAAGCCAAGGATGGAGACTAGACAGCAGTTACATACTGGCGTCGATGCAATTTCAGCAGAATGAGGCGGAGAAAATGGGATCAAAAATGCCTCCCGAAAGTGAACGGCAGAACCAGGGCGGGTTTCTCGATGGGCAGTTGCTCGTCGCCATGCCCGGAATGCCCGACAATCGCTTCTCCCGTTCGGTCATCTATCTTTGCGCGCACTCCGAGGAGGGCGCGATGGGCATCATCGTCAATCGCCCGGCGCGCAAGGTGACATTTTCCGAACTCCTCGTTCAGCTCGACGTGATCAAGGCCGATGAGGCGATACGCTTGCCCGCGCAAGCCGGATCGGTGCAGGTCCTGAAAGGCGGCCCGGTGGAGACCGGCAGGGGATTTGTTCTCCATTCCAACGATTTCTTCATCGATAATTCGACATTGCCGATCGATAATGGCGTGTCCTTGACCGCGACGATCGACATCTTGCGCGCGATCGCGCGCGGGGCTGGGCCTGACCGGGCGCTGCTCGCGCTTGGCTACGCGGGCTGGTCGGCCGGTCAGCTCGAGGCCGAGATGCAGGAAAATGGCTGGCTCAACATTCCGGCCGACGCTTCGCTGATCTTTGATGAGGCGCTTGGCTCGAAATATGAGCGTGCGCTGCACAAAGTCGGCATCGACCTGAGGCGGCTCTCCTCGGATCTCGGCCATGCCTGAGTTCGCCGCGCTCGCATAAGCTCAGCGCGCCCCCAACCGAAGTTCGGGAGGGAGCCGAAATCGCAACTTGCTATCGGGGAGGCGAGCAGATGACCGACGAAGAACACGCTCAAGAACTCGACGAAAAGAACAGGGTCATCGCGCATCTGACGAAGACCCTGTCCCATACGAGGGATTGCCTGGAAATCGCACGCAAGGCGCTGGAAAGCATTGCCGGCGAGGAGGGAGAAGGCGAGGCTTCGATTGAAGGGCATATCACCTGCCGCAAGATTGCCGCTGAATCCCTTAGTCGGATCTAGCGAAGAATGCGTTCAAGCGGAATCGCATTTCGCTCGTGAAACCTTTGTTTCAACGCATGATGTGGCCCCGAAAAGTCTGCCACTTTTCGACGTCATGCTCTGGCGCGGCGTGCTGATGCGAGGCGAGCTGCGGACCGCCCGGATCAAGCGGCGATCGTCGCCGCTCCGACAAGCTTGCGGGCGTCGGCGGCGCTGATCGGATGACCGAAGGCGAAGCCTTGAGCGTATTCGCAGCCGAGTTGATAAAGTTCGATCGCGTCCGATTCCGCCTCGGCGCCTTCGGCGACGACTTCCATGCCAAGATCATGCGCGAGCGTTACGATGGAGCGCAGGATGACCGGCCTCGCCCCGGCGCCGTTTTGACGCACGAAAGAGCGATCAATCTTGATCGTGTCGAAAGGAAACCGCTGCAAATAGGCGAGCGACGAATAGCCGGTGCCGAAATCATCGAGCGATAGCCCGGCGCCGAGATCGCGGATGCGGGTCAGGATCTGCGCCGCATATTCAGGGTTTTCCATGACGAGACTCTCGGTCAGTTCGAGCTTTAGCGAGCCGGGGCTGACATCGACGCGCGACAGCACGGTCTTGACGTCATGCAGGAGATCGTGGCGCAGCAATTGCCGAGACGAGACGTTGACGCTGACGAAGATCGGCGGATCTACGTCGAGCGCGCGCTGCCAGGCGGCGAGTTCGCGCGCTGCCCGCTCCAGCGCGAAAATGCCGAGATCGATGATGACGCCTGTCTCTTCGGCGACGCCGATAAATTCGCCGGGATTGAGACGGCCAAGGCGGGGATGATCCCACCGCAGCAAAGCCTCGAAGCCGGCGACGGTGCGATCCTCGAGACGCACGATCGGCTGGAAGTAAACCTTCATCTCGCCGCGATCGAGCGCCCGGCGCAGGTCCGCCGCAAGGCCGAAGCGGTCTGACCGCAAGGTCCGCATCGTCGCCCGGAACACCTCAATGCGATTGCCGCCGAGCCGTTTGCCGTGACGCATGGCGATTTCCGCGTCCTTCAGCATGTCCTCGCGCTTGGCGTGGAGCTGCGGGTCGTAGAGGGCGAGGCCGATCGAGGCGGTAAGCGGAATTTCCTTGTCGCTGAACGTCACCGGCGTCGAGGCGACGCGCCGCACGACATTGGCCAGCGCGGTAATCTGTTCGGTTTCGGGTTCTGAGACGATGAGCGCCGCGAATTGATCGCCCGAAAGGCGCGCGAGCGTATCCTGCGGCTTCAGGATGCGGCCAAGGCGCCGCGCCAAAGTGAGGAGGATCGAATCACCGGCCGAAAGTCCGACCGCTTCATTGATCTGCTTGAAGCGGTCGATGTCGATGCTGATGACGGTCGGGCGCACTTTCGGGTCGCTTTGGGCGAGGGTCAGCGCCGCGTCGAGCCGGTCGAAGAACAATTCGCGATTGGGCAGCCCGGTCAGATTGTCATGCACGGCGTCGTGCAGAAGCCGTTCCTCCGCGGTCTTGATTTCCGTGATGTCGCTCAGCGCGCCGACGATGCGCAAGACTTCTCCGTCCGGACCGATCACGGGCCGCGCCTTCATGCGGAACCAGAAATGCTGGCCGTCAAAGGCGCGCAGGCGGAAATCCTGATTGATGCGGCCGCGCCGCTGCTCCAGCATGGCGTCGAGGCAGGCGCGGTAGCGGTCGCGCTCGAGCGGATGCAGCGCGTCGAGCCAGTTCGAGGCCGGTCCCTCGAGCGCGCCGCGGGCGAGGCCCAGTTGAGCCTCGACCTCGGGACTGACATAGACCCGGTCGGCGGCGACGTCCCAATCGAAGATGATGTCGCCGCTGCCAGTCAGAGCCAGCGCCTTGCGCTCGATGTCGGACACAGCGCCGTGGGCGAGGCCGCTGCCGACGAACGCATTTTGCATGATGGTGAAGCCGATGAGCATGACGATCAGCACGAGGCCGCCGATCAGCGCCGGGGAAACGAGATCATTGGTCAGCGTTCCTGTGACGGTAAAGGCGGCGCCGATGATCCAGGCGAGCAGCAGGAACCAGGTCGGGATCAGCATCACCGCGCGGTCGTAGCCGTGAACGGCGAGATACAACACGAGGACAAAGCCGACGACGCCGATGGTTGCGAGCGAAATGCGCGCGACGCCCGCGGCGACCGGCGCGTCATAGACCGAGAGGCCGACGAGCGCGGCAAGGAAAATCAGCCAGATCGCTGCGACGTGGGAGGCCCGAACGTGCCAGCGGTTGAGGTTCAGATAGGCGAACAGAAAAACCAGCAGCGTCGCTGCGAGGATGGTCTCGGCGCC
The DNA here is from genome assembly GCF_038024855.1 of Methylocella tundrae. Classification (NCBI taxonomy): domain Bacteria; kingdom Pseudomonadati; phylum Pseudomonadota; class Alphaproteobacteria; order Hyphomicrobiales; family Beijerinckiaceae; genus Methylocella; species Methylocella tundrae. The sequence goes on from NZ_CP139089.1 coordinate 464,603, forward strand.
GGCGCGCCAGATCCGGTCCGATTGGCCCTCGGTGCCGAAAATCTTTCCCCAGAAGCCAAAGTCGATGCAGACATAGGCGAGCACCGTCCAGGCGAGCGCCGCCGCGGCGGGAAAGATCACAGCGCCCTTGATGACGAAGACGATGGTCAAGAACAGGGCGAGGAGGCCGGCGACGCCGATGACGATGCCCTTGTAGAGCGAAAGGCTCGTCATCCTGTCCTTATAGGCGTCCGGCTCCCAGAGGTGGAGCTGGGGCAGGTTGGGCGTGCGCAATTCGGCGACATAGGTGACGGTCGTTCCCGGATCGAGGGTCAGCCGGAAAACATCGGCATCCTCGCTGTCCTCACGCTCCGGCGGAAAGCCCTGGCTCGCGGTGATCGCGGAAATGCGCGTCGCGCCGAGATCGGGCCAGATGACGCCGGAGCCGACGAGGCGGAAGTGCGGCGCGACGATCAGGCGTTCGATCTGTTCCCCGGTGTCGTTGGTCAGCGCGAAGACGATCCAGTTCGGACGCGTTCCCTGTTCTCTGGCGCGCACCTCGATGCGCCGGACGATCCCGTCCGACCCCGGAGCCGTCGAGACGAGCAGGCGATCGCCGGCGGAATTATAGCTTTCGATCGCCTTGGTGAGGTCGATCACCTGAGAATCGAGTGGAACCCGCACGGATTCGATCGCTCGCGCTGGGCTCAAGCCCGCCGCGAGCGCCGCGAGAAGGATGAGACAACGAAAATAATGAGCAATGCCCGCCAAGAGTGATTTACCTGTGGAATGGAGCCGCCCGCGAAAGGAGCGGTTCGAGCCGAGGGGCGATCTTGAATGGTGAAGCTTATGTCCGCCAGCGGCAACGAGACGGTTTAGCGGTCATTCGTGTCGGTTTTGGGATGCGCGGATGAGGCGCGCAAGCAAAAACCTTCGCCGGTCGCGGCCTCGCCGGTGAATAGCTTGCCGATTCAGAACTTGCCCTGCCGCGGCGGCCGCAAGGGCGTCTGATCGGATTCGAGCATGCCGAACAGCAAATGATCCTCCCAGACTCCGTTGATGCGCAGATAGGCGCGCGCATAGCCTTCCCGCTTGAACCCGACGCGTTCCAGCAGTCTCATCGAGGCCGCGTTATGGGGCAGGCAGGAGGCCTCGACCCGATGAAGCCGCAGCGAGCCGAAGGAAAAGGCCACCGCCGCGCGCGCGGCCCTCGTCATAAAGCCTTGATTCGCGAAAATTTCGCCGATCCAATAGCCGAGCGTCGCGGCCTGCACGACGCCGCGCTTGATCTGGCCGAGGGTGAGGCCGCCAAGCAGCACGTCATCGTCGCGAAAGACAAGAAACGGATAGGCTTCGTTGCTCTCGATCTCCTGCTGATGGCGGCGCACGCGCCGGCGGAAAGCGGCGCGCGTCAGATCGTCGCCGGGCCAGGTCGGTTCCCACGGCGTCAGAAAATCGCGGCTGTGTTCGCGCAGGCTCGACCACGCCTCGAAGTCGCGCATTTCCGGCGGCCGCAGATAGACGCCGTCGCCGCGCACAAAGTGAGGAATCTCGATGTTCGGCCCGATTCGAAAAAGCGCCACGGCGCCAACTCCTTCAACAGGCGCGCAGACGCTGCGCGACGCGGTCGGGGGCAAAAACCTTGCTAACAGGGCCGATGGCGGCGACCGTCGGCTTCGATGAGAGCGCCCGCGCGCCCGCTTGCCGGATGGCGGCAATATCAAGCTGATCAATCTTGCCGATGATTTCCTCGCGCGAGAGGACCCTGTCGAAAGCCATCACCTGCCGCGCGATTTGTTCGCAACGCGCGGAGGGCGATTCAAGCGCCGCGAGCAGCGAGACCTTCATCTGCGCCTTGGCGCGGCGCGCTTCGGCCTCGCTCAGCCGTTGCGCCGCTTCGCCGAGGCAATCAAGGGCGACTGGCATCAATTCCGCGACGTCCTTGGCGCCGGTCGCCGCGTAAAAGCCGAAAAGGCCGGTATCCGAATAGCCCCAGTGAAAGGCGTGGATGGAATAGGCAAGGCCGCGCGTCTCGCGCACTTCCTGGAACAGGCGCGAGGACATGCCGCCGCCGACAGCGTTGGCGAACACCTGCAGGGCGTAAAAATTCTCGTCGGCGTAGGAGAGCCCTTCGAATCCGATGACGATATGGGCCTGTTCGAGCCGGCGCTTCATCAGGATTTCGCCGCCGCGATAAAGCGCGGCCGGCGCCGCGGCGCGGGAATCGCCGCCGGCCGCAAGGCCCGAAAAGCGCTTCTCCACATCCGCGCAGATGCGATCATGGTCGATGGCGCCGGCGGCGCCGATCACGGTCGCGCGGCTGCAGTAATGGCTGTCGAGATAAGCGCCGATGGCGTCGCGGCTGAAGCCGGCGATCTGTTCGGGCGTTCCCAGAATCGGCCGGCCGATCGGCTGGTCGGGAAAGGCCGAGGCGTTGAACAGGTCGAAAACGAAATCGTCCGGCGTATCTTCGACCGCGCCGATCTCCTGAAGGATGACGCCTTTTTCGCGCTCGAGCTCTTCCGCGTCGAAGATGCTGTCGGTCAGGATGTCGGCGAGGATGTCAAGCGCGAGCGGCGCGTCCTCGGCGAGCACATGGGCGTAATAGGCGGTGTGTTCGGTGCTCGTCGCGGCGTTGAGATCGCCGCCCGCGGCCTCGATCTCTTCGGCGATCGCCCGAGCCGAACGCCGGCGCGTGCCTTTGAAGGCCATGTGTTCGAGAAGATGGGAGAGGCCATGTTCGCTCTTGCGCTCGTGGCGCGACCCCGCGCCGACCCAGACGCCGAGCGAGGCGGTTTCGAGATGCGGCATGGCGTCGGTGACGACGCGAAGCCCGGACGGCAATGTCGTGACCTTTGCGCTCATGACGCCGCCTTTTGAGGCTCTCGGCCCGTCTCGCCCGAGACGGCGGCGCGAATGAAGCGTTCGATTTCGCCCTGATCATTGGGCAGGACCGAGAAATGCTCGGGCCGCTCCATGAGGCCGGCGAGATGTGGCGGCAGCTCCGGGCGCAGGCCCGTGGCGGCCTCGATGGCGTCGGGAAACTTCGCGGCATGGGCGGTGCCAAGCACGACGAGCGGCGTTCTTGCCCCGCGTGAAAGCGCCTCCCGCCGCGCGGCGCTGACGCCGACGGCGGAGTGCGGATCACAGAGATAGCGCGCTTCGCGCCAGAGCCGCGCGATCTCCTGGCTGGTCTGTGCTTCGCTGACGCTGAACGCGTCGAAATCGGCGCGGATGGCGTTCAGCGCGTCGGCGTCGATGTCGAACGAGCGCGACTGGGCGAGTTGCGCCATCTTGGCGCGGATCGTCGGCGCGTCGCGGCCATAGGCTTCAAACAGAAGCCGCTCGAAATTGGACGAAACCTGAATGTCCATCGAGGGCGATTGCGTCGGGCGCACCTCGCCGAGGGCATAGGCGCCGCTCGCGAGGGCGCGCGGCAGGATGTCGTTGGAATTGGTGGCGATCACCAGCCGGTCGACAGGCAGCCCCATGCGCTTGGCGATCCAGCCGGCGAAAACATCGCCGAAATTGCCCGTCGGCGTGACGAAGGAAACAGGACGATAAGGGGCGCCAAGAGCGACGGCGCTCGTGAAGTAATAGACGGTCTGGGCGAGGATGCGCGCCCAGTTGATCGAGTTCACGCCGCAAAGATTGAGTTTCTCGCGCAGCGGCGGGTTGTTGAAAAGAGCTTTGACCGCGGCCTGCGCGTCGTCGAAAGAGCCCTCGATGGCGATGGCGTGAATGTTGTCGGCGCCGACCGTGGTCATCTGGCGCCGCTGCACCTCCGAGACGCGCCCATGCGGGTAAAGAATAAACACATCGACCTGTCGCAGGCCCGAGAAGGCCTCGATCGCCGCGGCGCCCGTGTCGCCAGAGGTCGCGCCGACGATTGTCGCCCGTTGTCCGCGCGCGTGCAGCGCGTGTTCGACGAGGCGCGCCAGCAGCTGCATCGCGAGATCTTTGAAGGCCAGCGTCGGACCGTGGAAAAGTTCGAGCGTAAAGAGATTATCGTCAAGCTGGGCGAGGGGGGCGATGGCCGGATGCCGAAAGCTCGCGTAGGCGGCCTCGATCATGCCGCGCAGGGCCGGGGCCGCGATCTCGTCTGCCACATAAGGCGAGATGACGGCTTCAGCGACTTCCGCATAGGATCTGCCGGCAAAATCAGCGATCTCCTCCTGGCTTAGCCTTGGATAGTCTTGCGGCAAGTATAGGCCGCCGTCCGGCGCGAGCCCTGCGAGCAGCGTCTGGGTGAAGGATAGCGGCGCAGCTTCGCCGCGGGTGGAGATGTATTTCAAGACAGGGATCCAGATCTCGCCGGAGCGACGAATTTATCGATTGAGCCAAGGCGTCTAACATAATTCAGCGAGGCGGGCAGCAACAGGCGCTGTTGCATAAGACGAAATCGCGCCATTGTTCTCAAACGAAAATCAGGAGAATATGGCGCAATTAGCGGTTTTGCCATGCAAAGACGACGAATACCGCGACAAGCGCGAAAGCAAGGCCGAACCAGGTCAGCGCGTAGGAGAGGTGATTATTGGGAAAAACCAGCTCCGTCGCGCCCCCTTGCGGCCAGCCGCCGGGGATCGGCGCCGCGTCCGCGTCGATGCTGAAGGGCGCCGCCGGGGAAAGACCGAAATGGGCGGCGATCAAGGCTGGGTCGCGCGTGAAATACGCGCCCGTTTCCGGATGATCGGCGGGGGTGAACAGGTTTCGCGATTCCGGCTGGCGCATCAAGCCCGTGACATGGGTTTCGCCTTCGACTTGTCCCTGCGGCCGGCTGCCGGGGTCTTTCCGGTCGAGCGGCGCGAAGCCTCGATTGACGATGACGTAAGCGCCTGAGTCGAGCCGCAGAGGCGTGAGCACGAGATAGCCCGGCTGCCTCGCCGCGCCGCCGGCTGGGCGAAAGATCAGCGCTTCCTTGCCATTGTCAAAGACGCCCGTCAGTTCGACGTGGCGATACTCATAATCGTCCGGGCGCAATTGCGCCCACTGGCTCTCTGGCGGCAACGCCGAAGGGGGCGCCTTGGCGCGGGCCTCGATCTGCGCGATCAGGCCTTCCTTCCAGGCGAGGCGATGCAATTGCCAGACGCCGAGCGCCGTCAGAAAAGCGCAGCCGAGAAGCGTCGCGATCGCAGGCCAGAGCAGCCCGGCCGGCCGTTCTTTCGTCAACGTCCGCGTCAACGCTCGAACCGCCCTTGTTCGGCCTTGGTGCGATATTGCTGCGCGACAAGGACGCCTTTCAGCGGACGCAAAAGTCCGATGCAGACGATCAGCGTCAGCGGCAGAAACACAACGAGATGAACCCACATCGGCGGTTCGAACGTCAGCTCCGTCCATAAAGCTATGCCGAGCACGATGAAGCCGCCGATCAGGGAAACGAAAACCGCTGGGCCGTCAGCCGAGTCGGCGAAGCCAAAATCAAGACCACAGACATCGCACTTCGGCGCGAACGTGAGGAAGCCTTTGAAGAGCGCTCCCTTTCCGCAGCGGGGACAGCGGCCTTTCAGTCCTGCGGCCAAAGGCGATGGGGGCAAATAGCCGTCTTCATGTGTCATCGCATATCCTTACGGGGTTGATCCGAAGCGGGGCCCGTCTCAAGCCTGCGCGGCGCGCAGTTGGCAGTCCGCCTGTCGTCCGACGTCATACCACGGCTTGGCGCAGTTTACGCCGCCCCGATAGGGAGCGGCTCTTGCTAGCCCTCCGCCAGGAGCGCGCCGACATCGCTGCGGGACAATTATGAACAAGCGATCATTTGTATCGGTAAATGGTATATGGTAGTGTTTATCCCTGATTTCATCTTGAGTGGACGCGCTCCTCAGCCGGGGAAACTACGAAGCCATGATGAATAATCACATTTAACACTAATTATTATTTAGAGCTTAAATTTATTGACGGGATCGGTTTCAGATCGAGGCATTAAGGCCTAATTTTTTGACTAATCTATTTAAGCGCGGAGTCTCCCAGGATAGCGAGATTTAGTAGAATTGCGTCCATTCGGGCGGCTCTTTGTCCAATTTTTTTTGCGAATTGGGAGGGCGCGCGACAGCTACACCCACGCTCTTTCCGCGAGAGGCGGCATGCGTCGTTCGCCGGATTGATCGACGACTAATTGGAGCGCTGAATGAGTTTTCGCAAGGGTCGGGCTTTGCCCAAGAGGGACCTCCCGGAGAGTCTTTGCCCGGATGCGCGTCAAAACAATTCATTGATCTCGATTGGATGTATTCCCGCATGAGAAACACATTTTCGCCATATTGCCAAAAAGAGTTGGCCGGTTTTCAAAGCGAATATATAGTGTGTTGGAGAGTTATTATTATTCAATGGCTTAAGTCTCAACTCGAAGACATCCGCTTCACAGTTTCCAAAGGTGCGAACGGTCGCGGTCTCGCGGGAGTCTGGTTGGGAACTGTCCGGCGCTGTCCCTGAATGGAGAGGTTGTTGCCATGTTTCACCATTCTGGACGCAGAGACGGGAATTCCGACGTGGCTGCTTTCGATGTGCGCCGGACAATTCATTCCTTTTTTATTGAAGTCGCGCGTGACCACGCGGACCATGCGGCGGTTTTATATGACGGTCGTGTTCTTTCATATTCGCAGCTCGATCGAAAGTCGAACCAGTTCGCCAGGTTCTTGACGTCGAGAGGGATTCGTCCCGGCGCGATCGTCGGATTGTTTCTATCGCGATCGCCCGAAGCGATCATTGCGATGCTTGGCGTTCTGAAGGCGGGCGCCGCCTTTGCGCCGCTTGACCCTGCCTATCCGGCCGATCATCTCGCCTTTATCGCGTCGGACGCTGAGCCATTCATCGTGGTTTCGGCCTCGCACATGTTTTCCAAAGCCCGATTGGCCGCCGACGGCGTCGCGTTCTCGCCGGCGGCGCTTCCATGGACGGCGCCAACTCTTTTGATGGACGCGGAAGAAGAGGCCATCGCGCGCGAGAGCGGCGGCGCGCTGGCGGAAACCGTCGCGGGTGATGATCTTGCCTATGTCATGTACACTTCGGGGACGACCGGGCGGCCGAAAGGGGTCATGGTTCCCCACCGCGGCGTGACCCGCCTTGCCTTCAACAGCTTCGTCGACCTCGGCCCGGATGATGTTGTCCTGCATCTCGCGCCATTGGCCTTCGATGCGTCGACATTCGAAATCTGGAGCCCCTTGCTCAACGGAGCCGCGCTCGCCATTGTTGGCGCCGCGCATCCGAGCTTCAACGAAATCGGCGCCGCCATCCGCGAAGGCGGCGTGACGACGGCCTGGTTCACCGCCAGCCTTTTTCATGCGATCGTCGATCATCAGATCGAGATTCTACGGCCGCTGCGCCAGCTGATCGCCGGCGGCGACGTGCTGTCGCCGCGACATGTCAGGCGCGTGCTCGACGCGCTGCCGCAATGCCGTCTCGTCAACGGTTATGGCCCGACGGAAAACACTACTTTCACCTGCTGCTACGATCTGCCGCGAGATTTCAGCGCGGATGCGGCGGCGCCGATCGGGCAGCCGATCGAGCATACCCGCGTCTATGTGCTGGATCAAAACCTGCGGCCCGTGCCGGCTGGTGAGGAGGGCGAGCTGTTCGCGGCCGGCGATGGCGTGGCGATCGGCTATCTGAAGCGGCCGGAGCTCACCGCCGAAAAGTTTCTGCCCGATCCTTTCTGCGGGGAGGCGGGTCAACTGATGTACCGGACAGGCGATCTCGTCCGGCGCCGGGCGGATGGCGTCATCGACTTCACCGGCCGCGTCGATCGCCAGGTGAAGATTTTCGGTAAGAGGGTCGAGCTTGACGAGGTCGAAGCGCTGTTGCGGCGACTGCCGCAGGTCGCCGACGCGGCCGCGCAGGTGCGCAAGCGCACAGACGGGGATCGGCAGATCATCGCATATGTCAGCTCACACTCATCAATCGATCCAGAGGCGTTGCGGCGGCACATGCTTGATCTTGCTCCAGACCATTTGGTCCCGGCGCATTTCGTCGTGCTCCGCGATTTGCCGCGCACGCCCAATGGCAAGATCGATCGCGCGTCGCTTCCCGAATTCGCCGGCGCAAGGGCGGCGCCGCTTGCCGTCGCGCAGGATCTGAACGCCATCGAGGCGACGCTCGCCGGGGTCTGGAGCCGGCTGTTGAAAACGGATTCCGTCGGAGTCGACGCAAATTTTTTCGATCTCGGCGGCGCTTCGCTCGACGTGATGGCGTTGCAAGAGGAAATCAAGGCGCGCTTCTTCTGTGATGTGCCGATGACCGCCCTCTTCGAATTTACGACCATCCGTTCGCTCGCGGCGCATCTGCAAAGCCTTGATGCGTCCGCCGCGGGCAAGGGCGCCGAGGCCTCGACAGACAGAGTCGCCGTCGACGATCTCAACAGCCGCAAGGCGCGTCAGGCCGAGGCGCTCAAGCGCGCCTCCCGCCGTCGCGTGGTTTCGACATCATAGAGCAGACGCCATGAAAGAGAACGCATCCGCCCCTTCGCCGGCTCCGCCGGGGATCGCCATCATTGGGATGGCCGGCCGGTTTCCCGGCGCCGCCGATGTCGCCTCGTTCTGGCGTAACTTGCGCGCGGGCGTCGAATCGATCAACCATTTCACCGATGCGGAGCTCGAGGACGCTTTCGACGCAAGCGTTCGCGGCGATCCGAATTTCGTCCGCGCGCGCTCGGTGCTGGAGGGCGTCGAGGAGTTCGACGCTGGCTTCTTCGGCATGCATGCGCGCGAGGCTGAACTCACCGATCCTCAGCACCGCGTGTTCCTCGAATGCGCCTGGCATGCGCTGGAGGACGCAGGCTACGATCCGGCCGCCTACAAAGACGCGATCGGCGTCTTCGCCGGCTGCAGCATGAGCACCTATTTTCTGCGCAACGTTCTCCAGGATCGCGCGGCGGTCGAGCTTTTCACCAGCAATTATCAGGTCGGCAGCTACGGCGAACTGATCGGCGCCTTGCCGGATGTTTTTGCGACGCGCGTCTCCTACAAGCTCGGCTTGCGCGGACCGGCGATGACCGTGCAGACCGCCTGTTCGACATCGCTCGTCGCCATAGCGCAGGCGTGCCAGAGCCTGTTGCTTTTCGAATCCGACATGGCGCTCGCGGGCGGCGTCTCGATCACGCTGCCGCAGCGCCGGGGCTATCTCGCGGTCGAGGGCGCCATGGTGTCGCCGACGGGGCGCGTGCGCACCTTCGACGCCAAAGCGGACGGCACCGTATTCGGCAGCGGCGCCGGCGTCGTTCTGTTGAAGCGGGTCGAGGACGCGATTGCTGACGGCGATCATATCTACGCGGTGATTCGCGGCGCCGCGCTGAACAATGACGGCGCCGCGCGGGCCGGCTTCACGGCGCCGAGCGTCAACGGCCAATGGGAGGTGATCGCGGCGGCTCTGGCCAACGCCGAGGTCGATGCGCGGTCGATCAGCTATGTCGAGTGTCACGGGACGGCGACGCCGCTCGGCGATCCGATCGAGGTCGCGGGTCTGACCCGCGCCTTCCGCGCCAGCACTGAGGATGTCGGCTTTTGCGCGCTCGGATCGGTGAAGCCGAACGTCGGTCATCTCGACGCGGCCGCCGGCGTCACTAGCCTCATCAAGACGGCGCTCGCCCTGCAGGACCGGCAACTGCCGGCGACGCTGTTTTTTGAGACTCCCAATCCGCATATCGCTTTCGAGGGCGGGCCTTTTTACGTCAATGACACATGGCGCGAATGGCCACGCGGCGACGAACCGCGCCGGGCTGGGGTCAGCGCCTTCGGCGTCGGCGGCACCAATGCGCATGCCGTGCTGGAGGAGGCCCCTTTGGCCTTTTCGGAACCGACCCGGCGGCCGGCGCAGATTATCTGCGTTTCGGCGCGCAGCGCCATCGCTCTTGAAACGGCGCGGCGCAATCTGGCCGCGCATCTTCAATCCCATCCTGAGCTGACGCTGGCCGACGTCGCTTATACGACGCAGGCCGGGCGGCGCGCTTTCAGCCATCGCGCGGCGGTCGCCCTCGGCGATCTCGAATCGGCGGCGGCGGGCCTCGAGTCGGGGAAGGGCTTGATCACGGGCGAGCCGCGCGGCGCGCGAACGCTCGCTTTCATGTTCCCCGGGCAGGGCGCGCAATATCCGGCCATGGGATTGGAGCTCTATCGGACCGAGACGGTGTTCAGCGAGAGCATGCGCCGCAGCGCCGAGATTTTGCGCCCGGCGCTCGGCGCGGACCTCTGCGCGCTCCTCTATGGCGAGACCGGGGAGCGCGCCGACGCGGAAGGGCTGCAGGCGACCGAAATCGCGCAACCCGCCCTGTTCGCCGTCGGCTATGCTCTGGCGGCGTTGTGGCGCAGCATCGGCGTGACGCCGCAGATGATGATCGGCCACAGCATCGGCGAATTCGTCGGCGCCTGTCTCGCCGGCGTATTCTCGCATGAGGATGCGCTTCGTCTGATCGCCGCGCGCGGCCGTCTGATGCAGGAAATGCCGCGCGGCTCCATGATGGCGGTGCGCCTGCCGGAAGCCGAATTGACGCCTTTCCTGCAAGAGTCTCTGGCGCTCGCCGCGATCAATGGACCAAAGCTCTGCGTCGCGGCTGGCCCCGACGACGCCATCGCCGAACTCGACGCCGAACTCTCCGCGCGGGGCGTGATGACGCGCCGCCTGCATACCTCGCACGCGTTCCACTCGCCGATGATGGAGCCGGCCGCGAAAGCCCTGCGCGAGCAATTTGCGGGCGTTCGGCTCGCGCCTCCGGCGATGCGCCTGATTTCGTCGACGACAGGAGACTGGCTGACCGCCTCGGAGGCGACCTCCCCCGATTATTGGGCGACCCATTGCCGCGCCCCGGTGCGCTTTGCCGCCGGGCTCGCGACGCTGCTGCGCGACGCCGGACCCGACGCCATTCTGCTTGAGGCCGGCCCTGGTGTGACCCTCTCGACGCTCGCGCGGCAGGGTGGGATGGGAAGCGCGCCCGACACCGTCCTCGCCTCGTTGCCGGACGCGGCGCGCGAAGCCTCCGACAGCGAGGTCATCGCGCGCTCGACCGCGCAGCTCTGGTGCGCCGGCGTTCCGATCGATTGGCGCGGCGTTCATTCGGACGCCAAACGGCGCCGGGTTTCTCTGCCAGCCTATCCATTCGAGCGCGTCCGTCATTGGATCGACGCGCCGCCTGTCGAACGGGTCAATGAGCGCCGGGCCCCGGCTCCCTCCCTTTCCACGTCAGCCTCAGCCGATGTTGACGAGTTATTTTCACGCGACGCCGCGTTCACAGAAACAATTTTGCCCCAGGCCTCTTTGTTTGAAACATCCTTTCCAGAGATTTCCCCGCCCATGACCGCAGCGCCCATTACTCCGACCCAAAGCGATTCCACCGCCGCATCCGCCGCAACGAGCGCGAACCTGCGTCAACGCGTCGTGGAGCTTTTCGAAGCTTTGTCGGGCGAGGCTATCGCCGATCTTGCGCCGGAGACGACGTTCCTTGAGATGGGCTTCGACTCCTTGTTCCTCAGCCAGGCGACCCAGCAGCTGCAGCGCGAGTTCAAAGCCAAGCTGACTTTCAGGCAATTGCTTGGCGATCTCTCTACAATCCCGGCGCTCACCGCTCACCTCGAGGCGAATTTGCCGCCCGAACTGCGCGCCCCGCAAGCCGTCAAGGCGGTTCCCACCGCCCTCACTCGGTCAGCGCCGGCGCCGGCAGCCGCCGCGCAGCCCTCCCTGTCGCAAGCGGCGTCTAACGCGCCGCCCGCCGCCGGATCGGCCGGCGTCGAGCAGGTGATCCGCGATCAGCTCGACGTCATGAGCCGCCTCATGGCGCAGCAACTCGAGGCCTTGCGCGGCGCTCCCGTGACCGGCGCGCTTCCTGCCCCTCCGGCGATGTCGGCTCCTCCTCAGCCGGCCGCAGGGGCGGCCGCCGCCGCGACGAAAGCGCCGATTTCCGCGCCGATTTCCCTGGCGGCTTCCGCGCCGACCGCGAACGAGCCGAAGTCACGTTTCGAGATGATCGCGGCGTCTCGCTCCGCCCCGCCCGTCGAGATGAACGAAAGGCAGCAGCGCGCCCTCGCCGAGCTCATTGCGCGCTTCAATGAACGGACGGCGCAATCCAAGCGGATGACGGCGCAATATCGGTCGGTTCTCGCCGATCCGCGCGCCGCCTCTGGCTTTCGTTCGGAGTGGAAGGATCTCGTCTATCCCGTCGTCAGCGATCGCGCGAAAGGCTCGCGCATCTATGACGTCGACGGCAATGCCTACATCGATCTCGTCAATGGCTACGGCCAGACTTTCTTCGGCCATGCGGCGCCCTTCGTCGTCGACGCCGTCGCCGAGCAATTGCGCGAGGGTTTCGCGATCGGGCCGCAATCGGCTCTCGCGGGGCGCGTCGCGGCGCTGTTCGCCGAAATGACGGGCAATGAGCGGGTCACCTTCTGCAACACGGGGTCCGAAGCCGTCATGGCGGCGATGCGAATCGCCCGCACGGTGACAGGCCGCAACACGATCGCAACGTTCACCGGCGATTATCACGGCCAGTTCGACGAGGTTCTGGTCAAGGGAACGCTGCGCTCCGGCGTCGCGCGCGCCATTCCCGCTGCGGCCGGCATTCCGGGCAAGTCGGTCGAGAACATGGTGGTGCTGCCCTATGGCGCGCCGGAATCGCTCGAGTGGATCCGCGCCCATGCGGACGATCTCGCGGCGGTGCTGGTCGAGCCGGTGCAAAGCCGCCATCCCGAACTTCGGCCGGTCGAGTTTCTGCGTGAAATCCGCTCCATCACCGAACGCTCGGGCTCGGCATTGATTTTTGATGAAGTCGTCACCGGTTTTCGCATGCATCCTGGCGGCATGCAGGCCCTGTTCGACATCAGGGCCGATCTTGCGACCTACGGCAAGGTCGTCGGCGGCGGCCTTCCAGTCGGCATTCTCGCGGGCAAGGCCGCCTTCATGGACGCGCTCGACGGCGGCATGTGGAGCTATGGCGACGATTCCTATCCCGAAGTCGGGATGACCTTCTTCGCTGGAACCTTCGTGCGCCATCCGCTCGTCATGGCGGCGGTGTGGGCGGTGCTGAACCATCTGAAGGAGCAGGGGCCGGCCCTGCAGGAGGGGGTCAGCGCGCGCACGGCCGCGCTCGTCAAGCGGCTCGATGAATTCGTGAAAAAGCGCGGCCTCGATTTTCAAATCGAGACCTTCGGCAGCCTGTTCTTCTTCAATCTCTCGAATGTGTCGCGCTACGCTGGCCTGTTCTATCCGCACATGCTGGAACGCGGCGTCTATGTGCAGGAGCATTATCCCTGCTTCCTGACGACGGCGCATAGCGAGGCCGACATCGCAGCCATCGCCGAAGCGTTCGAGGACGCCATCATAACGATGCAAAAATCCGACTTCATGCCGGCGCCTCCCGGCCTCGGGCCGGAGCCCGAAACCGACGTTCCGCTGACCGAAGCGCAGACAGAAATCTGGCTCTCCGCCCAGCTCTCGGACGAGGCTTCATGCGCCTTCAATGAATCGGTTACGTTGCGCCTTCGCGGCCGACTCGACCGCAATGCTTTGACGAAAGCGCTGAACGAGGTGATCACCCGGCACGACGCCTTGCGCGCGGTCTTTCAGGCCGATGGCCAGCGCATGCGCATTCTGCCCTCGCTTGAACTCGATTTTATCGAGCGCGATCTCGAGCGGACGTCACGACCGGCGGCGCAGGACGCCTGGCGCGACCTTCTCGCCCATGATGCGAGGACGGCTTTTAACCTTGTCAACGGGCCGCTCGTGCGGGCGCAACTGGTTCGCTTCGCGGCGGATGATCACGCGCTAGTCGTGACGGCGCATCACATCATCTGCGACGGCTGGTCGTTCAATGTCATTATTGATGAGGTGACCAAGCTTTATGAGGCCGGCGTCTCGGGCGCGGCCGCTGAGCTGCCGACGCCTCTGTCATTTGTCCGCTACGGCGCCGAGGAACGCGCGCGGCAGGCGCGGGAAGGAGCCGTCGTCGAGGCTTTCTGGCTGCCGCAGTTCACGCCGCCGCCGCCGGCGCTGGATCTGCCGACGGATCATCCGCGCCAGGCGCAAAAAAGCTTTGCCGGCGCGACTCTGACCCGGAGGATTGATCCCGAGCTGACCCAGCTTTTCCGCAAGGCGGCGGCGCGTCAGGGCTGCACCCTGTTTGTCGGTTTGCTCGCGGCCTTTGAAACCCTGCTCGCCCGGCTCGCGGGTCAGGAGGAAGTCGTCGTCGGCATTCCCGCAGCTGGCCAATCTCTCGCCGAGGGCGATAATCTCGTTGGCCATTGCGTCAATTTTCTGCCGCTGCGCGGGCGTTGGACTGCTGAGACGACGATGGCCGAACATCTGGCGGCGACGCGCCAGATTGTGCTCGCGGCCTATGAGAACCAGAGCTTCACGCTCGGCACGCTGGTTCGCAAGATGGCGTTGCCGCGCGAGGCCGGACGTCGCCCCCTCGTCGAGGCCCAATTCAATCTCGAGCGCATAGCCGACAAGATCCATGTGGCGGGGCTCGAGATTGAGACGCAATCGAATCCGAAAAGCGCGGTTATCTTCGATCTCTTCTTCAATGTTACGGAACAGGACGGCGGCCTGCGCGTCGACTGCGACTATAATTCGGGCCTCTTCGATGAATCGACGATCGAACGCTGGATCGGCCATTATCGCACGCTCCTCGGCGAAATCGCCGCGAGCCCTGCGCAGCCCATATCGGCGCTGCCCCTGATCTCGACTGAAGAGCGCCATTGGCTAACGCAGGAGCTCAACAGGAGCGCGGCGAACGATCTCGACCTGCGGCCCGTGCATGAACTCATCGCCGCTCAGGCGGCGCGCACGCCGGGCGCCGTCGCCGCCCGCTTCGCCGACGGCGCCCTCAGCTATCGCGAGCTGGACGAACGAGCCAACCGGCTGGCCAATCATTTGCGCGGCGTCGTCAGCGATCCGTCCGCCCGCATAGGCGTCGCGACGGAGCGTTCGCTCGACATGCTGATCGCCTTGCTGGCGATCATGAAGACCGGCTGCGCCTATGTGCCGCTCGATCCAGGCCATCCGGCGGCGCGGCTGCGCCTTGTCCTCGACAATGCGGCCGTCTCGGCGGTCGTCTGCGACAATGCGTTCATGGGAGCTATGGCGCCAGGAATTCCGGTGGTGCGGATCGACGCCGATGCGGGCCTTATCGCAAGCCGCCCGTCGAGCGCTCCTGCCGTCGAGAGCGACGCTTCACGCCCCTGCTACGTCATCTTCACCTCGGGATCGACGGGCGCGCCGAAGGGCGTTGAAATCGCCCATCGCTCGGTCGCCAATCTTCTGTGGTCGATCGCACGGACTCTCGACGCTCGCCCAAGCGACGTTCTCGTCGCGGCGACGACCATCTCCTTCGACATCGCGGCGCTGGAGCTCTATCTGCCGCTGATCACCGGCGGCTCGGTCGTCATCGCGAGCAGGGATGACGTGCGGGGAGGCTTTGGCCTCGCCACGCTGATCGAGAAGACGCAAGCGACCATCGTCCAGGCGACGCCCTCGCTCTGGCGCATTCTGACGGAGGCTGGATTTGCGCCGCGCCGCGGCCTCAGGATGCTGTGTGGCGGCGAAGCCCTGCCGCGCGATCTCGCCGACACGCTGCTGAAAAACGGCGGCGAGTTGTGGAACGTCTACGGCCCAACCGAAACGACCATCTGGTCGAGCATCGGGAGAGTTTCGCCGGCGCCGGCGACCATCACGATCGGCTCGCCAGTTCTGAACACCGAGCTCTATGTTCTCGACAAGGCTCATCAGCTGACGCCCGTCGGCGTCGTAGGCGAATTATTCATCGGCGGCGCGGGACTGGCCATCGGCTATTTCCGCCGCCCCGATCTCAACGCCGCGGCGTTTCTTCAGATCTCCATCGGCGATCTTGGACCGCAGCGGCTTTATCGCACCGGCGATCTCGCGCGGCGGCTGCCGGACGGCGGCGTCGAAATCCTCGGCCGCGTCGATTCCCAGATCAAACTGCGCGGCTTCCGGATCGAACTCGAGGAGATCGAAGCCGTGATGCGTGGCTATCCCGGCGTGCTCGCCTGCGCGGCCGCGGTCCAGACGCCGGTCGGCGGCACGCCACGCCTGATCGGCTATACTGTCGCGGCGGCGGATGGTCCGATCCCGTCATCGGAGCTGTCGGCCTATGCGGCGCAGCGTCTGCCCGACTACATGATTCCGGCGATCTGGATGCGTCTCGAGGCGCTGCCGCTTACGCCCAACGGCAAGCTTGATCGCAAATCACTGCCGCAGCCAGACCTGGCGCAATCGGCGGAAGCCCGCATCATCACGCCGCCGCGGGATGCGCTGGAGGCCGCGCTGGCGACGATTTGGCGCGAAGTTTTGCAGATCAACGAAGTCGGCGTTCATGACAACATTTTCGCTCTGGGCGCGGATTCCATTCACCTGTTCCGCATTGCAGCGCGTATGATGGCGCAAAATCTCGGTCTTGAAGCGAGGCATTTGATGCGGTTCCCGACGATTGCACAGCTTGCGCTGGCTGCTAGCGCCGAGCCATCCGCTGAGGGGAAATCGGCTGCGGCGCCCTCTCTGAAGAGTTTCAGGCGAGGCCAAGTGAAGGAATCGTCCGCATGACCATGCGTCGGAGTGAAGATGAGATCGGGACTCCGGCCGACAGCGGCTTGTCACACGAGCAGCACTCGCCGGCGTCCGGCAATCTGATCTTTCCGTGCTCGGCGTCGCAGAACCGGTGCTGGTTCATCAATTCGTTGAGCCCTGGCAATCCGGCCCTGAACGTCGCTTTGCGCTGGGAGGTGACCGGCCGCCTCGGCCCGGCCACGGCCGAGCAGGCGTTCCAGACGATCGTCGACAGGCACGAAATCCTGCGTTCCCGCTTCCTTGAAAAGGACGGCGAAGCGATGCAGGAGGCGTTGGAGCATGTGAGCTTCAGGCTATCCGTGATCGATCTCTCCATGCTGCCCGAAACCGAGCGGCTGAAGGAGGCTTTGGCGCAAGGCGAACGGGAGGCGCACAAATCCTTTGACCTTTCGCAGGCCCCGCTGATCCGGGTCACCTTTTTGCGCCTTTCCGGCGATCATGCGATCCTGCTCGTCACCGTGCATCAGATCGCTTTCGATGGTTGGTCGATCCGCGTGCTGGCTAATGAGTTCGGCGTCATCGCCGAAGGCCTCAACGCCAAGCGTCCCTATGATCTGCCCCAGCCGCCGCTGCAATATGGCGATTACTGCCTCTGGCAGAAGGAATATTTCGCGAGCGGCGTGTTTGAAAGCGAGACCGCCTATTGGAAGAACAAGCTTGGCGGCGCGCCCTATTTCGAGGTTGTTCCCGACCATGAGCGTCCGAGCCGGCCGACCTATCGCGGCGAGATATTGGCCGCGGTTCTGCCGCCGCAACTCGGCGAACAATTGGAGGAAGCCGCCCGCCGGCACAATCTGACCTTATTCAGCTTCGGCTGCGCGGTGACGGGAGCGATGCTGCATCGCTACACCGGTGAAAATGACGTCATCTTCGGGACCCAGATCGCCGGGCGCGACGATCCGGACCTTGAGAACATGATCGGCATGTTCATCAATAATCTTGTCATTCGCTTCGACGCGTCGGATGATCCGACGTTCGACGAATTTCTGACGCGGGTGAACCAAACGGTTCAGGAGGCGCTGATCAATCAGCGCATGCCGTTCGACAAGCTGGTTGAAATTCTCAATCCGCCACGTGATCCGAAGCGGACGCCGCTCATTTCGGTCAATTTCACCGTCCTGCGCGACGTGATGGACCATAAGAGCTACGGGGATTTCGTCCTGCACGGGCAACCCTCGCTGTCGGCGGGCTCGCTCTATGATTTGATCTTCTTCATGGTCCATTGGCCGAGCGGCTGGCGCATGGCGATGGAATATAATCCGGATCTATTCGAGCGGCGAACGGCGGAACGGCTGCTTGATTTTCTTCTGGCGACCTTCGAATTCGCGATTTTGCGTCCAGACGCCAAATTGTCCGCCCTGACGCCGCCCGTGCGTGATCTCATCGAGGCGCCAAAGCCGCGCTCGCATCTCGACGCCATTGAGTTGGCCCTGCGCCAGCATATGGACGTCATGGACGCGGCCGTGACCCCAGGCTTGGATTACGGTGAGCGATCGCGGCCTTACGCCTATGTCACGCCGGTTCCGGGCCTTCGCATTCCACTCGAAACGCTTCCCGCCAAGCTGAGCGCCTATCTTTCCGACGCCCTGCCGGGCGGATCGACGGCGCCGAGCGGCGTCAGCGTGTTGCTGGCTTTGCCGCGAAATGGGCGGGGCGACGTTGATTACCGGGCCCTGCCGCCGCCGCCCGCCGGCTCCTTTGCCGCGACGCCGGCCGCAACTGGGAGCGCGGCGCGTCTGGACAGCATCGAAATGAAGCTGGCGTCGATCTGGCGCGAACTCCTGAAGGTTAGGGAGATTGGCCCAAACTCGAACTTTTTCGAACTTGGCGGCCATTCGCTTCTTACCATTCGGCTAATGGCGAGAGTCGCCGCCGATTTTGGCGTCAAGCTGGATCCCGTGACTCTGTTCCAGGCTCCGACTTTGCGGGAATTTGCCGCGCGTCTGCCGATTTCCGAAGGCGCGCAGGAAAGTCCCCGTCTCGTTCAAATCCAACCCGAAGGCGACAAGACGCCTATTATCGCCATCAACAATTCTGTTCTCTATTATAATCTCGCGAGACGGATTGGATTGGACAGGCCGTTCATCGGGATTCCCCTGCTCGAACCGGCCGGCGGAGTTCCGGCGCCAGTTCGGACGCTGAATGAGATCGCGGTCGATTACGTCCGCGTCATTCGTGAGGCTCAGCCGCGCGGCCCATACATTTTATGCGGCCTCTGCGTCGCCGGCGCGCTCGCCTATGAATGCGCGCAGCAACTAAGGAAGGCGGGCGAATCCGTTCCGCTGCTCATTCTCTCGGATATCTGGGCGCCGGGCTTTCTCGCGGCCTATCCGTTGCACAGAAAGCTGGTCTACCACTTCAATTACCGGCTTCGCACCTTGCGCCATCGCATCGATCTGCTTCGCACGGGCAAGCTCTCGCTGGCGGAGGTCTTGTCGACTTTCACGCTTGTTCGCAAAAGCCGCGTTCTCGACTTCGCGGCCTGGATAGGCCTGATCGACGGCGCGCAACTGGCCAAAAAAGTCCGTGGCCGGGACAATTGGCTGTTTCTCCTTTCGCTGGAGGCGGCGCGGAACGCCTATAAAATTACTCCGACCGCAAGCAACGTCGTCATTCTCCAGAGCGACGAAATCGTTACGGATTTCGCCGATCCGAACATGGGCTGGACCGATCTCGTCAAAGGCGGCCTTTTCATCCGTCGAATTCCCGGCTGGCATGAAGACATGTTTCAGGATGAGGGCGCGCGCCTGATCGCCGAATATCTTCAGCCTCGCCTTGAAGAAGTTGACGCCGAACGCGACCATTCGGCTGCGTCTTTCAAGTCGAACTAACGGCGCCGTCCGGCCATCGCATAGGTTGATCGAGGCGAGTTCCAGACCAAAAGCATGAGGAAAATCCTATCTCTGCTTCACAGAAAAGGCCGGGCGTGGCTGTTGCGCCGCGATCTGGCCGTATGGATTTTCTCGGATTTTCCTTCAGGGGAGACATCGCTTCGATGATCGGCGCCTCGAATCGGCCGTTGTGACCGTGAGACGAGGAAAACGCCCGTGACTTCGAGACTGACGGTTGTTTATGGCGTTCGCGCCAGCGCCGCGGAGATCAAGGCGCGCGCGCAGGCGATCGCCGTCGAGCAGAGCGTCGAGATGCCGCTTTCGGCCATCCACGACGGTTCGATCTTATCGGACATTGTCGGACAGGTTAGGGCGATTGACGATCGCGGCAATGGCACGTTCGACGTCACCATTGATCTAGCGGCCGCGACGATCGGTTCCGACGCCGGTCAGCTTATCAATATGCTGTTCGGCAACACTTCTCTGCACGATGACGTCGTGCTTTCCAGCGCGATCCTTCCGAGTGAGATGCTGAGCGCGTTTGGCGGTCCCTCGCATGGGCTGTCGGGGCTTCGCGAGCGCGTTGGCGCAAAGGGGAGGGCGATGACATGCTCCGCCTTGAAGCCGCAAGGGCTCGGCGCGGAGGATCTCGGAAAGCTCGCCTTTGAACTGACGATGGGCGGTCTCGACTTCATCAAGGATGATCATGGGCTCGCCGACCAATCCTATAGCCCTTTCGTTGACCGTGTCCGCGCCTGCGCCGCGGCGGTTCGGAAGGCGAGCGAGCGCACAGGCCATCCGACGCGCTACGCGCCGAGCCTCTCGGGGTCTTACGCCGACATGGAGCGCCAGCTCGGCCTCGCGCGGGAAGAGGGGCTCGATGTCGCGCTGATCGCGCCGATGGTCGCCGGCCCGTCGAATTTCAACGCCTTACGCCGCAATCATCCCGACTTTGCATTTCTGGCCCATCCCACAATGACAGGCGCGCGTGTCTCGCCGGTCTTGTTCGCGCAGCTTTTCCGTTTGTTTGGCGCCGACGCGTCGATCTTTCCAAATTATGGCGGGCGGTTCGGCTATTCGCTCCTGACGTGCAAGGCGATTGCCGCGGGACTTCTTGAGAGTTTCGGCGGTCTCGCGGCAAGCGCTCCCGCGCCGGCGGGAGGCATGAGCCTCGACCGCACGCCGGAGCTGCTCGATTGCTATGGCGAAGACGTTATGTTGCTGATTGGCGGGGGCCTGCTCAGCGCGCCGCGTGAGGGCCTCGCGGCGGAGGCCGGACGCTTCGTTCGCGCGGTCGCGGATCATTGCTACCCGCGCATGTCGACGCCATGAGCTGATGAGCAATTCTCTTTCCGTTCGAACGATATCTTTGCGTTCAAGGCCAGGAACTGCCCCCCGATCTGCCTGAAACAGATTTTCGAGAAGATCGCGAAACCGCGGATCAGAGTTTTCCGGGCGCTTCAACAAAACGCGATAAGATGCCGAACTCAGTTGACGCGTCGCCTCATGAGGTTCGAGCGGAGCGGCATGCGTCGAGGTGAAGACGCTGCCAGTTCGATAGTGACTGGGCAAAGCTGAAGGGTTCCTTATTGAGCGAGGAACTCCACGTTACCGGAGGGCCATCGAATGCTGTCGAATTCCGAGGGACGATCAATTAGCGACCACAAACCCGAGCCGGCTGTGCGCCGGTCATTGGAGGGTTTTCGCTGGGAAGGCGTCTCCCATCGCCCCTATAAGGAGGCGGAAAGCGCGCCATTCAAGGCGATCTCCCGCCAGACGTTGTTCTCCGATCCCCGTCTTTTGGGCGAACTGCGCTACTTCGAGATCGAGCCTGGCGGTTTCTCGACGCTTGAGCGGCACGAGCACATGCACGCGGTCATGGTGCTGCGCGGAGAGGGCGCGTGTCTCGTCGGCGGGACGATCCGGACGCTGCGTCTGCATGATCTCGTCACCATCGCGCCCTGGACCTGGCATCAGTTCCGCGCGGGCGACAAGGAGCGGCTTGGCTTTCTCTGCCTCGTCAACGCCGAGCGCGATCGCCCGCAACTTCCGAGCGACGAGGATCTCGAAGCGCTGACGGCGAACCCTGAGATCGCAGCGTTTCTTCGTCGATGACGCAAGAAAAAGGCGCCTGGACAGGCGCCTTTTTCACGATCGCTCGCGAAGCCCTATTTCATGGCCTCGATCGGCGCCCCCCACGATCCCCAAACGTAAATGCACGAGAAAAGGAACAGCCAGATCACGTCCACGAAATGCCAGTACCAGGCGGCAAATTCAAAGCCGAGGTGGTGATCGAGCGAGAGTTGGCCGATCAAGGCGCGCAACAGGCACACAGCCAGAAAAATCGTGCCGACAATGACGTGGAAGCCATGAAATCCGGTCGCCATGAAGAAGGTCGAGCCGAAGATCGATCCTTTGAAGGCAAAGGGCGCATGAATATATTCATAGGCCTGCACGGTTGTGAACAGGACGCCGAGCAGAATGGTGAGCACGAGGCCGGCCTTCAGGCCCTTGCGATCACCAGTCAGAAGGGCGTGATGGGCCCAGGTCACCGTCGTTCCTGACGTCAGGAGGATGAGTGTGTTGAGCAGCGGCAAATGCCACGGATCGATCGCCTCGATGCCCTTCGGCGGCCAGACGCCGCCGGTGGCCTGAACGCGAGCATATTCGATCGCCTCGTTCGGAAAGAGGCTCGAGTTGAAGAAGGCCCAGAACCACGCGACGAAGAACATGACCTCGGAGGCGATGAACAAAATCATGCCGTATCGAAGGCCAATCTGCACGACATGGGTGTGGTAGCCGACGTTGGATTCCTTGATGACGTCGATCCACCAGGAGGCGGCGATGAAAAGCAGGGCTATCACGCCGACGCCAAAGATGAGGCCTTCGGGCTTGAACGCGCCGACCGAAAGATGCTTCATCCAGATTATGCCGCCGACCGCCATGACGAACAGGGCAATCGACGCCAGGACGGGCCAGGGGCTTGGATCGACCAGGTGATAATCGTGGTTCGGTTTGGCGTGGGCGTCCGACATCAGCTTTGACCCTCTTCCCGCTCTGAAGGCTCATCGAGCCTTATATTGATCACAACCGCGTCGCGCGGCTTCTCAACTAATCGCTGGCGCTTCCGCCCGTTTTTCACGCCGTTCGTTTGCGCGGCGCATTCCATCGCCTCTGCCAAGTTTGGACGCCTTGGTCAAGAGATCCTGCGAGGCTCAAAGCGGCTTTCCCGCTTCGCCCGATTTTCCATCGCCGACGACCACGGCTTTCTCCGGCTTCGCGGCGAAAAACGTGTAGGACAGCGTCACCACATCGACGTCCGTCATGCTGTTGTCGTGTTCAAGCGCCGGATCGAGAAAGAACACGACCGGCATCTCCACCGTTTCATGCGCGTCGAGCTTTTGTTCATTGAAGCAGAAGCAACTGATCTTGTCGAAATAGGCGCCCGCGCTACTCGGTCCGACATTATACATCGCCTGTGCGGAAAGGGCGTGGTCGGACAGATTGGTGACCTTGAAGTAGACCGTTGCGGTCTTGCCGGTACGCAGCTTGATCTGCGGCGTTTCCGGCTCGAAAGTCCAGTCGAGCCCTGGCGCGACATTGGCGTCGAAACGGACGATCAGATCGCGCTTTCCTTGATGGGCCGGCGCAACTTCCGCGACCTGTGTCGTGCCGCCGTAACCTGTCGAGGCGCAGAACATACGGTAGAGCGGCACAGCTGCGAATGAGAGCGCCAGCATGCCGAGGCTCGCGGCCACCGCGATTCCGGCGATGAGCCCTTTGCGATCCGCCTTCGATGGTCCGGCCGGCTCAGGGGAAACATTCATGGCGCGCGCCTCAAAGAGGACGAATGAGCACGGCGGGGCCGAGCTTGGCGATCGTCACGACATAGACGAGCGCAACGAATAATGCGATCGCGACGCCGATCGCCACATTGCGCTGGCGCCGGCTCTTTTCCTGCTCCGGCGTGAGCCGGACGCCTTCTGGTTTATTACGGATCGTCATAGAGTCACCATGACAGAGGAACCGCAATCTGCATCATCGCAAGAGTGCGCTCGCCGACGATTTCGGCGAAAAGCAGAAACAGATAAATAATCGAGAAGGCGAACATCCGCATGGCGAACCGGTTGGCCTGATCGCCGTCGCGCACAAGGTAGACGCGGGCGGCGTGGAACAGCATGAGGACGCCGAGCACGAAGGCGAGGAGCCCATAGACGGGCGAGGCGAAGCCGATGAGCCACGGCGCGAGGCCAAGCGGGGCGAGAACGAAGGCGTAAAGCAGGATGTCGCGCCGGGTGCGGTCCGCGCCCTTCACATTGGGCAGCATCGGAATGCCAGCGCGAGCGAAATCATCCGCCTTGACCAAAGCAAGCGCCCAGAAATGCGGCGGCGTCCAGACAAAGATGATGGCGAACAGCGTGAGGCTCGCAAGGCTGACGTGGCCGGTCACGGCGAGATAGCCGACCATTGGAGGAAAAGCCCCCGCAGCGCCGCCGATGACGATGTTCTGTGGCGTCGAGCGCTTCAGCCACATTGTGTAGATGACGACATAGAAAAAGATCGTAAAGGCCAGCAGCGCCGCCGCGAGCCAGTTGGCGACGAAGCCGAGCGTCAGGACCGAAAGGACGGTGAGGATCGCGCCAAAGCTGAAGGCGCTTTCCTTCGTCACTCTGCCCGCTGGAATCGGCCGCTTTTTGGTCCGCCGCATCACGGCGTCGATATCGGCGTCATACCACATATTGAGCGCGCCAGACGCCCCGGCGCCGACGGCGATGGCGAGAAGCGAGGCGAAGGCGATAATGGGATTAACATGCGTCGGCGCGATCAACATGCCTGTCAGGGCGGTGAAGATCACGAGCGACATGACGCGCGGCTTCAGTAAGGCGATGTAATCGCCGGGAGTGGCGATCGAAACCGCAAGGTCCTGCGCGCCGTTGCCGGTCTCGCTGATGAAACTCATGTGTCGGACTGCTTCAACGTTGGAGTTGACGACATATTCCGGCGCCCTCCGGCAAAAGCCTTGGCGTTGCGGCGAAGAAGTCAGGAATGACGCGCCGATCGATCTAAAAGGGTGGTCGATCGCCGTAGGCCGAGGGCGTCTTGTTTCTTTCGAAAGTCCTTTTGTCTTTCGAAATTTTCAACGACGCCCTCGCTTAAAGGCCGCTCAGTGATCCGAGCTCACAATCCGGGGCAAGGTCTCGAACGTATGGAACGGCGGCGGAGAGGACAAGGTCCATTCGAGCGTGGTCGCGCCGACGCCCCAGGGATTGTCGCCTGCGAGGCGTTTCCTGGCGAAGGCGTCATAAACGACATAGAGGAACAGGATGACGCCGGCGAAGGAGAGGTAGGAGCCGAAGGACGAAACCCGGTTCCATAGCGCGTAGGCGTCGGGATAATCGATATAGCGGCGCGGCATGCCGGCGAGGCCGAGGAAATGCTGCGGGAAGAAAGTGAGGTTGACGCCGACGAACATCAGCCAGAAATGCGCGTTGGCGAGGGTTTCATTGTAGAGGTAGCCCGACATTTTCGGGAACCAGTAGTAGAAGCCCGCAAAGAGCGCGAACACCGCCCCGAGAGACAGAACGTAGTGGAAATGCGCCACGACGTAATAGGTCTCGTGGAAAGCGCGGTCGATGCCGGCGTTCGCGAGGACAACGCCCGTGACGCCGCCGATGGTGAACAGCAGGATGAAGCCGGCGGCCCAGATCATCGGCGTCCGGAAGCTGATCGAGCCGCCCCACATCGTTGCGATCCAGGAAAAGATCTTAACGCCGGTCGGCACCGCGATGACCATCGTCGCAAAGACAAAATAACGCTGCGTGTCGAGCGACATGCCGACCGTGAACATGTGGTGCGCCCACACGACGAAGCCGACGACGCCGATCGCGACCATGGCGTAGGCCATGCCGAGATAGCCGAAGATCGGCTTGCGCGAGAACGTCGAGACGATGTGGCTGATGATGCCGAAGCCGGGCAGAATCAGAATGTAGACTTCGGGGTGGCCGAAAAACCAGAAGAGATGCTGGAACAGCAGCGGATCGCCGCCGCCTGACGGATCAAAGAACGTCGTGCCGAAATTGCGGTCCGTCAGCAGCATGGTGATGGCGCCCGCGAGCACCGGCAGCGACAATAAAAGCAGGAAGGCGGTGACAAGGACAGACCAGGCGAACAGCGGCATCTTATGCAGGGTCATGCCCGGCGCCCGCATGTTGAAGATGGTCGTGATGAAATTGATCGCGCCGAGGATCGAAGACATGCCGGCGAGATGCAGCGACAGGATCAGGAAGTCCATCGCCGGCCCTGGATGGCCGACATTGCTCGACAGCGGCGGATACATGACCCAGCCGCCGCCAAAGCCCAGCATGCCGGGCGCGCCTTCCATGAACATTGAGGTGACGCCGAGAGCGAAGGACGCGGGCAGAAGCCAGAACGAGATATTGTTCATGCGCGGGAAGGCCATGTCCGGCGCGCCGATCATGATCGGCACGAACCAGTTGCCGAAGCCGCCGATGAGCGAAGGCATGACCATGAAAAAGATCATGATGATGCCGTGCATCGTGATCGTCACATTGTACATGTTCTTCGCCACGTCGATCGCCGTGTCGGGCGTCGCGCCTTCGAGAGCGATGGCGAGATGATTGAAGACCTGGATGCCGGGCTCTTGCAGCTCCATGCGCATCAGGACAGATAGAAAGCCGCCGATGACGCCGGCGATGATCCCGAAGATGAGATACATCGTTCCGATGTCTTTGTGATTGGTCGAATAGAGGTAGCGGCGCCAACCGGTCGGATGGCCGTGCTCTTCATGGACTGTCGTGCTGGTCGCCAACGGGAGTCTCCCTAGATTGCTGTTTTATTGTCGCGCCTAGCGCAGCTCGGCCGCTGGCGCGTTCGTATTGGCCAATTGTATCGAATGAGGCGCGTTCGAAGCAAATTTTTTGGCCGCCGAGGCGAGCCAGGCCGTATATTGCTCGGGGCTCACGACGCGGAAGGCGATCGGCATGAAAGCATGATCCTTGCCGCAGAGCTTGGAGCATTGGCCGTAGTAAACGCCTTCGCGCTCAGCCTTGAACCAGGTCTCGTTCATGCGGCCGGGAACCGCGTCGATGCGAACGCCGAAAGACGGAATCGTGAAGGAATGAATGACGTCCGCGCCGGTGACCAGCACATGCACCACCTTGCCGACGGGCACGACGGCCTCATTGTCGACGGAGAGCTGGCGGATATCGCCGGGCTTTAGATCTGATTCGGGGATGAGATAGGAGTCGAAGGAAAAGCCGCCGCCCTGATCTTTCGGATAATCATAGGTCCAGTACCACTGCTTGCCCGTCACCTTGACGGTGATGTCGGCCGGGGGCACCACCAATTGATGCGTGAGCAGCCGGAAAGACGGGATTGCTATGATGACGAGGATCATCACCGGCAGCACGGTCCAGGCGACTTCAAGCGTCGAATTGTGTGTCGTCTGCGCCGCGACAGGATTGTTCTTCTCGTTGAAGCGGATCAGGACGTAGGCGAGCAGGGCGAGGACGAAAAGCGTAATGCCGACGATGATCGGCAGCAGCACCCAATTATGGAAGAAGTGCATCTCATGGGCGATAGGGGTGACGGCTTCCTCGAAGGTGATCTGGCCCGGGCGCGGAAAGCCATCGGCGTAGGCCGAGCCTGCCGCGAGGGTCGCCAAGGAGAAAGCGGAGGGAAACAAGCCCGAGCGAAGGGTTTGAAACAGACGGGCTGCAGTGCTGGCAAATCTCATAAAGGTCGAAGCTCCGGTTGCACGGCTGACCCTCCGCGCCTACCATTTCCCATTCAGCTCGTCCAGAGCCGCTGAGAAAGGGCGGGGAGAATAGTTCAAAACCACAAAGTTTCCTTGAGCGCAATCAACCCGGCCGCGCCAGCCTTGCGGCATAAGCGCGCGATCGCTTCCCCGGCGCTCCGCCGTTTGGCGCAAACGCCTTGCAAAACGCGGCGGCCAGGGCGAAGCCGGCAAATCCGTCCTACTTTACTTGACAGCCCGACGCGATTTGCTAGGCAGCAGGTCGGCGCGTGATGATGTTGAAAAAATGGATCAAGCGCGCGAGTCGAGTTCCGGAGAAAACATGGCTGACGCCGTCGAACATCATCGCAAGCATGTCTTCGCGCGTTCTCTCCGGACGCCCTCGCGCAGCGGGGTCTGGATCGTTGGCGCCGCCCTGTGCGCCGCCGTGATTTTGGCCGCGGGCAGCGGAGCTCGGGCGCAAGGCGTCGTCAAATCCAAGAATGGCGACTGGGAAACGCGTTGCGAGACCCCGCCCGGCGCCTCCAAAGAACAATGCGCGCTGCTGCAAAGCGTCGCCGCCGAGGACAAGCCGAACATTAATCTCGTCGTGATCGTGCTGAAGACGGCGGATGGGAAAAGCCGGCTCCTGCGCGTTATCGCTCCGCTCGGCGTGCTGCTGCCGTCGGGTCTCGGGCTGAAAATTGATAATGTCGACGTCGGCCGCGCAGGCTTCGTGCGCTGTCTGCCGACGGGATGCGTCGCCGAAGTCGTCATGGAACAGAAACTGATCGACCAGATGAAGAGCGGCGCAAACGCGACCTTCATCATTTTCCAGACGCCGGAAGAAGGCATCGGCATCCCGCTGGCCCTCGCGGGCTTCCGCGAAGGTTTCGACACATTGCCCTAAAGACGGATTTCGTCCAGCCTCTGACTGCGCCTTTCATCAAAAGTCAAAGTATTATGTCGCCGGGAAACCGTCGCCGCTTTCCAGCGGCGTGCTCCAAAGCGCGGCCGCTTCCTGGTGATCCCTTTGGCTGTCGCGAAGGTTATCGCATTTTCTGAAAGCCGGCTGACGGTCGCAGCGACTGAAGGGGCGATCACGTCGTCCACGAAAAGGCGTCATTTGGCGACCCGCTGGCGGGAACGGGCCGGCGCTAAGCCGAGGGGCTATTCGGCGGCGTCCCGCAGCACGACAAGGCGCGAGGCGGCCGTCTCGGCGAGCGCGGCCGCGACCCGCGTCATGGCGGCGCGCACCTCCTCGAAGCGCTCCGACCGGACCACATTGTGTTCATCCATGTAGAGACCGCGGCTGACCTCGATCTGAAGCGCGTGGCGATTGGCGGCGGGCGCGCCGTAATTCTCCGTGATGTAGCCGCCGGCATAGGGCTTGTTGCGGGCGACGCTGAAGCCCTGACTGCGCAATTCCGCCTCGACGACGTCGACAAGAACTGTCGCGCAGCTGGCGCCATGCCGATCGCCAAGCACGAAATCGGCCTTCTGTTTGGGGGCGCCCGCCATCGCTTCGCGGCCGTGGCTCGAAAACAATCCGCCGGCGGGACTCACGGCGGAGGGCATCGAGTGGCAATCGACCAGCACGGCCAGTCCAAAATTCAGCTGCGCGCGGTCGATCAGTGCGCTGAGGCGGGCATGATATGGCTTGTGCAGCTTCTCGATGCGCCGCAATCCTTCTTCCAGCGGGAGCCGTCCGGCGTAGATCTCTTGCGCCTGGCCGACGACGCGCGGAATTGTGCCGAGCCCGCCTGCGACCCGGATCGAGCGCGTATTGGCGAAGGCCGGCAGCCGTCCTTCGAACATGCGCGGATCGAGCTCATAGGGCTCGCGGTTGAGGTCAAGATAGGTGCGCGGAAAAAGCGCTCGGATCATCGGCGCGCCAAGCGCCACGCAGCCATTGAACAAGGCGTCGACGAAAGCGTCTTCGGAGCGCCGTAACTGCAGCGAATTCAGCCGCGTGCGCTGAAGAAAGCGCCGCGGATAGACATCGCCCGAATGGGGTGAGGAAAACACCAGCGCGGAGGTCAGCGCCTGCGGTTCGCTCACCTCAAAGCCTGGATCGAGCTCCGGTTCGATGTCGCCGCGTTGGCCCGGGGGCTCGGAAATCATCAATCGTCCTCAAGGGAGCCGAAGCTTCGGGAAATCCTAAAGGGAGCCAATTTGCCAAGGACGCGGCTCGCTGTCCACATCTATCCGCGATCGCAGCGACTGACCGGCGCTGATCGTTGAAAACGCAGCGGCGATTTGACCGGCAGGACAAATTTGTCACGTGCTTTCGGAAAACATCCGCGATGGGCCGCAAACACGCCTGGCCGCGTTTGCGGCCTCAGATTTTCATGGGATTTTTACCTAATGCGCCTTTGCTTGGCCGGCATTGCGAGGCTCCCATGAATGACATGAATTTCCCGACACAATCAAAAATCCAGCTTGGCAAGATCCTGCTCGCCGAAGACGACAGCGACATGCGCCGCTTTTTGGGCAAGGCTCTGCAGAACGCCGGTTACTCCGTCGCTTCCTTCGACAACGGACTTTCGGCGTATGGGCGGCTGCGCGAAGAACCGTTCGAGCTGCTTCTGACCGATATTGTCATGCCCGAGATGGACGGCATCGAACTCGCCCGGCGGGCGACGGAGCTCGATCCCGACATAAAGGTGATGTTCATCACCGGCTTCGCCGCCGTCGCGCTCAACCCGGACAATAATGCGCCGCCGCAGGCGAAGATCCTGTCGAAGCCTTTCCATCTCAAGGATCTCGTCAACGAGGTGCAAAGGCTGCTCGCGGCGTGAGGCGATTTCCGTTTGCCGCGCGTGCTGCTATGCTTCCCCGCATGACGTCAGCAAACGCTCCTGATCGCGCGGCGCGGCGCCGGGTTCCGTTCATGGCGCTTTGCGTCGCTTTCGGCGCGATGAACGCGGTTGGCCTTCTTCCAGCCAAAGCCGGCTCGTTCCAGGAGTGTCTCGCGGCGCTTCGCCCTTCCATCCTCGCGAGCGGCGTCAGCGCGGCGACGTTTGATAAGGCGACAAGCGCGCTTCAGCCCAATCCCGACGTTTTTGTGCTGGCGCAGGCGCAGCCGGAGTTCAAGACGCCCATCTGGGACTATCTCGCCGGCCTCGTCGACGAGGAGAGGGTAAACGACGGGCGCGCGATGATGCAGCGGTGGGCGCAGGCGCTGGCGACGGCGCAGGCAAAGTTCGGCGTCGACGGAGCGACGATCGCGGCCGTCTGGGGCGTCGAATCCGATTTCGGCCGCAGTTTCGGGACGCGGCCAATCATACAGTCCCTCGCGACGCTCTCATGCGGCAGCTTCCGGCAGGCCTATTTCAGGACCGAATTCACGGCTGCTCTCAAAATTCTCGATCATGGCGACATAGCGCCAGAGCAGTTCGTCGGGTCGTGGGCGGGAGCGTTCGGCCAAACGCAGTTCATGCCCTCGACCTTTTTGCGCACGGCGGTCGATCTCGACGGCGATGGGCGCAAGGACCTCATCAACTCCGTGCCGGACGCCCTCGGCTCGACCGCCGCCTATCTGCGCAAGGGCGGCTGGACGCCGGGCGTCGAATGGGGTTTCGAAGTGCGGCTGCCGCAGCGTTACGCGGGTCCCTCCGGGCGGACCCGCAAAGAGCCGATGGCGGCCTGGGCTGCGCGCGGAATCGTCCGGATCGACGGCTCGCGGCTCGATGGCGGCCCCAACGCCGGCCTGCTGCTGCCAGCTGGCCCGAACGGGCCGGCCTTCCTCGTGACGCGTAATTTTGATGCGATCTATTCATACAATGCCGCGGAGTCTTACGCGCTCGCGATCGCGCTCCTGTCTGACCGGCTGCGCGGGCGCCGAGGGCTTGCGACGCCCTGGCCAACCAACGACCCCGGCCTCTCGCGGGCCGATCGGCGCGAGCTGCAATCGCTTCTCATGCGGCGCGGCTATGACCTCGACGGCAAGGCGGACGGCGTCATCGGGACCAAGACCAAGCAGGCGATCAGCGATTTTCAGGCGAAGGCCGGACTGCCGCCGGATGGCCGCGCCAGCGTTTCCGTGCTCGCCGCCGCGCGGGGCCGGTGAGATTGCGAGACTGACGCGGCGCCGTCACCAGACCTAAATCACATAGATCTTGTCGGTCAGTTCGTCCCTGCCGCCGCCCGGCGGAAAATGCTGGTTCAGCACCGCGCCGCATTGCTCGACGGCGGACACGAATCCCGTCGCGAGATCGCCTGCGCGAATCTGGGCGAGCAGGGCGTCGACCGCGCCCTGCCACACGGACCGGTCGACCTTTGACGCAATGCCGTCGTCGGCGACGATGCGGACGTAATGCTCGGCGAGCGACACGAAGATCAGCACGCCGGCGCGGTTCGTCTTGCGCGTCATGCCTCTGATCATGAACTGCTCCATCGCGGCGCGATGGGCCTGCTCGCGGCGCACGCGGCCCGGCACGAGCTGATGTCCGAGGCCGGACGATGAAAAAACGAGATAGAGCGCGGTGAAAATGAAAACTTGAACCAGCAGGATCTGCTGCACTGAAAGTTGTGTCATGGCGATGAGGGGCCAGGGGGCGGCGAGCGCGATCAGCGCCGACCAGGCGACCGCATAGGTCATGTAGTCCGACGAAGCGCGCGAGAGAACGCAGACGATCTCTCCAGCGGTTCGCGATTCGGCCGCGGTGATGGCGGCGTTGATGCGATTCTGGTCTTCGGTCGAAAGGATCATCACCAACTCCCTGAAGCGCCGCCGCCGCCAGACGATCCGCCGCCGCCGGAAAAGCCGCCGCCGCCCCAATCGTCAGAGCCGCCGCGTCCGCCTCCGCGGCCAGAATTCGCCAGCATGCCGAGGATGAAGGACAGAAGATTGCTCCAGAAGAAATCGCGATCGTTCCGCGGCCGCTCGGGGCCTTGGCCCTGGCCGTCGCCGCGCTGCGTGCCCCAGCGCGGATCGCCGCCCGTCGAGACGCTGGCCATCCCGCCCTGGCGGGGCGCGCGAAACAGCAGCAGCACGACAATGACGAACAGCGCGAGGACGAGCCACGGCGTCAGCGAATCACTGCGCGAATCGTGGCGGTCGAGACGCAGGTCAGGACGCTTTTGCCACTCCGAGGCGTCCGTCGTGAGCACGGTGATGACATCATCGACGCCGCGCTCGACGCCGCCGCCGAAATCGCCAGTCTTGAATCGCGGCGCCATCGCGTTGGAGATGATGATTTTCGACAAGGCGTCGGTGAGCGTCCCCTCGAGGCCGTATCCGACCTCAATGCGCACCTTGTGCTGTTTTGGCGCGATGAGCATCAAGACGCCGTTATTTTTGTCCTTTTCGCCAAGCTTCCATTCGCGAAAGAGGGCGTTGGCGTAAGGCTCGATTTCGTCGCCATCGAGCGAATTCACCGTGGCGACGACCAATTGGATGCCGGATTTGGTCTCCAACGATTCGAGTTTGGTCTCGATCGCGGCCTTCGTCGCGGCCGGGATGACATTGGCCGCGTCGACGACGCGCCCCGTGAGCGGCGGAAAATCATAGGCGAAAGCAAAGCCGGCGCAGAACAAAACGGCGAGGCATAGAAAAGCTGCTGCGATCCGCCGCGAAAGAGCGAGGCGGCGCGGAGCCGGAGCGGATGCGGCGAGGAGGCCGCCCCCGCGATCAGTCCAGAGCGGGAAAAGGCCGACGCTCAAAATTTCACTTGGGGCGCGGTCTGCGCCGCATCATTCGCGGTGAAGGTGGCGAGCGGCTGTTTGCCTGCGAAAACCGTCTTGGCCCAAAGGATCGTCGGGAAGGTTTGCAGGGCGGTATTATAAACGCGCGCGGCTTCAATATAGTCGCGCCGTGCGACGGCGATGCGGTTTTCCGTGCCTTCGAGCTGCGACTGCAGCGCCAGGAAGTTCTGGTTCGATTTCAGATCCGGATAATTCTCGCTGACCGCCAGGAGCCGGCCGAGCGCGCCTGACAATTGGCCTTGAGCCTCCTGGAATTGTTGCAGTTTCACGGGATCGGTCAGCTGCGAGGCGTCGATGTTGATCGAGGTCGCCTTCGCTCTTGCCTCAGTGACGGCGGTGAGCGTGTCTTTTTCCTGCTTGGCGTAGCCCTGGACCGTGGCGACGAGATTGGGAATGAGGTCGGCGCGCCTTTGATACTGGTTCTGCACGTCCGCCCATTTTGCTTTCGCCTGCTCTTCGAGCGTCGGGATGGTATTGTAGCCGCATCCCGAAAGGCCCAGCCCAAGCATGAGGACGGCGATGACCGACAACAGCCGTCTCAGCGGTCGGTCGAGCGGCGAGACCTGTGATTGACTTTGAATCGAGTTTTCAGAAAGCGTCATGCCCAGGTCTCCCAGCTTCAGAAGAGGTCGATCGTCGCCAGCAATTAAACCAATTGTGATAAGGTTGAAAGAGAGATAGCTATTACCCTCTCGCAGATAGTTGCTCCCGCCCCGGTCAACAGGATTTGACTGGCGCGAGCCTTTGGTTTCACTACAGTCCACTACTATCATGACATCTATGCCGATACGCCTTTCCACGACAATGAAGTGATCAATGGGATTATTCAGAGGATTTCCACTGATTTCCTGTTCGGGAGCCTTGTCGCGGATTATCCTGCGCGCGGCGCTCATTGTCACAGCCTGCTGCTCCGCCGAGGCGGCCTCGAACAATGCCGTCGCCCTCAATTCGGTGCTGGAGCTTTTTACCAGTCAGGGTTGTTCGTCCTGCCCTCCGGCCGACGCCTTGCTGGCGACGCTGGCGCGCAAGCCCGATGTGATCGCGGTTTCCTTCGCAGTTGATTATTGGGATTATATCGGCTGGAAAGATACGCTGGCTGCGCCAGCTTTCGCGGCGCGGCAGAAAGCCTATGCGGCGGCGCATGGCGAACAGCATGTCTATACGCCGGAAATCGTTGTGAATGGACTGGCCGGCGTAGTCGGCAGTGACCGCCAGGAGATCGAGGAGGCCGTTCGCGCCAGCAAGGGACGCGAAGGCGCCTTGACGCTGCCCATGCGGCTGTCGCATTCCAACGGCGCCATTGTCATCGAGGTGGGGGAGGGCGAGGGCGGCCCCGCCGAGGTCGTGGCGTTGCGCGTCGTGCGCTCCAAGGTAGTGCATATCGGCCGCGGCGAAAATGCCGGACGCAGCGTGACTTACACCAATGTCGTGCGCGCTATCGACAAGCTTGGCGACTGGACCGGCTCGACTGCCACCTTCAGGCTGCCCGAGACCGGCGAAGAGGGCGAGGGCTACGTCGTCCTTCTGCAAAAAGGACCGCTGGAGAAGCCGGGCGTGATTCTCGGCGCCGCCAAGACCGCGGGCCTCTGAGGCGCTTTGAGGCGACACGGGTGCGCGGGGCATGATCGTCCTTGGGGGCGCCGCAGTCAGCGCCGCCTTCTCTCGTGCGCTGCCGAAACCTGATATTTTGGCGCAATCATCCGCTACAGGCTCTTTTCCCTGCCGAGCTTCCCTCCTATAAATAAGGCGTCGCTTTTCCCGCCCTGTCCAATTCCCACGAAAGTTGAAAAGTTTTCTCGGCTGCTTTTTGCTTTATCGCATTTTCTCTGGCGCGAATCCGTGTCTGCTTCGCCGGAAAGTGCTCTAATGCGTCGGATCGACAAGGAGCGTTACAGACTCATGAATTTCCGTTTCTCTCCGGGCGCGGCCGTCGCCGTCGCATCGGCCCTTGTGGCGGCCTTTATCCCCGCCGCGGGTTTTGCTGCAATCGGCGACGTGTCTCTCCGGCAAAAGGCGAGGCTATCTCAGGATGAGGCCGGAGCCTGGCTCGAAGCCAAAAAGGCCGATCCAAAGTCGATGGACGCCAAAAAAGGGGACGCCAAGAAAGACGATTCGAAATCTGATTCCAAATCGGGCGACTCGAAGAAAAACGGCAAGCCGGTTCAGGTCGGCTCATATGGCGACTGGGGCGCTTTCGTAGCGCAGGGGTCGAAGGATAAGACCTGTTATGCGCTGGCGACGCCGAAAGAGCGGGCGCCGGCGTCGCTGAAACGTGATCCCGCATATGTTTTCATCTCAAACCGTCCGGCGGAGAAGGTTCGTAACGAAGTGTCGATCATCATGGGCTTCGCCATGAAGGACGGCGCCGAAGCGCGCGCGGACATCGGCGGCTCGACTTTCGATCTTGTCGCCAAGGGCGCCAACGCCTGGATCAAGAATCCTGCCGAGGAAAGTCAGTTTATTGAGGCTTTGAAGAAGGGCGCGAAGCTGATCATCAAAGCGCCGTCGATCAAAGGGAACCTGACGACCGACACATACTCCCTTTCGGGGATATCGCAGGCGCTTGAGAGAGTTCAAAAAGATTGCCCCTGAGAGGATGCCGGGCGGCAGGCGCACGTCGCAAAAGGATCGCCTTGTGCGTTTCATGGGCGCATAATGACTTTAGCTGAGGAAGACGCGGCAAACGCGCCACCGGGAGGAAGATCAAATGTCCGAGAAGATTTATCCCGTCGTTCCGGAATGGAGTAGAGACGCCTACGTCGACGCGGCGCAGTACAAGGCGATGTACGAAAGCTCCATGGCGGACCCCGATCAATTCTGGGGCGCTCACGGTCGCCGGATTGATTGGATCAAGCCGTTCACGAAAGTAAAGAACACCTCCTTCGATCCGCATAATGTCTCCATCAAATGGTTCGAGGACGGACTTACCAATGTGTCGCTGAATTGCATCGACCGTCATCTTGCCGATGACGGCGAGCGGACTGCGATCATCTGGGAAGGCGACGACCCGAACGAATCCAAACATATCAGCTATAAGCAGCTGCACGCCGAGGTCTGCCGCCTCGCCAACGTCCTCAAGGCGCATGGAATCGGCAAAGGCGATACGGTTACGATCTACCTGCCGATGATTCCCGAAGCGGCCTACGCCATGCTCGCTTGCGCGCGCATCGGCGCCATCCATTCAGTCGTCTTCGGCGGTTTTTCGGCCGATTCGCTGGCTGGCCGCATCGAAGGCTGCAAATCGAAGCTCGTCATCACCGCGGATGAGGGCTTGCGCGGCGGCCGAAAGGTGCCGCTGAAGGTCAACGCGGACGCCGCGATCAAGAAGACGTCGGGCATCGTTGAGACGGTGCTGGTGGTGCGGCGCACGGGCGGCAAGGTCGCCTGGACCGACGGCCGCGACGTCTGGTACGACGAGGCTCTGGCGAAGGTGGGCGCCGACTGCCCTTATGAGCCGATGAACGCGGAGGATCCGCTTTTCATCCTGTTCACCTCCGGCTCGACCGGCGCGCCGAAAGGAGTCGTGCACACGACTGGCGGCTATCTCGTCTACGCGTCGATGACGCACCAATATGTCTTCAACTATCATCCGGGCGAAGTCTTCTGGTGCACCGCGGACGTCGGCTGGGTGACCGGGCATAGCTACATCCTCTATGGCCCTCTCGCCAATGGGGCGACGACGCTGATGTTCGAAGGCGTCCCGACCTATCCCAGCGTGTCGCGCTTCTGGGACATCATCGACAAGCACAAGGTCAATATCTTCTATACCGCTCCGACGGCGATTCGCTCTTTGATGGGCGCCGGCGATGCGCCGGTCAAGGCGTCGAGCCGGGCCTCGCTGCGGCTGCTCGGCTCCGTCGGCGAGCCGATCAATCCGGAAGCCTGGGAATGGTATTACCGCGTTGTCGGCGAATCACGCTGCCCCATCGTCGACACCTGGTGGCAGACGGAGACCGGCGGCATTCTGATCAGCCCGCTGCCGGGCGCAATGGATCTGAAGCCCGGATCCGCGACGCTGCCTTTCTTCGGTGTCCAGCCGCAGGTGGTCGACGCCGGGGGAGAGGTGCTGGAAGGCGCCTGCAGCGGCAATCTCGTCATCGCCGATTCCTGGCCGGGGCAGATGCGCACCCTCTACCAGGATCATGAGCGCTTTGTGCAGGCCTATTTCATGGCCTATCCCGGCAAATATTTTACCGGGGACGGCTGCCGGCGCGACGAGGACGGCTATTACTGGATCACCGGCCGCGTCGATGATGTCATCAACGTCTCGGGCCACCGCCTCGGCACGGCGGAAGTCGAAAGCTCTCTCGTCGCCCATGTGATGGTCGCCGAGGCCGCCGTCGTCGGCTATCCGCATGATCTGAAAGGGCAGGGCATTTACGCTTATGTGACCTTGATGAGCGGTGTCGAGCCGAGTGATGCGCTGCGCGCCGAACTCGTCTCCTGGGTGCGCAAGGACATTGGCCCGATCGCTTCGCCGGACGTCATTCATTTTGCCGATGGGCTGCCGAAGACGCGGTCGGGCAAGATCATGCGGCGCATTCTGCGCAAGATCGCCGAAAAGGAATTTTCGGCGCTTGGCGACACCTCGACCCTCGCTGATCCCTCGGTGGTCGACGATCTCATCCGCAACCGCGCCAGCTGAGACGCGGCGGCTTGATGCAAAAAGGCCACGGTTCCGCCGCTTTTTCGCCGCGGCGGGCGAGTTTTAGGCTTGGTTAAAGTCGTCTTTGCTATGGTCGGATCGACCGTTGGGGTCTGCCCCCAATAGCGTCGATTCGACAATATCGGTGGACGACAATGGGTATGACGCGCCGCTGCGGCGGGCTCTCTTTCTTTCGGTTGGATTTTGTAAGTTTTCCTGGTTCCGGCGCTTCCCGGGCGAGCTTCGCAGCGGCGGCCAAAAAGGGCGCTCTTATCGCCGGCGCGATGGCGGCCAGTCTCGCGGCCCTTGCCCCCGCCGGCGCTCTCGCGCGTGAAGTCGTTGCTTTTCCGCTGTCTTACCCGCCGGGAATGATCGTCATCAAGGAGAGCGAACGCAAGCTCTATTATGTCATGGGCAATGGCGAGGCCATCCGTTATCCGGTGGCGATCGGCAAGGCCGGCAAGGCGTGGCGGGGCGAGGCCTATATTGCGGGCAAGTTCGTGCGGCCCGCGTGGTCGGCGCCGGCGGACGTTCGCCGCGACCATCCCAATTTTCCCGACGTCATTCCGGGCGGCTCACCGCGCAATCCGATGGGCGCGGCGGCGCTCACGCTGTCTTTGTCTGAGGTTGCGATTCACGGCACCAGCCAGAGCATGCGCAAGTCGGTCGGCACGGCGGCCTCATACGGCTGCATCCGCATGTTGAATGAAGATGTCGTCGATCTCTATGGCCGCGTCCGGATCGGCACGCCCGTCATTGCAATCCCCTGATTTTCGCGCCGCTTGGCCCCCGGCGGGATCACGTCTTGAGACAATGGCGTCAAGAACGTGATGGCCTGAAAGCGATGTCGCGCGCCTTCGACGGCGGCGCGCCCTTTATTTTCGTGACGGATTAGCGTAACCAACGATTTGGCTTGGCGATAGCGCGGCCGCAACCGGCATCGCGGCCGCAGCTTCCGCAGTGGGAAACGCGAGCGCGGAGTTGACGCCGCACCGCGGGTTGTGCTCGACTTGGCCAGGGGCGCCGCTATTGTCGGCGCCGCGGGCCTCGGTCCGCTCGGCGAGCGCCGCGTCTTGCTCGAGCTAATGGGCCGGTTCGAGCGGGACTGTCTGAGAACGCATGGCGTAGGAGTAATCGGTGGAAACGAAGGCTCTCGATCAAACCGAACTCGTCAACCAGATCATCGATGTCATCGTCAAAGAAGGAATGATCGATCGCGAGAAGGTCACCCTGGATGCGACGATTGAAAGTCTTGATCTCAAATCAATCGACATTGTGATGATTTTGACGGCCATCGAGGAAAAATTCGACGTGTATATCCCCATGGATGGTCCTTTCCATGAGGCGAAGGACATCAAAAGCCTGATCGACGCGATCGCGGCCTATATCATCAAAGAAAAATCATAATATGAGCGCCAAGCGACGGGTCGTCGTCACAGGCATGGGGGCTGTGTCGTCCGCGGGAATTGGGGCCGACGCCCTTTGGCGCGCCGCCCGCGACGGGCGCTCCTGCGTCGGGGAAACGCAATTCAATCGGCCCTATCGCGGCCGCATCAAGATTTCGGCGCAAGTGCAAGGGTTCGACGGGGCGGCCCATATCGAAGCCAGCGTGCTGCCCTTCTGCGATATCGTTACGCAATATCTGTTGACCGCCGCGGATGAAGCGATGGCGCAGGCCGGGCTTTCCCGCGCCGAGCCGATGGGCGCGCGCACCGCCTCGATCATCGGCACCGGCGTCGGCGGCATGCATACGATCGAGGACGGGCTCCATCTTGCGCTGGTGGAGCAGGGCCGGCCGACGCCGCTCACCGTGCCGCGTCTTATCGCGAGCTCGCCGCCGTCGAATATCAGCATTCGCTACGGCGCGACGGGCCCCTGTTTCGCGGTGGCGAGCGCGTGTTCATCCGCGACCCAGGCGATCGGGATCGGCGCGCATCTCATTCGCTCCGGCCTCATTGACCGCGCCATCGTCGGCGGCACGGAAGACTGCATCACCAACAGCTCGATGCTGGCCTGGGAGGCGCTTCGCGTCCTGACGCCGGACGTGTGCCGCCCGTTCTCCAAGGGGCGCAACGGCATGATTCTCGGCGCTGGCGCCGCCGTTTTCATCCTTGAAAGCGAAGACGTCGCCCGGGCGCGGGGCGCTGACGCGCTGGTCGAACTCGCCGGCTACGGCACGACGGCCGACGCCAAGGATCAGGTCCGTCCGGACGCCGGCGGCGCCGCGGCCTGCATGCGCCAGACGCTGCGGGACGCCGACTGCTCGGAGGAGGAGATTGATTACATCAACGCGCATGGGACCGGCACGACGGTCAATGATCTGACCGAGTCGGAGGCCCTCGGCATGGTGTTCGGCCAGCGGCTGCCGCATATCCCGGTTTCGTCGACGAAGCCGATTCACGGACATGGGCTCGGCGCCGGCGGCGCGCTCGAGCTCGTCGTCACCATTGGCGCTGTGCGCAACAACATCGCGCCGCCGACGATCAATTGGCGCGAAGCTGACGCAAAATGCCCGATCGACGCGGTGCCGAATGAGGCGCGGCCCACGCCCATTCGCACCGCGCTCACCAATTCCTTCGCGTTCGGCGGCATCAACGCGAGCCTCATCGTGCGTCGCGCCGAGGCGGCATGATCGCGGAGGATCTGCGCGCGGCTGAGGGCGGCGATGCGCCGGTCCAACTGCGTGGCGTTGGGGTCAGGACCGACGCGGAAAAAATCGCGGCCTTTCGGCGTGAGTCAGGCGATTTTGTGGGGCAGACCGCAGGCGAAAACTTCGACCCGAACGCGGTCCCGCTGACCTATCCATTCTGCTGGCTGACGATGCCCGAGATCCGGCCGACACTAGAGGGACAGATCGGCGCCGGCTTTCTGCCGGTGCATGAGGCGCAGAGCTTCGACTACGTTCGTCCTCTCGCAGTCGGCCGCGATTATCTGCTGGACTTCACGTTCACGCGCACGAGCGATCCGGAGCGGCTCACCGTCAAGGTCGCCATATCGACGCCGGACGCCGGAACATGGGCGACCTTCGAGACGGTGCTGCGCATTGTCCCTTTGGCCGCCATCGCGGCGCCCAGCAATGAGTGAGGCGGCGGCCGGCGCGCCGCTTTCCAACTGGCCGAAAGTCGGAGAGACGATAGGCCGGACGGATTTTGGTCCCTTCTCAGGCTCGCATCTTCGCCGCTACGCCCTCGTCTCCGGCGATGACAATCCTTTGCATCTCGACGCCAGCGCCGCCGCGGCGGTCGGGCTCGAGGCGCCGCCCGTGCACGGCATGCTGATGATGAGCTGTTTCGAGCCGGCGCTGCGCCACTGGCGGCGCGACATCATCATCTGCCGGCTTTCGGGCAAGTTCCTGCGTCCGGTCCTCAGAGATGGCGCGATCAGCATTACGGGGCGCGTCGCGCGCGCGGTTCTCGAGCCCCGGCCTGAACTCTTCCTGCGCTTGATGGCGTATGGCCCCAATGGCGATCTCGCCATTTTGGCGGAGGCGACGGTGCGGCGTCTTGAGCCTTGGCCGCTTTGACATGCAGCCCCGGTCAATCCTCATCACCGGCGCGTCGAGCGGCATCGGCCGCGCCCTCGCGCTCGACTATGCCGCACCCGGCGTCAGGCTGGCGCTCATCGGGCGCAATAAGGAACGACTCGACGCCGTGGCGGCGCTGGCGCGCGGGCAGGGGGCGGAAGTCGACGCCGGGCTTGTCGACGTCCGCGATCAGGACGCTATGGCGCGCTGGATCAGCGCCGCTGACGCGCGCTGCGGCTTTGATCTCTGCGTCGCCAATGCCGGAATTACGACAGGGCTGGCGCCAGGCGAACTGACGGAGGACCCGCAAGCCGTTCGCGCCATTTTGAGCTCCAATCTTCTTGGCGTGCTCAATACCGTCGAACCGCTCATCGTGCCGATGTGCGCCCGCAGGAACGGGCAGCTTGCCTTCATCGGCTCAATCGCGGGGTTGCGTGGGCTGCCTTATTCGCCGGCCTATTGCATGACCAAGGCGGCGGTGCACGCCTATTCCGAATCGGTGCGCGGCCGGCTTGAAGCGGAAGGCGTGTGCGTCAGCCTCATCATCGCCGGATTTGTGAAAACCCCGTTGAACGACAGTATCGACGCCATGAAGCCGCTCGAGGTCAGCGACGCGCAAGCGGCGCGAATCATTCGCCGCGGTCTCGACCGGCGCAGAGCCGTCATCGCCTTTCCACGGCGGCTTTACTTCGTCGCCCGGCTCGGCAGGCTTTTGCCGATTCGGCTTGTCGACAAGATTTTATCGCGTGTTGAAGTCAAAGCGCCGAAGACGCAAGAGCGCGTCCGATAGAGCCCATTTCACGCCTGATGTTTGTTTTCTTGCGGGTCAATAATGGCGTTCGCAAGTTTGCCTGATCACAAATGCGGCGCTTTTAAGACTTTGGTAATGTTAAGTTTTTATCACGAAGGTCTACTCAATTCCTGCAACAATCTGTTGCAATTTGTTGGTTGTTCCACTGCTCGATTTATTGCTTGTTCCAGCCTGAGAGTTTCTCTCCGCGGAAGTCGTTCGAGCCTTCGCTCCATCCGGCGCGCCGTTGCGCAAAGATCTGGAGTCAATCCTCGCGGCGACATCCCCGTGTAAGGCGACCGGCGATTTTAGCGCTGCGAACGGCACCACGTTCGCGCCAAGATCAACGGCAGGCCGAGCGCGGCGCGGACGAGAAGACGACGTTCGCGGGGGCTTGACGCTTGACCTTAATCGATTTCTTGACGTTGCTCAGCGACGTGACCCTTGTGATTGCCGTCCTGGGACTTCTTTTCGTCGGCGGCGGATTTCTGGCGCTCATCGGCATCAATGTTTTCGAGCGGCTCACCGGCAGGAAACTTGGGCGCCCGCTTCGTCATCTCATTCTGACAGACGGCGACCTGCCTCATGTCCTCGTGCAAATTCCCGTTTTCAATGAGCCAGAAACAGTCGTCGGCGCCTTGCGCTCGGCCGCCGCTCTCGACTGGCCGCGGGACCGTCTG
The DNA here is from genome assembly GCF_038024855.1 of Methylocella tundrae. NCBI lineage: Bacteria > Pseudomonadati > Pseudomonadota > Alphaproteobacteria > Hyphomicrobiales > Beijerinckiaceae > Methylocella > Methylocella tundrae. Next base: position 507,073 of record NZ_CP139089.1, read on the forward strand.
CACATTCAGCTGCTCGACGATAGTTCGGACGAGACGAGCGTTGTCGCGACGCGCGTGATCGGCGAGCTGCATGACCGGGGCTTCGACGTCCTGCATCTGCGCCGCGGCGACCGCTCGGGCTATAAGGCGGGAGCGCTCGCCGCCGGGCTCCTGCATTCGAATGCCCCCTATGTCGCGGTGCTCGACGTTGATTTCCGTCCTCCGGCGAATTGGCTGCGCAAGGTCATGCCGGCTCTCATCGCCGATCCGAAGGCGAGCTTCATTCAGTCGCGCTGCGAATTCGCCAATGCGAGCGCCAACTGGCTGACCAGAGCGCAAGGGCTGATGCTCGATGCGCATTACGTGCTGGAGCAGGCGACGCGTTATCGCGCCGGCTGGCTGTTCCAGTTCAACGGCACCGCTGGCGTATGGCGGCGCGCCGCCATCGCCGCCGCTGGAGGCTGGTCGTCTGATTCGCTGTGTGAGGATCTCGATCTCACCGTGCGCGCGGAAATAGCCGGATGGCACGGGCTGTTTTCGATGGACCCTCCGGTTCCCGGCCTTGTTCCCGATCAGGTCAAGCATTGGCGCGTCCAGCAGAGGCGCTGGTCGAACGGATTCGTGCAGGTCGCCCGCAAGCTGATGAAACAGATCTGGACGTCGGACTGGTCCGTGCGCCGCAAATTCTCGGCAAGCTTCCTGATCCTCGTCCAGGCTTTCTATCCCTGCGCTGCGATCGCGACAGGAGCGCTTCTCGCAAGCATCATGTTGCGGGCGGGGGATCCCACCGCCTATCTGCCGATCATCAATGTGATCGCCGCCTTGATCGCGATTGTCGCCATCGGCATGACGCTGACGCCCTATATGGTGTTGCGGCGCGGCTCCGTGTCTCGTTACGTCGCGACGCTTGCCTCGCTCACCCCTCTCATGATTTTCGTCAGCCTTTCCAATGCGCCTTCGATTCTGAAAACCGTTTTCGGCGCCGCCGACACCTGGACGCGCACGCCGAAATCGGTATCGATCCCGGTTGCGCCGACTGATCCGATCCGGCGCTTTTGAGCAATCCGCATGCCGGCGCGTCCGGCAAGCAGAGATCTGGAGCTTTTGCGCGTAGTCATGTAGAGCAAGTCCTTCACATGATGTGAGCAGGAGCGGTCTTGAATGCGATTGAGCAATGTGATTCGCGGCGCCCGAATTGGCTTCGCCGCCGCCGCGGCGCTCGGACTTAGCGGTCTTGCCGGCGGGGCCGCTGCCGATTCGGGCGGTCTGCTGAACGGCTTCAACAACTTCAACTGGAAAGAATTCTTCACCTATCACGGGTCGAAGGATAAGCAGGAGCAGCAGCAGCAGAAGGAACACCACCTCTTCTGCCCGGAGATCCTCGTTCTCGACGGCACGGCCGCCTCCCAGGTGCATGCCGGCACGCCGCCGACCAACATGAATCTGCGCTATCAATATGCGCTCGGCGACGTCGTGCGCGAATGTTCGCAGCAGGGCGACCAGCTTGCGATCAAAGTCGGCATCTCCGGCAATGTGCTGCTTGGGCCAGCCGGATCGCCGGCGAGCTTCAGCGTGCCTTTGCGCGTCGCCATCGTCGACGCCAAGGACAATGAGCCCGTCGTCACGAAACTCTACCGGGTGGCCGCGACCATTCCCGCGGGGCAGGCGCAGACCGAATTCTCGCTTGTGACCGAGCCGCTGCTGGTTCCGTTCACGAAGGATCACGCCGACGATGATTACACCATCAAGGTCGGCATCGACGAAGGGCCGGAAAAGCCGGCTGCGAAGCACAAAGAGTGAAGCGCCGACGATCGATTGGGTGTTTTCGCGTGCCGGGCAAGGCGTCCGAGTCCGCAGCATGTCAGTGCTCGGCGCGGGTCTGATTTTGCGTCGCACCATTGACAAAAGACAGGCGCGCGCCGATAATTAGCAGTCAAATATATCCCAGCGGAAGAGTCCGGCTCTCTAATTGGAGAATCGGCGCCGAAGGCGCAACCGCCCCGGAAACGCTCAGGCCCATGGACCGCTGGGAAGATGACGCTCTGGAAAGCGATTTTTCGCCTTGCGAAAGATCCACCGACGGACGCAACTTCGCACATGCTAGAGGCCGCAAGGCCGAGGCGGTCGCGAAGGAACACTCTCAGGTCACAGGACAGAGGGGGCTTAGGGCTATGCACGGCGCTTGCCGGGCGTAGCGTCTTGGCATCCAGTCCGGGGACCCTATGACCGTTCATCTTTCCGTCGCAGCGCTTGCGCAAACGCCGCTCCACGACCTGCATCAGGCGCTTGGCGCGCGTATGGTGCCTTTCGCCGGCTACTCGATGCCGGTGCACTATGCCCCAGGCATCATCCAGGAACATCTTCACACGCGCGGCCACGCGGGCCTCTTCGACGTCTCACATATGGGGCAGGCGATCCTTGAAGGGGTCAACGCCGCGACTCGCTTTGAAACGCTGGCGCCGGGCGATATCGAGGCGCTGCGTCCAGGGCAGATGCGCTACACGCAATTGCTCTACGGCGACGGCCATATCCTCGATGATCTCATGGTCACGCGCCTTGCCGACGCCGTGGGCCGAGAGCGCCTCTTTCTCGTAGTCAACGCCGCGTCCAAAGCGGCTGACTTTGCGCTGATCGCCAGCGCCCTGCCTGACTGCGCGCTGACGATTCTCGACGACAGGGCGCTGCTCGCCCTGCAGGGTCCACGCGCCGCCGCGGCGCTGGAGCGCCTTGCATCCGGCGTTTCGCGTTTGACATTCATGTCTGCGGCCGAGTTCGAGACAAGGGGCGGCGCTTTCAGAATTTCCCGCTCCGGCTATACGGGCGAGGATGGTTTCGAGATTTCCATGTCCGCCGCCGCCGCGCCCGACTTTGCGAAAACCCTGCTCGCCGATCCTGAGGTCTGGCCGATCGGGCTCGGGGCGCGCGATTCGCTCCGGCTCGAAGCCGGTCTTTGCCTTTGCGGCCATGACATCGACGCGACGACGGATCCCGTCGAGGCCGGGCTTTTGTGGTCGATCCCGAAGCGGCGGCGCGAGCAGGGCGGATTTCCTGGATATGCGCAGATCGCCGAAGCGATCGCGAAGGGCCCCGTCCGTCGCCGCGTCGGCTTTCTCGTTGAGGGCAAGGCGCCCGCGCGGGAAGGCGCTGAGATCGAGACGCCGGAGGGGCGTGCAATCGGCCGCCTGACCTCCGGCGGTTTCGCGCCAAGCCTCGGGCGCCCGATCGCCATGGGTTATGTCGAGGCTAAGGCCGCCAAAATCGGCGCGCCTGTTCATTTGATCGTTCGCGGCAAGTCGGCGCAGGCAAAGATCGTATCGATGCCTTTCGTGCCGCATGCCTATTTCAGGGGAGTTTGATGTCGACCACGCGTTACACGAAAGACCATGAATACATCCGAGTCGACGGCGGCGCGGCCGTTGTCGGCATCACGGACTATGCGCAATCGCAATTGGGCGACGTTGTTTTCGTCGAGCTTCCGACGATCGGCAAGACCGTCGCGAAAGGGGATGAGGCCGCGGTCGTCGAAAGCGTCAAGGCTGCGAGCGGCGTCAATGCTCCTGTCTCCGGCGAAGTCGTCGAAATCAATCAGGAGCTGGAAGAATCGCCCGCGCTCGTCAACGAAGACCCGACCGGCAAGGGCTGGTTTTTGAAGCTGAAGCTCGCCGACGCCGCCGAGCTCGACCAACTGCTCGATGAGGAGGCCTACGAAGCTTTCGTCAAGACGCTGTCTTAAGAACGCTTTTCCACCCGCCGCGCGACCACCAAAGATCGTAACCCGATTGGAACTCCATGCGCTATCTGCCCCTAACTCCCGAAGACCGCTCCGCTATGCTGGCGCGCGTCGGCGTCGACAAGATCGACGTCCTGTTTGAGTCAATTCCCGCGAACAAGCGGCTCTCCCGCAATCTCGATCTGCCCCTGCGCCGCGCCGAAATGGACGTGCAGCGCCTGCTCTCCGGCATGGCTTCGAAAAACCGCGCCGCGGGGTCGGGGCCGTTCTTCGTCGGCGCCGGCGCCTATAAGCATCACATTCCGGCGAGCGTCGATCACCTGATCCAGCGCTCGGAGTTTTTGACGAGCTATACGCCCTACCAGCCGGAGATCGCGCAAGGCACGCTGCAGGCGATCTTCGAATTTCAGACCCAGGTCGCAGCCCTGACCGCCATGGATGTCGCCAACGCGTCGATGTATGACGGTTCGACCGCGACGATTGAGGCCGTGCTGATGGCTCATCGCATCACGAAGCGGCGCAAGGCCATCCTGTCCGGCGGACTGCATCCCCATTACGCCGAAGTGGTGCGCACCATTTCTCGGATGACCGGCGACGAGGTTTCGAGCCTGCCGCCTGACGTGCCGGGCGTCGAAAATCTCGGGGCCGAGATCGACGCCGGCACGTCCTGTGTCGTCGTGCAAAACCCCGATGCTTTCGGCAATCTGCGCGATCTGTCCGGCCTCGCCGTCATCTGCAAGGCGCAAGGCGCCCTCCTGATCGTGGCCTTCACCGAGGCGGTTTCTCTCGGCCTTGTCAAGGCGCCCGGCGAGATGGGCGCCGACATCGTCGTCGGCGAGGGTCAGTCAATCGGCAACAGCCTCAATTTCGGCGGTCCTTACGTCGGCCTCTTCGCCACACGCTCGAAATATCTCCGGCAGATGCCGGGGCGGCTCTGCGGCGAGACCCTCGACGCGGAGGGGCGGCGCGGCTTCGTGCTGACGCTCTCGACGCGGGAGCAGCACATCAAGCGCGACAAGGCGACCTCCAGCATCTGCACCAATTCGGGCCTCTGCGCGCTGGCTTTCACCATTCATATGAGCTTGCTCGGTGAAGCAGGCCTGAGGCGCCTCGCGAAAATAAATCACGCCAACGCCGTCGATCTCGCGGACCGCCTTCGGCGCGTCCCGGGCGTCGAAGTTCTCAATCAGTCCTTCTTCAATGAATTCACCGTTCGCGTGCCGGTCCGGGCCGATGCGCTGATCGAGCGTCTCGCGGAAAAAGGCGTCCTCGCCGGCGTTCCGGCCTCGCGCTTATGGCCGGGCGAAAGCCTCGACGATCTCATTCTCGTCGCCTCGAGCGAAGTCAATACGGACGAAGACCGCCGGGCTTTCGTCAAAGCTCTGAAAGGAGCGCTGTCATGCTGAACCGCCCGGAACATCCGCTTGAGGCGCGTGACTCATTTCACGGCGCGAAGACATTCACCTCCAATCGCGGCCTTGAACTCGAGGAGCCGCTGATTTTCGAGATCGGCCGGCCCGAGACCACGGGCGTTGATCTCGACGAGCCGGAGCCTTTCGAATCGCGGCTCGGCGTCCTGGAGCGCCATTCGCCGATCGGTCTGCCGGGGCTCAGCGAGCCGGAGGCGGTGCGCCATTATGTGCGCCTTTCGCAGAAGAACTATTCGATCGACGCAGGGCTCTATCCGCTCGGCTCTTGCACCATGAAGCACAATCCGCGCCTCAACGAGGCGATGGCGCGGCTGCCGGGCTTTGCCGATATCCATCCGCTACAGCCGCAATCGACCGTTCCGGGGGCGCTGGAGCTGATCGGCGAAGTCGCCCGCTGGCTGATGACGCTGACGGGCATGCCGGCGATCGCCATGTCGCCAAAGGCCGGCGCGCATGGCGAGGCCTGCGGCATGATGGCGATCAAATCCGCCATCGCGGCCAAGGGCGAAGCCTCGACGCGAAAAATCGTGCTTGTGCCGGAATCGGCGCATGGCACCAATCCGGCCAGCGCGACCCTGATCGGATTCGATGTGCGCCCGGTCCCGGCTGGCCCCGACGGCAGGGTCGATCTCCAGGCGTTCCGCGCCTTGCTTGGTCCAGAGGTCGCCGCCATCATGCTGACCAATCCAAACACCTGTGGATTGTTCGAGAGCGACATTGTGGAAATTGCCGACGCCATGCATGCGGTGGGCGCTTATTTCTACTGCGACGGCGCCAATTTCAACGCGATCGTCGGCAAGGCGCGGCCGGGCGATCTTGGCGTCGACGCTATGCATATCAACCTGCACAAGACCTTTTCGACCCCGCATGGCGGCGGCGGCCCCGGCGCCGGACCGGTCGTGCTCTCCAGGCGGCTGGCCCCTTTCGCGCCCGCGCCTTTTCTGCGCCAGGAGGAGGGCGGGCTTCGTCTCGTCGAACACACGGGCGGGGATTCGCAATCCTTCGGCCGCATGACGGCGTTCCATGGCCAGATGGGCATGTTCGTGCGGGCGCTGAGTTATATGGCCTCGCATGGGGCGGACGGCCTGCGGCAGGCTTCGGAAGACGCCGTCCTCAGCGCAAATTACATTCGCGCCAGCCTCAATGATCTGATGTCGCAGCCCTTCGGCGACGCCCCTTGCATGCATGAGGTCCTGTTCGATGACGCATGGCTGAAGCCGACAGGCCTCACGACGCTCGACTTTGCCAAAGCGATGATCGACGAGGGCTATCATCCGATGACGATCTATTTTCCGCTCGTCGCGCATGGCGCCATGCTGATCGAGCCGACTGAGTCGGAATCGAAGGCTTCCCTCGATCTGTTCATCGCGACCTTGCGCGACCTCGCTCAGGCGGCCCTCCGGGGCGAGACGGAGCGTTTCATCGGCGCTCCGATCCATGCGCCACGCCGCCGGCTCGATGAGACGAGAGCCGCGCGCAATCCCGTCCTCAAATGGACGAAGCCAGCGCCGAAATAGGCGGCCTCACCTTTGCCAAGGGCAACAAGAGCATGGTCGATTGAAATCGATCATGCTCATTTTTTTGGATCGCCGATTTTGAATGGCGTCGAAGCGTGACTTGAGGGCGCCGCGGGCCTTTGTTCGTTCCTCGAACAGCTCTGCGAGCCTTTCACGACCGAATGATTGCAAGGCGGCGCAGTCCCCGCAGGCGGAATGCGCGGCCTTCGAGCCGGGTTACTTTTTCTTTCCGGACGTCCCCGTCTTCAAAAGGTTCGGAACGGCGGTTTCCTTCGGCTTTTCCTTCTTCGGCTTCTTGGCTTCGCGGTTGCTGCGCACTTGACCCTTTGCCATCATGAATCTCCTTCCCGGAGGATGCTGCCGGCGCGCTTGCCTCGCAGGGCGCCCAGCGCCAATCAAATGCGCCCCGCATCTGAATCTGTCCAGCCGATACGGTTTTGAAAGGCTTGTTGCTTAGCCTTTCATTTAGTTCAATCGCGCCGGGGCCGCGTCACCTTGCCTCATGATCGATTCGCGAGCGCAGACGTTACCGGGAGCGCCCGAATGTGATCCACCAATAAATTTGACGTATTTGTCAAAAATAAAAGAACGTCGAATCAAGGCTCTCGCCTCTGATCCCGCTCTTTTGATCGGGCCGACCTCCTTTCGTGCTTGCGAGATAGGACAAAAACATCCATATACCATCCATGTGGATGGAGAACAGGGTATGGGCGCCGAAATTCATCGCTTACGTGACAAAGTGTGCGAGAGCGAAAAGATCACGATCAACCTTGGCTATGTGGACCTTGGCCATATCGATCTGCTTGTGCGCGAAGGCTTTTACTCCAATCGCACCGACTTGATCAGGACGGCGATCCGCAATCAGCTGACGCACCATGCGGAGGCCGTCAAACAAACCATTGTGCGGCAGACCCTCGAGATCGGGCTGCGGCATTACAGCAGAGAGGATCTTGAAGGGGTTAAGGCTGCGGGCGAAATGCTCAGCATCAAGGTCGTCGGCCTCGCTATCGTCGCCGATGACGTCTCTCCCGAACTTGCCTGCGCAACCATTGAGGCGATTACCGTCCTTGGGGCTTTGCAGGCGAGCAAAGCGGTCAAGACAGCGCTTGCCGACCGCATCCGCTGATTACCTTTTCGTCGTTTTTTTGGGCGAAGCAGACTTCCAATCTTGGCCGCGCATCTGAAAGGATCAAAAACAATGAAGTCCATTCTCGACGGCGCCATGCGCAAGGCCGCGGCTCTGACGTCACGCCAGAATTTGACCGAGGCGACAAAGGTCATTCAAAACGCCCTCTCGGGCGAGGCGTGGGGACAAAATGCGGATTCAGGCGCGCAGGCGCGAGAGGACAAGGGACAATCGAGGCTAGCCGCCGGCAATATCTGGAGCGCTCTGACGCCGCTTCAAAAAGAGCCCGTGCCGGTCGAAGCTTTGACGGAGACGGCGCGCAAAAGCTCGCCGATAGGCGAGATCATGCATCAATTGCAGAACGGATTCCTTTCCGGCGGCCTGCCGGAGCTCGGCTTCGGGTCGGCTTCGCACGCGCGCGCCGAACCGGGTTCTGCGACCTTCGACGGCGCGCAATTCCTCACGCGCACCTATTCCTGCGCCGCGGGTTCGCGAGATTATAAGCTGTTCGTGCCGAGCATGGCCGCAAGCGCGACGCATCGCGGGCAGGGCCTTCCGCTCATCGTCATGCTGCATGGCTGCAAGCAGGATCCCGATGACTTCGCTCTCGGCACAGACATGAATGCGCTGGCGGAGCAGTGCGGCTTCCTCGTCGCCTATCCAAAGCAGTCGTCAAGCTCGAATCAGATGGGCTGCTGGAACTGGTTCAACCGCAAGGATCAGGTGCGAGAATCAGGAGAACCGAGCATCATCGCCGGCCTGACGCGCGAGATCATGACGGAGTTCAACGTCGACGCCGATCAGGTCTTTGTCGCGGGCCTTTCCGCCGGGGGCGCTATGGCGGCGATTTTAGGCGCGACCCATCCAGACCTTTTCAGGGCGGCGGGCATTCATTCGGGACTGCCCTGCGGCGCCGCGACGGATGTTGCATCCGCTTTTACCTCGATGCGCCACGGCGCCTCGATGGAGGCCACGGCGCTGCCCGAGACCAACGTGCGAACCATCGTTTTTCAGGGAGCCGCCGATCGCACGGTCCATCCGTCGAACGCGGATCTGATTGTCGCCTTCGCCAGCGCTGGTCTCGACAGCGCCGTCGAGACCAAGCAGCGCGGCCGATCGGGCGGCGGCATCGCTTATGAGCGGACCGTCATCACGGATATGAGCGGCGTTCCACAGGTCGAATACTGGGCGGTAGAGGGTATGGGGCACGCCTGGTCGGGCGGACGCGCCGAGGGCTCGTTCACCGATCCGAATGGTCCTGACGCGTCGCGCGAAATGCTGCGGTTCTTTCTGCAGCATTGAGCGCGCAAGCCCGGCGTCGATGATGCGCGCCGGGCTTTGGCTCGCTTTGAAGCATGATGATTCCGCAGGGAACCATCGTGCTCATTATTTTTTGTTTTAACGCATGATGTCGGCCCGAAAAGTCTGCACCTTTTCGGCATGATGCTCTATTGCGTCAGCAGGGCGGCGAGCGCCTCATCGAGACCCTTCGACGGCACGGACAAGGACAGCTGCTCGCCCGCGGCGTTCTTGATCGTCAACCGGCCGGTTTGCGTCTGCGAACGAAAAGCCTGCATCTGGTCTTGCGACAGTTCGGCGTCGGCGAGGCAGGCGCTATTGAGACAGGATTTGAAGGGCAGAACAACGCCGGGTTTGGCCGGGTCGCTCGCGATCTCAACGCCGGGGGCCAGCGTCAGATTGGCTTGCACGATCGCGACGAGGCGCAAAGGCTTGTCTTTCGCAGCGCGGACGAAGGCGACCTTCGCAACCGGCGGCAATTGCGCCTCTGGCTGCAGCGAGACGTCGGCTTCGCAGCTTTCCTCTGATTCCCCTGGCGTCGTCGCGCAAATCAGCGTCCATGAGCCGAATATCTTCTTGTGGGGCGCGGGTTTCGGCGCGGCCTCGTTCTGCGCGACCTGCGTTGAGGGGGGCTGCGCCTGTCCTGCGGACGACCAGACGAGCGGGAGAAAGGCAAAGGCTATCAGGCTGCGGCGCATCTTCATCCGATCCAGAAATGTGCACGATGGCTTGTGGTGGGTCTTCAATCGATCGCGGGCGCGATCCTTTTGTCTTTAAGCACAATCTTTTTCGAAATGTCTGCTCCTTTCTGGAAGAGGCGAGCCGTCATCAGCCGTCGTCTTTCGTGCGGCGGCCGAAATCGGGCGCTGCGGTTTCCTGGCCTTGATCGATGATGCTGCGCCGGATTGCGCGCGTGTGCGTGAAAAGGCTCTGAAGACCCTCGCCATCGCCGCGCCTGATCATACGCTGCAGGGCGGTCAGGTCCTCGTTGAAACGCCCGAGCATTTCGAGCACGGCTTCCCGGTTGTTCAGAAAAATGTCCCGCCACATGATCGGATCGGACGCCGCGATGCGCGTAAAGTCGCGAAAGCCGCCGGCCGAAAATTTGATGACCTCCGATTGAGTCACTTCTTCGAGATCCGCGGCGGTGCCGACGATATTATAGGCGATGAGATGAGGCACATGGCTCGTGATCGCGAGCACGAGATCGTGATGGGCGGCCGCCATCGTTTCGACATTGGCGCCCGCGCCTTTCCAGAAGGCGGCGAGCCGCGCGACCGCCTTGGGATCGGCGCCTTCAGGCGGCGTCAAAATCGTCCAGCGGTTGAGGAAAAGCGTCGCGAAGCCGGAGTCGGGGCCAGATTCCTCCGTGCCGGCGACGGGGTGGGCGGGTATGAAATTGACGGACGCCGGCAAATGGGGCGCAACCGCCGCGACAATCGACGCTTTGACCGATCCAACGTCCGAGACAGTCGCCCCGGCCATCAGACGCGGTCCGATCTCTTCGGCGATTTCGCCCATCGCGCCGACTGGCGCGCAGAGAACTACGAGATCTGCGCCCTCGACGGCCGCGGCCGCGGTTTCCGCCACGTGATCGGCGATCGCAATGTCGCGCAGGCGCGCGCGGACCTTGCTCGAAGCGTCAAAAGCGACGATCTCCCGCGCCAGCCCCTTGCGGCGGATGACGCGCGCAAGCGACGAGCCGATGAGCCCGACGCCGATGATCGCCGCGCGTTCGAATAAAGGCTCGCCAAGCGCGGGCCCGAGACCGTCAACCAATGGCGTTTCCCTGACTGACGAAGTCGCGCAAACCCTCGACGACGAGCCGGTTCGCCTCCTCGGCTCCAACGGTGAGGCGCAGGCAGTGCGGCAGCCCATAGGCTCCGACCGTGCGCAGAATGAGGCCCCGGCTGGTCAGGAACCGGTCGGCGTCGGCGGCGCGCGCCGGGTCGGCGAAATGCAGCAGCAGGAAATTGCCGGCGCTGGGCGTTGTCTCGATGCCGAGCGCGCCGATCTCTCGCGCCAGCCATTCGCGCCATCTATCATTATGAGCGATCGCCCTTTCGATATGGGCTTCGTCCTGCAGGGAGGCTGCTCCCGCCTGAATGGCCGCGCCACTCGTGTTGAAAGGCGGCCGGATGCGGTTCAGCGCGTCGCAGACGTCAGCGGGCGCATAGCACCAGCCAAGACGGACCGAAGCAAGGCCATGGATCTTTGAGAATGTGCGCGTCACGACGACATTTTCCCGCGACGACACCAGATCCTCGCCCGTCGCATAGTCCGTCTGCGTCGCATATTCCGCATAGGCCGCGTCGATGACGAGCAGCACGTCGCGCGGCAGGCTGTCCGCCAGCCGTTCAACCTCCGCGACCGGCAGATAAGTGCCGGTCGGATTGTTCGGATTGGCGAAGAAAACCACTTTTGTGCGCGAAGTGACCTTTCCGAGAATGGCGTCGACGTTTGCGGTGAGGCGGGTCTCTTTGGCGACGACCGGCGCTCCGCCCGCCGCCAGTATGGCGATCTTGTAAACAAGGAAGCCGTGCTCGGTGAAAATGCCTTCATCGCCCGGGCCGATATAGGCGGAGGCGAGAAGATGCAGCAATTCGTCGGAGCCGTTCCCGCACACGATCCGCGCCGGATCAAGGCCGAATCTCTTGCCGATGGCGGCGCGCAAGACGCCCGCCGTTCCATCCGGATAGGCGTCGAGATGATCGGCGGCGGACCGGAATGCTTCTTTCGCCAAAGGCGAGGGGCCGAGCGGCGTCTCGTTCGACGACAGCTTGTAAACCTTGGCGACGCCGGGTGCCGAGCTTTTGCCCGGCACATAGGGGTCGATGCCGAAAACGCCCGCGAGCGGACGCGGACGCGCGCCCGCGTCGACGCTGGCCGTCACGCCCGCCGGCATCGCCTGTATCTTGGTCATGAAAACGAACTCCGATATAATTTCATCGTGCCGCCACGAAAGGCGTTTGCTGGCGTTGGGCCTCCGAGGCCTCGAAACGCGCCGCATGGCCGCCGACTTCGGCGATGGAAAGCTGGATCGCGCCGGCTTTGGTCAAAGTTTCGCGCAATTGCTGCGCGCTGACAGCGCCATCGGCGGCGACGAGAAGCGATGATCTGGCGCCGTCGGGCGCGGCGCCGACAATTTCGGCGCCGGGCAAGCCAAGATGCGAAGGCGGGGCGTCCCGCCAGCCGTCGCATTCGACGGCATAGAGAACCACGTCGCGCACGGCGGCTTCCGCCAGCGGCTGCGCGATGACGAAGAGCGGCATTCCCGCCGGGTGGTCAGGCCTTTCGACGAAGGGCAGGCGCGCGATGATTTTCGGCGCGCACGGCTCTCTTAGGCTTCGCCACCAGGGCCCCGATGCGGCATCGCCCTCGACGCGGACGAGACCAAGATCGCCCCTGGAGTTCGCCACCGCCGCGATGACGCTGTTAACGTCGGGATGAGGCGCGTAAGGCACGGTGAATCCGAAATGGAAACGGCAGCAATCGCGCATTTTGGCGTCGCCGCCCGAAATGTCGGCGTGGACGCTATAATTCGACTGCACATAGGTGAAGGTCGAGATGATGATGCGCCAGATGCTTTCGACCGTGTCGAGCGGCAAAAGCCCCTGATGGCGAGCGACGAGCCCGCGCATCATATCCGCCTCGCGCCCCGGCCGGAACGCCGAGCCGCCGCCCTGCCGCGTCTTGGCCTCGATCAGGCGGTGAATGATCTCGCCGCGCTTGATCAACAACTGATGAAGCTCGGAATCGATGCAATCGATCTCGACTCGGAGGTCGGCCAGGGTCTCAAGACGGGCGGGATGGGTCATGATCCAAGTCGGCTCGATGGGCGAATAGCCTCTCTTAGCGCATTTTTCGCCGGAAGTTCAAACAGGGGCGTCGGTTCGGCATTTTGCGCTTCCGCCCGTCAGCGGCTACTTCGCTTCCACGTCGAGCGGCTCGCGAAAGCCGAGTTCGAGCGCTGTCCAGACGATCGCGCCGACGAGCAGCGAATCGATCCCGACAACGTACCAGCCGGACAGAACCTCGGCGACGCGCGGCTGGAGCCAGTGCGCCGAGCCGGAAAACAGAGCCGCAAGCGGTACGGCGCCAGCGAGCCCCGTCGGCAATTGTCTTGCGCGCAAACGCTTTGCAGACAAATTATAAAAGGATATGCCGATGAATAAAACCGCGAAGGCGTAAAACAGCAAATAGACGAAGGTCAGAAACGTCTTCCAGTCGAAGAGGCCGGACGATGGCGACAGATGGCGATGGGCGTTCGGCTCCAGAGAAAGCCAGATCGTCGTCAAAAAAGCAAAAATGACGGCCAGGAGCCCGGCGCCCTCACGCCAGGTCCTTGCGTCCAGAAGTCCCTGATCCGTGCGAAAGCCGAAGCGCCGGATGAAGGCCGACCACGCCGCGGCCATCAGTCTCTCAGCAGATCATTGATCGCGGTCTTGGCCCGCGTCTGCGCGTCGACGGTCTTGACGATGACGGCGCAATAGAGCGACGGCCCGGGGGAGCCGTCGGGCAGCGGCTTGCCTGGCAGATTGCCGGAGACAACCACGGAATAGGGCGGCACATAGCCGATGTGGATCTTGCCGGTGGCGCGATCAATGATCTTGGTCGAGGCGGAAATGAAGGTTCCCATCGAGACGACGGCGCCTTCGCCGACGATGACGCCCTCGACAATCTCAGAGCGCGCGCCGATGAAGCAATCATCCTCGATGATCGTCGGATTGGCCTGCAAAGGCTCCAGCACGCCGCCGATGCCGACGCCGCCCGACAAATGCACATTCTTGCCGATCTGCGCGCAGGAGCCGACAGTCACCCAGGTGTCGACCATCGAATTGCTGTCGACATAGGCGCCGAGATTGACAAAGGAAGGCATCAGCACGACGCCCGGCGCGATATAGGCCGAGCGGCGCACGATGCAGTTCGGCACCGAGCGGAAGCCCGCCGCGGCGTGCTCCTTCGGCCCCCAGCCGGCGAATTTGGAGGGAACCTTATCCCACCAACTGGCGCCGCCGGGGCCGCCCGAAATTTCCGCCATATCATTGAGGCGGAACGAAAGGAGCACCGCCTTTTTCAGCCACTGATGCACGCGCCAGGATTCGGGCCCCACCGCGCCGGGCATTTTCTCCGCGACGCGGAGCTTTCCCGAGTCGAGAAGGTGGAGCGCGGCGTCAACAGCCTTGCGGATATCGCCTTGCGTCCCGGCATTGACATTGGCGCGATCCTCGAAGGCCGCTTCGATGATCGTCTCCAGGGCTGTGTGCGTCATCTTTGAATGTCTTTCTGCGCAAAAAGGAGCTGATGAAGCCGTTACAGGGTTCGCGCGGCGCAATCAACGGCGCTTGATCCTCGCGCCGGTATTTGAGGCGAGCCTTATTCGTCGCCGTTCAACGCCGCGACAATCTCGACGAGGAAAGCCTCAAGGTCGCTGATGACGAAATCAATGTGCGGCGGCGCTACCTCGCTGGTGATCTCAAAAGCCTCGCGATGATCCATCTGGCCGGCCTTGGGCACCACGAGGGCCGTGGTCATTCCTCTTGCATGGGGCACGATGAGATTGCGTGCGAGATCCTCGAACATCACCGAGCGTGTTGGATCGACGTCATGCTTTTCGAAAAAGCGCTCATAGGTCGCGGCTTCCGGCTTCGGCATGAAATCGGCCGCGACGATATCAAAAATGTCCTCGAACATCGCGTCGAGGCCCAGCGCCTTGGCCGTGCGGATGGCGTGATCGCGTGAACCATTGGTCAAGATCAGCTTGCGCCCGGGCAAAGCGGTGATGGCGCTGGCCAGCGAATGGTTGGGAACAAGGCCGGATCTGTCGATATCATGCGTGAAATCGAGATAGGCTTCGGCGCTGATCGCATGCTCCTGCATCAGGCCGCGCAGGGTCGTGCCGTAACGCTCGTAGTAATATTTTTGCAGCGCGCGGGACGACATGCCGTCGAGGCCGAAAAGATGGGCGAGGAACAGCGTTATGCGCGCGTCGATCTTCGGCCAGAGGTCGCTGTCAGCCGGGTAGAGCGTGTTGTCGAGATCGAAAACCCAGATGTCCTTTTGCGCGAACTGACCGAGGGGCGCGGGTTCTGGCGCCCGCGCCGCCTCGCCGGCCTCGATTTCCACTGAAGATTGTTTCGCCTTTTTCACTGCGTGATCAGCGTTCCCGCGCCATGATCGGTCAAAAGCTCGACCAGCACCGCATGCGGCGTCTTGCCATCAAGGATGACGACGCCTTCGACGCCCTGTTCAAGGGCGTAGATGCAGGTCTCGACCTTGGGGATCATGCCGCCCGTGATGGTGCCGTCGGCGATCAGAGCGTGAATCTCGTCGACGCGCAATTCCTTGATCAAATTCTTGTCCTTGTCGAGGACGCCGGGCACGTCGGTCAGAAACAAAAGCCTTTTGGCTTTCAAGGCGCCGGCGATCGCGCCAGCGAAAGTGTCGGCGTTGACATTGTAGGTTTCGCCGTCCTCGCCTTGTGCGATCGGCGCGAGAACGGGGATCAGTTCGCGGCCGAGCACCTGATCGAGCACTGTGGCGTCGACTTTCGACGGCTCGCCGACGAAGCCGAGATCGATGGCTTCGCTCGTCTGCGGCGCCTTTTTGGCGATGACCATATTGCCGTCCTTGCCGCAAAGGCCGATGGCGCGGCCGCCCTCGGCATTGATGAAGCCGACGATCTGCTTGTTGATGGAGCCGGCAAGCACCATCTCGACGATTTCGACCGTCGGCTTGTCCGTGATGCGCAATCCGTCCGAGAATTCGGACTTGATGCCGAGCTTTTTCAGCATAGCCCCGATCTGCGGGCCGCCGCCGTGGACGACGACGGGATTGACGCCGGATTGCTCGAGCAGGACCATGTCGCGCGCGAAATCGCGACCGACCTTGTCGTCGCCCATCGCGTGGCCGCCGTATTTCACCACGACGATCGCGTCGTCATAATGCAGCATATGCGGTAGGGCCTGCATCAGGATCGCGGCCTGTTCCTGAGCTTTCTCCTGCTCGCTCACCTTGGTCGTATCGTTCATTTCGACGTTCCGATCGCTTCGCTCAAATTTTCTAGCCGCTTGCTGCGACAAGCTCAACGCGGAGCCGCGCCGTCTTCAAAAGCCGCGCTCGGCCATGAGCCGCGCGATCCCGGCGCGCACGTCTGGAATGCCGGCAAAACTTTGCGAGGATGTGAAGATCACCTGGGGAAAAGCGGCGGGACGTTTTTCGATGGCTTTCAGCGTCTCCTCGACGCGTTTGTCTAGCTCGGCCACCTTCACCTCGTCGCGCTTCGTCAGCACGATCTGATAGGACATGGCGGAGCGGTCGAGCAAATCCATCATCTCGGCGTCGACGGGCTTGAGGCCGTGGCGGCCATCGACCAGCACAAAGACGCGCAGGAGCGAGGCCCGCCCGCGCAGAAAATCCCGCATCAGATCGGTCCATGAGGCGATTTTTTGCTTCGAGGCCGCCGCATAGCCATAGCCTGGCATATCGACGAGGCGGAGCCTTGCTGTGTCGACATCGCCGCCGAGCCCGAAGAAATTAAGTTCGCGCGTGCGGCCCGGCGTGTGCGACGTGCGCGCGAGAGTCTTGCGGTTGGTCAGCGCGTTGAGCAGCGAGGATTTGCCGACGTTGGAGCGTCCGGCGAAAGCGATTTCCGGGGCGCCCGGCGGCGGCAGCTGGCTCGCCGAACTCGCGGCCCAGAGAAAATCGCATTCCTGCGCGAAGAGCTTGCGCCCGATTTCGTTAAAATCGGGCTCGTCCGCCGCCGCCTCGCCGGAGGCTTCACTCATCAGCTCGTGGCCTTTTTTCTGAACATTCCGGCGATATTGTCGAAGAGCTCTATTTTGACGCCGGCTCTTTTCATGATGAGCGTCTGCTGGGCGACGGAGAGGGTGTTGTTCCAGGCCCAGTAGATGACGAGGCCGGAGGGAAAGCCGCCGAGGGTGAAGGTGAAGATCACCGGCATCCAGGTGAAGATCTGCTTTTGCGTCGGATCGGCCGGCTCGGGGTTCGCCTTCATCTGCACGAACATGGTGACGCCCATGATGAGCGGCCAGACGCCGAGCGCGAGGAAATGGCCGATCATCGGGATTTGCGTCGGGTCGAAAGGCAAAAGCCCGAACAGATTGAAGATATTGGTCGGATCG
Source organism: Methylocella tundrae (assembly GCF_038024855.1). NCBI lineage: Bacteria > Pseudomonadati > Pseudomonadota > Alphaproteobacteria > Hyphomicrobiales > Beijerinckiaceae > Methylocella > Methylocella tundrae. The sequence goes on from NZ_CP139089.1 coordinate 524,298, forward strand.
GGGGCGGAGAGATCCTTGATCCAGCCAAAGAAGGGCGCATGCCGCATCTCGATGGTGACGAACAACACCTTATAAAGCGCGAAGAACACCGGGATCTGGATCAGCATCGGCAGGCAGCCCGACACCGGATTGATCTTCTCGCGCTTGTAAAGCGCCATGGTTTCCTGCTGCTGCTTCATCTTGTCTTCGGGATATTTGTCCCTGATGGCGGCGATCTGCGGCGCGACCGCCTTCATCTTGGCCATCGACAGATAGCTCTTGCTGGCGAGCGGGAAGAACAGGCCCTTGACGATCACCGTGGCGATCAGGATGGCGACGCCGAAATTGCCGGTCAGCGTATAAAGGAAGTGCAACAGCTGGAACATCGGCCGGGTGATGAAGTAGAACCAGCCCCAGTCGATCAGCAGCTCGAATTTCTTGATGCCGAGATCGGCCTGATAGGCGTCGAGCGTATGCACTTCCTTCGCCCCGGCGAAGAGGCGGCTCGTCGTTTCGCTCGACGCGCCTGGCGATATCACCAGCGCCGGGCCGACGAAATCGGCGCGATAGCTTTTGATCGGCCCTGTCAGCCCGGCCGAAAAGCGCGCCTCGATCGCCTCCTTCTGGTCCGGGATGACGGCGGCGGCCCAGTATTTGTCGGTAAAGCCGAGCCAGCCGCCGACGCCTGACAGCGTTTTCGCCGCGTGATCCTCTTTCTCGATCTTGTCGTATTTGATCTCCTCGACGCCGCCGTCGCCGATGACGCCGACGAAACCTTCATGCAGCACCGAATAATTCACCGTTTTCGGCAGGCCGTGCCGCGCCACGAGCGCGTAAGGGGCGAGCGTGACCGGCTTGTCCGACTTGTTCTCGACGCTGTCGCGAATGGTGAACATATAGCGTTCGTCGACCGCGATCTGGCGATGGAAGACGAGGCCCTGGCCATTGTCATAGCTCAGCGTCACCGGCGTTTGCGGCGTCAGCGTGTCGCGGTCGGCGCGCCAGAGCGTGTCGGCGCGGGGCAGCGCCAGCGCCGCGCCGGCGCCCGAGAGAAAGCCGGCCTCGGCGTAATAGGCGTCAGGCGCGCCGGGCGGCGACAGCAGGATGATGTTCGGGCTGTCTGGATCGACCGTCTCGCGGTAGGCCTTCAGCGCGACGTCGTCGATGCGCGCGCCCTTCAGCGCCAGCGAGCCAAAAATCGCCGGCGTCTCGATTTTGACGCGCGGCGAATCAGCCAGGGCCTCAGCGCGGGTTTGCGGCGCCGCGGCGTCAAGCGCGGAGAGATCGCGCGAAACCGCGTCCTGCGGCGCGCCGGCGGTCGAGGGTGAAGAGGAGGGCGCGGCGCCCGGCGCCGTCTGCGCCTGCTGCTGCGGAAACTGCCGCGCCCGATCGGGCTTCGGCGCAAAGAAATAGCTCCAGCCAACGATCACAAGACACGACAGACCGATCGCAAGATAAAGATTCCGAGAATCCTTCGTCATATACTCGCCGCCTTGGGTAAATTCCCGAATGAAAGTCTTGAAACTCTGCCTTCAGCATAAAGCCTTCGGAGGCCGCGCGGCTCCGTTCCCGATGGGAGCTTTCGGGCGAGCATCAATCCGGCCGGCCGTTCCGCCCCGGTTTGCCTTGAGGCGCAGCAGTTGCGGACGTTGATTGCGAGCGCGGTGTCTGCGCCTTTGATTTTCCGGCTTCAATTCTGCCGAGCGAGCGAACAAGCTCGGCCTGCATTGCGGGAAAGCCTAAGCGAAGGGCCTCGATGCGCGCAATCAGCACATAATCATGCCCAGGGCGAACGGGAAGAGCCTCCGCCGTGCGAACCGCTTCCTTGAGCCGGCGGCGAATCCGGTTGCGCAGAACCGCTTTGCCGATCTTCTTGGTGACGGTGAAGCCAAATCGCGGCGGTGGCGCTGGCGACCCCAAATCGATTCGGTCGACGCCGCGCTGCTCAAGGCCGAACTGAGTCGCCGCCTGCAGGGTAAAGCCCCTTGCGTGAAAGCGCTTGCCCTTGGCCGCGCGTAAAAAATCCGCCCGTCGTTTCAAACGCTGAGGCGCTGCCGAAGGCGGAAAATCCTGCAAAGACCATTTGCCTGTAGTTTGAGCGCATGACCGCGCGACGAAAGCTTAGCGTCGCCGCAGATCATGCCCGGCTGCTGGAGGCGGGCTCCAGCGCATGAGACTCAGGCGGACAGTTTCTTGCGGCCGCGCGCCCGGCGCGCTGCGATGATACGGCGCCCGCCCACGGTCGCCATCCGGGCGCGAAACCCGTGCCGGCGCTTACGCACGAGCTTGCTCGGTTGATATGTCCGCTTCACCGTTCAATTCCTTTAAACTAGCGCGTCAGCAAAGCCGAGCGTCCACGATCTCCGCATATCGAAGCGGAGCGCGGCGATCAAGCCCGGCAAAGAAGGCGTCTTATAAGGGCGCCCTAACGCCAAAGTCAATTTACGCATGCGAAAAGCAGCGCCTGTAGCGCATCGGTTATGCATAATGATTCAGGCGGCGTCGCGGCGCGGCTTTCCTTCGGCGCCGGCGCGAATCGCCGAGATATTCGCCGCATAGTGATCCGGACCGCCCTTGAAGACGGCCGAGCCTGCGACCAGCGTGTCGGCGCCCGCCGCCGCGACCAGCGCCGCGGTCTCCGGATTGATGCCGCCGTCGACCTCGATGCGGATCGGGCGCTCGCCGATCATCGTCTTGAGCTCGGCGACCTTATCGACCGCCGAGGCGATGAAGGCCTGCCCGCCAAAGCCGGGATTGACCGACATCACCAGCACGAGGTCGATAAGGTCCAGCACGTGCTTGACGCTTGCGGCGGGCGTCGCGGGGTTGAGGACGACGCCCGCTTTCTTGCCGAGGCCGCGGATAGCCTGCAGCGAGCGGTGCAGATGGGGACCCGCCTCGACATGAATCGCGATGAGATCGGCGCCGGCTTCGGCGAACGCGCCGAGATAGGGATCGCAAGGCGCAATCATCAGATGCACGTCGAAGGGCAGCTTCGTATGCGCCCGGAGCGCGGCGACGACAGCCGGGCCGATCGTGATGTTCGGCACGAAATGTCCGTCCATGACGTCGACATGAATCCAGTCGGCGCCGGCGGCTTCAATGGCGCGCACTTCTTCGCCGAGCCTCGCGAAATCCGCCGACAGGATTGACGGGGCGATGACGAGAGGATTCATGGTCGTTGGCCCTTTCAACCCGAGGCTTCGGCGTCGAAGACGCGGCTCGGCAGCACGTCGGCCGCGTCGATCGTCATCAAATCCTCGATCAGCACGGGACCCTCCTGCGCGAAATAGCGGTTGGCGTGCCTCAATCTGGCGCGGTCGAGAGCGTTGCGGATGGAGCGCGCGTTGGAAAAAAGAGGCTGGCGGCGCCGCGTTGCAATATAGGCTTCGAACGCTTTCGCGCCCTCGGGGCTGAACTTATAGTGCTGCGCCGCGAGCATCGTCTCGGCAATCGACATCAGCTCGTCGTCGCCGTAATCGGGGAAATCAATATGATGGGCGATGCGCGAGCGAAATCCGGGGTTTGAGCGGAAGAACTGGTCCATGCGCGTGGCGTAGCCGGCGAGGATCACGACGAAGTCTTCGCGCTGATTCTCCATCACCTGGAGCAGAATCTCGATTGCCTCTTGGCCGTAGTCGCGCTCATTCTCCTGACGGTAGAGGTAATAGGCTTCGTCGATGAAGAGCACGCCGCCCATGGCTCTCTTGAGGACTTCCTTCGTCTTCGGAGCCGTATGGCCGATATACTGGCCGACGAGATCGTCTCTCGTTACCGAGACAAGATGACCTTTGCGCACATAGCCGAGTTTGTGCAGGATTTCCGCCATGCGCAGCGCCACGGTGGTTTTTCCGGTGCCGGGATTGCCGGTGAAGGACATATGCAGCGTTGGCGTTTCCGCGACGAAGCCAAGACGCCGCCGCACGCGGTCGACGACGAGCAGCGCGCAAATCTGGCGGATGCGCTCCTTGACTGGCGCGAGGCCGACCAGCTCCCGATCGAGCTGATCGAGCACTTCCTGCACATGCGTCTCACGCAGTTCGGCGCGAAGATCGATGGTCGCAGGGGAGGAGACAGAGGCGTCCTCCGTCGCATTATCGCTTGAAGCCATGGCTGCCTCGCATCATCGCATGTCGCCCCTCCGCCGACGCCGTTGGAGCGTCAACGAGTCCAGCTGGGTCTATGTGGGACTTGGCGCATGATGCCGAAAAGTCGCAGAGTTTTTGGACCCACATCATGCGTTAGAACAAAGGCTCTAAAGTAAAAATTACGTCCTTTCCCGGGTAAGCGCCCCGAGGGGCGTCAAAGGACGGCGCCGGCGCTCCTCGTTCGGGGCTTTCATTGGATCATGCGCTAATAACGCTCCGACTCCGGCCGGTCGACGGCGTAGGATTGCGTCGAATAGATCTGGTTGCGGCCGGGGCCTTCGGTGCGAACAAGGCGGAAGCCCGGCTCGTTCCTCGGCCGATTCACAATAAACGAGATGCGCACGCTCTCCCACCCGTGCGATGAGTCAAAGCCCGAAAGCCGGATGTAGTAGCGCTCGGCATGCGCCTTGCGGCAGGCTTCGAGCTCGAGCATCACGCCGGCGGCGTCCTTGATGTCGAACATCGGCAGATCCCACATTTCCCAATAGGTGTTCCGGGGATGCGGATCATCCGTGTATTCGAGGTTTACCGCCCAGCCCTTGTCGATGCAATATTGGACCTGGGTTCTGATTTGATCGTCGGTGAGATCTGGAAGAAACGAGAAACAACCTTGCGTGATGCGCATCAGAACAATCCGTCCTATTCTGCCGGGGTGACGGTCGGAACGAAATCCGGCGAATCCGTTGACGTATAATTGAAGGTGACGTCCTTCCAGACATCGAGCGCCTGCCGCAGCGGCGTGCAGCCGCGCGCCGCTTCTTCCAGAATGGCCGGGCCTTCCGCGAGGGTGTCGCGCCCGGCGTTGCGCGCGAAGATCATCGCCTCGAGCGCGACGCGGTTGGCGGTCGCGCCCGCGGCGATCCCCATAGGATGGCCGATCGTGCCGCCGCCGAACTGCAGCACGACGTCTTCGCCAAGAAGATCGATGAGCTGGTGCATCTGCCCGGCGTGAATGCCGCCCGATGCGACAGGCATCAGCTTGTTCAGCGACGCCCAGTGCTGATCGAAGAAAATCCCATGCTCCAGCCGCTGCGGATTATAGTCCTCGCGGCAGATGTCATAATAGCCGCGCGTCGTATTGGGATCGCCTTCGAGCTTGCCGACGACCGTGCCGGCATGGATGTGATCGACTCCCGCAAGACGCATCCATTTGGCGATGACGCGGAAGGAGACGCCATGAATCTTCTGCCGCGTATAGGTTGAATGGCCGGCGCGGTGGAGATGCAGGATCATGTCGTTCCTGCGCGCCCATTTGGCCATCGACTGGATCGCCGTATAGCCGATCACGAGATCGATCATGATGATGACGGAGCCGAGCTCCTTCGCAAACTCCGCGCGCTCATACATGTCCTCCATGGTCGCGGCTGTGACGTTGAGATAGGTGCCTTTGACTTCGCCGGTCGCGGCCTGCGCGCGGTTCACCGCCTCCATGCAATAAAGGAAACGCTCGCGCCAATGCATGAAGGGCTGCGAGTTGATGTTTTCATCGTCCTTCGTAAAGTCGAGACCGCCCTTCAGCGCCTCGTAGACGACGCGGCCGTAATTGCGTCCCGAAAGTCCGAGCTTCGGTTTGACCGTTGCGCCGAGGAGCGGGCGGCCGAATTTATCGAGGCGCTCGCGCTCGACGACAATGCCGGTCGCGGGGCCCTGAAAGGTTTTCACATAGGCGACGGGGAAGCGCATGTCCTCGAGGCGCAGCGCCTTCAGCGGCTTGAAGCCGAACACATTGCCGATGATCGAGGCGGAGAGATTGGAGATCGAGCCCGGCTCGAAAAGGTCGAGCTCATAGGCGATGAAAGCGAAATAGGAGCCGGGCGCATGGGGCACGGGATCGACCCGATAGCATTTCGCCCGGTATTTGTCGGAAGCCGTCAAACGGTCTGTCCACACGACGGTCCAGGTCGCGGTCGAAGATTCGCCCGCGACAGCTGCCGACGCCTCTATCGGATCGACCCCATCCTGCGGCGTCACACGAAAGCAGGCGATGATGTCCGTATCGTTCGGGACATAATCCGGCTGCCAATAGCCCATCTCGCGATATTCCATGACGCCCGCTGAATAGCGCGAACGGGGAACAGGGTCTTTTATGGCTGCCATGTGACTCTCCGTTTGATGGCGTCGCTTACTCCGCGGCGGAGCGTTGCAGTTGCGCGCGCGGGTCGAGGCTGCCGGAAGCGTAGCGTTTGGCCATCGCGGACATCGGCAGCACCTTGATCTTCGACGCGTTCCCGGCCGTTCCGAACTGTTCGAGACGCAGCTTGCAGACCGCTCGCATGGCGTCCATCGCCGGCTTCAGGAATTTGCGCGGATCGAACTCGTCCTTGTGTTCGGTCGCGATGCGGCGCAGCTGCCCGGTCATCGCGAGACGGCAGTCGGTGTCGATATTGACCTTGCGCACGCCATGTTTGATGCCGCGCACGATTTCTTCGACGGGCACGCCGAAGGTCTGTCGCATGGCGCCGCCATTGGCGTTGAAAATATCCTGCAGATCCTGCGGCACCGACGACGATCCATGCATGACGAGATGGGTGTTCGGCAATTTCGCGTGGATCTCTTCGATCACCTTCATCGAAAGGATGTCGCCGTCGGGCTTGCGCGAGAATTTATAGGCGCCATGCGAGGTTCCCATCGCAATCGCCAGCGCGTCCACTTTTGTGCGCAGCACGAAATCGACGGCCTGATCGGGGTCTGTCAGAAGCTGCTCGCGGCTGAGCTGGCCTTCCGCGCCATGACCGTCTTCCTGTTCGCCCGTTCCATGCTCGAGCGAGCCCAGAACGCCGAGCTCGCCTTCGACCGAGGCGCCGACGAGATGGGCGAATTCAGCGACTTTCGCGGTAATCGCGACGTTGTAGTCATAGGAGGCGGGCGTCTTGGCGTCGGCTTCGAGCGAGCCGTCCATCATGACAGAGGAGAAGCCATACTGGATCGCGCTGAGGCAGGTCGCTTCGCCGTTGCCGTGATCCTGGTGCATGCAGATCGGAATGTCGGGATACATTTCGATCAAGGCTTCGATCATCTTGGCGAGCATGATGTCATTGGCGTAGGCGCGCGCGCCGCGGCTCGCCTGAATGATGACGGGCGCGTCGACCGAGGCGGCCGCCTCGACGATTGCAAGCCCCTGCTCCATATTGTTGATGTTGAAGGCGGGAACGCCGTAGTCGTGCTCGGCCGCGTGGTCGAGCAATTGACGAAGCGTAATTCGGGCCATGGATGATTCTCCCTCGCACTTTGAAGTTTGGGGCCTCGTCGCCGGGCTTCTCCCGGCGCTCCAGCCATCCTGATCGATGCCCCGGCGATCGCGCTGCGTTGTCGCGACCGCCGTTTTCTCTCCCTTCGCCGAACCGATCGATCCCGCTGCTTTCAGCGCAGCTTTGGCAGGATCATCACCGCTTGCGCGGCGCCAGCCGGGCCCGCGCTTCGGCGATGATGGCTTCGACCGTAATGCCGAACTTTTTGAACAGTTCGCCCGCCGGAGCACTAGCCCCGAAACTCGACATGCCGATGAAGCCGTCCTCCGGTCCAAGCACGATGTCCCAGCTCTGACGCACCGCCGCCTCGATCGCGATGCGCGGCGCCGTTCCGATGACGCTGGCGCGATAGGCGGCCGGCGCCTTGGCGAAGAGCTCGAAACAGGGCAGGGAGACGACCGCCGCGCGGACGCCTTCATTGGCGAGCTGCTCGGCGGCCTCGACCGCGAGCGAAACTTCAGAGCCCGTCGCGAATAAGGTAATGTCACGCTCTCCTTCCGGCGCGCGTAAAACATAGCCGCCGGCGGCGGATAGATTCTCGGTCGTATGCGCGCGGCGAACGATTGGCAGGTTCTGCCGCGTGAGCGCGAGAACGGACGGCGATGACCTGGCCTGAAGAGCGAGCTCCCAGGCTTCCGCCGTCTCGACCGCGTCGGCGGGGCGAAACACAAGGAGGTTCGGGATTGCGCGCAGAGCGGCCAGGTGTTCGACCGGCTGATGCGTCGGCCCGTCTTCGCCAAGTCCGATCGAATCATGGGTCAGGACATGGATGACGCGAATCCCCATCAAGGCGGCGAGGCGGATCGCGGGCCGGCTGTAATCGGCGAAAACCAGAAAGGTTCCGCCATAAGGAATAAAGCCGCCGTGGAGAGCGATGCCGTTCATGGCCGCCGCCATGCCGAATTCGCGAATTCCGTAGTGAATGTAGCGGCCGGTAAAATCATCGGGCGTCACCGGCTTCATGTCGGCGGCCCTGGTATTATTGGAGCCGGTCAGATCGGCTGATCCGCCGATCAGATTGGGCTGCGCCGGGCTCAGCCAGTCGAGCAGCTTCTGCGAGGAGATGCGCGTCGCCTGCGGCGCGCCGCTTTCGCTCGCGGCTTTCTTGAACGATTCGACGGCGGCCACAACGGCTGGCTCGATCGCGCCGCTGAGATCGGCGTCGTAACGCGCCTTCGTCGCGGCGTCGAGCTTGGCGTATCGGGCGGTCCAGTCGGCATGAGCGCCGGCGGCGTAGCCTGCCGCCTCGCTCCAGGCTTTCTGGATGTTGTCCGGGATTTCAAAGGGCGCCGCAGTCCAGCCGAGGGCGGCGCGGGCGCCCGCCACTTCGTCCTTGCCGAGCGCCGCCCCATGCACGGCATGGGTGCCGGCTTTCGTCGGCGCGCCATAGCCGATTGTCGTCCGGCACGCGATCAGCACCGGCTTCTTGGAGGATTGCGCAGCTTCGAGGGCGGCTGCGATGGCCTTCGGGTCGTGCCCATCGATCCGCGAGGCGCTCCATCCCGCCGCCTCGAACCGCGTAAGCTGATCGACCGAGTCGGCGAGCGAGACCTTGCCGTCGATGGTGATGCCGTTATCGTCCCACAAAACGATCAGCTTGGATAATTTAAGATGGCCGGCGAGCGCGATCGCTTCGTGGCTGATCCCCTCCATCAGGCAGCCATCGCCGGTGATGACGTAGGTGCGATGGTCGGCGATGCCGGCGCCGTAGCGGGCGGCGAGCAGTTTTTCGGCGATCGCCATGCCGACCGCTGTCGCAAGGCCCTGGCCGAGCGGGCCGGTTGTCGTCTCGACACCCGGCGTATGACCATATTCGGGATGGCCGGGCGTCCTTGAATTGAGCTGGCGAAAGCGCTCGATCTCCGTCCGGTTCATGTCGGGATAGCCGAGCAGATAAAGCAGCGAATAGAGCAGCATCGAGCCGTGTCCGGCGGACAGCACGAAACGGTCGCGGTCGGGCCAGGCCGGATCCGCGGGATCGAATTTCATGAATTGGGCGAAGAGAACAGTCGCGACGTCGGCCATGCCCATCGGCATGCCGGGGTGACCGGAATTGGCTTTCTCCACCGCGTCCATCGACAGCGCGCGAATGGCGTTGGCCATCTCCGCGTGCGTCGCGCTGTTAGAAACTCTCGCTAGCACGTTCATCAAATTTACGTCCATGAGTTAGCCGCCTTCGCCGCTCGACGAGCTGGAGGATGAAGGGGGTCAGGATGAGCTGCATCGCTAGATCGAGCTTGTTGCCGGGGATCACGATCGAATTGGCGCGCGACATGAAACTGTCGCGGATCATCGAATGCAGATACGGAAAATCTATGCCGGTCGGCTTCGCGAAACGGATGATGACCATCGATTCGTCGGCTGTTGGAATCCACCGCGCGACGAAGGGGTTAGAGGTGTCGACCGTCGGAACGCGCTGAAAATTGATGTCCGTCTCGGTAAATTGTGGACAGATGTAGCGCGTATAATCTGGCATCCGGCGCAGGATCGTGTCCATTACCGCTTCGGTCGTATAGCCGCGATCGGCGCGGTCGCGATGGATTTTCTGAATCCATTCGAGATTGATCACCGGAACGACGCCGATCTTCAGATCCGCGTGCCGCGCTATATTTACCTTTTCGGTGACGACCGCGCCATGCAGACCTTCATAGAAGAGAAGATCGCTGTGCGCCTGCAACGGCTTCCACTCGGTAAAGACGCCGGGCGGGCTCCCATAAAGCGCGGCCTCGGCTTCGTCATGCACATAATGTCGCGTCTTGGCGGTCCCGCGCGCGCTATAGGTGGCGAAGACATTCTCGAGCTCTTCGAGCAGATTGGCGCTCGCCCCGAAATGGCTGAAGTGGTGGTTGCCCTTCGCTTCCTCGTCGGCCATCACCTGGCGCATTTCGTCGCGATCATAGCGGTGAAAGGCGTCGCCCTCGATATAGGCCGCGTTGATGCCTTCGCGCCGGAAAATCTGCTCGAAGGTGCGCTTGACGGAGGTCGTTCCCGCGCCTGATGAACCGGTGACCGAAATGATCGGATATCTTGCCGACATGGCCTTCAGCTTTCTTCAACCGGACGCCGGAGTCTAAACCGCGAATGATCCAGAGCACTTTCAATTGAACCCTTATGGCGGTTCACACAAAGAAAATGCGATGAGAGAAAGCCAGCGCCAGGCGCTAGCCGCGAATGAGGCCTCGTCCCCCGAAAAGCGGCGCGCGCTCGGCCGAGACCTTCGGATCCGAGCGGTAGCGCGCGACAAGACGCGTCGGATCGGCCGACCCAAAAACCAGGGGAGTCCGCTGATGGATCGCGCTTGGAACGATGTCGAGAAGCGGGTTGACGCCATCGGTCGCGACGCCGCCGGCCCGTTCGATGAGGAAAGCGATCGGCGCGCCTTCATAAAGCAGGCGGAGCCGCCCGTCGGCATAGCCGGGCCGCTGATCGGCGGGGTAGAGAAAGACGCCGCCGCGCAAGAGGATGCGATAGGCTTCGGCGACGAGGGCGGCGACCCAGCGCATGTTGTAATTACGCTTCATGGGTCCTTCGACGCCGCGGGCGCAATCCTCGATAAAGGCGCGTATCGAGGGCTCCCAATGGCGGTAATTTGAAGCGTTGACAGCATATTCGGACGATTCCTTGGGGATTGGTCCGACGGTCACCGCATGGAAGAAGCGGCCGTCGCTGCGATCCAGCGTAAAGATCTCGACAGGGCCGTCGCCGAGTGCGAAGACGATTGACGTCTGTGGGCCGTAGATAACGAAGCCGGCGGCGATCTGAGCGCTTCCCGGCTGCAAAAAATGCTCTTCGAGGCTGCTCGCGTCCGGCAGCGTCGGAAGCACGGAGAAGATCGTTCCGATCGATACATTCGCGTCGATATTCGATGAACCGTCGAGAGGATCCATCGAGACCACGATGGAGGCCGTGGGGTCGAGAAGCACGGCCTCGCTCAGCTCTTCGGATACGACGCCATAGACCGGCGCGCGACGCATGGCCTCGACGAACATCTCATCGGCGAGAACGTCGAGCTCTTTTTGCACGTCGCCGTCGGTGTTGGTGCTGTCGCGGCTGGCGCCGAGGCGGCCATAGAGCTGGCCAAGCCCGATAAGGTCCGACAGTTTGACCGCGGTGGCGGCGATCTCCGAGAGCGCTTTCGCAGCGGCGTCCAAACGCGGGTTCGCCACGACGCTCTGCTTTAGATAGGCTTCGAAATCCTGCGCCCCGGAAATCCTTGGCATGTCGCCCTTTTCCTCATTTAATTTTCAGCCTTATCGCCGAAAGCCATCAGAAATAAAAGTGAATATAGTCCGCCCCACTAACAGAAAATCTCAAGAGGGACGATGCGCCGCCTTACTCTCAAGCATCTCGAAACCATCGTCGCCGTCGCTGAAAGTGGAACCATCGCCGCGGCGGCCGACGATCTTAACGTGACCGCGGCGGCGTTGACGTCGCGGATCAAGCTTCTCGAAGATGACGTCGGCGTCGCCCTGTTCGACCGCACCGGGGGGCGGCTGCGCTTGACCGACGCCGGGCAGGAGGTGGTCAAAATCGCGACGCGCATCGATCTGGCCCTGGCCGAACTGAAAGCGACGCTATCGGCGCACAAAGACAAGCATGCCGGACGCGTGACAATTGGCGTCGCCTCCACCGCCAAATATTTCGCGCCGCGCCTGATCGCCGCGTTCGCGCGCGGGAATCCGCGCATAGAAATTGCCGTCACGGTCGGGAACAGAGCCACGATCGTTGCTGCGCTCCGGGACTACGCGATCGACATGGCGCTAATGGGCAGCCCTCCGGCCGATTTTCCGGTCTTCAGCAAAGTCTTCGGCCCTCATCCCCAGGTCGTCATTGCTCCGCCCGAGCACAGTATGGCAAAACGCGCCGGCATAGACAAGGCGGAGCTCTGCCACGAGGGATTCATCATCCGCGAGGAAGGCTCGGGCACGCGCAATGTTTTTGATACGTTCTTTGGCGGGCTCGCGCCATCGCCGCCGCGCGTTCACATCGAGATCGGCTCGAACGAGACGGTCAAGCAGGCGGTGATGGCGGGTCTCGGGCTGACGCTGATCTCCGCGCATACGGTAGAGGCGGAAGTGGCCGAAGGGCGCCTTGCCATTCTGGACGTCGTCGGCATGCCGATCATGCGCCAATGGTTCGCCGTTCGTCACGGCGGCCGGGAGCTGTCGCCCGCGGCGAAAACCATGTGGGATTTCGTCGTTTCCGACGGACGCGGCTTTCTGCCGAAGATCGCTCTGCCGAGGGAATAAATCCCCAAAAGTTCCAGACTTTTTATTGCCTCTCGCTCGTTCCTGGCGAAAGGCGCTCGCGCAAAAACGAGCCGCCGGCGACGAGCCCTTCTTCATCGATGCCGTGGCCAAGCCCTGGCCGCGCCAACACGGCGACGGGAACGCCCAGCGCCTCGAGAACAGCTCTCGCCTCCGCCATCGAAGCGAAGGGAATGATGTCGTCGGCCTCGCCGTGGATCAGCAGCACCGGAGGCTTCCCGCCGATTTCGGCGCGCAGCGCCGCGCCGTCGCGCAGCGCGCCGGAAAAGGCGACGATCGCCCCGATCTGCTCCTTGCGCCTGAGGCCGACATGGAGCGCCATCATTGCGCCCTGTGAGAAACCGACGAGGGCAAGCCGCTCCGGCGCGAGGCCTCGTTCGGCAAGAAGCGTATCGAGACAGGGGTCGAGAAGCTTCGCCGCCGTTCGGGCGCCTTCCAGCAGCTTCGCCGGCGCGCGGTCGGCGACGCTGAACCATTGCAGCCGATCCGGCGCGAAATCGCATGGAAACGGCGCGTTCAGGGAAATGAACTCTGTGCGCGGCAGCAGCATGCCCCAGTACTGCGCAAGATCGATCAGATCATCGCCATTGGCGCCGATCCCATGCAAAAGCACGACAAGGCTTTCCGGACGGCCCCCCGCGAGGGGCGGGACTCGCGGCCCGTCAAGAGCGATCGTCATTGGCTCGGGTCTCTGACGCCTCGGCTTCGGCTGCGGCGGTTTCCTTCTTCAGCTTCGCGAGCCAGCGCTTCGCCTGCGCCTTGACGTTCGCCGGCGCCGTGCCGCCGTAGCTGACCCGGCTGCGGACGGATTTTTCGACGCCGAGCACATCGAAAACCTCGTGTGTGATGCGCGGCTCGACCGTCAGCATCTCGTCGAGGGTCAGTTTTTCGAGACCCTTGTTCTGCGCGGCGGCGATGGCGACGAGCCGGCCCGTGACGTGATGGGCTTCGCGGAACGGCAGGCCCAAAGCCTTGACCAGCCAGTCGGCAAGGTCCGTCGCCGTCGCATATCCGGCGCCGGCCGCGGCCTTCATCCGCTTTTCATTGGGCTCAAGGTCGGCGACCATCCCGGTCATCGCGGCAAGACAGAGCGATAAGGATTGCAGCGCGTCGAACGTGCCTTCCTTGTCCTCCTGCATGTCCTTCGAATAGGTCAGCGGCAGGCCTTTCATGACGACCAGCAGCCCGGCAAGGGCGCCGATGATGCGCCCCGCCTTGCCGCGCACCAGCTCGGCGGCGTCGGGATTGCGCTTTTGCGGCATGATCGAGGAGCCTGTCGAGAATTTGTCCGACAGCGCCGCGAAGCTGAATTGCGGCGTCGACCAGAGCACGATCTCCTCGGCGAAACGGGAGAGATGAACGGCGCAGATCGCCGCCGCGCTCAGCGTTTCCAGCACAAAATCGCGGTCGGACACGCTGTCGAGGGAATTGGCGGTCGGCCGGTCGAACCGAAGGGCGCGGGCGGTGGCGTCGCGGTCGATGGGAAACGACGTGCCGGCCAGCGCCGCCGCGCCGAGCGGGCATTCATTGAGGCGCGCGCGGGCGTCCGTGAGGCGCGATCGATCGCGCGCGAACATCTCGACATAGGCGAGCAGATGATGGCCGAAGGTGACGGGCTGCGCCGACTGCATATGGGTGAAGCCGGGCATGACGCTGCCCGCATGGGCGAGAGCTTTCTCGGCCAGCGCCAGTTGCAGCTGGCGAATTTGGCCGCTGAGAGCGTCGATCGTGTCGCGCACCCAGAGGCGGAAGTCGAGCGCGACCTGATCATTGCGCGAGCGCGCCGTATGCAGGCGGCCCGCCGCGGGGCCGATCAGCGCCGAAAGGCGCGATTCTATGTTCATGTGAATGTCTTCGAGGGCGCGCGAAAATGTGAATGTTCCGCTCTCGATTTCATCCTTGATTGCGGTTAGTCCCTTGGCGATCGCGTCGGCGTCGTCCTTCGTGACGATATTCGCCTGCGCCAGCATCGCGACATGCGCCTTCGATCCCTCTATATCCTGCAGCGCGAGCTTGTAGTCGAAACCGATCGAGGCGTTGATTTCCTCCATGATCGCGTCCGGACCGCTGGCGAACCGGCCGCCCCACATTTTATTGCTCATCGTGTCCCGCTCTTTAGAAGAAATCAGCTTGGAAGACGGCTTGAAAGACTTACCGCATGAGTGAACCTGTTTCGCAACGAGATCCGGACCGCAATGTCCATCGTCCCAGCGCCAATCGCCGTCTTGTCATTACGGCGGGGGTGATAGCGGCCGCCGTTCTGGCTGTCCTTTACGCGATGAAAGGGCCCGGCGGCAAGGAAGTGGAGAGCGCCGCCTGTCCGGGCGCCCGCGCTCGAGCCGCGGTTCTGGCGCCGCTCGCGCATGGGGAGGTCGCCGCCTTCAGCGTTTCCACGCAGCCGCGGCCGCTGCCGGAGCTTAATTTCGCCGCCGCTGACGGCGCGCCGGCGCGGCTTTCCGATTTCAAGGGCAAAACGACGCTTTTGAATCTCTGGGCGACATGGTGCGTGCCATGCCGGCAGGAAATGCCGGCGCTCGACCGGCTGCAGGGCAAGCTCGGCTCCAGGGATTTCACCGTCGTCGCCGTCAACATAGACACGGCGAAGCTGGACCGGCCCAAGGCCTTCCTGAACGAAATCGGCGTCAAAAATCTCAGCTTCTACGCCGACAACACGGCCGATATTTTCCAGACCCTGAAGGCGGATGGAAAGGCGCTCGGCCTGCCGACGACCATTCTTGTTGATGAAAATGGGTGCGACCTCGGCGTGATGGCCGGACCCGCGCAATGGGATTCGCCCGACGCTCTCGCGCTTCTGTCCGCCGCAAAAAGCTAGCGCGCTTCTCTCCGCCGCAAAAAAAACCGGCGCGCTCGCGCAAGAGCATTTCCCCGGCGAGCGACGGCGGATTTGCGACAGCCGCGATGGCTGAATTGCGACAATTCCGCTGACGCGCCGGGTTCGCCGGCGAAAGCCGGCGCCGGTTCAGGCTTTGGCCGGCTGCTTGACCTCAATGCCCTTGCTGCTGAGGTAGCTTGCGAGTTCGCCGCTCTGGAACATTTCGCGGGTGATGTCGGCGCCGCCGATGAATTCACCTTTGATATAAAGCTGCGGAATCGTCGGCCAGTCGGAGAACTCCTTGATTCCCTGACGGATTTCGTCCGTTTCGAGGCAATTCACGTCCTTGAAGGGGACGTCGAGATAAGACAGGATCTGGACGATCTGGCCGGAAAATCCGCATTGCGGAAAGTTCCGCGTGCCTTTCATGAATAAAACCACGTCATTATTTTCGATCGTCGACTGGATTTCTTCCTTGATGGCCATGGCCAATTCCTTTCACGTGAACGCCGTCATTGCCGCAGCGAATTTATGCGCTCTATTTTGGCGCTTGAGTGGTGAGTTGCAATGCATGAAGCGGGCCGCCCATCGAGGCGCCGAGGGCTTTATAGACGATCTGATGCTGCTGCAGCTTGGTCTTGCCGATGAATTCGGAAGAGGTGATCGTCGCCGCCCAATGGTCCTTGTCGCCGACGAGATCGGTGAGGTCGATGACCGCGTCCGGAATGCCGGTCTTGATGAGCTTTTCGATTTCGGAAGGTTCCATGGGCATGAGCGTTGCGTCCTAGATAGCGTGGCGTGAAGCGCCGCTGCGAATAAAGCGCTTCAAGCAAAATCAGTACCGGCCCGCGTCGCCAAACGCGATCGTATGAACGCGAAGATGTCTATAACGCGCCAGCCATATATTCAGGGAGCCATTCTTCATAGTTCCCCACCAGATCACTCAACAATATGGCGGTCTCGCCGCCGAGGGTCAATGTTGGCCCCCCGGTTTCGCCGATGCGCCGACACGGGACGCCGGCTTCCAGCGCCGCAGCGAGGACGGTTTCGACCTGGCTGGTCTGCGCCGCGACAATGTAGCGCGCCTGATCCTCCCCGAACCAGAAGGCATGAGCGGCGACGTCGGCCGGCGCTTCGATCGCGGCGCCGACGCCTCCCGCCATCGCCATCTCCGCCAGCGCCACGGCGAGGCCGCCGTCCGAGGCGTCGTGAACGGCGACGACCACGCCCTGCGCGATGAGATTGCGCACGAAATCGCCGTTGCGCTTTTCCTCTCCGAGATCAACGGGCGGCGGCGCGCCTTCCTCGCGCCCGCAGATTTCACGCAAATAAAGAGATTGGCCGAGCCAGCCGAGCGTCGTTCCGATCAGGAAAATCTGCTCGCCCGGCCGTTTGAACGCTATTGTCGCGGTCCGCCCCACGTCGCTGAGGACACCGACGCCGCCGATCGAGGGCGTCGGCGGAATGGCCTTGCCGCTGCTCTCGTTGTAGAGCGAGACATTGCCCGAGACGATCGGGAAATCCAGCGCGCGGCAGGCCTCGCCAATGCCTTTGAGGCAATCGACGAACTGACCCATGATCTCCGGCTTTTCGGGATTGCCGAAATTGAGATTATCCGTCACCGCGCGCGGCAGCGCGCCGACGGCCGTAAGGTTGCGCCAGGCCTCCGCCACCGCCTGTTTGCCCCCTTCGAAGGGATCGGCCTCGCAATAGCGCGGCGTCACATCCGTCGTCAGCGCCAGGCCCTTGGGGCCGTCGCCAAGACGGATCACCGCCGCGTCACCGCCCGGAGTCTGCACGCTATTGCCGAGAATGAGATGGTCATATTGCTCGTAGACCCAACGCTTCGAGCAAAGGTCCGGCGTCGCGATGAGGCGCAGCAGAGCTTCCGCGTTGGAGATCGGCGGCACGATCTGGGCGGGGTCTATGCGCTCGCGCGCGGCGCTGGAAACATGGGGGCGGTCATAGAGCGGGGCGGCGTCGCCAAGCTGCTTGATCGGCAGGTCGGCTTTGACTTCGCCGCCATGCTTGACGACGAAGCGAAGCGTGTCGGTCGTTTTGCCGACGATGGCGAAGTCGAGGCCCCATTTAACGAACGCGGCTTTCGCTTCTTCCTCCTTGGCCGGATCGAGCACCATCAGCATCCGCTCCTGGCTTTCCGAGAGCAGCATTTCATAGGCGCTCATGCCGGTTTCGCGGCAGGGCAGGGCGTCAAGGTCGAGTTCGACGCCAAGATCGCCCTTCGCCCCCATTTCGACCGCCGAGGAGGTGAGCCCGGCCGCGCCCATGTCCTGAATGGCGATGACGGCGCCGGTGCGCATCAGCTCGAGGCAGGCCTCTAGCAGCAGCTTCTCGGTGAAGGGATCGCCGACCTGCACGGTCGGGCGCTTCGCCTCGGCGTCTTCCTCAAAGGAGGCCGAGGCCATGGTTGCGCCATGAATGCCGTCGCGTCCGGTTTTGGAGCCGAGATAGACAATCGGATTGCCGACGCCCGTCGCTTTTGCGTAAAAAATTTCGTCCGAGCGGGCGATGCCGACGGCCATTGCATTGACGAGGATGTTACCGTCATAGCCCTTATGAAAAGCGGTCGCGCCCCCGACCGTCGGCACGCCGAAGCTATTGCCGTAGGAGCCGATGCCGGCCACGACTCCGGCGACGAGATGGCGCGTCTTCGGATGCTCCGGTGCGCCGAATCGCAACAGGTTCAGACAGGCGACCGGCCGCGCGCCCATGGTGAAGACATCGCGCAAAATGCCGCCGACTCCCGTCGCCGCGCCCTGAAACGGCTCGATATAGGAGGGATGGTTGTGGCTCTCCATCTTGAAGACGCAGGCCTCGCCGTCGCCAATGTCGATGACGCCGGCGTTCTCGCCGGGGCCCTGGATGACCCATGGCGCCCTGGTCGGGAGGCCGCGCAGATGCAGCCGCGACGACTTATAGGAACAATGCTCGTTCCACATCGCCGAGAAAATGCCGAGCTCGGTGAAGGTCGGCACCCGGCCGATCAAGGCGAGGATCTTCTCATATTCGTCCGGCTTCAGGCCGTGCGAGGCGACCAGTTCCGGGGTGATGGGTGGTTCTTCGCTGTGGCTCGACATGGGCCGCCTTATGTCATTGAGATCCCTTGGGAGGGAGGGCCGCCAGAGACGGCGGTCGAGGCGAAGGATCCGCCCCACGAGTGATAGGAAGCCGCCCTCCTTAAGCAGCGGCGCTCCATTGAACAAGTTAACGCGCAAATCCGCTCGCTAGACAGCGGCGGGCGCGGCGGCCTTGAACGCCGCCAGGCTCTCGAACAGCCCCTTGCCATCCGTGCCGCCAACCAGTGGGTCAATCAGATTCTCAGGGTGAGGCATGAGGCCGAGGACATTGAAGCGCTCGGAATAGACGCCGGCGATGGCGTTGGTCGAACCGTTTGGATTGGCGCTCTTGCTGAGCTTGCCTTGGGCGTCGCAATAGCGGAACGCGACGCGGCCATCTCCCTCGAGGCGGCGAATCGTCTCTGCGTCCGCCTCGTAATTGCCTTCGCCGTGGGCGATGGCGATCTTGATCGCCTGACCCTGCTTGTATCTTGACGCAAAGGCCGTATCGCTGCGCTCCACGCGCACATGCTGCATGCGGCAAATGAAGCGCAGCTGCGCATTGCGCATCAAAACTCCGGGAAGGAGGCCGAACTCGACGAGAATCTGGAAGCCGTTGCAGATGCCAAGCACAAGGCCGCCGCGCTCGGCATGAGCGCGCACGGCGCCCATAACCGGCGAATGCGCCGCAATGGCGCCGCAACGCAGATAGTCGCCATAGGAAAAGCCACCCGGCAGCACGACAAGGTCGGTCCCCTGTGGCAGTTCGCGGTCGCCGTGCCAGACGACTTTGGCCGCGCCATGCGAGGCGAGAGCGCGCAGGGCGTCGCCTTCGCGATTCGAGCCGGGAAATAGAATAATGGCGGCGTTCATGGAGCCGATGAACTCCTCGTCAAATTGCGGACTGGCTGCCGCGCGGAGGGCTTGCCTTTCGCGGCGCAGGGCAAGGCCCTAGGGGATTTCGACCTGATAATCTTCGACCACCTGATTGGCGAGAAGCTTTTCGCAGGCCTCCCGCAGCACAGCTTCGGCCGCGCCATGATCGGCGGCGTCGAGTTCCACGTCGAAGATCT
The DNA here is from genome assembly GCF_038024855.1 of Methylocella tundrae. Classification (NCBI taxonomy): domain Bacteria; kingdom Pseudomonadati; phylum Pseudomonadota; class Alphaproteobacteria; order Hyphomicrobiales; family Beijerinckiaceae; genus Methylocella; species Methylocella tundrae. Next base: position 543,923 of record NZ_CP139089.1, read on the forward strand.
TGCCTTGCCGCACGCTTTTGATCCCATTGACATGGAGCGCCTTCAGCGCGCCTTCAATGGCCTTGCCTTGCGGATCGAGGATCCCGTTTCTGAGAGTGACGACGACCCGGGCTTTCATTGCTGTCTATCCCTTTAAGCTTAAGTCCTGCCGATCCGCTTGCTCCAGCGCGGCGCGGGCAATTCCTGCGAAACAAAAACGGAGGCCGAAGCCTCCGGATAGTTCGATTTGCGGCGAGCCGCAAATCTTTGTTCTCGGGATTGGCTTTTGCGCGAGAATTCATCCGCAAAGGCTTCCGCGAGCGCCGCTGCGAGAGAGGTTAGGGACTCTCCGCAAGGGCTTTGCCGGTGGCTTTGGAGCCGAAGGCGGGATTGAAAAGCGCGCGTTCCGGCCGCCTCCTCATCGAAGATCTCGACGTTTCATTTCGTCCGGCAGCTTTCTTGAGGCGGCTAGCGAACGAGCTTCGGTCCGGCCGCGCGAGGTTGTTCATTCTCCTGCAGGATGCCGAGCCTGCGCGCAACTTCCGTATAGGCCTCGACGAGACCGCCGAGATCGCGGCGGAAGCGGTCTTTATCGAGCTTATCGTTCGATTTAATGTCCCACAGCCGACAGGAATCGGGCGAAATCTCGTCCGCGACGGCGATGCGCATCATATCGCCTTCCCACAGTCGGCCGCATTCCATCTTGAAGTCGACGAGGCGGATGCCGACGCCGAGGAACAGGCCGGTCAGGAAATCATTGACCCTTATGGCGAGCGCCATGATGTCGTCGATCTCCTGCGGGCTCGCCCAGCCGAAAGCGGTAATGTGCTCTTCCGTCACCATCGGATCGTTGAGCTCGTCGTTCTTGTAATAGAATTCGATGATCGACCGCGGCAGCTGGGTGCCTTCCTCGATGCCGAGGCGCGTCGCAAGGGAGCCCGCGGCGACGTTGCGGACGACGACTTCGAGCGGAATGATCTCGACTTCGCGAATCAGCTGCTCGCGCATGTTGAGGCGGCGGATGAAATGGGTCGGCACGCCGATGTCGTTCAGATTTTGAAAAATGAACTCGGAGATTCTGTTATTGAGGACGCCTTTGCCGTCAATGACCTCATGCTTCTTGGCGTTGAATGCGGTTGCGTCATCCTTGAAATGCTGGATGAGCGTGCCGGGTTCGGGTCCTTCATAGAGGACCTTGGCCTTGCCTTCATAGATGCGCCGGCGGCGATTCATTGGGATTAACCGTGGCTTGAGAGGATCCATTGGCGGCCGTGGCTCCTGTGAACGTCCTGGGGCCCGCGTCCAAACAGCTGATCGAGCGCTGTTCAGCCGCGGAGGAGTGAAGTTGGGTCGAGGCTAAGCCGCAGGTCCGCAGGGTCTTACACGCTTTTCTGTCCCGGAGACAAGCCAAGCGGCAAACCCGTCGAAAAGCGGCCCGCGCGCGCAGCTTTGAGTCAACGCACTGAGATCACGCTGAAAAATGATTCCCCCACATGAGGCCGACGCCGGCCGTTCTAGCAGACATCCGCCGTCGGATACAGAGAAGAAATCAACCCCGCTCCCGCTTCAAGCGCCGTCATATTGCCTATGCGACAATGGCCTTTTCAAGAAATCATGCTAAAATTAACCAAGGCAAAAGAGCGAAAGTCGGCATTCGCCGGAATTGGATGGGATTTCATGACGACATTCGACAAGCGCGAACAGGCTTTCGAAGCTCAGCTTGTGCATGACGAGGCGCTGAAGTTCAAGGCAATCGCCCGCCGTAACAAGTGGTTCGGGCTCTGGGCGGCCGGAATGCTCGGCAAGACCGGCGCGGAGGCCGAAGCTTACGCCAACGCGGTGGTTCAGACCGACATCGCCCAAGGCGCTGAGGAGTTTTTCAGGAAGGTTCGCGCCGACTTCGACAAAGCCGGAGTCCAGCTATCCGACCACCAGATCCGCCGCAAACTCGAAGAATTGCTCGTCGCCGCGATCGCCGAGGTCAAAGGCGCCTAGAGTCTGACGACGAAAGTTACGGGCCTTTCGGACCGATATCATCCTGCAAAACAAAAGCTTACGATTGATTGCTTAGCGTCCGCGCGAGGTTCGCGCCGCTTCCTAAGCAATTGTTAGCTCTTGCGGGGCGAGACTGCCCGCCATGTCCCGCGCAAAAACCCCCGATATCGGCCTTGTTCCGACGGCTTTGCCCGATCATTTGGCGCTCTTCGCTCACGCGGACGCAGAGCTTTTGGCGCTTGCCCGCGCCTGGCTCGCGCATTTGGCGGGCGAGCGCCGGATCGCTGATCTGACGCTCGAAGCGTACACTCGCGACCTTCGCCAATTTCTGGCCTTCGCCGCCATTCACTTCGGCGCAGTTCCGTCGCTTACGATGATTCGCGATCTTGCGCCGGGCGATCTGCGCGCCTTCATGGCCTCGCGCCGGGAGGCGGGCGTCGGCAGCCGCTCCCTTTTGCGGCAGCTCGCGGGCCTTCGCAATTTCACGCGCTATCTAGAGCGTAACGGACACGGGCAGAGCGCGGCCTTCACGGCGGTGCGCGCGCCCAAAACCTCGCGCCGGCTGCCAAAGCCCTTGACGGCGAGCGCCGCGCGCGCGCTGACCGGGGTCGATGCGCGGGCAGGAGAAAATCGTCCCGCCTGGATTCTGGCGCGCGACGCCGCCGTTCTCGGGCTACTCTATGGCGCGGGGCTGCGCATTTCCGAGGCCCTGTCGATCAAGCGATCGGATGCGCCAGTCGGCGCGCTGGACGTGCTGAGAGTCGTCGGCAAAGGCAAGAAGACTCGCGACACGCCGATCATCGCGCCTGTGCGGCGCGGGATCGAAACCTATCTCGATCTATGTCCTTATAACCTTCCGCCGGACCGGCATTTGTTCGTGGGCGCGAAGGGAGGGCCGCTGTCCCCGCGCATCATCCAGCTCGCGGTCGAGCGGCTGCGCGGCGCGCTCGGCCTGCCGGATACGGCGACGCCGCATGCGCTGCGCCATTCCTTCGCCACCCATCTCCTCGGGCGTGGCGGCGATCTTCGCGCCATCCAGGAATTGCTCGGCCACGCCTCGCTCTCCACGACGCAGATTTACACGGCGGTCGACAGCGCCCGGCTCGTCGAGGCCTATCGCTCGGCGCATCCGCGCGGAGGCTGAACGGCGCTGCGGCGGCGAAACCGATGTGTCCTTTCCGTTTTCATGGAATGACCCGATCCGCGCGCAGGCGCGCAAAGAGGTCGAAAAAAGAATCATCAGTCGCCTGGTAGTCGAGAAAGCCGAGCTTGCGGCTCTTCGTCATATCGGTGACGACCTCGATCGGGCGGCCGAGATCGGCGTCGGTATGCCAAGCTGAAGCGACGACCGAGAGGTCGGATTCGACGAGGCCATGCTTGCGGGCGATCTCCGCCCAGATCGGCGCTGCGTCGGCAAGCTGGACCTCTAACGGGATGCGCTCGCCGTCGAAGGGCGCCGGATCGAGGCCGAACCAGTTGGCGAGCCGCGGCCACATCCAGTTCCAGCGGAAGATGTCGCCATTGACGATGTTGAACGCCTGGTCGCGCGCCGCTTCGGTCGTCGCGGCCCATTCGAGATGTCTGGCGAGCTGGCGGGCGTCCGTCACGTCGCTCAGCCCGTTCCATTGCGCGGCCGAGCCGGGGAAGCGGAAGGGCCTCCCCGTTTCGCGGCAGATCGTGGCGTAGGCCGCGAGGGTTGTTCCCATGTTCATCGCATTGCCGAGCGCGTAGCCGATCACCGTATGCGGCCGATGCACGCTCCAGCCGAAGCCGTCGCGTTGCGCCGCGGCGAAAAGCTCGTCCTCCTGGGCGTAATAGAAATTTTCGACATTGAGGCGCGGCTGCTCCTCCCGGAACGGCGTCGCAGGCAACGCTCCCTTCCCGTAAGCCTCGAAAGGACCGAGGTAGTGCTTCAGCCCGGTCACCAGCGCGACATGGCGCACCGACCCCGTCGGCGAGAGCGTGTCGAGCAGATTGCGCGTCATGGCGCTGTTGACCTTGATGTTCTCCGCTTCGGTCGGCTGGCGCAGCCAGGTCGCGAGAAAGACATGAGTGGGACGCAACGATTCCAGAGCGGCCCGCAGCGACGCCTTATCCTGAAGATCGGCGGCGAGGGGAACGACCCCTTGCAGGCCGGAAGGCGGACGCCGCGCCAGCCCATAGGTCTTCCAGCCCTTTCCGGCTAAATGCCGGGCAAGCGTATTGCCCACGATGCCGCTGGCCCCGACCACAAGCGCCTGCCTTGTCATGTCAAAGTGTCTCCGGTGTCCCGCGCCGGCTCAAGGCGAGCGCCCGGCGGAGTATGTAAGCATCGGCAAGCTTTCGCTCCAGACCGGGAACGCGGCAGTTCGCTGCGGCGCATTCCCGCAGCTGCGAGGATCACGTCGCGGCGGGCAAAGCGACATGTCGCCTTTTCTTCACGGCCTCCGCCTGCTATCTCGCAGGGATGACAACGCACGCCATCGAAAACATCCGCAATTTCTCCATCGTCGCCCATATCGACCATGGCAAATCGACGCTGGCCGACCGCCTCATACAGGCGACCGGAACCGTCGCCGAGCGAGACATGGTCGAGCAGGTGCTCGATTCCATGGATATTGAGCGCGAGCGTGGCATCACCATCAAGGCGCAGACGGTCCGGCTTGAGTATAAGTCGAAGGACGGCAAGACCTATATATTGAACCTCATGGATACGCCGGGCCACGTCGACTTCGCCTATGAGGTCTCGCGCTCGCTCGCCGCCTGCGAAGGTTCGCTCCTTGTCGTCGACGCCAGCCAGGGCGTCGAGGCGCAAACGCTCGCCAACGTCTATCACGCGCTCGACGCGGGCCACGAGATCGTGCCGGTCCTGAACAAAATCGACCTGCCCGCCGCCGAGCCTGAGCGGATCAAGCAGCAGATCGAGGATGTGATCGGGCTCGACGCTTCGAACGCCGTACTGATCTCGGCCAAGACCGGCATCGGCATCGACCTCGTGCTGGAGGCCATCGTCACCCGCCTGCCGCCGCCGAAGGGCGATGAGACGGCGCCTTTGAAGGCTTTGCTGGTCGATAGCTGGTATGACGCCTATCTCGGCGTCGTGGTGCTCGTGCGCGTCATCGACGGCACGCTGAGGAAACATCAGAAAATCAAGATGATGGGCGCCGACGCTCATTATGAGGTCGATCGGATCGGCGTGTTCCGTCCGAAGATGCAGGATAGGGCGGAGCTCGGCCCGGGCGAGGTCGGCTTCATCACCGCGCAGATCAAGCAGGTGGCGGACACGCGCGTGGGCGACACCATTACCGACGAGCGCGGGCCCTGCGTCGAGGCGCTGCCCGGCTTCAAACCGGCGCAGCCCGTTGTCTTCTGTGGTTTATTCCCTGTCGACGCCGCCGATTTCGAGGATCTGCGCGCCGCAATGGGACGGCTTCGGCTGAACGACGCCAGCTTTTCCTACGAGATGGAAAGCTCGGCCGCGCTCGGCTTTGGCTTTCGCTGTGGTTTCCTCGGCCTGCTGCACCTCGAAATCATTCAGGAGCGCCTCGAGCGCGAGTTCAATCTCGATCTCATCGCGACCGCGCCCTCCGTCATCTACAGGATCGTGCAGCGCGACGGCGAAATCGTCGAATTGCATAACCCGGCCGATATGCCCGATCCAACCAAGATCGAAACGATCGAAGAGCCATGGATCCGCGCGACGATTCTAACGCCCGACGATTACCTCGGCGCGGTGTTGAAACTCTGCCAGGAGCGGCGCGGCCTGCAGGTTGACCTCAATTATGTCGGCAAGCGCGCGATGGCGGTCTACGACCTGCCGCTTAATGAAGTGGTGTTCGACTTCTACGACCGGCTGAAGTCGATCTCGAAAGGCTACGCCAGCTTCGACTACGCGATCACCGACTATCGTCCCGGCGATCTCGTCAAAATGTCGATCCTCGTCAACGCCGAGCCGGTCGACGCACTCTCCATGCTGGTGCATCGCGAGCGCGCCGAAATGCGCGGACGGGCGATGGTCGAAAAGCTGAAGGAGCTGATCCCTCAGCATATGTTCCAGATCCCGATCCAGGCGGCGATCGGCGGCAAGATCATCGCGCGCGAGACAGTGAAGGCGCTGCGCAAGGATGTGACGGCCAAGTGCTATGGCGGCGACGCCACGCGTAAACGCAAGCTGCTCGACAAGCAAAAGGCCGGCAAGAAGAAGATGCGCCAGTTCGGCAAGGTCGAGATCCCGCAGGAGGCCTTCATCGCCGCACTGAAGATGGATAGCTGAGGGTTGGCCTCGCTGCTCGCGGCGAAACTTTTTGATGCCGATCAATTTGAAGCGTAGAGTGTCGCGCTAGCCTTTACATAAAAAGGGAGGGCGACCATGAGCGAGAAAGAAACGACCGCCGCGCGGCCACTTGTCGACGATGAGCTCTTCATGTCCGTCGCCGACCTCAAGGCTTACGTCGCCGAGGTCGAATCGGCCAAGGCGTCGCAATCCTATGTCGCGATGCAGGCTGCCGATCAGGCGAAGAAGGATTTGATCGAAAGGCTTTCCAGGCCGATCGACCTGACGCCTGAAAAAATCAGCGCCTTCATGCGTCGCGTGAAGCTCGCGGCAGAGCGTGGCGAGCGCGAAATGCTGATCGGACGATTCCCTTCCGAACTTTGCACCGACCACGGCCGGGCGATCAACAACACCGAGGAGGGCTGGCCCGAGACGCTGATCGGTTTGCCGCTTCAAGTGCACCAGATCTGGAAGGACAAGCTCCAGCCCCTGGGCTACGGGCTGAAGGCAATGATCATTGAATGGCCGGAGGGCTTTCCGGGCGACGTCGGAATGTTCCTGACCTGGAAGTAAGAGTGCAAGCCATGACCGAGGCCGAGCAGGACGCCGAGACGCAGAACGGCGCGGGCAAGCTGAAGCGCAGGCAATACGAGGCGGAGCTTGCAAAGCTTTCCGTCGAGATTGTCAAGCTGCAGGAATGGGTGAAGCGCGAAGGCAAGAAGGTCTGTATCGTTTTCGAAGGACGCGACGGCGCCGGCAAGGGCGGCGTCATCCGGGCCTTGACCGAACGCGTCAGCCCGCGGGTCTTCAAGATCATCGCTCTCCCTGCGCCGACCGAGCGCGAAAAATCGCAAATGCATATCCAGCGCTTTGTAACCCATCTGCCGGCGGCTGGAGAAGTCATGATCTTCGACCGCAGCTGGTACAATCGCGCGGGCGTCGAGCGCGTCATGGGTTTTTGCACGAAAGAGCAGACTGAGCAGTTTCTGAACCTGACGCCCGCCTTCGAAAAGCTGATGGTGCAGTCTGGAATCTATCTGCTCAAATACTGGCTTGAGGTGAGCCCGGAGGAGCAGACGCGCCGCCTCGAACAGCGCATCACGGACGGGCGGAAGATCTGGAAGCTGTCGGAGATGGATCTCAAATCCTACAGCCGCTGGTACGATTATTCGCGTGCGCGGGACGCCATGTTCGCTGCGACCGATACGCCCTGGGCGCCGTGGTACGCCGCCAACTCCGATAACAAGAAGCGCATGCGCCTCAACGTCATCAAGCATCTTCTCGCCCATATCCCTTATGAGGACGTGGAACGCAAGAAAGTCGAGCTTCCGGAACGTCAGAAGCCGGAAGGCTACAAGGAGCCGGACTATCCATTCAGATGGGTTGAGGAGGCATTCTGACACTGGCGCCGGCTGCGGCTCCGAGGCGATCGCGTTTTCCTGCGAGCCGTCACGCCAGAAGTCCCGCCCATGTCGCAACGATCGCGAAGACCAGACCGGGCACGACGCGTTCGGCGAAGGGACGCGTCCCAAGGGTCAAGGCGAGCACGATTTTGCTCGCCGTGTTGCTTGTCATGGCGAGGACGATCGGCAGCGCCGCATCGGCGGGCGCAAGCTTGCCGGCCGCTGCGAGCGAGGCGACCGAAATGGCAGCGCTTTGGCTGTCGACAAGGCCCGCGGCCACCACTCCGATGAGAATCCCTGTTTCCCCGAGCCAATTTCTCAGCCCCGCCGCGGTGACAAGCATGACCGACATCGTGGCCGCGAGCAGGACGGCGGCCTTGATGCTGAACGCGGCTGCGGGTTCGTGATTTTGCGCTTCGCCGTCGTGGAGGGCTCGCATCGTGAAGATCGCGCCGTAAATCACGGCGGCGCACCCTCCCGCGATGAGCGCCGGAGCGAGCGCGCGAAGGGTTGGCAGGCTTACCGCCGCAACGACCGCTCCCATCACGGTGAAAGTCGCAACCGTAGAGAGAACGGCGCCCGCGGCGGCGGGCCTCATCAATGCGGGATCTTTTGCGGCGATGCCAGCCATCGCGCCGATCGCGGCCGCGCTTGATGCGAAGCCCGAAGCCAGCCCAGCGAGGGGCAGACCGAAGCGCGCGCCAAGGGCCCGCTGCGCGATATGGCCGAGGGCGCCGACCGCGAGGACAAGGATGACAAGCAGCCAGATTGATCGCGGATTGAGCGACTCAAAAGGCCCCATATAGCGGTTCGGGAGCTGCGGAAAGACCACCAGCGTCGCCGCAGCGAAGACAAGCATGTCGTTGACTTCGGTCCTGCTGAGAATTGTCGTCGCAAAGCTGTGGATAGGGGCCTTGGCGGCGAGAAGAATGGCGATGACGACGCCGACGGTGGCGGCGAGGGCCTCGTCCGTCACCGCGAGCGCGCCGAGCAGGGGCATGAAGGCGAGTGCGACCTCGGTCGTGAGGCCGGGGTCGCCGACCGGCGTCCGCAGATAGGACACCGCGACGAGAGAGGCGACGCACCCCGTTACGATCGCCAGCAGAAGCAAGCCGCCGATATGAAAAGCGACGGCGCCGAGCAAAGCCGTGACAGTGAAGGTCCGGATGCCGGCGGGCCCCCTCGACGGACCGGCGCCTTTACTGCGCTCGCGTTCAATGCCGATCAGCAGCCCGAGAGCAACGGCGACGGCAAAACCGGACAGGGGCGGTGGAAGCCAGAGCATGCGACTTTCTCATACCTCACAGTTTCTTGTAGAGCGCAGAGGCGCAAAGCGCACGCGGTGATTACTGGTCGCGATCGATCGCCTGTCTCTTCTTCACCCTCCGAGATAGGCGGCGGAGATGTCGTCATGCTCCAGCATTTCGCGGCCGGAGCCCTGCAATTTGATCCGCCCGTTCTCCAGCACATAGGCATGGTCCGCGATCTCCAGCGCGGCGTGGGCGTTCTGCTCGACGAGGAGAATGGTGCGGCCTTCGTCTTTCAACGATTTGATGATGGAAAAAATCTCTTCGACGAAGAGCGGCGCGAGCCCCATCGATGGCTCGTCGAGGAGCAGCAGCTTCGGGCAGGCCATCAAAGCGCGGGCGATCGCCAGCATCTGCTGTTCGCCGCCGGACAAAAGCCCCGCGCTCTGAGAGAGGCGCTCTTTCAGCCGGGGAAAGCGGGCGAGCGCTTTTTCGCGCCGCCTTTCGATTTCGGCTGCGTCGCGTTCGAGATAGGCACCCGCGAGAAGATTTTCCGCGACGCTCATCTGCGCGAAAATCTGCCGGCCTTCAGGGACATGCGCAATTTTTTTTCGCGCGATGACATGAGCCGGACGATTGGTCAAAGCCTCGCCGTCGAATGTGACGGAGCCGGCGCGGATTTTCAGAAGTCCGGAGACGCCACGCAGGATGGTGGTCTTGCCGGCGCCGTTGGCGCCGATGAGGCAGACGATCTGGCCGGCGCCGACGGCAAGATCAACGCCCTTGACGACGGCGCTGGCGCCATAGCCGATCTCAAGGCCGCGCGCGTCAAGCAATACGGCGCTCATGTGCCGGCCCCACGCAATTCGCCGGCGCCTTGGACGCCAAGATAAGCTTCGATGACGGCCGCATCCGCGCGCACCGCCGCGGGCGCGCCCTCAGCGATCTTGCGGCCGAAATTCAAGACCGTGATCTTGTCGCACAATCGCATGACGAGGCTCATATCATGCTCGACGAGCAGCATGGAAACGCCGCGCGCCTTGATCTGCAAGAGCAGGTCTTTGAGTGCGGCGGTCTCAGCCGGATTCATGCCGGCGGCTGGCTCATCAAGAAGCAGCAGCTTCGGCGTGGAGGCAAGGGCGCGCGCAATCTCGAGCCGGCGCTGATCGCCATAAGACAAGGCGCCCGCGGGCCTATGCGCCGCGGCGGCGAGCCCGACGAAAGAGAGCAGCTCTTTTGCTTCGCGCAGAGCGGCGCGCTCTTGCGATCGAAACCGCCCGAGCCGCGTCAAAATCTCGAACAGCGATTCGGCGACATGCAGATGCATGCCGGTCAGCACATTTTCCAGCGCCGTCATTTGCGTGAACAGGCGAAGATTCTGAAAGGTGCGGGCCAGCCCGCGCCGCGCGCGGCGATCCGGGGAGAGCGAATCGATTCGCGCGCCGTCGAGCCGGATCGTCCCGGCCTGTTGTTTGTTAAGCCCGGTGACGAGGTTGAAGAAGCTCGTCTTGCCGGCGCCGTTCGGACCGATCAGCGCGTCGAGGCTGCCGGCCTCGAGGGTAAGGTCGAGGTTGTCGATGGCCGTGAGGCCGCCATAGCGCAGCGTCAACGCCTCGATCTGCAGAAGGGCGGCGGTCAAGCGCGCGCTCCAATGCGTCTCGCGCGCCAGGGAAGAATGCCGTGCGGCATATAAAGAACGGCGATGACGATGATGAGGCCGTTGATGACGAGCCGAAAGTCCTGCAGCGGACGCAAGACTTCAGGCAGTAGCGTAAGCACCATCGCGCCGGCGAGCGGACCAAAGGGCGAACCGACGCCGCCGAGAAGCGCATAGCTCAAGATCGTCACCGCCGCGTCAAAGCCATAGTCGTTCGGACTGATGAAAGAGGACGCATGGGCGTTGAGCGCGCCGGCGAGGCCGGCGAGCATGGCCGAGGCGACGAGAGCGGCCATCTTGTAGCGCGCAAGAGGGATGCCGCTGACGGAGGCCGCGATCTCATCCTCGCGGATGGCTTCCAAAGCGCGGCCGACGCGGGAGCGCGTGATCAAAACCAGCGCCAGCAGCGCCGATCCAAGGCACCCGTAGATGAGCGGGAAATCAGCCTTGACGGGAATGCCGGAAAGGCCGAGCGCGCCGCCTGTTACATCGGATTGAATGAGGAAAATGCGCAGAATTTCGCCAAGACCGATCGTCGCTAGCGCGAGATAGACGCCGGATAGCCGCAAGGTCGGCACGCCGATCGCGAGAGCGATCGCCGCGGGAATCAGCATGGCGGCGGCGAGCACGAGAGGGAAGGGCAGGCCGGAATGCAAAGTGAGAAGGGCCGAAGCATAGGCCCCGATCCCCATGAAAGCGGCCTGGCCGAGCGACAATTGCCCGATCGCCAGCACAACATACATGCTGAGCGCCAGCAGCCCATTGACGCCGAGCGAAGCGATGAGGCTCTGATACGTCCAGAGAAAATCGCTAAGGTCAAAGCCAGTCATATTGCGACATGTCGAGATCAATCTTCATCCGGTGCTCCCTGGCGCGGACAAGATCAAGCTCTCGCGAAGGCGTCAAGACTCACTCTCGCTGACACGAGGATCGCATCCGGGCGACGGGGAAAAAATTTGCCGCTATTCCTCGCGAAGCGCTGGCTCCGCCAGGCGTTTCGGGCGACCAGAATTTCAGCTTTCGATCGTGTCTGCGAACGCTCGGGCCAACCGCACCGCGAGAGCGCGCGCGTCGGTCTTGAGCCTCTCGTCAGCTTTCGGCTTGATCCGCTCGTTCCGGACAGTGACCTCGACCGCCAGCACGCTCCCGCCAACGTCCTGTTCACGCCATGTGAGCTTGGCGCGGACATGGTTTTCATCGAGCGGCAGCAATTCGATTTCGAGGCCTTTGTTCATTGTCCCCCCGGTGAAAGCTGCGGCGGTCGTTAGAAATCAGATGCCGTAAGATGACAGAAGCTCTGGCGGCGCCGTGCATAGGCGCTGAGGGCGGCCCGCTCGATCTGGACACGATTGACGTCGAACGCCTCCAACAAGGAAGCTTCGTTCCGTCGCACCTGGGGGCTAATCCGTTCGAGCGCCTCCTCATCCAAATGAAAGGCGATTTCGAATGTGGATTCATGACCCCAAAAGCTGACGCATCGCTTGACGGGATCGTAACTGCGGCTGGCGTTGGGGAAATGGAGCGTCATCGGCTTCCTCCAGAAATGCGCAGGCGCGATGAGAGTCGTCAGACTGCGCCGCTGATCCCCAGTCAGCGCGGCGAACGGCCTTAATTGTTTTAGATGATCAATTTGCGCCCGCGATTCACTCAAACATGAAACGCGGAGGCGTGAAAGCACCGATTAGACGCCGCGCCGGTGTTTCCAGCGGCGCGACGCTCGATCACGCCGGGACGTCGGCCGGGACGTCGAGAGACGCCGAGGCTGCGGCCAAGGGCGTCGTCGTGGCGGCCGGTTGCTTGCGGAGCCACGCGCCGACGCCCGAACTGTCGGAAGTGAACTCGACGCCCTTCATTTCGAGCGCTTTCTGGATCAGCCCCAGCGTCATGGCCTGAATGCCTTGGCCGGCTTCAAATCGCGTTATCGTGTTTACGGAGACGCGGGCGGCTTCGGCCAGTTCGCGCGCGCCAAGCGAAAGCCCGGCTCGAGCCATCCTACATTGATCGGGGGTCATTTGCTTGCCTCTCTGCGCGATGTCGCGCGCCGGTTCTTTAGGTCCGTTAATTCATTCTGGTCGCGCGCGCGCCGCAACTGCTTCATCGCCTTCCTGGGGCTGGGCTTCTCGTTGCTCGGCTCCGGCGTCATATCGGCTTGCAGAGCCTCGATCCGCCGCGTGAGGTCGGCGACCGCCTCCGAACGAACTTTGAGCCTGACGCCAACGCCTCCGCCGTTTTCGCCCAGAAACTCGACGCCCGCCGCTTCAAGAGCATCGCGCAAAGCTTTGATCGTCGCGACTCGGGTTTCCGACAAATGCCCTTGCATGCGTTCAAGGCGCTTGACGGTTTCGACTGACACGCCGGAGGCGGCCGCCAGGGCCGACTGTTCCATGCGGAGCATGGCGCGAGCGGCGCGAAGCTGTTCTGCTGTCAAGCTGCGCCTCATTGGCAATGAAGGGTTAGATTACCTGTGAAGTGTAAATAATACGCTACGGGGGGTAAATCAAGGGGCGGAAAGACTGCGTTTCGGCTTGACCTGATCGCAGCCGCAGTTCTCGCGCCTCAAGTTCGGGTTTCGCGCGCCCCCGAACGAGGTTCTTGCCTTGCATCGCCTTCGGCGTTCGAGTGTCAGTTGCTCGCGCGGATCATCTGCGGGCGCGCTGGCGAGCGCCGGTTTAGCGAGCCGCTCGCCTCTGATTCACCAGCAGCGCCGCGCCCAATGCCAGCCATAGGGGCCGAGCACCCATCGCCGGGCGCATCCGCCATAGCCGTACCCTCGGCCTTGTGCATAGCCCCATCCACCGTGGCCCCATCCACCGTGGCCCCATCCGCCGCGCCCCCATCCGCCGTGCCCCCAATGGCCGCCGTGACGCCCGCCTCCATGATGCCATCCTCCGCCGTGATGACGCCAGCCGCCGTGGCGATGACCGCCATGGTGGTGTCCGCCATGATGGCCGTGGCCGCCATGCCCATGGCCGCGCGCGAAGGCCGGGCTCACTGGAACCGACGTCACGCCGAGCATAACGGCCGTGACCAGAATGTTGATTGCGCGCATGGGGGCTAACTCTTTGGCAGCCGCAGGTCTGTGCGAAAAACACGGCCCGGCTGCGACAGATGAAGAAATATCACATTTGATTGCGGAGGCCAGAGGTCAAAGCCATGCGCCGATTAGATTTCACCGGCCGATGATCCGAAAGGGAAGCAAAGGAATTCCGCCGTTCCGCTCAGTCGTGGAAGAGAATTTGAGCGGCGATCCGGATGCGTCAGGCGCGTCTCGCGCTGGGCCGGCCGAAGAGGCCAAGCGGGCGTATCCACAAGGTCAGCACAAGGAGCAAAAAGCCGACCGCCTCCTTGTAAACGGAGGAGACATAGCCGGCCGTCAGCGCCTCAAGGACGCCGATGAGCAGTCCGGCGACCAGCGCGCCGCCGATGTCGCCGAGACCGCCGAGAATGATGACGGCGAAGCCCTTGAGCGTCATGGCTTCGCCCATATAGGGCGTGATGGCGTTATATTCGAGCGCGATCAGAACGCCCGCGGCGCCGGCGAGCGCGCCCGAGACGAAGGAGACCTGGCTCATGATCGCGCGGGTGTCGATTCCCATGAGTTCCGCTGCGTCTGGGTTTTCGGCGAGGGCGCGCATGGCGAGGCCGGTCCGCGTCATCCGCAGCAGCAGGACGAGACCGAGAGCGAGGGCGGCGACCGTGCCGACGATAAGGAGTTGCGCCAGAGAGACGCTTGCGCCCTGGAAAGTCCATGGCGCGCTATCGACGAGGCCGATGGGAAAGCGGCGAATCTCGGAGCCAAACAGCGCCGTCATTCCCGAATAGAGGAAAAGCGTTGCGCCGAGGGTGACCATCAGCGAGGCAAGCTCGGGCGCGCGGACTTTGCGCAAACGCGAGAGCAGCAGAAAATCGACGACGACGGCGATGAGCCCGGTCGCGATTGCCGCCGCCGGCAGGGCGATCGCGAGCGGCGCGCCTTTGATCGTCGCAAAGAGGGCGATATAGGCGGCGGCGGAGAAGTAAAAGCCATAGGTCAAATTGACGACCCCGAGCACGCCGAACATCAGGGTGAAGCCGAGGGCGAATAGCGCATAGGCTGATCCCGCGACGAAGCCATTGATGATCTGCTGAAGGAGCATGCTGGTCCGCGTGGCTCTTTGCGCCGCTATTTCAAGATCGTGAATTTGCCTTGCGCGACTTCGAGAACGAGGACGCCGGACGTCACTGCCGGATCGCGCTCCGGCGTAAAGGCGAAGGCGCCCATAACGCCATCAATTCTGGTTTTCAGAAGAGCCTCGCGAATGGAATCGCCGGTCAAATCCTTTGCTGCATTCAGCGCGCTCGCCACGATTTTCAAAGTGTCGAACGCCTGCGCCGCGAACTGATCGGGATCGGCGCCGTATTTGGCGCGATAGTCGGTGATGAATTTTTCATTCAACGGATCGCTTTTGCCGACGAACCATGGACTGCCGACGAGCAGCCCGTCGGCGGCGGCGCCGGCGATTTCGAGCACCTTGGGCGAGTTCATGCCATTGCCGCCGATAACCCGCACGGAGGCCGGAAAACCCAGCGCCTGCTTGGCGAGCAATATGCCAGCGCCTGCGTCCGCCAGCGCCGAGACGACGATCGCGTCGGGGTTGAGGCTCTTGATCTTGGTCAGTTGAGCGGAGAAATCCGTATCCTTGGCGCCGAAGGTTTCGGTCGTCAGAACCTCGATGTTCAGATCCGCCAGCGCCGCCTTCATGACGTCATAGGCCGATTTGGTGAAAGCGTCGTCGCGGCCATAAAGCACCGCGACCTTTTTGACGCCGAATTTTTCACGCGCGGTGCGCAGCGTCACGGGGATGACGTCGGCCTCCGGCAGCGAGGTGCGAAACACATAAGGGCCGATGGCGGTGATGCCGTTCGCCGTCGTCGAGGTGCCGATGATCGGGGTCTTGCGCTCGATGGCGAGCGGCGCGACGGCGAACATCTCGGTCGACAGGGTCGGCCCCAACAGCAGCGGAACCCTCGCGCGGCCGAGCAACTGGCGCGCGGCGTTGATCGCCTGCTCCTTGCTCCCGGCCGAATCCTGGTACGCGATCGCTAGGGGGCGCCCATGTATGCCGCCTGCGCGATTGGCTTCCTCGACCCCGAGATCGAATCCCTGCTTGATCGAGACGCCATATTTGGCGTTGGGGCCGCTCAAAATCTCGATCGCGCCGATAATCACCGGGTCCGAGCCCTCAGCCAGCGAGAGCTGTGGGAGAGCAAGACAGCCGGCGATGGCGCAAAAGCGGAACAAGGATCTGATGAGTCGATGCATCGGGCGTGATCGCGGGCGTGAGTGGGACGAACGGCGGAGTCGTCGCAACGGTCTAAACCGAAGCCGGGCCGATTCCTAGGGCCGGATCGGATGGCTTTGGATGCACCCGCCGCGCCATGATTCGATCCAACCTCCCAAATCCGTCTTTCATCAATAGGTTCGAGCATGATGTGGCCCGAAAACCGGTTTCCACTTTTGGGCGCCACGCCTTGGGGCGCCATGCCTTGGGCGCCTCGGACGGATGAGACCATTCGGTCGACTGGATGTTCCTGCAAATTCAAAAGCGTGAGCACATCCCCCTCGATCAGCATAAAACAATCCGATCGGAACATGCTCTGGTCATCTGCGTCCGCGAGCCCGCGCGGCGCCTTGCAGAAAATCGGCGAAAATCCCCAGGCGATCGCTTAACCGTGACTGAAAGACGGCGGAACTATGGTGTTCTGTCAGGAGTTAGTTGCCAGAGGGCCAATTTCCAAAGGAGAACGTAATGAAACGCTTAGGTGCATTGACGAGCGCCGCTGCTCTTTGCGGCGCGCTTGTCATCAGCGGTCCGGCCTCGGCCTTCGGCGGCGGCCACGGCGGATTCGGCGGTGGTGGTTTCCACGGCGGCGGGTTTGGCGGTGGTTTCCATGGCGGCGGCTTTCGCGGCGGCGGGTTTGGCGGCGGCTTCCATGGCGCCGGTTTTCGTGGCGGCGGGTTTGGCGGCGGCGGCTGGCATGGCGGCGGCTGGCATGGCGGCGGATGGCGTGGAGCCGGCTGGCGGGGCGGCGGCTGGAACCGCGGCTGGAACGGCGGCTGGAATCGCGGCTGGAACGGCGGCTGGGGTTATAACGGCTGGGGCTATGGATTGGGCGCGGGCCTGCTCGGTCTTGGTCTTGGCTACGGCCTGGCCAGCACCTGGGACTATGGCTACCCTTACGATACTTACGGCTATTACCCCGGCTACGCCTATGGCTATCCGGGCTACGCTTATGGCAACTATTCCTATGCGCCGGGGTATTACACAACTCCCGGACAGGTGGTGACGACCGCTCCTCTCGTGACGGGGCGCAGCGTCGCGACCGGCAATGCCGGCGACTTCTGCACAACGCCGGTGAAGACCTGCCAACTCTATCACACCTCCTTTGTCGGCAACGGTTGCTCGTGCAAGGTGCCGGGCGGGCGGGCGAGGGGATCGGTCACGCCCTGACCGTCAAGGGCCTGAAAGAAATGCGCAGCGGCCGGTTTATCCCGGCCGTTTTTTTGGCTCAGAGCCCAAAATAGGCGCGATACCAGGCGATGAAGGCTTCGACGCCGTCAGCCAGAGGCGTCGTCGGCCTGAAGCCGGTCAGCTGAAACAGCAGCTCGGTATCGGCGAAGGTCAAGGGCACGTCGCCCTGCTGCATCTCCAGAAAATTGCAGGTCGCGCGCAGGCCCGTCGCCGTCTCGATGGCGGCGATGAAATCCATCAGTCCGACAGGGCTTTGCGCCCCGATATTGACGACCCGCCAGGGCGCGACGGGCGACAGGCTGTCTATCCCAGGCGTCGGGGAAGGCCTCGCGTCGACGGCGGGAGGACTATGCGCGAGCAGCCGAATCATGGCTTCCACGAGATCATCGACATAGGTGAAATCCCGCTTCATTTTGCCGTGATTATAAACGTCGATCGGACGCCCTTCGAAGAGGGCCGCGGCAAACTTGAAGAGCGCCATGTCCGGACGTCCCCAAGGCCCATAGACGGTGAAGAACCGCAGCATTGTGACCGGAATCTTGAACAGATGCGCATAGGCGTGCGCCATCTCCTCATTTGCCTTTTTTGATGCTGCGTAAAGCGTCAGGGGATGATCCGTGCGATCGGTTTCCCGGAAGGGTATCGAGGCGTTGGCCCCGTAGACCGATGAGGTCGAAGCCATCAGCGCGTGACGCGGCGGCGACTGGCGCATCAGTTCCAGGAGGTTGAACGCTCCCACGAGATTGGCGTCGACATAGGCGCGCGGATTGTCGAGGCTGTACCTCACCCCCGCCTGCGCGGCGAAATGATAGACGGCGTCGAAGCCGGCGCCATAAACGTCTTTAAGCGCCGCGAAGTCTTCAAGCAGGATCGCATGGCCGCGAAAACGGGGGCTCCGCTGCAAAATCTCATGCCGCTTCAGCTTGAGCTTCGGGTCGTAATAGGGTGTGAAGCCATCGACGCCGACGACGTCGTGGCCGTCGGCGAGAAGGCGGGCGGCGGTATGGAAACCAATGAATCCGGCGCTGCCGGTTACGAGAATGCGCATGGTGCAACAAGCTGGAGGCGAAACGGATTTGACGGCCTGCTAGAAGCTGACTAAAGCAAAAGACCGAATGACGAGTGATCCCCTCGCATGTTTCGTACGCAATTGCCAATCCAGGCCCGCATTCACTTCGAATTGACGGCGAAATCGCGGATTTCGGACGCCAGCAGCATCGCTGAGACCATCTGTCGCTTGAAAAATGCTTTCCCGGAAGACTACGAAGGAATTACAAAGCCCTGCGCTAGGAACTTTGTCACAATAGAGCCTTGAGCGGAGGTTTTTCCGCCCATCCGGCATTGCGCCGGATCACAAGGGAATGATCTAATGGAGTATCGGCGCTTCTTCGATGACGCGATTTCGAAGCTGAAGGGTGAAAGGCGCTATCGCGTTTTTGCCGATCTGGCGAGAGACGCCGAAGCTTTTCCCCGCGCATTGTGGCGACGCGGAGAAGGACCCGAGAATTCCATCGTCGACGTCGTGGTCTGGTGCTCCAACGATTATCTGTGCATGGGCCGCCATCCGAAAGTGATCGAGGCCATGAGCGCCGCGGCTGCGGCGCATGGGGTCGGCTCCGGTGGAACCCGCAATATCTCCGGCAACAATCATCCAATCGTCGAACTCGAGGCCGAGCTCGCCGACCTGCATGGCAAAGAGGCCGGTCTCGTCTTTACCTCCGGCTGGATTTCAAATCTCGCCGCCATTTCAACGATCGGCGACATTCTGCCGGACTGTCTCATTCTTTCCGATCAGCTCAACCATAATTCGATGATCGAAGGCGTGCGCCGCTCGAAGGCGGAGCGCAGGATTTTCCGCCACAACGATCTCGCCCATCTCGAGGAGCTCCTGGCGGAGGCCGGGCGCGAGCGCGCCAAGCTCATCGTCTTCGAGAGCCTCTATTCGATGAATGGCGATATTGCGCCGATCAATGAAATCGCCGATCTCGCAAAGCGTTACAACGCCATGACCTATATGGACGAAGTCCATGCGGTTGGCCTTTATGGCGCACGCGGCGGCGGCATCAGCGAGCGTGACGGCGCAATGGCGCGGATCGACGTCATCGAGGGCACTCTCGCCAAAGGATTTGGCACGCTCGGCGGCTATATCACCGGCGATTCGGCGATCATCGACGCTGTGCGCTCCTATGCGCCGTCCTTTATTTTCACGACCTCACTGCCGCCGTCCATCGCGGTCGCCGCCAAGACCGCCGTCAGCCTGCTGAAGCGGGCGGAGGGCGCCGAACTTCGCGCGCGGCATCAGCGCCAATCAATGCTGACCAAGCACGCGCTGAGCGCCGCGGGCCTGCCGGTGATGCCGAATTCATCGCATATCGTGCCAGTCCTCGTCGGCGACGCAGAGCTTTGCAAGGCCGCCACCGACATGCTGCTTGATCGCCATTCGATATATATCCAGCCGATCAATTATCCGACGGTGGCGAAGGGAACCGAGAGGCTGCGAATCACGCCGAGCCCGCTGCATACGGACGCCCACATCGCCGATCTCGTCGAGGCTCTGGTCGACGTCTGGCAGACTCTGAAATTGCCCTTCGTCGAAGAGCCGAAAGTCGTCGAATTCCGGCGCGAGAAGGTCGCTGTCGACCCGCAATGCACCTTCCCGGAATTCAAGCGCGCGGCCGAATAGGCGCCCGTCAACTCCGGTCCCGGAACGATTCCTGCAAATCGTTCCACGAAAATTGCCTCGCTGATCGCCGGCAGACGATGCGGCAAGCGCGGAAGAGGGCGCTCCAGCCCTTTTCCGAGCCGAGGTCGTTGGCGTCCCTCAGCCTTGGCGCATGAGCCTGGATCAGCCTCTCTCTCGGCCGTACGGGCTCATAATCGAGCAGCAGCAAGCGCCAGTCGATTGCGATCGCGGCCAGTTGCGCGCAAAGGCGTTCAAGCGAATCCTCCAGATCCTGTCCGGTTGGGTCATGCTCATGCAGCCGCTGGCGCACGAACAGGGTTGTTCCGGTCGCGCAGTCGGCCAGCAGGCGCGCGTGAAGCGCCGTATATTTTTCCTGTAACCTCTCCGCGATCGTTTCGACGTCGAGCGCTAGAAAATCTACATTCTTGCCATATTCATGCAGATGGACCGTGCGGGAGAGATAGGAATAGAGCGCTGGCTCTCCGCCGTAATTGGGAACCTTCATGATTTGTTCGGGCGCGAAGCAGGCCGCCGCGCCTTGATCGAGCACAATCGAGACGCTTGGCAGCGGCGTGATCCACCAGTCGAATGGATAAGCCCGGCCGGAGCGGCCGAGCCGGCGCCCCTGAAACGCGACTTCGCACAGCGCGCCGAGGCTGATAATGCGATCGACGACCAGGCGCGGCGCGGAGGGAAGGAGGGGTCGCCATAAAGGACGCATCATCCCTTCGCACCGGCAGGAACCACTTTCTTGGCCTCAACGGAATCAGTTTGCGTCAAATCCTGACACATGACGCCGAAGTGTTGCAGGTTTTTCGTACAAACATCATGCGGTAAAACAAAAGCCCTGTGCTAGAGCATATTCCGATCAGATCGGTTCGATCTGATCGACAAGGATATGCTCAAGTTTTTGAATCTGGAGCGATTTCTGATCGATCGAATGACTCCATTCGATCGGAAAGCGCCCTAGGGCGCGAGCCCATTCTGGGCGGCGAGCTGGGCCAGGTCCGTCTGCGGCCTTGCGCCGAGGTGCTGGATGATCTCGGCGGCCGCGAGAGCGCCGAGTTTTGCGCAGCTGACAAGATCGCGCTCCTTTGTGTAGCCCGCCAGAAATCCCGCCGCGAAAAGATCGCCGGCGCCTGTGGTGTCGACGACTGTTTCGACCGGAAAGGCGGGCGCGGTCAAAATCTCTGCGCCTTTGACGATGACGCAGCCTTGCTCCGACCGCGTCACGACGCCGAGCACATTCTCGCTTTGGAGCTGCGCGAGAGCGGCGCCGAAATCGGCGGTCTCATAGAGAGAATGCAATTCGCTTTCATTGGCGAAAATAATCTGCACGGCGCCCGAGCGCATCAGCCCCAGAAATTCGTCGCGATAGCGGTCGACGCAAAACGAATCGGACAGCGACAGGGCGACTTCCCGTCCGGCGGCGCGGGCGATTTTCGAGGCCTTGACGAAGGCTGCCTTGGCGGCTGGCGGATCCCAAAGATAGCCTTCGAGATAGGTCACGGCCGACTGTCTGACGAGATCCTCGTCGACGTCTTCTTCCGCCAGGTCCTGACAGGCGCCGAGAAAGGTGCTCATGGTGCGCTGGCCGTCAGGCGTCACGACGATGAGGCAGCGCGCGCTCGCCGTTCCCGCATCAGCCGGCGGCGTGGAAAATCCGACCTTGGCGGCGCGGATGTCATGGGCGAACAGGCCGCCGAGGTCGTCGGCCTTGACCTTGCCGATGAAGGCCGTCTCGCAGCCAAGGCTCGCAAGGCCGATGATCGTATTGGCGGCTGAGCCGCCCGAAACGATCGTCGCCGGCCCCATCGCCTCGAAAAGCTGTTCGGCGCGCGCTTCGTCGATCAGGGTCATGCCGCCCTTGCGCAAGCCCTGCGCGATGAGAAAATCATCGTCGGCGCGGCTGATGACATCCACGATGGCGTTGCCGAGGCCAAGAACGTGATAAGGGCAGGAGGTCATGAGCGGCTTTCTTTAGGTTCGGGTTGCGGCTTTGAAATTTAGCCGATGCGGCGCGGGAGTCTACCGATCAAGCGCGCTTTCATGCCAGCGGGCGAGCATGGCGCCCGAGAGTGCCGACAGCATGGCGAAGATGGCGACGCCGGTCAGCGAGATCAGAAAGAGGGCCGCGAACATGCGCGGAATGTTCAGCCGGTAGCCGGCCTCAATGATGCGAAAGGCGAGGCCGGCGCCCTTGCCGGCGGCGCCGGCCGCCAGCTCCGCGGCGATCGCGCCGACGAGCGCAAGGCCGCCGCCGATGCGCAATCCGCTGAGGAAATAGGGCAGGGCGGCGGGCATTCGCAGCAAATACAGCGTGCGCCAGCGCGAGGCGCGATAGAGCGTGAAAAGATCGACAAGATTACGATCGACCGACGCAAGGCCGAAAGCGGTATTTGAAAGGATGGGAAAAAAGGCGACGAGGAAAGCGCAGACGCGCACGGCGCTCGCGGCGTCGAGATAGATGAGAAGCAAAGGCGCGATGGCGATGATCGGCGTCACCTGCAAAATGATCGCGACCGGCAAAAAGGCCCGCTCGACCCATTTCGATTGGGCAAAAAGGGCGGCCAGAAGGACGCCGCCGACGACCGCCAACGCCAGCGCTTCGAGCGTCGTCGAAAGTGTGACAAGCAGCGCCGGAAAAAGAATCGCGCGATCCGTCGCGAGCGTCGTCAGCACCAGCGTCGGCGCCGGCAGAATATAGGGCGGCACATCGTAAAGGTGCACCAGCGCCTCCCAGACGATCAGCGCCGCCGCGAGAACCGCAGCGGGCGGCCCGAGGCGGCGGCGCCAGTCGGGCGCTCTCATGACGCGGCTCCATCGTGCATCGCCCGCTGCAATGCTTCTGAGGTCCGCTGGCAGAGCAGGGCAAAGGCCGGACTCGAGCGAAAGTCGTCGCGCGGCGCGTCGTTGGCGATTTCGGCCGTGATGCGGCCGGGTTTTCGCCCCATGACTGCGATGCGGGTCGAAAGATAGGCGCTTTCATAGATCGAATGCGTGACGAAGACGATCGTCGCGCCGCTCTCCTCCTTGAGACGCAGCAGTTCATCGTTCAGCTGGAAACGCGAAATTTCATCGAGCGCGGCGAAGGGCTCGTCCATCAGCAAAAGCAGAGGCCGCAGCACGAGCGCGCGCGCGATGGAGACGCGCATGCGCATGCCGCCCGACAATTCGCGCGGATAGGCAGTCTTGACATCGGCGAGGCCGACGAGCTCCAAGGCCTCGCTGACCGCCGGCGCGGCCGCCCGGCGGCTCTGGCCGCGAAGGCGCAGCGGCAAATAGACGTTGTCGAAGACGCTGCCCCAGGGCATCAGGGTCGGGTCCTGGAAGACGAAGCCTACGGCGGCTGCGACATCCTCAAAGCGCCGGATCAATTGACCGGAGCTTACCGCGTCAAGCCCCGCGATCAGCCGCAAGATCGTCGACTTGCCGCAGCCGGATGGCCCGAGCAGGGTCAGGAGTTCGCCGCCGCGGATTTCGAGATCGACGCCTTCGAGAGCCGTCACGCCATTGGCGAAGCGTTTGCCGACGCCGCGCAGGGAGACGAGCGCGCGAGATCCGCTCATCTTCAGCATGGCGAACGCAACCGTGGAGGACTCATGGATGCGGCCTGAGATCGAGCCCCACGCCCTTGTTGACGAATTGCAACGTATAGGCCCGGTCGTAGTCGAGATTTTGTTTGAAAAGCCCGGCCGCGACCATTTTTGCGAAGAAACTGTCGATGCGCTGTTTCCTCATCGCGCCGACGCCGAGTTTTAGAGCCGCGCCCGAATCGACGATGCCGATCTCCCTCATCCTGGCGACCGAATAGGCGAGAAGGTCCGCGCTGATGTCCGGGTTGTCGCGACGGATCAGCGCATTGGCCTTGGCGTTGTCGCCATAGATGTAATGCATCCACCCGATGATCGAGGCGTCGACGAATCGCTGCACGAGGTCAGGGTTTTTCTCGATCAGATCGCGCCGGGTTTCGATCAGGGTCGAATAGGAATCATAGCCATAGTCGGCGATGAGAAAGACATTCGGCTTGAATCCGCCTTCGCGCTCGATCTCAAAAGGTTCTGACGTCGCATAGCCTTGCTGAATCGAGTTCTTGTCACGGATGAAGGGCGCGGCGTTGAACGCATAGGGCTGGACCTTGTCTTCCCTGAAGCCAGAGGCGGTCTTCAGCCACTGATAGACGGAGACGAACGCGTCCTTGCCGATGAAGGCGGTCGCTTTCGGAAGATCCTCCATGCGGTCGAGGCCGACGCCCGGATGCGACATCAAAATGAAGGGATCCTTTTGAAACATCGAGGCGACCGCGACGATGGGGATATTTTCGGAGGCCGCGTCGAAAGTCTGGATCAGATTGGCGCCGAGATTGAACTCGATCTTTCCGGCCGCCAGCAGCAGCCTGTTGTTGGTCTGGGGGCCGCCTTGCAGGATCGTGACGTCGAGACCGTATTTCGCATAGGTGCCGTCGGCGAGCGCCTGATAGAAGCCGCCATGTTCGGCTTCGGCGAGCCAGTTGGTCGCGAAAGTGACCTTATCGAGCGCGGCGGCCGGGATCGCGGCCGTCAGCATCGAAGCAAAGCCAAGAAAGAGAGAAAGAATCTGTCTCAACGGAGGGCTTTCTTGAGCGCTTGGCGTCGCGAGAAGCGCGGCGCGCTTGCTTATTTGCTTGCGCCTCGAAAATATGCAAGCTCTGGGCCCTGAGCCCGCCGCCGCGCCAAAAGGATCACCAACGCGATGCTGCACACGCGGTTCTGGTCGGAGATGAGCTGGACCGACTTTGACGAGGCCGATATGGACGACGTCATCGCGGTGCTTCCCCTCGCCGCGATCGAGCAGCATGGCCCGCATCTGCCGGTCGGCGTCGATTCCTTCATCATGGAAGGCTATATCGCGCAAGTTCTCGCGCGTCTGCCCGCCGAACTGCCGGTTCTTTTTCTGCCCGTTCAGACCTCAGGCTGCTCCATCGAGCACAGCGATTTTCCAGGCGCCCTCACGCTCTCGGCGACGACCGTCATCAAGGCCTGGACGGAACTCGCCGAATGCGTTTATCGCGCCGGCTGCCGCAAGCTGGTGCTGCTGAATTCCCACGGCGGCAATGTCTCGATTCTCGACATTATCGCGCATGACCTTCGCGCAAGGCTCGGCATGTTTGTCGTGATGGCCACCTGGCATCGTTTCGGCGCGCCGGACGGGCTCTTTTCGGACGAAGAAAAACTGCATGGCATTCACGGCGGCGACATCGAAACCTCCCTCATGTTGAGCTTTCGTCCAGACCTCGTGCGCTTTGAAGAAGCAGGTGATTTCACCTCCGGCAGCATCGCGATCGAAAGCGATTTCAACTGGCTGCGCGCGGGCCGGCCGACCGGCTTTGGCTGGATGAGCCAGGACCTTTCCGAATCGGGCGCGATGGGCGACGCCAGCGCCGCCACGGCGCGCAAAGGCGATGCCTATGCCGATTATGGCGCGACGGCTTTCATCGAGCTTTTGCAGGATATCGAGGGTTTCGACCTGTCGCGGCTGAAGCCGGGACCGAGGGGGTAATTGGACCCGCTTCAGCCAGCCCCTGCGGAATTTATTCCAGTAGGATAGAATGTAAATCTTACGGTAGGAAGCGACGCAGCCGGGCGACTAAATCAGCTGGCGCGAGGCCAGGAATGTCGCAACGGCCGAACGGCAGATGGTCATCGAGCACCGGCGCGACCAATGGGCTAGAGGCGAACACAAGCCCGTCATAGGACGTCGTTTCGAACTCGAAATCGCTTGAGATTTCGATCCGATAATTCAGCGACTTCAATTTATTGGCGACTTCATAGTGCAATTCTTGAGAATGGGTCGAGATGAAAAGGTAATTTACCTTGTTCTGCGACAGCGATCTCGAAGCGCCATCAAGCATCTCGACTTCAAAGCCTTGAATGTCGGAATGCAGGATGTCGAGATGGCTCGCGTCGCGGCTTTCAAGAAAAGCATCCACCTCGAAGTGATCTTTACCAACAAAGGCCTGCCTGAACTCGCCTTGATAATTGTTCAATTTGAAATTCGCCGATCCAACGCGCAGATTGTCTGCGTCAGGCTCGACCATTGTCACTGCGGCGCCGGGACGCTTCTTCTTCAACCACATTGAATAGTGCGCCCAATAAGCCCCGAGTTCTAGCATCGAGGGAAATTGGGGAAGCACCTTCAAACATTCCTGGAAAGCAAATTCCTCGAGGGGTTCGTGAACGCCCCGATTAATGACAAGAATGTCGCTGAAGCCTTCGTAATAGGCGTCCTTCCCAGAAAATTGAACTCGATTTCCATTATGTAGGCAGACGAGATTATCTTCAACAAAACCGGCTTGCGGAACGCGTTCGATGAGAAGATTGATCGGATCGGAGACGATTTCCCGAAACCGGCCAAGCAAATCGCTGCTGGATGCTTTGGAAGACGCATTCATTTGCCAATTGGGTTGCAATGCTCCGCCCCTCCAATCAATGAAATTCGTCGTAACATTTGGGCAATGATTGCTCAACGCCAATCGTCAAGGCCAGGCACGCTTTCTAATTGCCATCCGGCGGCAGCGGCTTCTGGAATCGCAGGGCCTCGCCGCCATCCTCATAATAGTCCTCGATGCGGTCGAAGACGCGATAGCCGTTCTTTTCGTAAAGAGCGATCGCGGCGGCGTTGTCGATGCGCACTTCGAGCCGCATAAAATCAGCGCCATGGGCCTTAGCGGCGCGTTCGCTGGCGTGCAGCAGGAAGCGGCCGAGGCCGCGGCCATGCTCGGCCGGATCGAGTGCGATGGAATAGAGCCGGGCCTTCAGCGAACCCTTGCGGAAACCGATAAGGCTATAGCCGCGGATATGGTCGCTCGAAGCCAGCACTAGCATCAGCGACGTCTTGACGGTCAGAAAATAGCGCAGGCTCCGGCGCGACAGCCGATCGCCATCGAAAACCGCGTTCTCGATCGCCTCGATCGTGGGCAGGTCCGCGGGCGTCGCCGGGCGCACCATCATCCCGTCGTCTCCAAATCTTGCCGCAGCCTATTCGGCTCGCCACGGGTAAGTCCATGTCTCGGTCAGCGCCCGCGAGCCCGTGCGCAGAAAGGCGCGAAGATCCGTCGACTGACCGGCCTCTAACTGCACGTCGAGCGCCGCCCGGAAACCCTTGGTGTGAGGATTCGGCACGATGAAAGAGCGCACGATCTTGCCCTGGCTCGTTGAAGGAACGACTTCGACGAGGGACGGGTCCGCTGAATAATAGGGCAGATCGCCGCCGACGAAATCGATGATGAAGCGGCGCGAGCCAGGCGTCACAGGCTCCGCCGAGCCGAGCGCCGCCGCAGTCGTCTGATAGGTGTTGAGCGCTCGCGCGTTCGGGGAAAGCCGCGAAAGATTGAGGCTCGCGGTCAGACGGTAGCCGTAGCTGAAGGGCTTGTTCGGCTCTGGAGAGTCTTTCGGCGTGAAGGAGGCGACGATATTGTCGTTGGTCTCGTGTTCGGTCGGCAGCTCGACGAGATCGATATGGCCCTCGCCCCAGCTGTCGCGCGGCTCGACGAAATAGCTTGGCCGCAGTTCATAGGCGAGATCGAGATCCTGATAATGCTCGAAATCGCGGTCGCGCTGGAGCAGGCCGAAACCTTTGATGTCGTGATCGAAAAAGGATGAGCTCTCGGGCTTTGCCGGATTGCGCAGCGGACGCCAGATCCATTCGCCGGTGCCGGAGTGAATCAGCAGCCCGTCCGAATCATGCAGTTCAGGACGAAAATCATCGTTGAAGCGGTGATCATTCTCGCCAAGAAAGAACATCGAGGTCAGCGGAGCGAGGCCGAATTTGACGTTGGCGTTGCGGGGAAACAGGGTGGACGAGACCTCGATGGCCGTATCGGCCCCCGGGTAGACGTCGAACCGGAAGGCCCCCGTGGTCGAAGGGCTGTCGAGCAGGCCGTAGATCGTCGCCCGGTCGGCGTTGGGTTCTGGCGTCTCTATCCAGAATTCGCGGAAGAAGGGGAACTCCTCTTCGTCGGTTCCCGCTCCGATTGCGAGCGCCCGCGCCGACATGCCGTAGCGTTGGCCCCGGCCGAGAAAACGGAAATAGCTGGCGCCGAGGAAGGCGATCGTCTCGTCGAAAACCTTGGGCGAATTCAGCGGATAATGCAGGCGAAACCCGGCGAAGCCGAGATTGACCGGCAGTGGCTTCTCGGGCTTGGTGCGGCCATAGTCGAAAAGGCTGGTGGTGAAAGGGATCGGAGTCGGGATCCCGTCCCTGATCGTATTGATCGTCACCGGCCGTTTGAACAGATGGCCAAGATGGAAAAGCTGCAGCCGGAACTGGCTGCCGTTGCCGGCGAGAAAGGCCTTGTCCGGCCGGAAGCGGATGTCGCGCCAGGCGTCGAAATCGAGCTTGCTCAGTGCTTCCGGCAGCGGCGCGACGGCGGCGTCGAAGGGGGCGGTCGCGAGATCGCGCGCGCGGCGCAGGACGTCCTCGAAATCGAATTTCGATGGCGGCGGCGCGGCCGGCTGGCCCGGTTGCGCGGTGGCGGATTTCATATGCGTGGTCAATGCGCTCGACGCGACGAGGCCTTTGACGAGCGTGCGGCGGGTGAGATCGGTCATGAGCAATCAGGCTTTGAAAGGTCGCGGATCGCGCGGCGGACGATTGATTGGGGGGATTTTAGTTTTCATGGGGGTAATGGGCTTTTGGCCCCGCAGCAAGGCATATAAGGCATCCGGCACAGCGGATTTCGAATTTGAAAACCGGCAAATAGCGGTTTCCCGCGGCAGAACCCTATGGATTGCAATTTCGCGGCGGAAATGCGCATTCCTTTCAATCAATTTAGAAAAAAATGCTTGTGTTCCGCGCGAATCTCCCTATTTCTGCCTTTGCCCATTTTCGCACGTGCCTGTGGTCGTGTGTCGGTTGGCGGGGATCCGGACAAGAGGCCGGTTAACCGCCTGAAAAGGACCGACAGCCGGAGGCGAACCGGCGAACCCCGCCAAACGGGGGACGCGACTTAAAGCAACGACGGACCGGGCTTTTTCGTCTCTGCCAGCCTCCAAAGCTGGCTTACCGAAGAGGCTAGTCTATCTTGCCGGGCGTGCGGAGGGGATTTCCCACTCCAAGCGAAGGCCATGAACACTCTGGACGGCGTTTTTGCGCTCGGCCCGTGGTGTGATTGTCCAACGGCGCAGCATCGGATCGGCGACGCTCCGCGAGGTCTTGCCTCGTGGAAACGGAGTCGGTCGCGAATGGCGGGTCAACTGAACCTTTCGCGTCTCCAAAGCGCGGACGGATCTTCAGCATCGCCTTTCACCCCGAAGTTTGTTCGTTTCGGTGCGGAATGCCCGCACCCTTCGAAGGGATGCCGCGATGACCGATCGTATCCTCGAATTTCTCCGCAACCGCCGCGAAGACGGGCCGTGCCTTGTGCTCGACCTCGATGTCGTGCGCGAGAACTATATGTCTTTCGTGCACGCCCTGCCGGATACGCGCGTCTTTTACGCTGTGAAGGCGAACCCCGATCCGCGCGTGCTCGAGCTGCTTGCGAATCTCGGCTCGTGCTTCGACGCGGCCTCCGTCGCCGAGATCGAGCAGGCGCTCGCAAGCGGCGCGACGCCGGACCGCATCAGCTACGGCAACACGATCAAGAAAGAACGCGATATTGCGCGCGCTTTTGAACTTGGCGTTCGTCTCTTCGCCGTCGATTGCGAAGCCGAAGTCGAGAAGATCGCCCGCGTTGCGCCCGGTTCCAAAGTGTTCTGCCGGCTGCTCTGCGACGGCGCCGGCGCCGAATGGCCGCTGTCGCGTAAATTTGGCTGCGACGTCGAACTGGCGCCGCGGGTGCTGGAGCACGCGCATCGCCTCGGCCTTCAGGCCTATGGCCTGTCGTTCCATGTCGGATCGCAGCAGCGCAATCCGGGCCAGTGGGATGGCGCGCTGAAGGCCGCCTCCATGATCTTCCGCGATCTCGCTGATCGCGGCGTCGCGTTGCAGATGGTCAATCTCGGCGGCGGATTTCCGACCAAATATCTGAAGAATGTCCCGGCGGTGAACGCCTATGCGCAGTCGATCATGCAGTCTCTGCGCACCCATTTTGGCAATCACATTCCAGAGACGATCATCGAGCCGGGTCGCGGCATGGTCGGCAACGCCGGCGTGATCGAGGCGGAGGTTGTGCTGATCTCGAAGAAGTCCGACGCCGACACGGTGAAGTGGGTCTATCTCGACATCGGCAAGTTCAATGGGCTCGCCGAGACGATGGACGAGATGATCCGTTATCCGATCCGCACGCCCTTCGACGGCGATGCGACGGAGCCTTGCGTTCTGGCCGGGCCGAGCTGCGATTCGGTTGACGTTCTCTACGAGAAGGATCCTTACGACCTTCCCGTCAGCCTTGAGATCGGAGCGAAAGTTTTGATCGAGGGAACGGGCGCCTATACGACGACCTATTCCACCGTCGGCTTCAACGGCTTTCCGCCGCTCAAATCCTATGTGATTTGAACGGGCTTTAAGCTGCTAGCCTGAAACGGGCGCGAGGAACGCGTTCTCTCCCGCCGCATCCACTTTCTTTGTCCCGTACGGCCGGCAGGCGCTTGAAACGCCTGCACGGTGCGAGGGTCGTCGCGCATCCCGGCGCAGCCGGCGGAGGCTCTGATGACCTTGATCCTGAACCATTTCGTAGCTGAGGCGCCTGTCGTTATCGGACGCGTCAGCGAACCTCAGATCTATATCGCCGACGAAGCCGGCGCCGATTTTTTTGCGCGGGAGGCGTTGCTTGACGTAGCTTTCGGCCCGGCGCGATTCGAAAAAACCGCCGAGCGGCTGCGTGAAGGTCGGGCGCCCGCCGACGGGCTGGCGCTGGTCATGAAGGACGCCGACGCGCTGATCGGGACGCTGCGTCTGTGGCATGTCGACGCCGGCGGCGTCGACGCCCTGCTGCTGGGGCCGCTCGCGATCGCGGCATCGCATCGCTCACGCGGATTCGGCCGCAGGCTGATGGCTGAAGCGCTGTTTCGCGCTTTCGTTTCGGGACATAGCGCGGTGCTGCTGGTTGGAGACGCGCCCTATTACGAAGCGTTCGGATTTTCGCGCCGCCACACGCAAAACCTCATCCTGCCGGGGCCGGTCGATGAGGCTCGGTTCCTCGGCCTCGAACTCGTCGCGGGCGCGTTGCGGCGCGCGAAAGGTCTCGTCACGCCGACGGGTCCTGCCGCCGGCGTGGGTCTGCGCGAGGCCGCCTGATCGGATTCCTGGTCATGAGGGCGACACGGGAGTGTGCTTTCATCTTCAGTCGGCTTCCGGCTGCGATGAGCGGCTGTAACTTGGTCCCCGGTCTCGGCGCCGTGAGTCCTTATCCTTGACTTGGCTGTCCGCGTTGCATAGTCGCGAGGAGAGGCGCGTTTGCATCCTCAACTCTATCTGGAGATAAATGAATGTCGCAATGGCCCGTGCATGGCGCGATTACAGGTCCGATCGTCCTGATCGGCTTCGGCTCGATCGGGCGCGGAATATTGCCCCTGATCGAGCGGCATTTCACCTTCGACAAGGCGCGCTTCACCGTCATCGACCCCGAAGACAAGGACCGTCATCTGCTCGATGAGCGCGGCATCGCTTTCGTGAAGGAAGCCGTCACGCGGGGAAACTTCGTCGATCTCCTGAAGCCCTTGCTCACCGAGGGCGAGGGCCAGGCTTTTCTCGTCAATCTCTCCGTCGACGTCTCCTCAGCTGCGATCATGCGTCTTTGCCATGAGGTCGGCGCGCTCTATATCGACACGGTCGCCGAGCCCTGGGTTGGATTTTATACCGACACGCGGCTGACGCAGTCCGAACGCTCGAACTATGCGCTGCGCGAGGCGGTGCTTGATTTACGCAGGGCGATCGGTCCCGGACCCACGGCGATTTCCTGCTGCGGCGCCAATCCTGGCATGGTGTCCTGGTTCGTCAAGCAGGCGCTTTTGAATGTCGCCGCTGATTGCGGAATAGAGGCCGAGGCTCCGACGACACGTCAGCACTGGGCGGACCTCGCCCGCCAGGTCGGAGTCGAAGGCATCCACATCGCCGAGCGCGACACGCAGCGCGCGCGTTCGCCCAAGCCGATGGGGGTTTTCGTCAACACCTGGTCGGTCGAAGGCTTCATCTCGGAAGGCCTGCAGCCAGCCGAACTCGGCTGGGGCACGCATGAGAAGCATTTGCCCCCAGAGGGCAAGCGGCACGCTTTCGGCCCCGATTGCGCGATCTATCTGATGCGTCCCGGCGCCGGCACGCGGGTGCGCTCCTGGACGCCGACGGCGAAAGCGCAGCATGGCTGGCTGATTACGCATAATGAATCGATTTCGATCGCCGACTATTTTACCGTGCGCGAAGCCGGCGAGGTGGTTTACCGGCCGACCTGCCACTATGCCTATCGCCCGGCTGACGACGCCGTTTTATCGCTCGATGAGATGGCGGGCGCGCAATGGCGCGCACAGGAGGAATCGCACATTCTGGAGGAGGACGAGATCGTCGACGGCATCGATGAACTCGGCGTGCTTCTCTATGGTCATGCGAAAAACGCCTATTGGTATGGCTCGCAGCTCTCGGTCGAGGAAACGCGCCGCGTTGCGCCCTATCAGAACGCCACCGGGCTGCAGGTAAGCTCGGCTGTCCTCGCCGGCATGGTCTGGGCGCTGGAGAATCCGCGCGCTGGCATTGTCGAGGCGGACGAACTCGATTTTCAGCGTTGCCTTGAAGTTCAGCGCCCCTATCTCGGGCCTGTCGTCGGCGAATATACCGATTGGACGCCGCTGAAGGACAGGGGCGTTTTGTTCGCCGAAGACCTCGACACGGATAGCCCGTGGCAATTCAAGAACGTCATCGTGCGGTAAAAAGCACATCCCGAGAAGCGCCCCAAGGGCGCGTCTTGAAGGTGTGAGCCAACGGAGCAAGCCCGCCCCGTGGGTAGAGAGGCCCCTTTGGGGCCTCTTCGCTATGAGGGCTTGAGGCGCCGGACGGGTCCGGTCTATTCCGCCGCGATTTTCATCGATCTCGTTTCCTGTCGAAACTGGTCGAGCAGGGCATGGCTTTCGTTCTTCGCGGCTTCGAGACTGCGCAGCTTCACATGCCCGAAGCCGCGGATCTTCTGCGGAACCTCCGCCAGCGCGACGGCGAGCGTGTGATTGTCGGGCGATAGCCTTTCGACGATCTCATTGAGCAATATTTCATAATCGGCGATGAGTTTGCGCTCCAGCCGACGCTCCGCCGTATAGCCGAAGATATCAAACGGCGTTGCGCGCAAGAACTTCAGCCGTGCGAGCGCTTTGAACGCCGTCATCATCCAGGGGCCAAAGCTCGTCTTGACCGCTTCGCCTCTGGCGTTCTTTCGGCCGAGAATGGGAGGCGCGAGATGGAATTCGAATCTGAGATCGCCCTCGAAGGTTTGGGCGACCTGCTTTGCAAAGCTCCCGTCCGTATAGAGCCGCGCGACCTCATATTCGTCCTTGACAGCCATCAGTTTGAAAAGAGCGCGCGCGACCGCTTGCGTCAATTCCAGGCTTCCAGGGGTCCGTTCGCGCTCAGCGTCTTTGATGAAGGACACCGTGGACAGGTAACGCCTGGCGTAAGCGGCGTTCTCGTAAGCCGAAAGAAAAGCGGCGCGCGACGCGATGAGTTCTTCGAGCGTTTGCGTCGCCTTTGGAGCCAGCGGGCTCCGACCCAGCCCGCCGATGAAGGCTGCGACAGCCTCCATATCCGCGGCGGCGCGGCGCCCCCACAAAAACGCCTGGCTGTTCATCTCGACCGCTTCGCCGTTCAGTTCGATGGCGCGAAGCAGCGATGCGTCGTCAAGGGGCACAAAACCGTGCTGCCATGCGTAGCCGAGCATGAACATATTGGCCGCGATCGAATTGCCGAGCAGCGCTGTCGCCATTCCGGTGGCGTTGATGAAGTGCGCGCCATCGCCGGCGGCCTGCTCGATGGCGCGTTTGATCGCCGCGCTTGGCAGAGTGAAATCGGCGTCGCGCGTAAACTCGCCGGGGTAGATTTCGGCGGTGTTGATGACGACGCCAGCCTCGCCTCTGCGGATGGCGGCGCGCGCCTGAGCCGACCCCGACACGACAAGATCGCAGCCGAGAATGAGATCGGCTTCGCCGGCGGCGACGCGAATGGCGTGAATGTCGGCGGGATTTTGGGCGATCTTGACATGGCTCATCACGGCGCCGCCCTTTTGCGCGAGCCCTGCCATGTCGATGACGCCGCAGCCCTTGCCTTCGATATGCGCGGCCATGCCGAGAATGGCGCCGATGGTCACGACTCCCGTACCGCCGACTCCGGTGACGAGAATGCCATAAGGACGCGGCCCGATCGCGGGCAACCGCGGACGCGGCGGAGCCGGGGCGTCGAAATCCTGCCGCCCCGACGCTTTTTTGAGCGTGGCGCCGTGAACGGTCACGAAGGAAGGACAAAAGCCTTCAGCGCAGGAAAAATCCTTGTTGCAGCTTGATTGATCAATGACACGCTTGCGCCCGAATTCAGTTTCGAGAGGCTGAATGGACACGCAATTCGATTTCACGCCGCAATCGCCGCAGCCCTCGCAGACGAGTTCGTTGATGATGACGCGCTTTTCGGGATCGGCATATTCGCCGCGCTTGCGGCGCCGGCGCTTCTCGGTGGCGCATGTCTGATCATAAATCAGCACGGTGACGCCCGAAACGGCGGCGAGTTCGCGCTGCGCCTCGTCAAGTTCGCGGCGATGGCGGACGGAAAGACCGGGGGGCCATTTGAGGTTGGCCGGATATTTCTCTGGATCATCCGTCACGACGATGATGCGGGCGACGTTTTCGGCGGCGACCTGCCGCGCGATGCGGTCCACCGAAAGGTCGCCTTCGAGCCGCTGGCCGCCCGTCATGGCGATCGTGCTGTTGAAGAGGATTTTATAGGTGATGTTGGCGCGCGCCGTGACGGCGAAGCGCAAGGCGAGAATGCCGGAATGATTGTAGGTGCCGTCGCCAAGATTCTGGAAAACATGCGGGCGTTTAGAGAAAGGCGCTTCGCCGACCCAATTGGCGCCTTCGCCGCCCATCTGGGTAACCCCCTCGGTGGCGCGGTCCATCGACTGGACCATATAGTGGCAGCCGATGCCGGCATAAGCGCGCATGCCGTCCGGCACCTGCGTCGAACTATTATGGGGACAGCCAGAGCAGAAATAGGGTGAGCGCGCCGGAAGCGTCTCGCCGGAGCCGAGCATCGCCTGCGCGCGCTCAAGCGCCTCGAGGCGCTGCTCGAGCCTCTCGCTCCGATTGGCGCGCAGCAGGCGACGCCCGATGGCGATGGCGATGTCATTCGCGTCAAGAGCGCCAGCGGCTGGAAACAGCCAGCGGCCGTTTTCATCCTTTTTACCGATCAGCGTCGGCTGGTTTGGCGATCCGTAGAGTTCTTCGCGCAACTGCGCCTCGATCAGCGAACGCTTCTCCTCGACGACGATGATGAGATCGAGTCCTTGCGCGAATTGCCTCAAGGCGATGGGCTCGAGCGGCCAGACGCAGCCGATCTTGAGGATGCGCAGGCCAAGCGCATTGGCGCCGACTTCGTCGAGGCCGAGTTCGTCCATCGCCTGGCGCACGTCGAGATAGGATTTGCCCGCGGCGATCACGCCAATTTTTGCATTGGTCCCGCCCGAAGTGATGATCCTGTTCAGGCGGTTTGCCCGAACCCAGGCGAGCACTGCGTCGCGCTTGAAATTGTGCAGTCTTCGTTCCTGTTCGAGGACCGGATCGCGTGCGCGAATGTTGAGGCCGCCGGGCGGCATGACAAAATCAGCCGGCGTGACGGGCCTTGCGCGGTCGATCGAAGCCTCGATCGAGGCGGTCGATTCGACGGTCTCCTTCACGAGCTTCACGCCGACCCATACGCCGGCGTAGCGGCTCATCGCATAGCCAAAAAGCCCGTAATCAATGATCTCCTGCACGCCCGCCGGCGAGAGAATAGGCATCATGGCGTTGATGAAGTTGAACTCCGACTGATGCGCGGTCGTTGAGGACTCGGCCGTATGATCGTCGCCCATCAGGGCGAGAACCCCGCCATATTTGGACGCGCCAGCGAGATTGACGTGCCGAAACACATCGCCGCTGCGGTCGACTCCGGGGCCTTTGCCGTACCAGAGCCCGAAAACGCCGTCGAAAGCGCCTTCGCCGCGCATCTCGGCTTGCTGCGAGCCCCAGATGGCTGTGGCGGCGAGATCCTCGTTGAGGCCCGGCTGAAACAGAATGTCGTTCGGCTCCAGCACGCTTTTCGCGCGCAGGAAATTATGGTCGAGGCCGCCGAGGGGAGAACCGGGATAGCCTGAGATGAACCCCGCCGTCTTCAATCCGGCGCGGCGGTCGAGTTCCCTTTGCATGAGCAAAAGCCGGACGATCGCCTGCGGACCCGAGACAAACACTCTTTGTCTCGCGAGGTCATATTTATCGGCGAGGGAGACGTCGGCGGCAGAAATGAGCTTCGGCTCCACGATGCGATCGAGCGGGCCTTTCACCACCTCCGCCATCGCTCTTTTTCTCCTGCCGGGGGCCCGCCAGCCAAACTGCATCGTCCAACCTATAGGCCGGGACAGTGCGCTTGCCAAGATTCTAGAGCATTGTCACGTAAGGGCGCAAAGCCTCGGGTCCCTATGAGGCGCTGATCGAAGCGGCTTTGCCGAGTTTTCCACCGCTGATGCGCGCCGCGCCGGCGGAAACCGGCCAGCGAGGAAGCTTATTCCGCTGGCAGGGGCGATTTTATGGCGCGATAGACGTAAGGAGCCTCGGTGGCGGCTTCTTCCTCGCTGGCGTGTGCGGCAATCGCGGCCACCTTGTCATGATGGGGCGAGAGGTGGCAGACGGGATCAGCGGCGCGCGCATCGCCGGTGAGGGCGAGCGCCTGGCAGCGGCAGCCGCCGAAGTCGATCTCCTTGCGGGGGCAGGAGCGGCAGGGCTCCTGCATCCACTCCGTGCCGCGAAACGCGTTGAACGCCGGCGATCGGAACCAGATGTCCTCAAGGGAATGATCGCGCACATTCCAGAATTCCAGTCCTGGAATCGTTTCCGCGGCATGACAAGGCAAAGCCTTGCCGCTGGGCGTGACGTTCAGCGTCCGTTTGGCCCAGCCACCCATGCAGGCCTTGGGATATTGCGCGTGGTAGTCTGGAATCACATGGTCGATGACGATGACGCCAGCGTAGGTCTCACGCAGCGCCTCAACTTCGGCTATCGCAGCGTCCGCCTGCGCTTTCGTCGGCATCAGCGCCGCCCGGTTGACCATGCCCCAGCCGTAATACTGCGTATGAGCGATCTCGACGCGCCTTGCGCCGAGCGCTACGGCAAGTTTCACCATCTCGCCGGCGCGGGAAATATTGGCGCGATGAATGACGGCGTTGACCGTGAGCGGCAGACCAGCCTCGATAATCCAGCCGGCAGCCGCCTGCTTGCGCGCGAAGGCGCCCTCATAGCCGGCGATGCGATCGGCGGATTTCCCGATCGAATCCTGGATAGAGAGCTGGGCGTGATCGAGCCCCGCGTCGGCAAGCGCCTTGACGCGCTCCCGCGTCAGGCCGATGCCCGACGTGATGAGATTGGTATAGAGGCCAACAGACGCGCAATGCGCGACGATTTCCAGAAGATCACGCCGCGCGGCGGGCTCGCCGCCGGACAGATGCGCGTGCAGGACGCCGAGAGCCGCGGCTTCCGAAAACACCTTCTTCCACGCCGCCGTGTCGATCTCGTCCGCGCGCGCGTCGAGTTCCAGCGGGTTGGAGCAGTAAGGGCAGCCGAGCGGGCAGCGATGCGTCAGTTCGGCGAGAAGGCCGACAGGATTTGGCGTTTTGACCGGAGCATTCATAGGTCCACCATGCGTTTGGCGGCAAGACCATTCAAAAGGGCGCGCACATCGGCATCGATTCGCGCACGATCGGCTGCGTAAGCCGCCGCCAGATCATCGACGATCGTCTCGATCGTCGTCTCGCCATCGACGCGCTGCAGGATCGCCACCGCGATCGCGTCAATCTTCACAACCCTCTCGGGGGCGAGCAGCAGCCATTCGCCCCGAGTCTCATCCTGCTTCAATCTTACGCCGCGCGGCATGCGCGGGATCAGGCCGCTCGTCTGCGCCGTTTCGTTCACGCCGCTTCTCCGCGCGCCTTGGCGACTGAGCCGGGCTCCCAAGCGCCGGGAGGGACCGCACCTTCCACATAGGCGCTCCACAAAGAGTCAAGCTGCGCCCACAGCACCGAGCATTTGAACTCGAGCGCCTTGACGACGAGGTCCTGATCGGCGCGCGTTTTGGCGTGCTGAACGGCGAAATTCAGGGCGAATTCTGCGTCGCGCTTGGCCTGCGGGGGACGTTGCGAGAAATAGGCGAGCGTCTCGGAGCTGACGAAGCTATAATGCGCCAGCATGCCGGCGACACGCTCGCCAATGATGTTTGGCGAGAACAATTCCGTCAAAGACGAGGCGACGGCTTCGGTCACGCTGCGGGTCCGGCAAAATTCGACATAGGCTTCAACAGCGAAGCGCGTTCCGGGCAGAATGCCCTCCGTCGAGATCACATAGTCGCGTGAAAATCCGAGGCTGTCGGTGAGCTTCAGCCAGCGCTCGATGCCGCCGTCGCCTTCGCGCAGGCCGTCATGGTCCTCGATCCGTTTGCGCCATTGCCGGCGGTCTTCCGCATTGGAGAGACGCGTCAGCACGGTCGCATCCTTGATCGGAATCATGGATTGATAATAGTAGCGGTTCAGCGCCCAGGCCTGCACCTCTTCATAGGCGCAGCCGCCGCTGTGCAGGCGGCGATGGAAGCGATGCAGATTATGGTAGCGTTCCGCGCCGACCTGGCGCAGCCGCGCTTCCAATTCTTCGGCGGTCAGTTTTGCCGAATCATCCGTCATAGCTTGACCTCCATGCCATCATAGGCGACCTCCCACCCTGCCTTTTCGACGCTTTCGCGCTCTTTCGAATCCTCGATAAGAATGGGATTCGTATTATTGATGTGCACATAGATTTTTCTGGCGATTCCGCTAGAGGCGAAACGCGCCAGCGAGCCGTTTTCTCCGCTCAGCGCGACATGGCCCATGCGGTGAGCCGTCTTCGGCGAAAGGCCGAGGGCCACCATTTCATCGTCCGTATAGGTCGTGCCGTCGAAGAAAACGAGATCGGCGCCCTGCAACCGCTTGAAGACGCGCTCATTCACGTCGGAGCAGCCGGGAACGTAAAAGAAGCTCTTCGCTCCGTCGCTGATTTCGAGGCCAACGGTCGATTCGCCTTCGGCGCCGACGTCCACGACGTCTTCCTCGAGATAAAGCGGGATCTTGCCGGGCACGGCGAAGGGCGTGATTTTTAATCCGATGCCCGTATCGACGGTGGACTCGAGATCCACGGCGCGGGTTTGGACCAGGGCTTTATTCAAAACCCCGAAAACACTCGAGTTCGCCACTTGCGCCAAGGTCGCGTGGCTGCCGAACAGCGTAAAAGCCTGTTGTTCGCGCAGCGTCAAAAGACCAGCGAGATGATCGATGTCGCCATTGGTGACAAAGACCGCCGAAATCGGCGATTGCCTGCTGGCGCCGCGCGGATGCAGCGCCGGAGAATTGATGATTTGCTGGCGGAGATCAGGCGAGGCGTTGAGAAGAACCCAACGCTCGCCGTCAGCGCTCACCGCCAAACTGGACTGGCTGCGCGCCTTGACGCGTTTATCGCCGCTCCATGCAAGTTGGCAGACGGGACAGTTGCAGTTCCATTGCGGAAAGCCACCGCCCGCCGCCGAGCCGAGAACGAGAATGCGCAAGGCGCGAGCCGATCAGCGTTTACAGAAGCTTCAGCTTCAAGCTTCAGATTTCAGCAGAAGCGTAGCTGGTGACTTCCATGCCGACGCAAACTTCTGTGATGACGGGGGTTGACCAAGCCATATTAAGCCTCCTTAGAATTGCCGGGCATTGAGCCGAGTTAAAGTTTCCTACCTTGAACAGGTCTCAGCCCGTTCCAGACGCATATAACATCGCGTGTGGCATCTCGCCACGCATTTTTTTTTGACATCTGCGGTTTTTGGGCGCCAACCCTTTGATATTGAGGGGATTAAAGCTCATTTCCTGGGCGCGACGTTATATTCGATGAAAACCATAGCCGCGCCCGATGGAGCCTTTCAGAGCCATCCGCGCGCCGCGGCGGAGTTTTTTTCATAGGATTCGATGTGGGCGGCCTTCTCGAGGGTAAGGCCGATGTCGTCCAGCCCGTTCATCAGGCAATGCTTGCGGAAGGGGTCGATGTCGAATTTGACCACGCCGCCGTCCGGTCCGCGAATCTCCTGCGATTCGAGGTCGATGGACAGAGTGGCGTTGGCGCCTCGCTCGGCGTCATCCATCAGCTTTTCAAGGTCTTCCGGTGCGACGACGATCGGCAGAATGCCGTTTTTGAAGCAATTATTGTAGAAAATATCTGCGAAGCTTGTCGAAATCACGCAGCGGATGCCGAAATCGAGCAAAGCCCAAGGCGCATGCTCGCGCGATGAGCCGCAGCCGAAGTTATCCTCGGCGACCAGGATCTTCGCGTTGCGATAAGCGGACTTGTTCAGCACGAAATCCGGATTTTCTGAACCATCTTCATTATAGCGCAATTCCGCGAACAGTCCGCTGCCGAGGCCGGTCCGCTTGATGGTCTTCAGATATTGTTTCGGAATGATCATGTCGGTGTCGACATTGGTGATTTTCAGCGGCGCCGCGACGCCGCTGAGGGAAGTGAATTTTTCCATTGTGTTCGTCCTGATCGCCTGCGGGCGGCGCCTCCATGAGGGCGCGCCGAAGGATTTGCTGCGCTTTCCCGCCTGGCGCGCGGGCGTCCAGCGTTTATCCGAAGCTCTTATCAAAGCGTTCTGCGGCAGGCAAACGCCAGCGGCCCGAAATCTGACGCTTCAGCGCATCGACTCCTCAATCGCCTCCATATCCGCGTCCGACAACCCAAAATGGTGCCCGATCTCGTGCACCAGCACATGGGTGATGATTGCCCCTAGCGTATCCTCCTGGTCAGCCCAGAAATCGAGGATCGGGCGGCGGTAGAGCCAGACCATATTGGGAAACTGCCCAGTCTGGAGCGTGGAGGCGCCCTGCGCGAGGCCGCGGCCGCGAAAAAGCCCGAGCAGGTCGAACTCGGTCTCGCAATCCATGTCTTTCAGGGTCTCCTCGTCGGGAAAATCCTCGACCCGGATGATGACGCCTTCACACAGACGGCGAAACTCTTCCGGCAGTTCGGCGAACGCGTCCCTTGCTATCAGATCGAAGTCTTCGATCGAGGGCGCGGCAATATTTGTCCAGTCGAGATTGCGGGAAGTCATCGGCAGCTCTCATCGTTGGGACAGGAATATTTAATATTTACAGTATAATGCGGTGATATCCTCGCGGAAAGAGGCAGCTTACTCGTGCAGGGGGCGGCGGCGCTTGATGCGCACATAAAGCGCTCCTGCGCCGCCATGCGGCCGCGACGCTTCCTCGAATCCGACGACGATCGTGTGATATTCGTGACCGCGCAACCATTGCGGCACGCTCCTGCGCAGGACGCCAGACGAGTCATCGTCAAATGCGCCGCTGTCGGCCGGGAGGCTGCGTCCGCCTTTGCCGGTCACGACGAGAACGAGTTTGGCGCCATCGCGCTGCGCTCGCGTCAGGAACTGATGCAGGGCGACGAAAGCCTCCTGACGGCGAAGGCCATGCAGATCGATCACTGCGTCCGGCGCCACGCGTCCGCGTGAGAGTTTTTGCCGAAGCCTGCGCTCCAGCGGCGCCAGCGGCGGGGCTTTGGCCCGCTCGGCGAGCGGCTGTTTCGGCGGGGGCTTGCTCGCCAGCTGGAGGGGAGCCTGCGCTTTGACGCCGGCGCCGTTCGCGGCTGGCGGAGCAGGCGCCTGAGGAAGAACGCTGGAGGGCCGTGGCGAGACCGATTTGGTCACCGCCAGCCAGAGCGAGATTTCTTCGGCGCTCAACAGGCGCAGCCGGCCCTTGCCGAAAGACGAAGCGCTTTCCTTCACCGGAGCGAACCCTCTTCGACGGGAAGAAAAACAATGAATTCGCCGGCATGTCGAACGGCGCCGGCGCGCGCGCCCGCTTCATCTCCTGATCCGAAGAAAATGTCCGCGCGCGCCGGTCCAACAATAGCAGAGCCGGTGTCCTGCGCAATCATCAGGCGTCGCAGGCGTCCTTCGGGCAGAGCCCCGGGGATGTCGGCGTCGACCCAGATCGGGGCGCCATAAGGATAGATGTCCCGGTCGATCGCGAGTGACCGCAAAGGGGTAAGGCTCAGCCCCGCGCCGCCGATCGGTCCCGCCTCGGCATCGAGGTCCGGCGCGAGAGCGAAGAAAACATAGGATTGATTGCGGCGCATCAGTTCGGCGCCTTCTTCGCCCGGACGTTGCCCATGCGCGCGAATCCATTGTTTCAGCGCGGCGAGCGACATGGAGTCCTGGGCGATCTCGCGGGTGTCGATCAGGATTCGCCCGATCGACGTATAGGGCCACCCATTGCGGCCAGCATAGACGAGGCGCAGCGATCGCCCGTCTTCAAGACGCACGCGGGCGGAGCCCTGCACCTGAATCAAAAACACCTCGACGCGGTCGCGCAGCCAGACGATCGGGCGCGCCCCATCAGCAATCGCTCCGGCTTCGATCGCTGCGCGATCCGGCAAAGGGAAGCGTGCAGACAAAGGCCCGGGAGCCGATAGAAGCGGCGCGGCAAAATCGGCCGAAGGACTCAAAGATCCGTTGACGATCG
Organism: Methylocella tundrae; assembly: GCF_038024855.1. Lineage (NCBI taxonomy): Bacteria > Pseudomonadati > Pseudomonadota > Alphaproteobacteria > Hyphomicrobiales > Beijerinckiaceae > Methylocella > Methylocella tundrae. The sequence goes on from NZ_CP139089.1 coordinate 586,371, forward strand.
GTTCATAATAGCCGGTGAAGAAACCGGAAGGCGCGGGGTTGTGCGGCGGTGTGACCCTGAACGGTCGAAAATGCCGCTCGAAAAACTGTCGTGCTTCGCGCCTCCCGATCGAGCGCGGCGCGAGGGCGCGCCGGCAGATCTCGATGAGCGCGGGCGAGGGCGCGACGGCTTTGCGCAAGCTCGGCCGTCCCTCGATGACGCGGACGCAGGAGCGTTGAAAAACGGCGAAAGCGTCAGCATGGTCGTCCTCCGCGAATCCGCGCAGATCAGCGAAGGCGAGAGGCGAGAAGCCGTAATTGAGGGACGCTCCTGTTGGCATGAGCGCGAAGCGATAATCAGGCGCCCGTCAATGCCCGGCTCCGGTCGAGACGACCTTCCAATTCGGATCGCGCGAGCCGACATCGCGCGCGAAGCTCCATGTGTCATTGATTTCGACAACCTTGTCCGCGCTGCCCTCGATCACGGCGCCGGTCGAATCGCGCGTCGCGGTAATCATCTGGGCGGAGAAGCGCACCGCGATCTCGGCAATGCGGCCACGCAGGGCGGCGTCGCCAATGCCGCCATTGTCGATGGCGACAAAAGTGGTCTCGACCTTTTCGCCGCGCTTTTCGCGCTCGCTCAAGGCCGCGGCGAAGCTGTCGTAGACGTCCTTGGCGAGAAGATTTTGCAGAACCTGCCGGTCGCCATCGGCGAAGCTCGTCACGATCATTTCATAAGCGGCTTTGGCGCCGTCGAGGAACTGCTTGATCGCAAAAGACGGATCGGCCGCTGCTATGGCGTCGAGGCCCACCCATGCTTTGGAGCCCGGCTCGGCATAGGGCCTCCAGCGCTCGGCCGTATCGGTTGGGGTAACCGTCGAGGGCGGCGCGGCGTTCGGCGCCGCTGCTCCCGGCAGCGAAATGATTTTTGCCTCGGAATCGCCCGCCGCTCGCGGCGCGGCGCCGCGCGCGTCATTTATGAAGGGGTTTCTCGGCGGCTTCTCCTCGCCTGTGCGCGTGCCGAGAATGCTGCGCAGCTTCCACACGATGAAAGCGGCGAGGAAAGCGAAAATGATCGTCGTCAAATCAAAAGAATTTTGCATCGTTGCGCTTGACGCCCCAGGTCCGGTCGCGGCCAGTTGCGCCGCCAGTCTATCCTTATCATATATTCGTATCTGGGAAGGCGGATCGCTAAAGTCCAGATCGGGCGGCGGCGGACCTTCCACTCACTTGAACGGCTTTCGAATGCGCCTCAGCGCCCGGCTTCCGCTTTATATGGCTCTTTGGCTCGTCGCCGAGATCGTCGCCTTTGCCGTCGTCGCGCATGCGGCCGGCTTCGGCGGGGCGATGTTCCTTTGCCTGCTGACCAGCCTTGTCGGCGTCGCGATGCTGCGGCGCCTCGGTCTTTCCACCGCTTTCAGGCTGCGCCGGGCGATGGCGACGCGCTCGCATGAGGAAGCCGGCCTGTCGCGTGAGGCCGTGGTGGACGGCACGCTCGTCGGCGTCGGCTCGATTTTGTTGATTCTTCCCGGATTTGTGTCGGACTTCTTTGGCCTTGCTTTGGCCGCGCCCTCGGTGCGGGGGTGGTTGAGCGACAGAATTCAAAAAGGCGGCACGAGCCGTGGCCAGGGCGGGCGCAAAGCCGGTCCGGCGCTCGTCGATCTCGATCCGCAGGAATGGTCGCGACTGGACAACCCTGGGGCCGCGGCGCCTCAGCCTAAATTGAGAGCGACGAAAGCGCGGCCGCGGCCGCCGCAGGGCGCGTAGCTCAGATAGGCGGTCCGGAGACGATCTCAAGATAATTGCCGCCAACGCTGCTGAACGATCCGTAGGTCGTCCATTTCTGGACGAGAACGTTAGGTTCGTCCGTATCGACAGCCTCGACCCGTCGCGTTCCGTTCGATTGTGCGATGAACATGCCCATATAGGGACATTCGACGGAGGGAGCGGCGCCGGCGATGCCGCCCTCATATTTCATCTTCGAACCACCGCCCCAAGGGTCGATATAGAGAAATTCCGACGCCGACTTGTCGCAGCCGACGATGACGACGGTATGTCCTCCAGCATACCAGGCGATGATCTTGTGATGTTCCACATGCATGCCGACCGGAGAATCAAGAACGCCGACGCGAACAGGCACGCCTTTCGCCAACAAAGCCTTGATTGCAAGCCTTACTCTCGCGATCGTGTCTGACTTATACTTGACGTCGTAGCGCTCCGTGACGGCGTCAAGCGGCTCATGATAGGGCTTTTCGTACAAGAGCAGGCTGGTGTCGCCGAACAGTTCTTGCGAGCGCCCCTTGGCGACCGCGCCGCACATCATGGGTCCGAACTTCTTTTTATTTGCGCTATTGTTCTGATCGAAGATGTTGTCGTCAAAACCCATCAGAAGATGCTGAATTTTGGCGATTTTGACAGGGTCCGACCCGCGGCAGGCATTCGCGAGCAGATCTATCTCCATGCCCGGCTGATTCTTGAAATCCCCAGCGAACACCGCCAGCTTCGCCTTGATGTCTCCATTGGCGTCATGACCCTCGAGCGTCAGAGCTTGAGCCGCGCTCGCCTTGATGGAAAAGCTGAGTGTTGCTGTGGATCTAGCTGTAACTGCAACGGAAACGCTCGGCAAGGGCGAGATGACATTGCGTCGGTCAGGCGATGATGCGCCGGCCGGCGTCACGAAATCCATCAGGATCTGAGAGCCGACGTGCAGCCAGACAACGCGCTCTCCGTTGGAGTTCGTGAGGAAATTCTGTCCGTCCCCGTTCGGAAGTTCAAAGCTCGCCATCGCACTTCCTCCGTGACGTCATGCGCCGCCCCGCCGGCCGGACGCTTCCGCTTCAGAATGATCCGCGTCGGCGTTGATGCTTTGACGTCAGGAGAAGCAGCGCATCCGCGGACTTTGCATTGTTCGCGCCATTCCAGGCCGTGCTGGAACAGCGGACGCGGCAAAGCTAGGCGCTTGCGCTCGAAAGCGCCGTGCGGTTGGGCACAAGGCGCCCGATCCAGCGAAACGGGACGCCGCGACCCTAAAAGTGCGCCCATATCGTGATCTAAAGGGACTGCGTTCGCGGGCCTTCGGCGAAATTTTTCCGCGTCCCTTAGCCGTCGGCGTCCTCCTTCATTGGGTGGGCGCGCGTCGGACTTGGGCGACGCCGCTCGAAGAGAGAACGCGTCAGCGTCAGCAGCGGCGTGGCGAGACGGTTCAGATCCTCCGCGCGGGCGACGAGCCGTTCGCCTTGGGTCAATTCGCGGTCGAGCGCCGCCATCGTCGGGGCGAGTCCCGCGTCGTCATCGCGAAACCAGATCGGCAGGATGCGCGCCCAGGCGAGCGCCAGCCCTTGCAGCTTGATGGCGCCGACAGGGCCTTCCGTATCAATTCCAGCCGCTTCCAGCATGAAGCGCATCGAATTGACGGTAAGACGATTGACCGCCGCGGCGGCGATGGGATCGCCGCGCGTCCAGTCAAAAATCCCCTCCACCCCGAGCTTATAGGGTCTCAAAACGTCCAGACGGCGCATCAACACGTCGAACAAACGTTCCTTGGCGGGCTCGCCAACCAGCTCGTCGCCGCCGCTTTCGAGAACCGCCTTGTCGATCTTGCGGAAGAAAAGCGGAAGGATCGCGCCCTTCGCGGGGAAAAAATCGCGGAAGGTCGAGAGAGAGACATTGGCCCTGGCGGCGATGTCGGAAATCGTGATGTCGTTCCACTCGCGTTCGCCGGCGAGCTCCACCAGCGCTTCGAGAATGGCGTCTTTCGGATCCTTCGGCGTCGTCTTGATATCTTTGGCGCTCTTGTCGCCAGCGCCGCTCTTCCCGACGTCTTCTTTATGATCGATCATCGTCGCCTCCCGGCTGAACGCCGAACTGCTGTCCCGCAAAGCGAGCAGTCGGATGGTCAGCGGCTTTACCCGAGAGCCTTGCGCTCCCCAAGATCAGTCTAGCGGGTGTGGACGCCGCTTCCAAGGGCTCGCCCCGTCCGCGCGGCGCTTTGCGCCGGCGGCGCTCTCTTTTTGCATAACTTCAAGACATGCCATCAGTTCAGACGCTTGCCGCATCATTTTGATGCGGGAGCGAAGCCGTGGTTCGCGCCATTCAATGTCTCGGTCAGAAAGGGAAAGTCAGGGATGCGACAGCTTGTCATGAACGGCGTCGCAGGAGAGGCTGACAGGAACCCATCTGCCGTTTCTGAGGTTCAGCCGGCATCCGCCATTATTGGTGGCGATGAGACTCGAGACGAATGAGGGCGCGAGCAGAACCGAGCCAAAAGCGTTCGGGAATGTCACCAACCCGATCTGTTCCAGATGCTCGGTGATCGAGGCGCATTTCTGAAAGGCCTTGATCTCCAGACCATCAGTCAGCAGCACGCTGCAGCGGGTCGGACTGGCGTCCAGAAAAACCTGGATGTCGGATAGCCGCGCGTAATTGAAGGCGCCTGGCGTCGCCGCGCGCAAGCTGAGAAACGCATCCGCCGCGACGCTCACGCCAGAGGACGCGAAGAGCGTCAGCCCTGTGGTCAGCATAGTCGTGAAGACGATCGCAAACCGAAGAGCCAAGGCGGGATTTGGCGTCATGGCTAGCCGGAGAGCGCCTCGGCCCGGTCTCGCGCTTTCTTGACGGCGCGCAGGATTAAAGGAGCCAGCGCATCGTCCGCCATCAGCACTTCGAGGGCCGCGGCGGTCGTTCCTCCGCGCGAGGTGACGCTTTCGCGCAGGAGGGCGGCAGAACTCTCGCTTTGGAACAATAATTCGCCGGCGCCGGCAACAGTCGCGCGCGCCAGCCGCGCGGCGACCTCCGCAGGCAGGCCAAGAGCCGCGCCCGCCTCGGCAAGACATTCGACGAGATAGAACACATAGGCTGGCCCCGAGCCGGAGATGGCGGTGATGGCGTCGATCAGGCGCTCGTTGTCGACCCATTCGAACGCTCCGGTCGCGCCGATAAGGGCTTCGGCGGCGCCGCGCTGCGCTTCGGTCAGTCCCGCACTGGCGGCGAGCCCGGTGACGCCGCGACCGACGGATGCGGGAAGGTTCGGCATGGCGCGGATGATCGCCCCGGCGTCCGGCAGCCGCGCCGCGAGATTGGCGATCGTCTTGCCGGCGAGAATCGAGATGACCAGCGTTTGCGGCCCCGCGAGCGCTGCGAGCGATCTCGCCTCATCGAGAGCCTGCGGCTTGATCGCAAGGACGAGCACCTCCGGCGCCTGCGCCGGCGCGTTCAGCGCAAAGCCGCTCTTTGCTGAAAGCTCCGCGATATCTTCGCTCGCGTTCGGATCGAGGACATAAAGCCCAGCGGGGTCAAAGCCCCGATCGAGCCAGGCGCGCAGCAAAGCTCCGCCCATCTTTCCGGCGCCGGCGAGAACCAGAGAGGCGGGAAAGCGGGGCTTCTGCGTCATCGTCATTCTAGGCTTCGCCCTTGGTCTCGAGCATGACCGTCTCGATCGCTTCGCGGCCGTTCTTGCCGGCCCAGACGACGAATTGAAACGCCTGGTAATAGCGCTCGCAAGCGCGCACCGCGCTGGTCAGGACGGTCTGGCACTGGTGGCCATTGAGCTCGGCGCCGCCGGACAGAACAATCGCGTGGCGGAACATGACGACGCCATCGTCCGGCCAGATGTCGAAATGGCCAAGCCACAATTGCTCGTTGATGAGCGAGATCAGCGCAACGACTTCGGCCTTGCGCGCCGACGGCGCCTTGAGGTCGAACGCGCAGGCGACATGCAGCGCCTCAAGATCCTCGAGCCAGGTGAAGGCGACATTATAATCGGTCCAGCTGCCCGCGACGGTAATGGAGATTTCATCCTCTTCGTCGCGGTCGAAAGGCCACTGATTATGCGCGGCCAGCCTCTCGATGAGATCCACGGGATGTTCCGAGCGGACGGCTTCGAATTGCAAAAGCGACATTCCAGGGCCTTTGAAGACAATGCGGCCAGGGAGCATTTACACTCCCGGACGCGACGGCACGGCGCGGCGACGCGCATTCAAACATTGAGCGGTGGCTTGGCGCCGCGGCGCCGACTCAAAAACCCCGTTCGATCACTGAACACGAAGGAATCACAAGGTGGCGTCCCTGCGCAACTGGGCGGGGGGTGGTTGTCCCCTGCCTAGCAAGCCCCAGGGCAGCGCCCCAGCAGTTTCGCGAAAGATAAGAATCCGTCTTTTGGCGCTTTAGACGCCCTTAAAATCGCGATTCGGCCGCGAAAAGACCGATTTTGTCCCGAAAGCAACTCTTGCGCGAGCTTCTGGGCGCGCCGATAAAAATGCGGGCCGCGACGCTCTAATTGCCCGCTGCTTTGGCTTTTTGAGCGAGTTCAGCCTCGAAAGCCGCGAGTCGTGCGCTCAGCCTTTCGTTTTCGTCGCGCGCTTTGGCCGCCATTTGCTTAACCGCCTCGAATTCCTCGCGCGTCACGACGTCCATCGTCGCGAGCAGCCGTTCGAGCTGGCTCTTCATGGCGGTCTCGGCCTCGCGCCGCACGCCCTGCGCCATCTCTGTCGCATCCGCCATCAGGCGGGTCAAATCCTCGAAAACCTTGTTCTGAGCCATTTTTGTCCTCCGATCGGCCGCGCTCCGGCGTGAAGGCGGCCAGCCTCGACTTCGAAGCCGTGACGTCCTGCGGCTTGTCCTGGAGCCGGATGAGTTTGGCCGGAATCACAATGCGATTGCGTCAAAAGTCTCAGTCCGTCTCTCATCAATAGGTTAGAGCATGAGTCGTCACAAAGCCGGTTCCGCTTTTCGGCGTCACACTCTAGCGTCCGGCGCCAACAGCGGCCGCCGCCGGCTCTCCGGCAGAATCACGATCTAGCACGGCTTGCAGCCCCTGACATGGGGTCGTTACGATTTTGCCGCGGGACCGGCGTGCAGCTTGACGCGGCGGCGCCGACGTCGCATCACGCCACGACTTCGGAGCGCAGATGCCATTTGTTATCGCCTATCCCGTCATTGATCCGGTGCTGATTTCGATCGGGCCTTTTCCGATCCGCTGGTACGCCCTCGCCTATATCTCCGGGCTCGTCATCGGTTGGGCTTATGCGCAATATCTCGTTCGGCGGCCGTCACTTTGGGGGCCCTCGCCACGTCCCGACGCCACCTGCATCGACGATCTTCTCGTCTACGCCGCCATCGGCGTCATCCTCGGCGGGCGTCTCGGCTACGTGCTGTTTTACAATCCGGCCTTTTATCTCGACCATCCAGTTGATGTTTTCAAAGTCTGGCAGGGCGGGATGTCTTTTCATGGCGGCTTCGCGGGAACGGTGGTCGCGGTCTACGTCCTCGCGCGCCGTCGCGGCATTCTTGTGCTGCGCCTCGGCGATGTGGTCAGCGCCGTCGTTCCGATCGGGCTTTTCCTCGGCCGCATCGCCAATTTCATCAAGCCGGAGCTTTGGGGCCGCTCGAGCAACGTTCCCTGGGCGATGGCGTTCCCCGGCGCCGGCCCCGTGCCTCGCCATCCGAGCCAGCTCTATGAAGCGGCGCTTGAGGGCGTGGTTCTGTTCCTTATCTTATTTATCGCCGTGCGGCTTGGCGCGCTGCGTCGCCCGGGCCTCGTCACCGGCATTTTCGCGGTGGGTTACGGCGTCGCGCGGATTATTTGCGAATTTTTTCGTGAGCCCGATCCTCAGCTCGGCTTTCTATTCGGAGGAGCAACCATGGGAATGCTGCTGTCGCTGCCCCTGATCGCTGTGGGGGTTGTCTTGATCCTGCGGACGGCCCGTCAGAAGGCGGCGCTCGCATGACCGCGCTCGAAACCATCCTCAGCGAATTGATCCTCGAAGGTGGTCCGATCAGCCTCGAACGGTATATGACGCTGGCGCTGAGCCATCCCGTTCATGGCTATTACAGATCGAAAGAGGCGATCGGCGCCAAGGGCGACTTCATCACGTCGCCGGAGATCAGCCAGATGTTCGGCGAACTGCTCGGACTCTGGTGCGTCGAAGTCTGGCGCCTCATGGGGGCGCCTGAGGCCGTCCGTCTTGTTGAACTTGGTCCTGGCCGCGGCACATTGATGGCCGACGCGTTGCGCGCCGTGAAGGTCGCGCCTGATTTTCTCGCCGCGCTCGAAGTTCACCTGGTCGAGATCAGCCTGCCGCTGCGCGAAGCCCAGCGCGCGGCGCTGGAAGGGCGTGGGGTCAAGGTCGTCTGGCATGCGAGCGTCGACGAGGTTCCTCCGGGGCCGGCCATTTTCATCGCCAATGAATTCTTCGACGCTCTTCCGGTGCGGCATTACGTTCATCGGGATGGCGGCTGGCGCGAAAGGCTCATTGGCCTCGACGAGGATGGGCGTCTCGCCTTTGGCCTTGGAGTGGCCCATGAAACTGCGATCGCCGCCCGCGGCGAGCCCGACGACATTCTGGAGGTCGGCGTCGCCGCCGCGCGCCTGATGACGCAGCTTGCGGTGCGGATCGTGACCCAGGGCGGCGCGCTGCTCGCGATCGACTATGGCTACACGGAGCCGGCGCGCGGCGAAACGCTGCAGGCCATGCGCGCGCATCAATTCGTCGATCCTTTGGCTGATCCCGGCGAGGCGGACCTTACAACCCATGTCAATTTCTCCGGCCTTATGCGCTCCGCGCGGGGGGCGGGCGCCGCCGTACATGGCCCCGTGGAGCAGGGCCGGTTTTTGACCCGCCTTGGCATATTCGAGCGCGCGGCGATGCTGAAGCATCATGCGAGTCCGGCGCAAAGCGCGGCCATCGACGCGGCGCGGGAACGCCTTGCGGGGGAGGGGCCGGGCCTCGATCGCGCGACCGACATGGCGCGACTTTTCAAAGTCCTCGCCGTGACCCGGCGCGAGTTCGATCCGCCGCCGGGCTTCGAAGAGGCAAGCAATGGATGAGTTGAAAGCAGATGCCCTGTTCGCCCCTGTGTTGCAGATCGCCGGCGTCTCGCATGGGTTTTTCACGCGCAGGGGCGGCGTATCGAGTGGGGTCTACGCCAGCCTCAATGGCGGAGTGGGATCGAGGGACGCGCCGGAAACGGTGGCGGAAAACCGGCGCCGGATGGCGGCGGTTCTGCGCGTCGATGCGGAGAGGCTCATCGTACCCTACCAGGTCCATTCGCCGGATGTCCTTGTCATTTCGGGCCCCGTTGAAGGGCGTCCGCATTGCGACGGCCTTGTGACCTCGACGCCAGGCGTCGCGCTTGGCGTGACCGGGGCCGATTGTGGCATGATCCTTTTCGCCGACGCCAAAGCGCGGGTGATCGGCGCCGCCCATGCGGGCTGGAAGGGCGCGCTGACCGGCGTGCTCGAAGCGACCCTCTTCGCCATGGAAGGCCTTGGCGCATCGCGGTCCTCGATCATCGCGGCTCTGGGACCGGCGATCGGCCAGAACAGCTATGAGGTCGGGCCGGAGTTTTACGATCGTTTTGTCGAGACCGCCCAAGCCTATGCGGACTTCTTCAGGCCGTCGCAGAACTGGGGCCGCTTCATGTTCGACCTCCCGGCCTTTATCGCCCTGCGCCTGCGGCAGGCCGGCGTCGGCGCCTTCGAGGATCTTGGCCGCGACACATACGCCGAGCCCGAGCAGTTCTTTTCCTACCGGCGGTCGGTGCACAGGCAGGAGCCCGACTACGGCCGCCAGATTTCGGCGATCGCGCTGGTTTAGGGCATGACGCCGTAAAGTTGCTGACTTTTTGGACCCGCATTCGGGTCGAGCCGCGCCATCAGCGCGTCGAGATCATCTCATTAACCAGATTTTCGGTGTAGAGCGCGGCTTTTCGCCAAGCCTCGTCATTATCGCCGCGAAAGGTCAGAAGGCGCGCCAAGACAGGCTTTCCGTCATCGACGTCGACGACATTGAGCTGCTCCCATTGCACGAGCGTGCTCATTTTATGGATGCCGCCATAGATCAGAATTCTGGCGCGCGCCTGACGCGCGCTCTCGATGAGACTTTCAGGCGTTGAGCAGGGGACTTCGCGGCAGGTGAGCGGCGCCACGACGCGGGAGCCGCCGTCAGTAAGAGAAGCGCGAAGCGTCTCCGAAAACGCGGCGATGCGCGCCGCATGGTCCGCGCGCTGATCGCGTTCTTCCCCAGAAGTGTCCACATAGCTGAACTCAGCCACCCCGACGGCGGTGGGGTCGCTCCGCTCCGCCGCGACCGCGCTATCGCTAGAGGCGAGCGCGAAAGCTATGAGCGTCCATCGAGCCAAAATGGCTGACGTCCGCGTGGCCTCGCGCGTTGCCTTGTGACAGGCGCCGGCGATCCGATCCCGCAATCCATCCATTCGCTTTCTCCCATGATCGGCCTCAACCCAAGAATCACCCATTCATATGCTCTGCTCGCGCGCTTCCGGATGCTTGCCGGCCTTTTGCGGGAGAAACAGGATGCAGGCGATGATAACGGCCGCGAGAATAGCCGAAGCATAAAGGCGGCTGAAGGCGAGCCCGCCGTCGGCCAGTGGCTTGTCGAGCAGATCGCCTACCGTTGCGCCGAGTGGCCGCGTCAGGATGAATGCGGCCCAGAACAGCAGCGTGCGCGACACATTCGTATAGAAATACGCCCATGCGATGAACAACAGGCCAGCGCCGAATACGAGCGCCCCGCCTTCATAGCCGAGCCCGGTCGTGTCGGCCATCCAGTCGCCCAGCGCCGTGCCCAGGGTCTGCGAGAACAGGATGGTCCCCCAATAAAACATTTCAACTTTCGGCGAAGTGATGACGTCAACTGAAACGGACCCGGCGGACCAGCGCCACACAGCGAGCGAAGCCATAAGCAGCACAAACAGGACCGACGCTCCTCCGGCATAGCCAACGCCGAGCGAGCGGTCGGCAAAATCCGCCATCGTCGTGCCCGCGGTCGTGGTGGCGACGATCACGGCCCAGTACAGGAACGGATGGAAGGATCTCGCGGCAATCTGGGCGGCGACGGCGACGGCAAAGATGCCGATGAAAATGACGCTGCTGACCGCATAGCCCAGATTCATCGTCATGGATACCGCGTCGCCGCCCGTTTCGCCGAGAGTCGTCGCGAGAATCTTGATGATCCAGAAGACGAGGGTGACTTCAGGAACCTTGCTCAATCCAGCCGAAGGAATACGATTCACGCGACGGGCCCCGTTTTGTCAGCCAGGCTGCGAGCAGACAGTCGGCCCGCTCAGGCGCATTAAGTTGTATCTCAGTCGGGGTGTGGACCTTCCTTGGCGTTCTCCAATAGCTGGCCGGTTTTAGCATCCACGCCGACCTCCTGTACAATGCCGCCGCTTTTGATATCGAATGAATAGCGAAGGCCAGTCCCACCGGACTCCCGTTCGAGTTCCTCATCCGTTATCTTGCCCGGATGCGCTTTCAAGGCAATCGCGCGGGCCTGATCGATGGTCACTTTTGCTTCCCCGGCCAGCTTCTCGCCAGTGTAGGCAAATGCCGGCGATGAAACCAATGCAACGAGGCTCAAAGCCGCGCAGCCGAGGCCGCCGCGCCGCAAGATATTTATAATCATATGTGTCTCCAGATTCGCCGATCATAACTTTCAACGTTGAGAGCATGACAGGGACGAACTGAACGTAATATGAATAGAATGTTCGGCGCCGCGGTCTGCAATGTACTGACGGAAAAGCCGGACGCCCTTGCGTTCATCGCGCTGTGGCCGCCCTTAATTCTTCGCATTATTTCGATCGTCTTTGTTGCGCCCTCGACCACGCGAAAGAATGAACGGCGCGCTGCGCTATTCCCGCAGGTTCAGGCGCCAGTTTTCTAAAGGCGGCCGCGATGTTTCCATATGAAATGATGTACATCATGTAAATCGCGCAAGAGCGCTGTGGCGCATCAATGCCGTTTGCTTAATCCGCCGGGTTTTCGTCCGCGTAATCGACCTGCATGAGATAGAGCCCATCGGGCGGCGCCACCATGCCGCAGCGGCGGCGATCGCGCGCCTCCAGCGCGGCGACGAGGTCATGGATGCTCCATTTGCCGGAGCCGACATGCTCCAGCGAGCCGACCATCGAGCGCACCTGCGAATGCAGGAAGGATCGCGCCGCCGCGAAGATGTGAATTTCCTCGTGCGTGCGCATGACGTCGAACCGTTCGAGCGTTCGCAACGGACTTTGCGCCTGGCATTCTGAGTCTCGAAAGGTCGTAAAATCATGGTAGCCGAGCAGCATTTGCGCGGCCTCATGCATGGCGCCTGCGTCAAGCCTCCTTTTGACCAGCCAGCTTTGGCCGGCCTCCAATGTCAGCGGCGCGCGGCGATTGGTGATTTTGTAAAGATAATGCCGCCGCACCGCCGAGAAACGCGCATCGAAGCTGTGGGCGACCCGCTCCGCGGCAAGGATCGCGACAGGGCAGGGACGCAGATAGGCATTGAGCGCATCGCGCAAGACGTCAGGACGCCAGTCTTTCGTCAGATCGGCATGGGCGACCTGGCCTCTGGCGTGAACGCCGGCGTCGGTGCGCCCCGCGCCGCGAATCGCCCCCCTGTCGCCGGTCAGCGCATGCAGCGCGGTCTCGATCGCCTCCTGCACGGCAAGGCCATTGGCCTGTCTCTGCCAGCCGACAAAAGGCCCGCCATCATATTCGATGATGAGCTTATAGCGCGGCATCGGAGCTTTTTTGCACCGCGAGCCGGCTTCCTGCCGAAAGGCGCGCGCCACGTAAAAAATCGGCGGCCGACATCGGCGCCTTGCCCGAGCGTTGAAGCTCAATGATTGCGATCGCGCCTTCGCCGCAGGCGATGGTCAGCGCATCATCAAGCGCTTCGCCGGGTTCGCCTGATCCATCAACGAGATGGGCGCGCAAAATCTTGATGCGCTCGGAACCCTTGCCGAGATCGGCCTCGAAGAAGGCGCCCGGAAAAGGCGCGAGCGCGCGGATCAGATTATGCACCTCGGCGGCCGGCCTCTCCCAATCGATCCGCGCCTCGGTCTTTTCAATTTTCTTCGCGTAAGTGACGCCTTCTTCGGCTTGAGGCGTAAAATGCAGGCTGCCGCGATTTTGGGCCGCTAGCGCGCGCACCATCAGATCGGCGCCAATCAGGGAGAGCCTGTCATGGATTTCGTCCGCCGTCGCCTCCGGGCCGATTTCGATGCGTTCGACCATCGCCACGGGGCCGGTATCGAGACCTTCCTCCATCGCCATCACCATGACGCCGGTCTCATCGTCTCCGGCCATGATGGCGCGCTGGATTGGCGCCGCGCCGCGCCAGCGCGGCAGCAGGGAGGCATGCAGATTGAGGCACGCGCGCGGCGCAATCTCCAGAATGGCTTTCGGAAGTATGAGCCCGTAGGCGACGACGACGATGGCGTCCGGCTCGAGCGCCGTGAGGGTCGCAGCGGCGTCCTCGGTGCGTAGGCTCGATGGCGTTAGAACGGGAAGTCCAAAGCGTAGCGCGGCCGCATGGACCGGGGAGAGCGTCGGCTCGAGGCCGCGCCGTCCGCCGGGTTTTGGCGCGCGCGTATAGACAGCGGCAACCTGATGGCCCTGGCCGACGATCTCGGTGAGGACGGGAACCGCAAACTCCGGCGTTCCCATGAAGACGATGCGCAAAGGGTGAGCCCGGGATGATGGAGGGAAAGTCCGTTTCGAAGTGAAGAAGCTTTAGCAAGCGTATCTGGCTCGTGTCTTGGCTTGGCCTTGCTCAGAATGACGCGGATGACGTTCAATGCGCCTCGATCTTTGAGGCCTTTATCTGATCTCGCCGCCGCTTGAGGCGCTCGCTGCGCGCTCTGGCTTTGGCGCGCGTTTGCGTTCGGGCGCCTCCAGCTTGGCCGCTTTGGTGAATTTCTTGACGACGCGCTCGCGCTTCAGCCGCGAAATATGGTCGATGAACAGCACGCCGTCGAGATGATCGATCTCATGCTGCAGGCAGGTCGCCAGAAGGCCGTCGGCTTCGATTTCGCAGCGCCGTCCCTCCCGGTCGAAATAGCCGACGCGCACGCGGGCAGGGCGCTCGACCTCCTCGTAATATTCGGGAATCGAGAGGCAGCCCTCTTCATAGACAGAGAGTTCCTCCGAGGCCCAGAGGATTTCGGGATTGGCGAAGCACATAGGTTCCCGCGCCGTCCCCTCGTCCTTGCGCTTGGCGACGTCGAGCACGATGACGCGCTGATCGACGGCGATTTGCGTCGCGGCCAGGCCGATGCCGGGCGCGTCATACATGGTCTCGAGCATATCGTCCATCAGCGTGCGAACGCCGTGGTCGACGGCGACGACCGGCTTGGCGACGAGGCGCAGACGTTGATCGGGCAGAATGATGATGGGGCGAAGCGACATGACAAAGAAATAAGGCGGCGGAGCTTGAAAATCAATTTGCTAATGAAGCGAGTGGCCCGCCAGCCGGGGATTCCTTGATTTCGAGTCGTTACGCGAAATCGGGGATCGATTATCTATTTGTTGTACGGGTTTCCGAATGGTCCGCGTTCCTGGCCGGCGCCGCCGGCGGGGCCGTAGTAGCCCGCGAAAAAGGGCGTGCCATAGCCGTCAATGGGATTAAACACCCCGTGGTGATGACCAAAACCGTAATCGTCGCCATAGGGGAAGCCATAGCTGTAAATGGCCGTGCTTGCGACGGCGACGCCAATGGCCTCGGCGGAGGCCATCGCCCGTCTTTGCCGCGCGCGCCACGCGCCGGCGCGATAGGCCCAGGGCAAGGGGTAAAAGCCATATCCGCTGCCCGGATCACCGACCAGTTCGGCAAAGTGGCCATGCCGCCGAACCGTTGTGAGCCGCCCGCGCATGCCGTGCGAGGCGTATTTGCCGCCGACGACGCTACGGACTTCGACATGATGCGTGCTTATGTGACGCGCGCGGGGCGAGGCCATCGAAGGGGACCCGACCGTCACCGCGGGCGCCACGAACGCCAAGACGATTGCCATATGTTGTCCCCAGCGCATCGTCCGCATCTCCAGTTCCGCGATGAGTCGCACCATGCGTCTAGCACGATAACGCCGCGTCGCTCGCTGCGGTTTCCTCACTGCTCGAACAACTGTCCGTGCGGCCAAAACCTCTGTTCGGGCCCAAGACCAGGAAAGAAGCGCCATCGTGCGGCGCTGAACGAAGAGCCAGCCCGTCCCAGAACCAGGGACGGGACCAGCGCTATTTGGGGGAATGTCCGATTGATTCGCGGAGGCGCGATCAATCGCAATAGCCAGTGCCGTAATTCTGCGTGCAGCCGCGGTGGAAAATCTGCTGATGCAGAGGGTCGGGCGCCTCTTTGGCGGCGCTATCGGCGCCGATGGAGCGGCCCGTCATCAGTGTAGCCGCTTTATTGGCATGCTCCACGTAAGCATCTTTGGCTGAAGCGGCTGAAAGAGACGACACCAGAGCCAGCGCGGCGATAGAGAGTTTGATCATTTTCATTTTGATATCTCCTCAGATCTTGAGAAGACCCTGTCTCAAGACCACGAGAGATACATAGATATCCAGCAGCTTGGCGATAATGTATTATAATTGCACTACATTATGTTTCCCGCGGCAATAATGGACTAAGCTCAGACTTTGCAGAGGCCAGCGCGGAGCCGGCCATATCTCGAGGCCTCGGCCCTGTCAGCCGGCCGGCTCCAGCCGCCGGATCGATGTAATCGCGGCGCCGGTCCCCGCCGCGATTCTCGCCCGCGCTTCTGCGAGGGGTTCGCTTGCGACCTGCATATGATGCGCATTGGCGTGCAGAAGCGTTTGCGCGTCGCGCATGACGCCGACATGTCCGCGCCAGAAGACAAGATCGCCGCGCGCGAGACCTTTGAGATCGTCACTTACGGCCAGCGGAACCCCAAGCGCCTTTTCCTGCAAATCCGTGTCGCGCGGCGATTTTACGCCCGCCGCGTCGAGCGCGATCTGCACGAGGCCCGAGCAATCGACGCCAAGGCTCGATTTGCCGCCCCAGAGATAGGGCGCATGTAAAAGACGCTCGGCGACGGCCACGAAGTCGCGGTCAGGCTCGTTCAAAGGCCTGAGATGATCGGCGAACATAAAGCCGCCGCCCTGGAGCGCGACGAAAGACCCGCTCGTTTCGCCGGCGCTGACTCTCCCGCCCAGCGGGAGGGCGTCGATGATGGGAAGCTTCATGTTCGGTGCTGGATAAATGAAGCTGCGGTTGACCTTTACCCGATGGGTGGGCGGCGCATCAAACTCCCCGACCGCGACCATCGAAACATAGCCGACATAACCATCGCGCTCGAGCTGAAGCCAGCCGAACCCCTCGCTGTCCTCATAGAGCATCGCGGTTTCGCCATAGAGCGCCTGCGTGTCGATCGAGACGTCATTGGCGGGCTCGGGGCGCAGATCCGCGAGTCCCGCGCGGATTGTGACGCGCCGGCCTTCGACGAAGTCGTCCGCCTCGACTTTTCCGCGCAGATGCGCGGCGGCGAGGTCGGGGCGGGCAGGGGTCAGGCGGCGATCGAGAATGGGCATAAGCAAGTCGAAGCGTTACGGCGATTTGTCATCGTGGCCGATCTCTTCTTCGAATTCTTCCTCGCTCTCGTCTATATGGGCGACGATGTGATGGACGATCCTCGGGCTGTCTCCTTCCGGGGCGCCAAAGCGCGCCTCGACCAGATCATAGAGCAGCCGCGCGGACTGGATCTCGGCGCCCTCGGGCCGGCCGGATTGTTGCGCCGGGGCCCAGCCGTAAACATCGAAATGGACCCAGGATTTGGCGCGCTCCACGAAACGCCGCAGAAACAGCGCCGCCGTGATCGAGCCGGCGAAGGGCCCGCCGCCGACATTGTTGATGTCAGCGACCTTGCTATCGAGCATTTTGTCGTAGGCGTCCCAAAGCGGTAGCCGCCACACGGGGTCCTGGCTCAAGGCACCGAAGCGGGCAATCTCCGCCGCAAGCTGCTCGTCCGCCGTATAGAAGGGCGGCAGATCGGGGCCGAGCGCGACCCGCGCCGCGCCGGTCAAGGTCGCGAAATCAATGAGGAGGTCCGGCGCGTCTTCATCGGCCAGCGCCAGCGCGTCGGCGAGAATGAGGCGTCCTTCCGCGTCCGTGTTGCCGATCTCGACCGAAAGACCCTTGCGGCTCGGGTAGATGTCGCCCGGCCGGAAAGCGTTGCCGGCGATGGCGTTTTCGACGATCGGCAGCAGCACGCGAAGGCGCAGCTTCAATCCCGCCTCCATGATCATCGAGGCGAGCGCCAAGGCCGTCGCCGCGCCGCCCATGTCTTTCTTCATCAAAAGCATGCCCGCCGAAGGCTTGATGTCGAGGCCGCCTGAATCGAAGCAGACTCCTTTCCCCACAAGAGTGAGCTTCGGATAGGCCGGATCACCCCAGCTGAAATCGACGAGGCGCGGGGCCTCTTCGGCGGCGCGGCCGACGGCGTGAATGAGCGGCAGCCTCGCCGCCAGCAAAGTTTCGCCGCGCGTCACTGACGCGCTCGCCTGAAACTGCGCCGCGACGCTCAAAGCCGCGGCCTCCAGCGCCGCGGGGCCAAGATCATTGGCGGGCGTGCTGATGAGGTCGCGCCCGAAAGCCACGGCCTTGGCGATGCGCTCAATGCGGGCAATGTCGATCCCGTCTGGCGCTGCGAGCTGCGGCAGCTTGGACGGATTAGCTTTATAGCGGTCGAATCGATAGGCGGACAGCAGCCAGGACAGCGCGGCGAGTGTGGAATCATGCGGGCCGTTGGCGAAACGGTAGAGTCCCGGCGGAAGCAAGGTCGCCAGCTTTCCCGGCAAAAGCAGGTCTTTTGCGCGCGCGCCATGGCCCTCAATGCCAAACAGCACGGCGGCGATCGCGCCGGCCTCGCTCGGCAGGATTTGACTGCGCCCGGGCTTTGGCTCAAAGCCATTGGCGTCTGCGAAAGCCGCCGCCGCGGGAGGCAGGCCGGCGCGAATCTCCGGCCATGTCTCGGTCGTGACGAACCAGATCGGCGTAGCCTCTGCCGAAGGTTCACGAAGAAGAGACATTGAAAAACTCCCCAAAGCCGCAAAATCGTCGAAGGGCGGCGCCATCGTCACGTTTCAGGGTTAGCGTTTCGCGGCGCGGCTTGCAAAGCAAAAGCTCGGCGAGTCGGTGCGATGACGCCGAATCCTTGGGCATCTCTGGCGCGCGTTCGCCCGCCGGGCAGGTTTGCACCTTGTCCGCCAACGCACTCGCGCTCGGAATTTATTGATTTCGCATCATTTTGATCCGGGAACCGGCGTCCATTAGCCGGAAATGATGCCTGCGGCGACGATAGACGCTTGCCGGAGATAAGGAAATCATATCGGCCCTGCGGACCGGATCTTGCAGTGTTCGCGTCAACGATGGAGGAAAGGCAAGCGATGGTTTCGCGCATTGTAAAGGTCGATCCTTTTGATCTCGTCGTCTTTGGCGGGACGGGCGATCTCGCTTACCGCAAGCTATTTCCCGCCTTGTTCAGGCGCTTCCTCGACGGGCAATTCTCCGAGCCGACGCGCATCATCGGCGCCTCGCGCCACGATTATGACGGGGAGGCTTTCCGGCAGACGATCGCCAAGGCCCTGCGCCAATATGCGCCCGAAGGCACCAAAGCGGAGGCCGTCGACGCTTTTCTGCGCATAGTTGATTATGTCAGCCTCGATATTGGAACGGACGCCGGATGGGACGTCCTCGGCATGAAATTTCCGGAAAATTCGACGCCGATCCGGGCCTTTTATCTGGCGACCGGGCCGGACAGGTTCGGCGCCATCTCCGCCCAGCTCGCCGCCTACGGGCTGATTACGCCAAGCTCCCGCATCATCGTCGAAAAGCCGATCGGCCGCGACGCCGCCTCGGCGGCGAAGATCAATGACGCCATCGGCGCGGTCTTCGCCGAAAGTCAGATCTATCGAATCGATCATTACCTCGGCAAGGAAACCGTGCAGAACCTGATGGCGCTGCGTTTCGCCAACGCTCTGTTCGAGCCCTTGTGGAACGCGGCCCATATCGACCATGTCGAGATTACCGTCGCCGAGGCGATCGGCGTCGAAGGCCGCGGCGCCTATTATGAATCCTCCGGCGCTTTGCGCGATATGGTGCAGAACCATCTCCTCCAGCTTCTTTGCCTCGTCGCCATGGAGCCGCCCGCCTCGATGGAGGCCGACGCCGTGCGCGACGAAAAGCTCAAAGTACTGAAGGCGCTGGCGCCGATCGACGCAAGCAACGCCGAGACGCTGACCGTCAGGGGTCAATATCGCGCCGGCGCCAGCGCCGCGGGAGCCGTCCCAGGATACCCGGAGGAGGTCGGCAATCCGGCGACGGAGATCGAAACTTTCGTCGCGCTGAAGGTGAATGTCGCCAATTGGCGTTGGGCCGGCACGCCATTCTATTTGCGCACCGGAAAGCGCCTGCCAAAGAGGGTGTCCGAGCTTATCGTGTCGTTCCGCAACGTGCCCCATTCGATCTTCGGGGCGGATGTGAAGATCTTGCCGACGCGGCTCGTTGTCCGGCTCCAGCCTGATGAGGGGATCAAGCTTTGGCTGATGCTGAAGGAGCCGGGGGCCGGCGGGATGCGCATGCGCCATGTGCCGCTCGACATGAACTTCGCCAAAGCGTTCAAGATCTACGCGCCGGAAGCCTATGAACGCCTGCTGATGGACGTTATCCGCGGCAATGCGACCTTGTTCATGCGCCGGGACGAAGTCGAGGCGGCGTGGCGCTGGATCGATCCGATCCGTGAGGCATGGAACCAATCGCCATTGGAGCCGCGTTTCTATCTTGCCGGCACGTGGGGGCCGGCCTCCGCCACCGCCCTCGTTGAGCGGGATGGAAGAAGCTGGTACGAGGAGACGAGTTAAGCTTCTTGGCTTGCCGGAGCGCGCTCCCCGCGGCCCGATTTCATGCACGGCAGAAAAGATCGAGAGGCGCTATGGTTCATCAGACAGTCGCCAGCGTGACGGCGCGCATCGTCGAACGCAGCCGGCCGACAAGAGAGGCCTATCTCGCGCGCATGGAGGCGATGGCGCGCAAGGGGCCGCGCCGCGGGGCGCTCGGCTGCGCCAATCTCGCGCATGGCTTTGCGGCTTGCGGCGTCCACGACAAGCAGGAGCTGCGCGCCGACATCGCGCCGAACCTTGCCATCGTCACCGCCTACAATGACATGCTCTCGGCGCATCAGCCTTATGAAGGTTTTCCTGCGATCATCAAACAGGCGGCGCGGGAGGCGGGCGGCGTCGCGCAGGTCGCGGGCGGCGTTCCCGCCATGTGCGACGGTGTCACGCAGGGCCGCGCCGGCATGGAGTTGTCGCTGTTCTCGCGCGACGTCATCGCGCTCTCGGCCTCGATCGCCCTCTCACATGACATGTTCGACGCCGCCGTGTTTCTCGGCATCTGCGACAAGATCGTGCCGGGCCTTGTCATCGCGGCGCAAGCCTATGGCCATCTGCCGGCCGTGTTCATTCCCGCAGGCCCGATGCCGTCCGGCATTCCCAATGACGAAAAATCGAAGATCCGCCAGCTCTACGCGGAAGGAAAGGTGTCACGCGCCGAACTTTTGGACGCCGAAGCCGCCTCCTATCATGCGCCCGGAACCTGCACCTTCTATGGAACGGCCAATTCCAACCAGATGCTGATGGAGGCGATGGGACTGCATTTGCCCGGCGCCTCCTTCGTTAACCCGAATACGCCGCTGCGCGATGCGCTCACCCGCGCCGCCGCCAAGCGCGCTCTCGCCATCACAGCGCTCGGGAATGACTATACGCCCGCCTCGAAGATCCTCGACGAGCGCGCTTTCGTGAACGGCGTCGTCGCTCTCCATGCGACCGGCGGCTCAACCAATCATGTGATCCATCTCGTCGCCATGGCGCGCGCGGGCGGAATGATCCTGACGCTTGAGGATTTCGGCGAGCTTTCGAAGATCGTTCCTTTGCTGACGCGCATCTATCCTAATGGAACGGCCGACGTGAACCACTTCAGCGCCGCTGGCGGCACGGGCTATCTCATCGGTGAATTGCTGAAGGGAGGGCTGTTGCATCCCGATGCGAACACAGTCACGGGAACGCCGCTCGCGGACTATGCAAAAGAGCCTTATCTCGAAGACGGCGAACTCAGGTTCCGCGACGCGCCGGTTGAGAGCCACGACGGGTCAGTGTTGCGCCCCTTGGCGAACCCCTTTTCGGCCGATGGCGGCCTCAAAGTGCTGGACGGTAATCTCGGCCGCGCGGTGATCAAGATCAGCTCGGTCGCGCCCGAGCGCCATATCGTGCGCGCGCCAGCGCTGATCTTTCATGCGCAGGAGGAGGTCGAGGCGGCGTTCAAGCGCGGCGAGCTCAATCGGGATTTCATCGCGGTGGTGCGCTTTCAGGGCGTCAAGGCGATCGGAATGCCGGAACTGCACAAGCTGACGCCAATTCTGGCGTCGGTAATGGCGCATGGCCACAAGGTCGCGCTCGTCACCGACGGGCGCATGTCGGGAGCCTCGGGAAAAGTCCCGGCGGCGATCCATGTGACGCCGGAGGCGCAAGCGGGCGGACCGATCGCGAAATTGCGCGACGGCGACATCATCACTCTCGACGCCGTCGCGGGACTCTTGAGCGCTGATGTTTCCCCCGAGGAATTCGAGCAGCGCGAACTCGTGACCTGCGATCTTGACTCATATCAGCATGGATATGGCCGCGAACTTTTCCATATGTTTCGCATGGTTGCGAGCGGGCCTGAACTCGGCGCGAGCAGCATCAGCTGACGCGGCGCCGACCCGCGATTTTCCGATTCACAAAATCAGAAAAATCTTTATCTCTCGGTTCGATCGCATTTTCTTGACGCGAACCAGAAGTGTGCTTCGCCTGAAAATGATTCATCGCTGCGGAGGGGCGCGGATCTATGCAATACCAACACACCGATGCCACCCTGGCTTTGATGAAGCAAGCGCCGGTGATCCCCGTCATGCAGGTCGCCGATGCGGCGGATGCGTTGGCCCAGGCGAAATCATTGATCGGCGGCGGCCTCACCGTGCTCGAAATTACGCTACGCACCAAGGCGGCGCTGAAATCCATCGAGATGCTGACGCGCGCCTTCCCGGAAGCGATCATTGGCGCCGGGACGGTCACAGACGCGGATCAGATGGAGGCGGCGATCGACGCGGGCGCGGCCTTTCTCGTCAGCCCTGGAATGACGCGGCGACTTTTGAAGGCGGCGCGGAAATCGCCGATTCCCTGGCTCCCCGGCGTCGCCACCGCGTCCGAAGCGATGACGCTTCATGAGCATGGGTTTCGCTGTATGAAGTTCTTCCCGGCCGAAGCCGCGGGCGGCGTGAAATATCTCTCGTCGCTTGCCGGGCCCTTGCCGGATCTTGTCTTTTGCCCGACCGGAGGCATCAATCCGGAGAAAGCCAAGGCTTATCTCGAGCTCAGCAATGTCGCTTGCGTCGGCGGCTCATGGATGGTCGCGCCCGCGCTGATCAACGCCGGCGATTACGCCGCCGTCGAGCGTCTGGCGAAGGAAGCTTGCGCGCTTCGGGCTCCCGTTTAGAGTATCATCGCCTTGAGAAGGCCGGCTCGTTCGGCCCTCGTGTTCTCCTTTGCCGCAAGGCCAGTTCAGAAATGGGCCCCCAGATCATAGCGTGATTTGCGTTGAGAGAGGGAAATTGGCGAAAACCAGAGAATTCGCCGTTCGACAATCCATCATCGACGGCTGCCGCAGCCTGGCGCGGCTGGGGGTCAATCAGGGAACCGCGGGCAATATTTCGGTTCGCTGGACCGACGGGCTTTTGATCACGCCGTCCGGCCTGCCGTATGATGAGATGAGCGCCGACGACATCGTCTTCATGACGATGGATGGCGTCTACGAGCACGATCTCGTCGCTTCCTCCGAGTGGCGGTTCCATCGCGATATTCTGGGCCATCGGCCCGAGGTCAACGCGGTCGTGCACGCACATCCGGTCTATTGCACGGCCTTCGCCATGTGCCGCATGGAAATTCCGGCGGCGCATTACATGATCGCTGCGGCGGGCGGCCCGACGATCCGGTGCGCGCGTTATGAAAGCTATGGCACGCCGGAACTCTCTGTCGCGGTTCTGGAAGCGATTGAGGACCGCGCCTGCGCGCTGCTCGCCAATCACGGCATGATCGCGACAGGTCCTGATCTCAGCGAGGCGCTGTGGCTGGCGGTCGAATTGGAGACGCTTGCCCGGCAATATGCGGCGGCGCTGCAAATTGGGACGCCGCATATTCTCAGCGATGCCGAGGTTGCGAGAACGGTCGAGAAATTCAGGGACTACGGCCTGCGGCGCAGGCGAAACCCCAAAAGCGCTTGAGAAAGCCAGGCTGGGGCAGCATCCCCCTGAGACAATTTGGTGCGTTGCAAAACAGCATTGTGCAGCGCAAGCTTACCGCAAGCTAAAAATATCATCCTCGAAATTTGTTGGCGCGGCCCTCGCGGGAGCGCTGCGTCTCTGGCGATCAGTCGCCAGGACAGAAGCGCGCTTGGGCAAAGCCCAGCGACGCGTGAAAGGAGATCGTGCCGTGACTTTGAATATTTACGACATGAAGATCAAACCTCGGTTGCTCGCTCACCTCTTCGCGGCGCTGGGTCTTCAGGCCATGATCGGCGCGGCTTCAGCGCAAGATACGATTACGCTTGAACGCATCGGCGCCGTTCGGATGGCGCCCTCCGGCGCGATCGAGCGCGACGCATTTTTGCTCGCGGAGGCTTTCAGGATCCAAACCGGGCGCGATCTTGATGACCCGGCCGTGCTTCGCGTTAAAGCCAGCCCCGACACTGAAGCGAGCGCCCAGTCGTCACACTGACGCGGATACTCGTGCTTCTGGCAATGGGTGGCGTTGGGGGAACGGCTGCCGGCTATCAAGCCGCCTCGCGGAAGGCGTGGAGCGGGCGAAGGGAATCGAACCCTCGTATGAAGCTTGGGAAGCTTCCGTTCTGCCATTGAACTACGCCCGCGACGGCGAAACCTTAGCCCACAGCCATCGCCATTTCAATGGCGATGGCGCGCGGCACGTTTGAAACTCGGCCGACGCCAACCGGAGCGGCCATCGAAAGAGCCCTGTTCGGCGCATCAAAACAGCAGCGACCAGAAGATAAGGGCTCGGGCGGCCAAGGGGCGCCTTCTGCGATCCGACTCCTCAACGCCAAAACGCGCGCGGAAAAAGATGTCGCCGCACAATCATTCCACGGAAGCGGATCCGACGAAGCTCAGGTATGAGGCGAGGGCGTCAATTTCGTTTGGAGACAATGTGCTTGCAATGTGCGGCATCGGGCCAGCGGCTGCGTGAAACCCTTCGCCCCACTGCTCGAGCCTTCTTTTTAGGTAGGAATAGGATAGTCCTCCCAAACGGGGAATTTCTCTGACCCCTTCTGCATTTGGGCCATGACAGACGAGGCAGGACACGATGTTGGATTCGGCGATTCCCTGCTCGTAGATCGTTCTTCCCGCGGCTGCCAGCTGCCGATCTCCATCATTGGCGGGCAGGGTCGGCAAGGTCGAAAAATAAGCTGATAAATCATGCACGGTCTGGGGACTGAGGTTTGCCGCGGCGCCCCACATATATTGCCTCGAAAGCGGATTATCCCGGATATGGTCGCGAAAGCTCAGAAGCTGATTTTCAATGTATTGATCTCTCTGTCCGGCCAGTCGTGGCGCCATCATAAATCCTTGCGCCGAGGACCCGTGGCACCAGGTGCAATTTCGCACGGGCAGGGACTCATCCGCCGACAGCGGACCGGCAGCAACGGAAACGATCGCCAGAATTGCTAGTTTTGACCTGATGAGCTTCATGATCCGAGTTCTCGCGCTTCATGCATTCATCGAAACCGGCGCCCTATAAAACGATCGGATTCACTTCAGGTAGCTTACGTAAGCCGCGACGGCGGCAATCTGTGATTGGCTCAAGTCGTGCGTGGTCGGCACCATAATGGCCGATGTGTCTTTCACAGAGCCGTGACCTCGCTCTTTGGTCCAGTTCGTCATTGTTTTTTCGGTGTACCAGAAGAGCTGACCCGCCAACCGGGGAATTTCGTCTTTACCGTTGCCCTCCGGACCGTGGCAAGCGGAGCACGCAGGAACGTTGGACTCAGGTAATCCTTGCTCAAAGATTGTCTTTCCCAAGGCTAGAGATCCCTTCGGAGCGCCGCCGTATGGAGCGGGATTGAGCTCCTTGAGATGCGCGGCCAGGGCCGCGACCATCTCCGGGCTCAACACATGGGCTACGTTGAACATGACGGGGTTCGTGCGCCTGCGCTCGATAAAGGCCCGCAACTGATTCTCGATGTATACCGGCTGCTGCCCCGCGAGTCGCGGCATGGGATAATATCCGCGGTAGCCCTCCGCCGACAGTCCGTGGCAGGTTTTGCAATATGTCAGCTTCGCCTGCAGCCCTTGCGGCGAAGAGTCGGTCGGGCCTTTCGCTTCCGCGCGACCCGGCGCGGCGAACACCAATGCAAGGATTGCTGTTTGAAACGCCAATCGTAAGCTAATGACCTTCATGACCCGGCCTCCGCCCCTTGCTCTATATTATTGGCCAACTGACCTTCCCGCCATCAGTGGAAACCGGACTTAAGCGGCGTCAGCTTGCTGTGGCGCGATAGAGCCGAAGGTAATTGCGCGCGCTAACAATTATCGTATCCTTCTACAATGCCCTTTGATGTAGAATAATTCTTGTTTCACCGCCGTCCACTAAGAAGAACTGTTTTCCGAGCGTAAAAGCGAATTGGTGGGGAAGTTCAGTTTTTCAGTTGGGCCGCTCTCGGTTATGACTGAAAAAGATGTTCGAGGCGCCAGCGCGGAAGAGGGAGGCCTTTGTCAGCGGCCGGCGCCCCAAGCTGGCGCCTCGGTCTCGATCAGCGCGTCAGTCATGTCGCGGCGTGAGACTGTTGGAGGCCGGATCATGAAAATCATAAGCTCAATGTCCCCGTGGCGCGCCGCAATTCTCGCAATTGCTTTCACAACAGCTGGTCACGCGGAAGAAACCCATAAGGACACCATTCCGGCGCAGGAGCTCCAGGCCAAGTTTGATTATTGCAGAACATGTCATGGGGTGTCAGGGCAGGGTTTTCGCGGAGCTTATCCCATGCCGCGGCTTGCCGGTCAGCAGCCCGAGTACATCGAGAATCAGTTGCGGGCCTTTATCGAGCGCAGGCGCACGAACCCCGTTATGTTCAACGTGGCCCATGTGTTGAGCCCGTCGATGATCGATAGCCTGGCCGAGCGGTTCAAGGAACTCAATCCCAAACCATTGGGCGGCGCTCCGAAGGAGCTTGTCGCCGAGGGTAAAACGATCTTCGAGGACGGACTTCCCAGCGCCGATGTTCCCCCATGCGCTTCCTGTCACGGTCCGGAGGCTAAAGGCGACGGGTCGTTTCCCCGCCTAGCCGGCCAGCTCAATGACTACATCTTCAACAAGCTGACGAACTGGACCAAAGAGCGAGGTCAGGATCCAGCGCATCCAGACACATCAGCTATCATGGAGCCGATTGCACACAAGCTGACGCAGGCGCAAATAGCAGCCGTCGCCGCCTATCTCAGTTATCTGGAGTAATCCTTATCCTTGGCTCATCGCGAAGGCCGTCACGGGCGGCTCCGCATGCCCCGGAAAGACCTCGAAAAGCCGGTCGGCTTGCCTCAGTTCAAGACGCAGCTCTTGACCCACCAGCCCGGATGCGCACGAAGAATTGCTTTTTTCGCGCGCGCGGCGGATTTGCAATCCTTGAAAAGGGCGAAGCAGGTCGCCCCCGATCCCGACATCCGCGCGAGGCGGCATCCGGGCGCGGCGCTCAAGACCGCGAGCACGTCGCCGATGATGGGAGCGAGGCGGCAAGCCGCCGATTCCATGTCGTTGCGGCCCTTGCCCAAGGCGCCGACCAAATCCTCGACATGCATGCCGGAAGAAAGCTCGGGATGTCCGCCGAAGGCAGTCGAGCCGCCCGGCGGGATATTCATGCGCGCGAATACATGTCTGGTCTCGAGCGGCGCGCCGGGATTGACGATCAGGCCAATGAGCGGCGGCAGCTTCAGCAAAGGTCCGAGTTCTTCGCCAAGCCCCCGCATCATACGGGCGCGCGCTGCAAGACACACGGGAACGTCCGCGCCGGTCTTGCGCGCGGCCGCGATCAATCTTTCATCGTCGAGCGAAACGCCATTGGCGCGGGCGAGAAGCCGGAGGGCCGCCGCGGCGTCCGACGAGCCGCCGCCAATCCCGGCTGCGACCGGCAGGCGTTTGACAAGATGGAACGCGCCGAGTTTTGCGCCCGGAAAATTCTCAGCGAAATGCCGCGCCGCGCGCAGCACGAGATTGTCGGCGATGTTTCCCGCCGCGGGGGCGGTAGGACCTTCGATCGATAGCGCCAGGGGCTGATCCTCGACAAAGGACAACTGGTCGCCCGTGCGGGAAAAAGCGACAAAGCTCTCTAGCCTATGCCAGCCGTCCTCGCGACGGCCGAGGATGTGCAGAGTGAGATTGATTTTCGCGGGCGCGCGTTCTCTGAGAAGTCTAGGCAATGGATTTCGCTGCAATGGATTTCGTTGTGAAAGCGTCAGTCGGAGCAAGGCGCGAGGGAAACTGACCGGGTTTGAAAAGCTTGAACATGTTCTTATCGATCAGATTGAACCGATCCGATCGGAATATGCTCTAGCAAGGCAACTCGTGGTCAATAGCCTCGGCGCCCTCACGCAATCCCGAGGCGCCCGGGACGCGGGCTTCCGACTTTGGCGGTCAAAGAGAAGGCTTCGCGCCCTCAGCCGCCATTTTCCTTTTTGGGCTCTTGCTCCTTCGGAGTGGCCTCCGCCGCGGCGGGCTTTGGATCGTCCGGCAGGCCATGCTCGATCTTGTCGAGGATCTTTTCCTTATCATCCGGTTCGGGGCCGAGATCGCGCGCGTGATTCCATTGAAAGTGCGCTTCGAGCTTGCGTCCCACGCGCCAATAGGCGTCGCCGAGATGATCGTTGATGACCGGATCCGATGATTTAAGGTCGATGGCGCGCTCCAGCTCCTTCACTGCCTCGTCGTAGCGGCCCAGCTTGTAATTGGCCCAGCCGAGACTGTCGACGATGTAGCCGTCGGTCGGTTGCAGTTCGACTGCCTTGTGCAGCATGGTGAAGGCTTCATCGAGATTGACGCCCTGATCCACCCAGCTGTAGCCGAGGTAATTCAAAACGAGCGGCTGATCAGGGTAAAGCGTCAAAGCCTGTTTGAAATCGGCCTCGGCGAGCGGCCATTTCTTGTCGCGCTCGTAGGAAATGCCCCGGAAATAGTAAAGCGCCCAGCTCGCTTTCCCGGTTTTATTGGCCTGGTCGATCGCTCGCGTATAGGTCGCGATCGCTTCGGCATATTGCTTGTGCGCGCGCTGCAGATTGCCGAGCGCCGAGAGAGCGTCGCCATTGTCCGGATGCTCATCGACGATGCGCTTCAGGAACGTCGCCGATTCGTCCGTGCGCCCCAGCGTCTCAAGGATGAGGCCGGTCTGAACGTCGGCGGTGGTGCGCAGCGGATCCTTTGCCGGAACCAGCGCATAGACGTCGATCGCCTGCTCGTTTTGTTTGATGCGCTCGTATATGTCCGCGAGGCTGATGATGGCGAGGCTGTTTTGTGGCGCAAGGTAGAGCGACAGCCGCAGATAGATCATCGCAGCGAGCTCATCGCCCTGCCGCCCGCCGGCGGCGCCCAGGCCATAAAGGACTTCGGCAGAGCCCTGTTCCGCGTTCTTGACCAGCAAATCGAGGGGCTTGCCCGCCTTGAGGTCGGCAAGCGCCGCGACAACGATCGGATGACTCGGCAGGATCTGGTCGAAAGCCTCATAGATCTTGGTCGCTTGGGCGGGATCGCCCCGCTTGGCGACAAAGCGGGCGTAAGTATCGACGAGGCGCAGCGTATTCTTGTCCGCCTCGTAAGCGGCCTTCAGCCGTCGCGTCGCTTCGGGGATATTATTGGCGACATTCGCGATAAGGCCTGCATGATAGTCGCGGAACACCGCAAAATTCTCGTCGCGCAAGCGGTCGACCAGCTCCAGCGCTTTTTTGGGATTGCCCTCGCCAAGGTAGCACCAGGCGGTGAGCAGCGTCGCGGTGATATCGCGCTGCTGTCCGGCGCCGCCTCTGCCAAAATGCGCGCGCGCGGCGGCGAACTGCTTATTCTTGATCGCTTCGACGCCGAGCGCGAGATGGGCGAGGCTGTTGTCGGGCTCACGCGTGACAAGACGCTGCGCCAGGCTGAAGGCGTCGTCCATATTGCCGTTTGACAGGGAGGCGACAAAGGCGCGCTCGATCAGTTTCGGATTATGCGGATCGAATCGCAGAGCCTCACGGAAGAACGTCGCCGCTGCGACGGTGTCGCGTTCGGCGCCGGCGACAAGCGCCGCGAGGTAATTGCCCGCCGGACTCTCGCCGACTTCGAACGGCGCTGCGATGGCCAGATTCTCGCGCGCTCGCGCTTCGGCGCTGGCGAGGGTCACCGGCAAGAAAAAGCTCGTGAGAACCGCCAGAACGAAACCGCCAAGGGCTACGCCGCGCCAGTTCAGCGCCTTGGTGGCGGCGCGCTGAGCGAAATGAGCGGCGGCAGGCTGGCCAGCAATGGCCTCGTTACACTCTCTGCGTACTGATGTGTGCGTAAGCGACATGCGATCGTTTTTCCGTACCAGAGGCGGCGCCCCGAGGGGGATGAGTTCAGGGTGAGTTCTCACGCCGAACATGGCCGTTTTGCGTCGGCCAAGCAAGTGCGTGGATTTGCTCGTCCGGCCACGTTTTCGCGATCGGCGAAAGAATGGCGCCAGCAAATTCACAGCCGATCGGCTGATTTTTTTCGCGTCGCCGATAAAAAGCGCGCGTATTGACGTCCAGCGGCTGAAGTCTAGAGCCATGCCTTGAGGCTAAAACGGTCAGAATGCCAAATCAGCGTCAAGTCTGGCCCGGCCTGAGCTTGTAAAATATATGATGCCCGATCACATCCATTTTTTCAAGACTTCTGGCCCAGCGCGGCCTGACATAATTGGCGTGATAATGGGTCGCGCCTCCGACGTCTGACACATAGGTCGTGCCGGCGGTGACTTCCCCCGCGATCCTTACGGCCCTGCGCCAGGCATCTGCTTCGGTGATGCGCAGCGCCCTGCCTTCGCAGGCGAAGGAGAACTGGCAGGCGTTGCGGCGATGCCGGTTCTGGAAGACGACGCCGCAGATCGTCGGCGGATAAAGGCCGCTTGAGACGCGGTTCATGACGACTTGCGCTACCGCGGCTTGTCCTTCGTCGGATTCGCCGCGCGCTTCGAAATAGATGGCTTCGGCAAGGCAGCGTTGCTCCTGCGCGGCGCGATCGTGGCCGATCAGAGCGGCAAAGCCGGGCCGCGACGGGACGTAGGACGCGGTGCTGTCGTCTGGAGCTTCGACCTGAGGCGGCGCTGCGATGGCGGCGACCTCAACCGGCGTCGAATCAGCCGGAGCAGGCGTCGTTGACGCGAGCGCCTCGGCGCGGCGGACCTCGGGCGTCGCGCCTTGCATCAGACGCTCGGTGAGCGCCGCAGGGCGCATCGTCTGGGAGCCGCCGTTCTGACGCGGGGAGGCGTCGGCGGCTGAGGGCGCGGTCGTTGGGGTTTCGCCATCGGGCCAGGGCTCGAAGGCTGAGACGCTGTCCGGCCCGGCGAAATCGCCTTCTGATACGTCAAAGCCGCTGACCGGCCACGCTTCATCGTGTTCGAACAGGAGATCGTGCGCCCGCAGATTGGCGAGGCCGCCGCGTTGGCGCAGGCGCGTGTCGAAGGTCGGACGAAGCCCGACGACCGGATCCGCCCTGCGGCTGCGGTCGAGCGTCGGGAATTTCCCGGCATTGCGCTTAAGATCAGAGCGCGGCTCAATCTCGTCGGGAAGGCGCTCGGAACGGTCCGCC
The DNA here is from genome assembly GCF_038024855.1 of Methylocella tundrae. Taxonomy (NCBI): domain Bacteria; kingdom Pseudomonadati; phylum Pseudomonadota; class Alphaproteobacteria; order Hyphomicrobiales; family Beijerinckiaceae; genus Methylocella; species Methylocella tundrae. The sequence goes on from NZ_CP139089.1 coordinate 617,025, forward strand.
TCGCCGACGACAAGGCTCGCCTCGCGCAGCAGGCGCGGCATCGAGCCGAAAGCGTCTGCTCGTCCAGTTGAGTCAGCGGCCGGCCTCTGGCGGAGCGCGCCAGCCAGTCCGGGAATTTGAGGGGGTATCAACTCTTGCGGAGGAGCCGGGGCGCGCAGGGACAAAGCCGCGAGCGAAGCGCCGGAGACGGCTTCCTGTTCCGCGTCGGCAGGCATTGATAGCGCGAGCGCGACGCCTAGCCACCAAGGGGCGATCGCGCCCACCGCCCAACCGAACCGTGACCCACCCATACGCGTCTCACGCTCATCCCGAGCTCTCGCGGCGTCTTGCGAAGCGCCAATTCCGCCACTCGATTTGAATATTCTCGGTTACGCTTGAGAAACCATTACCGCTGAACGGGCGGCGCCGTACCAGAATGGAGCAGGCCGTTTAAAAAGCGCGGTTGACGCAAAAGTCGACGACATCGCTCAGCGCGAATTTCCAGGGAGACGACGGAAAGAGCTCCAGCGCGTCGCGCGCCATCGCGCCATAATGGCGCGCCCGTTCAACCGTATCTTCGAGGGCTCGGTGCTTGTGCATGGTGGCGATCGCGGCTTCGAGATCGGCGTCCTCGATCTCGCCCTTTTCCAGCGTGCGGCGCCAGAACTCGCGCTGTTCCGTCGTGCCGCGGCGAAAGGAGAGCACCACCGGCAGGGTGATCTTTCCTTCGCGGAAGTCGTCGCCAACATTCTTGCCGAGCTTGGCTGAGGTGCCGCCATAATCGAGCGCATCGTCGATCAGCTGAAAGGCGATGCCGAGATTGAGGCCATAGCCGCGGCAGGCGGCGATTTCAGCCTTTGGGCGCCCCGCCAGCAAGGGCCCGACCTCGGAAGCCGCGCCGAACAAGGCGGCGGTCTTGGCGCGGATCACCGCGAGGTAGTCATCTTCGCTCGTCTGCGTATCCTTCGCGGCGGATAATTGCATGACTTCGCCTTCCGCGATCACGGCGGCGGCGGAGGACAAGACGTCAAGGCAGGGCAAGGAGCCGACCTCGACCATCATCTTGAAGGCTTGGCCGAGCAGGAAATCGCCGACGAGGACGCTTGCCTCGTTGCCCCAGAGCATGCGCGCCGCGAGCTTGCCGCGCCGCATGTCGCTCTCGTCGACAACGTCATCATGCAGAAGCGTCGCCGTGTGCATGAACTCCACCGAGGCGGCGAGCTTGATGTGGCCGGAGCCCTGGTAGCCGCATAAGCCGGCGGTCGCCAGCGTGAGCATGGGGCGAAGGCGCTTGCCGCCGGAGGAAATCAGGTGGTTCGCGACTTCCGGTATCATCGACACGTCGGAAGCCGAGCGGCTGAGGATGGTCTGGTTGACGCGGTCCATGTCCGCGCCGACAAGGCCAAGAAGCGGCTCGATGCCGGGCTCTGCTTTTTCTTCTAAAGGAATGACAACGCCCAATATCCAACACTCCGCGGATCCGCCTGCGCTTATTAGGGCGCTCCCCGACACTTTTCAACTCGTGACAGCCGCGCGAACCATCTTGCCGGTTCTTTTGCCGCATGCGAGGTCTTGTAGCCGCGCTCCGGCGTCTTGCGCGCACACGTGATTTCAAGGAGGCCTATTGGTCGAACTGCTGCGCACCAACGACCTTGTGCTGATTTCTCTGGTCGAAGCAATCCTTCGTGAAGCCGGCATCGATATCTTCATCGCCGATCAGCATATGAGCGCGCTGGAGGGATCGCTGGGCTTTCTGCCGCGGCGTGTTCTGGTCCTGGAGGACGATGCGGCGGAGGCCCGCGCGGCGTTGGCCGAGGGGGGGCTCTCCGAGGAATTATCCGATGGATGAACCGGCGCAGGCCCCCTCAGGCGAGCCGGACGCATTTCTGGGCGGGCGGCTCTTCCTGCGCCAGCCTGAGCGCGGCCATCGCGCCGGCACCGACGCGATCTTGCTCGCCGCCGCGGCGCCAGCGGAATATGCCGATTTGGCGCTTGACGTGGGTTCGGGCGTCGGAGCCGCCGGCCTCGCGCTCGCCTTGACGCGGCGAGGCGCGAAAGTCGGTCTGATCGAGAATGATCCGCGGACCGCGGATCTCGCGCGGGAAAATCTCGTTCTCAACGGAATGCCGGATCGCGGGCAGGTCTTCGAAGCCGATGCGCTTTCTCCGCGAAGCCGCCGGGCCGCCGGCCTCGCCGATGAAAGCGCGGGACTTGTGATCTCCAATCCGCCTTTTTTCGATGCGCGCCGGTCGCGCCCATCGCCCGACGAGGGCAAACGCCGCGCCCATGTGATGCCGGGCGAGGGCGCGGGCGCGCTCGAGGCATGGATCGCCGCCTGCCTCGCGCTCGCCCGGCCCGGCGGATCATTCATCCTTATTCACCGGCCGGAAAATCTCGCCGCGATTCTTGCGAGCCTTGAGGGACGCGCGGGGGGCGTCACCGTCTTGCCCGTGCATGCGCGCGAGGGCGCGCCGGCGATCCGCATTCTTCTGCGCGCGAAAAAGGGCAGCCGCGCGCCCTTGTCGATCGCGCCGGCGCTGACGCTACACGAAGGATCGCGATTCACGGCGATTGCCGAAGCAATTCACCGCGGCGACGCGGCGATTGATTGGTAGCAACTCCGGGGGTTTATTGATCGCGAAGGCGCCTCCGGCGGAGACGCCTCCTTTGATGAGCCTCCCTCGTCACCAACCCCTGCGATGATAGTAGTGGTGATGGTGATGATAGTAATGGTGGTGATAGTTATAGTGACGGTGATAATAATGCGCTTTTTCCACGGCGGCGGAGGCCGGGCTCCCGGCGGTCGTGATCCCGCTGGCCGCCATCGGCATTGCCTGCGCCAGCCCCGCAAGGCCAAAACCGAAGCCGCAAAGCGCTCCTGCGACCCACAAAATCTTTGCAAATCTACGCATGTTTTCATCCCTATCCACAGCATATTCCGATCAGATCGTTTTAATCTGATCGACAAGAATATGCTCAAACTTCTGATATTGGAGCGATTTCAATCGCTCCAATGATTTCATTCAGGCGGAAAGCACTCTGGCCTGTCTATCAGTAAAACGGACGATAATAGCGGTAGCGATGATAGTATGGATGGTAATAATGTCTGCGATAATAAGGGCGATAGTAATGGCGCCGATAGTAATGGCGATAATAAGGGTGGTAATAGCGCCGATGGTAATAGCGACGGTAGTAATAGGCCTTTTCGACGCCTTGCTGAGCGACGGGCGTTTCCAAAGCGCGGATGCTGGACCCGGCCTGTGAAAGACCGGAGGCCGGAACAGCCTGGACGGCGACGTCGCCTATGAAAAACACTGAAGCGGCGAGGGCGGCGGAAGCCAATAGGCAATGAAATTTCATTTATCCCTCCCGGAAGCGCAAGCGTTGGAGGATCAAGAGACCAGTTGACTTGCAACAATCATCTCCCATGAAAGCGTGCATTGAAAGTTAGCATCACGCAATGGGAAACTTGTTTTTACAGGCATTTTGTTTTTCAACTTAAAGTATTATGACATAGCCTTGACAATTGCCCAGGCGCGACCGTGACTTCGATCATCATGCTGTCTGAACCGCCATCTTGACCTTTTGAGCTTATCGTTCCGTCGACGCGTCGCTGGCGCAATCGCTCTTCCATGCGATCCCGAGTAGCGATACAAGGCGCCTCATGACCGACCTTGCGCACGAAACCTCCTTATCCACCCAAAAAGCGGCGCCCCAAGCGCTCGCTCCATCACGTTCGTTTCAAGGCCTCCTGCTGACCCTGCAGCAATTCTGGGCGGCGCAGGGCTGCGTCATCCTGCAGCCTTACGACATGGAAGTCGGCGCCGGGACATTTCATCCGGGCACGACCCTGCGCTCGCTCGGTCCGCGGCCGTGGAAGGCGGCCTATGTGCAGCCCTCGCGCCGGCCAAAGGATGGGCGTTACGGCGAAAACCCCAACCGGCTGCAGCATTACTACCAGTTTCAGGTGATCCTGAAGCCGTCGCCGCCCGATCTTCAGTCGCTCTATCTGCGTTCGCTCGAGGCGATTGGCGTCAATCTGCGCCTGCACGACATACGCTTCGTCGAGGATGATTGGGAAAGCCCGACGCTCGGCGCCTGGGGCCTTGGCTGGGAGTGCTGGTGCGACGGCATGGAGGTCTCGCAATTTACCTATTTTCAGCAGGTCGCAGGGATCGAATGCGCTCCGGTTTCAGGTGAATTGACCTATGGGCTGGAGCGCCTCGCCATGTATGTGCAGGGCGTCGAAAGCATTTTTGATCTCAATTTCAACGGCGGCGAAGGAGACAGCAAGGTCACTTACGGCGATGTCTTCAAGCAGGCCGAGGAAGAATACTCGCGCTATAATTTCGAAGCGGCCAATGTCGAGCTTCTCTTCCAGCATTTCCGCGACGCCGAAGCCGAATGCGCGGCTCTGCTGAAAGCGGGCGATCAGGGCGGGCGCCATCTGATGGCTTTGCCCGCCTATGACCAATGCCTCAAGGCCTCGCATCTCTTCAATCTGCTCGATGCGCGCGGGGTCATCTCCGTCACCGAGCGGCAGAGTTACATTTTGCGCGTTCGCGAACTCGCCAAGGCCTGCGGCGCCGCCTGGCTCAAGACGGCGGCCGGCGGCGGAGATGGTCTCGTTCAGGACTGATCAGGCGCGCGGCAAGGGGTCAGCGGTGCATGCCGCCGCCATGAAAACCTCCGCCATGGAAGCCTCCGCCGCCGCCGTGGAACCCACCGCCATGAAATCCGCCGCCATGGAAACCGCCCGCATGGCCAAAGCCGACGCTGCGGCCGGTGCGCATTCCGCCGCCCCATCCCGCATAGCGTCCGCCGTAATAGCCGCCGCCATAATAGGGCCCGCCGCCATAGTAGCCGCCGTAATATGGGCCGCCATAGCCATATCCGCAGCCATAAAAGCCGCAGTCGCCAAGCGTCGCTGCTGTCACGCCGAGCGAAAGTGCGCCGAGCGCCGCGCCCGCGATAGCCGCGCCGGGATTCACGCCGTAGTAGTGGCGCCGATAGGCGTAGTGATGGTAATGGCGCCGATGGGCGTAATGGCGGTAATGGCGGCGGTAGGCGACCGTTTCGAGCTGAGACTGCGTCGGCGCCACCACACCGCTGGTCGCTATGCTCATGGGACCCGCGGAAACGCCCGAGGTCAAGGCAATCAAGGCCGCGCCGGAAAGCGCAAGAAATCTTGGAGTATTCATAGCAATGCCTCCATAGGAGCTATGGCAACGCCTGGACGCTTTCCATGTTCCCTCGGGGCGCCCGAATTGAATGCACAATCTGCGTGATCAACTCCAAAGCACTCCCGGTGCGGGGTGCTCTGAGACCAAATTTCCGCTTGGCGAAGCGAAATTCAGAGCTTAGTCAACGGTTCGAGCGGCGGACGCATGCCCGGCTGGTTTCCTCCGGTCGAGGTCGCGAAGACTGACCCCAAACCGAAACGAGATCATGCCCGACCTCCTTCTTGAATTGTTTTCCGAGGAAATTCCGGCCCGTATGCAGGCGCAGGCGGCCGATGATTTGAAGCGTCTCGTCACCGAGGCTTTGGGCGAGCGTGGCCTTGCGTTCGAGGGCGCCGCGAGTTTTGCGACGCCGCGCAGGCTCGCTTTGCATGTCGCGGGATTGCCGGTGCGCCAGCCGGACGTGCGGGAGGAAAAAAAGGGCCCGCGCGTCGACGCGCCCGACGCGGCGGTGCAGGGCTTTTTGAAAAGCGCCGGCCTTGCGTCGATTTCCGAAGCGAAGATCGAAGTGGACCCGAAGAAAAAGACCGAATTCTATATAGCGGTCGTCGAACGCAAGGGGCAGGCGACGATCGAGGTTCTGGCCGAGCTTCTGCCCTCGGTAATCAGGCGCTTTCCCTGGCCGAAGTCGATGCGCTGGGGCGCGGCGTCGATCCGGCCGGATTCGCTGCGCTGGGTGCGCCCGCTGCATTCGATCCTCGCCACTTTCGGACTGGAAACGGAAGACCCGGAGGTCGTGCCCTTTTCAGTCGATGGAATCGCCGCCGGCAATGTCACTTACGGGCATCGCTTCATGGCGCCGCGGGCAATTCTCGTGCGCCGTTTCGACGATTACGCTCCAGCCCTCGAAAAAGCCAAGGTGGTGCTCGATCCCGCGCGCCGGCGCAACATCATCCTTCATGACGCGCGCGATCTCGCCTTTGCGCAGGGCCTCGAGCTGATCGAGGATGAGGCTTTGCTGCATGAGGTCGCTGGGCTGGTCGAATGGCCGGTCGTGCTGATCGGCGAATTCGATCCTGCCTTTCTCGAAATTCCGCCGGAGGTCATTCGCGCGACCATTCGCGCCAATCAAAAATGTTTCGTACTGAGCGATGCGACGACGGGCCGGCTCGCCCATAAATTCGCTCTGGTGGCGAATATCGACGCCAGCGACGGCGGGGCCGCGATCACCGCCGGCAACGCCCGCGTGGTGCGCGCGCGCCTGTCGGACGCCAAGTTTTTCTGGGAGACCGATCTTAAGATCAAGCTTGAGGATCGTCTCATAAAGCTCGATTCTGTTGTGTTTCATGAAAAGCTCGGCACACAACGCGCGCGGGTCGGAAGGCTTGTGAGGCTCGCGGAAGACATCGCTGGAAAAATCGGCGCCGACCCTGAAGTCGCCCGTCGCGCGGCGCTTCTCGCCAAGGCGGATCTGCCCTCTGAAATGGTCGGCGAGTTTCCCGAGCTGCAGGGACTGATGGGCCGCTATTATGCGCTCGCGCAGGGCGAGCGTGCTGAAGTCGCCGAGGCGATCGAGGATCATTACAAACCGCAAGGGCCGAACGATCGGGTGCCGAATGCGCTCGTCGCCGTCGCCGTCGCGCTGGCCGACAAAATCGACATTCTGGTCGGCTTTTGGGCGATCGACGAAAAGCCGACCGGCAGCAAGGATCCATACGCTTTGCGCCGCGCCGCCCTTGGCGTGATTGCGCTCGTTCTCGAAAACAGACTGCGGCTGCCGCTTCTGCCGATTTTACGTTCCGCCTTCTCGCATCATGTCGGGCAGGGCGCTTTGGATCGCGCGGCGTTGCGCGTTGAGGAAGAGGAGATCTGCGCTCAGCTTCTCGCCTTTTTCGGGGACCGCCTAAAAATCTATCTGCGCGAGCGCGGCGCCCGCCATGATCTGATCGACGCGGTTTTCGCTCTGCCGGGCCAGGACGATCTGCTGCTGATCGTCCGCCGCGTCGAGGCGCTCGGCGGCTTTCTGGACACGGAAGACGGAGTCAATCTGCTGGCGGGCTATCGCCGCGCCACGAATATTTTGCGTGCGGAAGAAAAGAAAGAGGCCATTGGCGCCTTCGAAGGAGCGCCGGACCGCTCTTTGCTGCAAGAGCCGGAAGAAGTCGCGCTGTGGGACAAGATCGGAAGCCTCGCCATCGAGGCGCGCAGGCATTTGCGGCTTGCGGAAGAGCGTGTCGGACGGCCGGGGTTCGATGATCAAAGGCCGTTCGAAGACGCGATGGCGGAGCTCTCCTCGCTCCGCGCGCCGGTCGACGCCTTTTTCGAAAAGGTGACGGTCAATGCGCCGGACCCGGAACTTCGGCTCAATCGGCTGCGGCTGCTTGCGCGCCTGCGCCGCGCGGTGAACGAGGTCGCGGATCTCTCCCGCATCGCCGGTTAGAGCCCGTCGCTGAAAAGCAGCAGAGTTTTCGGACCCACGTCATGCATCAAGACAAAGGCTTAAGGAGCAGGATGCGGCCTTGTTGATAGGACATTCTGCTGTAAACGCGTCCTTATCTTTCCCTTAGGCCCGCGCTTCGTCTTTCGGCTCGATCCCTTATGCCGTTTGTCCCATCTTTCGTGCTGAGGCCGGTTCAATCGGCCGATGGAGCAAAAGATGAACGCAAGATCAAAGGTGAGAGCCCTCCTCAACCATCCAGATCTCGTCTATGCGGGCCTTGTCGCGCTGATCATAGGCGTCGGATTGATGGCGCGGGCAATGGGAATTCTGCCGCTGCGGTAGCATAATAAGCGCCTCCCTCGACGCGCTTATCATGTCTAGACTTTCGCGTAAATTTCTGAAAGTCTGCCTCAAGTAACGAGGCCATTTATAGGCCTGCGCATTGTCCTCCAAAGTCTATTTTGATGGATATAACAACTGACATAAATTATTACATGGCTCGGCTTCCACTGCTATGGAGCCGGATTAAGCCCAGATTCACAGTTAAACTCGGAGAAAAGACTCTTCGTGTTCCATTTGCGACGTACCTCAACAAATGGAAACCATCCTGGAAAACTGAGCTAATTGGGCATTTCGTCAAGTTGAATTCCGGGGATTTTATCGACATCGGAGCGAATGTCGGGCAAACCTTGTCCGACTTCTATAGTCTGAATCATCAAGGCAGATACATCGGCTTTGAGCCTAACCCTGATTGCGTTTCTGCTTTGCAGGAGATCATTCGGCAGAATGGATTGGAGGGCTATTCCATCGTTCCTGTCGGACTGTCGGACAAAAATACGATCCTGTCCCTTTACTCCGGTTCTACCTCGCTCAGAGATCCGGGAGCAACCACGGTTGCCGATCTGCGACCAGCAAAGAGATGTGATTTCCAATTAGTACCTGTTCATCGTTTCGATGATATCCGCGAAGCCCTCGCTATAGATAAAATAGCCTTCATGAAAATCGACGTGGAGGGGGCAGAACGACAGGTTCTTGAAGGCATGCCAGAAGTATTGGCTGAGTTGAAGCCGCCCATCACTTGCGAAGTGCTGCGCATGGATGCTCATGCAGATAAGGTCAATTACCAGAACAATGTTGGCCGCCTCATGTCGCTACTGGCCAGTTCAAATTACCTTGTGTTTCGTATCAACAAGACCACTGACGCCAGCCATGTGGTCAGCCTGACGCTGCTAACTGAATTCCCGTTGGACGTTTGGAGCACGGAAACAACAGAGGCTAATGATTATCTGTTCATTCCCCGCGACAAGGAAGCTCAGATTCCCAAGGCGTGGCTCCCGCCAGCGCGGAATTCGGGCTGATTAAATCGTCATCGGATTCCGCGTATCGGCTTTGATCTGTTTCGGAAAAAAATTGCTCGCACGGGGCGCCCCTGTTCCTCTCCCAGGGCCTTCGTGACGGCCATGCTTTCACGAGGGAAATCCTTGAATTTTTTGAATGAAACGGCAGACGGAGGCTCCGCGTCGAAACACGAGCCTCCGAGTTTGATCGTCGGGCGCGACGAGGCAAATCATTGGGTCGTTGTCGAAGCGCACGGCCTTTGCGGCGGCATTTTCGCAACCGAGGCGGCGGCGATGCGCTACGCTTGCGAAGAAAGCCGCGGCCGCGCAGGGGCGGTGCGCATCGCGCATCACCTTGTGGCCCTTGATCTCGCCTCGCCGCAGCGACGACCTGCGCTCGGCCAATCCTGAGCCTTACGCTTTCTGCGAGCGCGGTCTTGATCTGACGTCAAGCCGACAAGGATTATGACGCCGATCACTTGCGTGAGGCTGGCCTCAAACGCGAGGCCAAGCCCGTCATTCCGCCGAAATCCAACCGCCGCGCGCCTCTCCCCTATGACACACGAGGCATGTGCGGCAAGTTCCTGTTCAAATATTTTGATTTATCAAAGCGCCTGCCAGAAGCGCGCCGCCTCGCCGCGCGAGGGAGCCGCAATCTCGCCTTCCCACATCACGCGCGCGCCGCGAATAATCGTTCCAACCGGCCAGCCCAGAACGCTTTTGCCGTCGTAGGGGGTCCAGCCGCAGCGCGATCCGATCCAGCGGTCCTCGATCGTGGCGCGGCGCTTCAGATCCACAATGGTGAGATCGGCGTCATAGCCGACGGCGATCCGGCCCTTGCCCGCGATGCCGAACAGCCGCGCAGGCCCCGCGCTCGTCATATCAACGAGGCGCTCGATGCTGAGCCGCCCGCTCGCGACATGATCCAGCATGATCGGCACCAGCGTCTGCACGCCGGTCATGCCGGAGGGACTCTGCGGATAGGATTTCGCTTTCTCCTCCAGCGTATGCGGCGCGTGATCGGAGCCCAGAATATCCGCGATGCTTTGTTGGACCCCGCGCCAGAGGTGATCGCGATGGCGTGCGTCGCGGACCGGCGGGTTCATCTGCAGCTTCGTGCCAAGGCGCGCGTAATCTTCGGCGGAAAGCGTCAGATGATGCGGCGTCACTTCAATGCTGGCGATGTCCTTGTGATCTTTCAGGAAATCAATTTCTTCCGCAGTCGAGACGTGCAATACATGCACTTGCGCGCGGCACTCCCTCGCGATGCGCACGAGCCGCTGGGTCGATTGCAGCGCCGCGATCTCGTCGCGCCAGACGGGATGGGACGAGGGATCATTCTCCACCCGCAGATTTTTCCGCGCATTGAGCCTTGGCTCGTCCTCGCTGTGGAAAGCCGCGCGCCGCCGCGTCTGGCGCAGGATCGCGGCGATGCCGGCGTCGTCCTCGACCAGCAGCGATCCGGTTGAAGATCCCATGAACACCTTGATCCCCGCCGCCCCGGGCAGACGCTCAAGTTCTGGAATATCTTTTGGATTGTCGGCGGTGCCGCCGACCCAGAATGCGAAATCGCAATGCATCCGATGCTTTGCGCGCGAAACCTTATCGGCGAGGGCCTCAGCGCTGGTGGTCAGCGGATTTGTGTTCGGCATCTCGAACACCGCCGTCACTCCGCCAAGAACGGCCGCTCGGGAGCCGGTCTCAAGATCTTCCTTATGCGTCAGGCCGGGCTCGCGAAAATGAACCTGCGTGTCGATGACGCCGGGAAGGATCGTGAGGCCCGTCGCGTCAATGGTCTCGCCCGCGCTGGCGCGAGAAAGGTCGCCGATTTCAGCGATTTTTCCGGCGCGAACGCCAATGTCCCGCGCGCCAACACCATTATGATCGACCACGACGCCGCCCTTTACGATGAGATCAAAGGTTTGCGGCATGGGTTCATTCCTGTTTACAAAGCGTGGGGCACAAGGCTTGCGATAAAACTTGCGATATGTCGGGCGCGGAACACATACAAGCCGGGCGGGACCAAAGTCGAGGATGTTGCATGGAAAACGAGATTTGCCTTCTTGCCGATCGCGGCGTGATCAAACTGGCCGGCGCCGACGCGACCAAGCTCCTGCACAGGCTCATCACCAATAGCGTGCTCGAAATTGACCCCGGCGAAAGCCGTTTTTCGGCGCTTTTATCGCCGCAGGGCAAGCTGATGTTCGACTTTTTCGTGGTTCCGCTGCCGGAAGGCCCTGACGCCGGCTATCTGATGGATTGCGTGCGCGACCAAAGCGCCGCCTTGGCGCAGCGTCTGAATCTGCACAAAATGCGCGCGAAAATCGACATTCAGGACCAGTCCGAAACGTTCGGCGTCGCCGCGATTTTGGAAGGCGGGGCGCCGGAGGGCGTGGAAGGCGTCGTCTACCGCGACATGCGCGCGCCGGGCATGGGGCAGCGCATCATCGCGCCGCGCGAGGCGTTGGAAAAGATCAGCAACGCCGATGAATCCGACTATGAGGCGCGCCGGATCGCACACGGCGTGCCACGGGGCGGCCGCGATTTCGTCTATGGCGATACGTTCGTGCATGACGCCAATCTCGACTGGCTGAATGGCGTCGACTTCAAAAAAGGCTGCTACGTCGGCCAGGAAGTCGTGGCGCGCGTGCATTTCCGCAAATCGGCCAAAAAGCGCATCCTGAAATTTCATTTCGACGGAGAGGCGCCGCCCCCCGGCGCGGATATCGTCGCGGGCGGCGCGCCGATCGGGCAAGTGGGCTCGACCGCGCATTCCGAAGGGCTCGCCATGATGCGGCTCGACAGGCTGGAGGACGCGCGGGCGGCCGGCGCCATCGTGAAAGCGGGCGAGACGCCGATCGCCGTCACGGCGCCGGAGCGAGCCGGCTGAATGACTGACGACGACAAGATCCGCTGCGTCTGGCCCGGGGCTGATCCGCTCTACCGCGCCTATCACGACGAGGAATGGGGCGTGCCCGAGCGCGACGATCGCGCGCTCTATGAGAAGCTGATCCTTGACGGATTTCAGGCGGGCCTCTCCTGGATCACCATCTTGCGCAAGCGCGAGGCTTTTCGCGCGGCTTTCGACAGCTTTGACCCCGAAAAGATCGCGCTCTATGGGCCGGACAAGGTCGAGACCCTGATGCAGGACGCCGGCATCGTCCGCAACCGCGCCAAGATCGAGGCGGCGATTGTTTCGGCGCGCGCCTATCTGAAGATTCAGGAAGGCCCGGGCTTCTCGAATTATCTCTGGGATTTCGTCGACGGAAAGCCGGTGCAGAACGGCTATCGCCATTCGTCGGAGATCCCCGCGCAGACCGAGCTTTCGCTCCGGCTGTCCAAGGATCTGAAAAGCAAGGGGTTCAATTTCTGCGGACCGACGATCATCTATGCCTTTTGCCAGGCGATCGGCATGGTCAATGATCATCTTGTGACGTGCTGGCGCCACGCCGAATGCGCGGCTTTGGCCAAAAGGACATGAGTTCAGAAACGCTTCAATTTCGACCGGCGGTAGAACGAGCCCCCACCCGCGCCTGGGTGCGGCTCTATTCCGGCAAGCGCCTCGATCTGTTAAATCCGACGCCATTCGATTGGGAGGACGCCGATCTTGCGATCGGACTCGCGCGGACTTATCGCTGGGGCGGCCATTCGGCCTGGGATCTGCCGCTTTCCGTCGCCCAGCATTCGTTGCTCGTTCTGGCGCTCCGCCGCCTCTGGTTTCCCCAGATTGACGATCCGCGGGCGGATCTGCGCGAATTGCTGCATGACGCGGACGAAGGGCTCCTCGGCTTCGACTGCATCTCGGTCGTGAAGCCTTTCCTCGGCGAGGCCTATCGCAAACTGACCGAAGCCCTGGAGAGAGCGGTGGCGCTCCGCTACGGCCTGGCGCCGTGGACTGCCCTCGAGAGGAAGCCGCACAAAAGGGCTGATCGCGTCGCGGCGGCCTCCGAAGCCGTCCACGTCGTCGGCTGGACGCGACAAGAGGTGCGCACGACCTTGCGCATCCCGCATCAGCCATTGGCCAAGGATCCGCTGACGGCGATCTACGGCGGAACAGCCTGGGAGCCCTGGCCGCCGGCGCTCGCGGCGGAGCGTTTCCTCAACGAGCTTCATCGGCTGAGCGGGCGTCTCGGCGCGTCGCGGTGATGTCATTTGGACCGGACGCAAACGCAGCAAAATACGCAACTTTGCTTTCGAACTTTGTTGCGATGCGGTATATAGGGTAAACTGTCAGGGCTGGTTGAACCGTGGCGGATGCTGCAACGCCACAAATTGGGCGCGGCCTCGAAGAGGTGATGGATGGGCCGTCTGCATGTCTGTTCGCTGGCAAAAGTGTCTCAGACCGTCCGTGAGACAGGCGCCCGCAGTCTCGTCACGCTGCTCGATCAGGGCACGCCGGTCGCGCGCCCGCTGGAAATTGCGGCGGACCGGCACCTCCACGTGTCCATATCCGACATCGTTAAGGCGATCGACGGCCATGTTCTGCCAACTGACGCGCATGTCGCCGAACTTCTCGATTTTGTGCGGCGTTGGGATCTTTCCGAACCCATGCTGATCCATTGCTACGCGGGGGTCAGCCGCTCCACCGCCGCCGCCTTCATCGCCGCCTGCGCCCTGAATCCGGAGCGCAACGAGGTCGAGATCGCGCTGGCGATCAGACGCGTATCGCCGACCGCGACGCCAAATGCGCGGCTCGTCACTATCGCCGACGCAATGCTGCGTCGCAGGGGACGGATGACGGCGGCGATCGAACAGATCGGCCGCGGCGAAGAATGTTTCGAGGGCGTCCCGTTCGCCCTCGAGTTGCACTGAGGCCAATCCCCCCCTAGACCAGAGTCGCAGAAACCCTCCAACAACGGCGACACTGGATGAGGATTGCGAAAATGGCTGCGCAGCCCGGGCCGAATGAAGACGTCGCGAGCCTCTCTTTCGAGGTTGCGCTCGCCGAGCTTGAAAAGATCGTCGACCAGCTCGAAAAGGGCTCCGTCGGCCTCGAAGAATCGATTGCGATCTACGCGCGCGGCGAGGCGCTGAAGACGCACTGTGCGACCATGCTGACAAGCGCCGAACAGAGGATCGAAAAAATCACCTTCGGTCCTGACGGGCGCCCCATCGGCACGGAGCCCCTCGACGTCGAATAACCCCCCGCCGCCATTGCGCGGAATCGGCGGCGCTGGCATGCTGCCCGCAGGTGAGGGGAAACAACAATGTTCAAAGCTATGCGCAGCGCTGGTCCGGCGCAACTCTTGGGCGCCGCCGCGACGGCTGTGCTTCTCACGCTAACGTCGCCGGGGCGCGCCGAACCGACGCAAGCGCAAATCGGCGCTATCCGCGCGTCATGCCAGAGCGATTACCGCGCCAATTGCGCCGGCGTGCCGCCCGGCGGGTCCGCGGCGCTCGCCTGTTTGCGCAAGAACCTCGCAAATCTGTCGCCCTCCTGCCAGACGGCGGTCAACGCCGCCGGCGGCGCGGCGGCGCCAGCGGAAGCTGCGCCGGCTCCCGCCAAAAGCGCGCCGGCCTCACCCCCGGCCGCCTCGACGACGCCTCAATCCGCGCCCGCCGCGCCCCCTGCCACCGGCGCGGCGTCGCCGGCCCCGACGCCCGCCGCGCCTGCGCCTGCCACGCCAAAGACAGCGGCTCCCGCAAAAACCTATCCGCCGCTATCCCCGCGCGAAGAAATGATGGCGATTCGCCGGGCTTGCGGCCCGGATTATCGTGCGCTTTGCGCAGGAGAGCGCCCGGGCCAGGGCCGCATCGCGGCGTGCCTTCGCGCCAACGCAGCATCTTTATCCGAGGCGTGCAGAACTGCTTTGCTCGGCGCGCGCCGCTAGCTTTATTTCCGAAAGGCGGAGCCGATTTTTCGGATAAAATGGCTGCCGTGTCGGAAATCCTAAGCGAGGTCGTGCTGGCGCGCCATCGCGCCCCATGTCGAGGTCATAAAATCGAAAAGCCTCGACTCTTCGGGCCTCAGCGGTATTTCCTCAAACCTCCCGCCACGTGAAGTTGCTCGAAGAATTGCGCCTTTCATCGCAACACGCGAAAAGCTGCTGAGGCATACATCACCGACAAAGGATCCCGACTGATGGGTGATTACGCATTCGCCGCGCCGCCGGTCGTCGCGCTCGCCTCGACTTCGACAAAGCCGTTTCCGGTGCGCCGCATCTTTTGCGTCGGCCAAAATTATTCCGCGCACGCAAGGGAGATGGGAAGCAATCCGGAGGTCGATCCGCCGTTTTTCTTCACGAAGCCTGCCGATGCTATCGTCGCGAATGGCGCGAGCGTGCCCTATCCCCCCGGCACAAGCGATTTCCAGCACGAGGTTGAACTCGTCGTCGCCTTCAGCGGCGGCGGCTCCAATATCCCGGCCGATAAGGTCGAGGAACTGATTTTCGGCTACGCCGTCGGGCTCGACATGACAAGGCGCGACATTCAGGCAGCGGCGAAAAAAAAGGGGCGCCCCTGGGACATGTCGAAGGCCTTTGATTTTTCAGCTCCTTGCGCAGCGATCACGCCGAAAGCCGAGACGGGTGCGCTCGTCAAGGGCGCTATTGCCTGCAAGGTGAACGGGAAACTCCGCCAGTCCGCTGATTTGAGCGACATGACCTGGAAAGTGCCGCAGATCGTGCAATTCCTGTCGGCTCTCGTCGAGATCAGGCCGGGGGATCTCATCTTCACGGGGACGCCCGCCGGCGTCGGGCCGGTCGTGCCAGGCGACATGATTGAAGCGACAATCGAAGGACTGGAGCCGCTGACGATCACGATCACGATCGGCTGAGGCGCATCACGCCGGCGCAGACAGCCCAAAAGGCTTGCCGTCAGATCAAGACCGCGCTCGCAGGAAGGGTAAGGATCAGGATTGGCCGAGCGCGCGTCGTCGCGGCGGCGAGGCGAGATCAAGGGCCACAAGGTGACGCGCGACGCGCACCGCCCCTGCGCGGCCGCGGCTTTCTTCGCAAGCGTAGCGCATCGCCGCCGCCTCGGTTCCGAAAATGCCGCCGCAAAGGCCGTGCGCTTCAACAACGACCCAATGATTTGCCTCGTCGCGCCCGACGATCAAACTCGGAGGCTCCTGTTTCGACGCGGAGCCTCCGTCTGATGTTTCATTCAAAAAATTCAAGGATTTCCCTCTTGAAAGCATGGCCGTCACGAAGGCCCTGGGAGAGGAACAGGGGCGCCCCGTGCGAGTAGCTTTTTCACTGCAACGCTAAAGGTTCTTCAAGAATCCGGCGAAACGCATGAGACCCTCGGGCCAGGGTCCGTGGCCGCTGTCGGCGTTGATATGGCCGGAATTGCCGGCGTCGACCAGTTCGGCTCCCAAGCTTCCGGCTAGCCGCTCGCTGTCGGCGTAGGGGGAATAGGGATCGTCCCGGCTGGCGATAATAAGGCTCGGGAAGGGCAGCGGCTCCATCGGCGATGCAGCGAAGGCCGGATCGATCGATGAAAGCGTCGCCACTACATCGGGGGCGGGCGGCGCGACGAGAAAGGCCCCCTTGACGCCCGAGTCGCGCAAGTGAGGCGCGGCGTGAGCGATGGCAAGCGACCCGAGACTATGCCCGACGAGGACCACGGGACGCTCGGCGCGAAGAATCTCCTCGATCAGGCGTTCGCGCCATTCACTGAGGACCGGCCGGTCGAAACTGTGCTGCAGGATCAGCCGGGCCGTCGGCAGCTTGGCGTCCCAGCGGCTCTGCCAATGGTCCGCGCCCGATCCGCCAAGACCCGGAACGATCAGAATATCTGCCTCCGAAGTCCGCATGGCTTTAGGCGGACGCCGCGGCCAGAGTCTTTGGCCTCGCGAGATCGGCAACCAGCGCGTCGATGAAGGTCTCATAGAGCCGTCCCTCGATCGCCTCGAGTTTCGGGGCGCGCGTTGCAAAATCGGGATCGGCTTTGGCGATCTCGCTCTCGATGTCGGACAGGTGCTTTTCTTCCTCCATCAGCAAGCCGCCGATGCGACCGGCGACCGGAGAAGCCCCGAGCGCGGTCTTGTAGACGCCGTAAACCTGCAGCGCGCGCCGTTCGATCAGCCAGGTCACATAGCAATAGACGAGTTTCGCGCGCAGAGCGTCGGGCCGGTCGGCGAAAACCTCATCGCAGGCGGCGTCGAGATTCTGGAAATAGTCTTCCGCCTCGTCGCCGCACAGCATGGTTTCCGGGGCATAGGCGGAAAAGGCGTCGCCGCCGATCTTCAGCGCGATCTTCTTGAGGCCAAGCGCATGGCGGCCTTCCTCCAGCGCATGGGTGAGGATTTCCGCTGTTAGCGCCTCCGCCCTCTGGCTTTTCACAATTTTGCGGAAGCCGACATATTCCAGATAGGAGAATGTGTTCAGCCACCGCGCATGAAGCTGCGAATCCGCGACGATCGCGCCGACGGCGGTTTCAAGACGATTTTGTGCAAGCATGGCGGTCTCTCTTTAACTCACATCTCAGCGGGTTGTCGTGGCGCGTTCAAGGATCACGCGTGTCCAAAAACCCGTTCAAAAATATAATCGACGTTCTTCAGATGATAGCCGAGATCGAAGAGCTGTTCGAGTTCCGCCGCGCTCAGCGCTTTGCCGACGTCCGGGTCGGCTTTGAGGAGCGTCAGGAAATCGCCCTCGCCGCGCCAGACAGGCATGGCGTTGCGCTGGACATAGGCGTAGGCGTCCTCGCGGCTGACGCCCTTTTGCGTCAGGGCGAGCAGCACCCGCTGCGAATGGATGAGGCCGCCGAGCCGATCGAGGTTCTTTTGCATGTTGGCCGGATAGACCAGCAGCTTGTCGATGACGCCGGTCATGCGGTTCAGGGCGAAGTCCAGCGTGATCGTCGCATCGGGGGCGATCATCCGTTCGACCGAGGAATGGGAGATGTCGCGCTCATGCCACAGCGCGACATTTTCCATCGCCGGCAGCGCCATGCCGCGTATGAGCCGGGCAAGGCCGGTGACATTCTCGGTCAGCACCGGATTGCGCTTATGCGGCATCGCCGAGGAGCCTTTTTGCCCTTCCGAAAAGAACTCCTCCGCCTCCAGCACTTCCGTGCGCTGCAAATGCCGGATCTCGATGGCGAGTCGCTCCAGCGAGGAGGCGATGACGCCAAGGGTCGCAAAAAACATGGCGTGCCGGTCGCGCGGGATAATCTGGGTCGAGGCGGGCTCTACAGAAAGGCCGAGTTTTTGCGCCACATGCGCCTCGACGCGCGGATCAATGTTGGCGAAAGTGCCGACCGCGCCCGAAATGGCGCAGGTCGCGATTTCCTTGCGCGCATTGACGAGGCGTTCTTTCGCCCGCGCAAATTCGGCATGGGCCTGCGCCAGTTTCAGGCCGAACGTCACCGGCTCGGCGTGAATGCCATGCGAGCGGCCAATGCTCGGCGTCAGCTTATGCTCGAAAGCGCGACGCTTCAGGGCGGCGAGCAGCGCCTCGACATCGGCGATGAGAATGTCGGAGGCGCGCGCAAGCTGCACCGAAAGACAGGTGTCGAGCACGTCCGAGGAGGTCATGCCCTGATGCACGAAACGCGCATCCGGGCCGATGAACTCGGCAAGATGGGTCAAAAAGGCGATGACGTCGTGCTTGGTGACTTTTTCGATCTCGTCGATCCGCGCGACATCGAATTCGATGTTGCCCGCCTTGGCCCAGATCGCCTCGGCCGAGGATTTCGGGATGACGCCGATTTCCGCAAGCGCGTCACAGGCATAGGCCTCGATTTCGAACCAGATTCTGAAGCGCGTTTGCGCGTCCCAGACGGCGACCATTTCGGGGCGGGAATAACGGGGGATCATTGAGCTGGAGCACTCCTTTGCTAAGGGAGCGCTCTAGCACGCGCGGCGGGCGAAACGCAAAAGAAAGCCACGCGACGAAAGCCTATGGCGCCTTGCCAGTCGCCTCCTCGTCAGCCTTCAGGCGCGCGATCGCCGCCCGGATCGGCGCAAAGGGGCCGTATTTGTGCTGCGCCGCGCTGAAGCCATCGGCATAGGGGCCATAGGGCGCGTCAACCGGCTTATCGAGAAGATCGGGAAAATCGTGGTCAAGACCCGCTTTGCGCGGGCGGGGCTGCGACTCGACATAGGCCGCGACATCCCAGGCGTCTTCAACCGGCAGCCTCGGGTTCAGATAATCGGCTCCGGGCGGCATGTTGGAATGAGCGAAATTCGCCAAGGAGCTGATGCGCGCCATGCCCGCGCCATCGTTGAAACTGTCGTCGCCCCAAAGGGGCGGGGCGGCATAACCGAGGTTCAAGGCTTCGGGATCCATTGGAAGTCCCGCCCCATCGCTTCGATGGCAGCCGGCGCAAACGCGGGCGTAGACGGCTGCGCCGCGCTTTGGGTCCGCCGCGCGATCGAGTTCGGGCATGTCGCCCGATCCGTGTCCGGCCAATGTGTCGGCTCGCGCGAGCCCAGACGAAAGGAATTTGACGTAGGCGACGAGCGCTTGCATTTCGGGGCTTTCGCCCGGCAGCGGGCGCCCGTTCATGCTTCGCGTCATGCAGGCGTTGAGGCGCTCCTCGATGGAGATCTTAAGGCCCCGTCGGGCGCTGTAACGGGGAAACGCGTCGAATAGCCCGAACAGAGGCGCGCCGAATTTCTTTGTTCCGGCTTCGAGATGGCAATCGCCGCAGGCGAGATTATTGCCCGCGAAGCGCCTCGCGGGATCCGCCGTCAGCGGTCCGATCAGAGCGTAGGTCTGCGTCACAAGGCGGCGCCCGAACCGGACATTTTGGCCGTGAGCGTCATCGGGCAGGGCGTCAATGTCCGGAATGCTCCAGACCGCGCCGCTTGGTGATGTCTGCGCTCGGCTTTGCTGCGGAGATGCGAGTGCAATCAATGCGACAATGGCAAGGCCATATCGCGCCAGAGGCGTCGTCATTCTCTTCCTCCGGCGCTAAAAATTCTTTTCATGCACGCCGAACTTTTCCCGCCAGCCCGGCAAAGCGCCGGCGAAGGGCAGGGCTTCGGCCTCAAAAACCGCGCGCGCGATCGCTCGTGCGAGACAGTCGGCGGCGCGCATGCCGATCTCGGCCGCATCGCTCACCGTTGGCGTCGCGGCTGCGCGGCCGGTCGCCGCGGCGAAAATCGTGTCGCCGTCCATAGCGGCATGGGCCGGGCGCAGCGCGTGGGCCATGCCGTCATGGGCCATGATGGCGAGGCGTTTGGCCTCCGCTCTGGTCAGCGCGGCGTCGGTGGCGACTATGGCGATCGTGGTGTTCTGCGGGTCGAGGCCTTTCATGTGAAAGTCCTTGGGCTCGCCCGGCCAGGCGGGAGGCCAGCCGAGCCCGCCGAACTCATCGTCTCGTTCATAGGGGGCTGCCCAGAAATGCGGCCCCCCGCCGATCGTCGCCGAGCCGACGGCGTTGACGGCGACGAGGGCGCCCACATGAAAGCCGTTCGCCGTCACAGCGCTCGCAGAACCCAGGCCGCCCTTCAGATTGGCCGTGGTCGCGCCATAGCCAGCTCCCGCGTTGCCGAGCGCGAAATCTTGCCCCGCCGCGGCTGCCGCCTCGTAGCCAAGGCGCCAATATAAAGGCTCTCGGCCGAAATCCTTGTCGCCGCCGTTCAAAAGATCAAAGAGAACCGCGCCCGGCGCGATCGGGACCTTGATCGAGCCGACCGGAAAGCCCCGGCCGCTCTCGCGCAAAAAGGCGAGGACGCCGCCCATCGAATCGAGCCCATAGACAGAGCCGCCGGAGAGGACCAGCGCATCGACCCGCTCGACCGTCATCCCAGGTTCGAGCAGCGTCGCGTCGCGCAGACCTGGCGCGCCACCGTGAACGGCGATCGAGGCCATCGTGGGGGCATCGAACAGCACGGCGGTGACCCCGGAGGCGAGTTTTGCGTCTTGCGCATTGCCGACGCTCAGTCCCGCGATGTCAGTGATGAGGTTGTTCAACGTGGGGCCCTCTGTGCGTCGCGCGCCAAAATATCAGGACGCGCTGAAACGATTGACCACCTCATGCGCCAGCCGGCCGCCTTCGCTGAGGAAGCGGCTGATGATGATCTGCGCATTCGGCGTGCAGGCTTGGTAGGATTGTTCGTAATCATGGAAGCTGCGGTTGAAGGTGCCGGCGAGCCGCTCCTTGCGATCTTCCGTCTTTGCTTCGGCCTCGAGAAAGTTCTGCATTTTTGCGCGCCAATCGGCCTTGGATCCGCAGAGGTCGTCGAGATAGGCGAGGGCTCCGAGAATCTCCGCGAGCCGCAGAACCTCGGGCTCGTAAGGCGGCGGCGGCGATTGCGGCGGGGCAGGATCTTGTGGATCAGCCGCGCCGGGATTTTTCTGGCCAGGCTCCTGCTTCGCCTCGGATTTCGACGCAGGCTTATCCTTCGCGTTGGCTGCTTTGCCGGGATGGATCGCTTTCAGATGCGGGCGCTTGCTCGCGGGCTGAGGCTGCGCGTCTTGAGGCGTGGCGACCGCGAGCGAGCACGCCGCCCCGACGGTGGCCGCGGCGATGATGACGCGCAGCCAGCTTTTGAGAGGCGTCAGAAGGACCGCTGCCATTTTAATTCGCCGGTTGTGAAAGCGCATTCATAAGCTTACGCCGCTTTCCGGCAAGTTAAATCGACCTGATTGAAGCACCGACGCCGCGCCAGCCACGACTTCGGCGGTATGGGGGGTGCAATGAAGCCGCGAAAGTTGTGATGGCTCAACCCAGACGACTTCTCCGGCTTCAAGACCCGGCGTCCCTTCGCCCGCGATCCATTCGCCGATGAAAGAAGCGATGACGAAATGGCGTTTGATGCCGCCGGCGTCGTCGCGTTCAATCGATTCGACATGGCGGTTGAATGCGATGACGCGCGCCTCGACGTCGACCTCTTCGCGAAGTTCGCGCAAAGCGGCCTCGGCCAGGGTTTCGCCGGTTTCGACGAGGCCGCCGGGCAGCGAGAAAGCGTTGATGAAAGGCGCCCGTGTACGCGTCGCCATCAGCACCTTGCCGGCGCGGAAGACGGCGATGCTCACGGCAAGGAAGGGGCGGCTCGGATAGAGCCGCGGCGGCTCAACCTCGATCGCGCTCATGGATAGAGCCGTTCCTTGCGCCACGGCGCGTCAGGCGTTGCGCGCTCGAACACGATTCGATCGTGCAGACGAAAAGCCCCGTCCGACCAGAATTCAATATAGACCGGCGCGACGCGATAGCCGACCCAATAGGGCGGCCTCGGAATTTCCCCGAAGGCGAATTTCGCGGCATATTTCGCGACCGCCGTTTCGAGCGCGAAGCGGCTTTCGAGCGGACGCGATTGCTGGCTCGCCCAGGCGCCGATGCGGCTTTGCAGAGCTCTGCTGGCGAAATAGGCGTCGGCCTCGGCGTCCGAAACGCGCTCGACTGCTCCGCGAAAGCGGACCTGCCGGCGCAGCGATTTCCAATGCAGCACGCCGGCCGCCTTGGGATTGGCCTGAAGCTCCCGTCCCTTGGCGCTTTCGGCGTTGCTGTAAAAGACAAAACCTTTCGGCTTTGCCTCCTTCAACAGCACCATGCGCACGTCCGGCAGGCCGTTGGCGTCGACGGTTGCGAGCGCCATCGCTTCGGGATCGTTCACCTCGCTCCTGCGCGCCTCAGTGAGCCAGGAATCAAACAGATCGAAGGGCTCCCCGGCCTCGGTGAAGTCACGCCCCGTTAACTTGTTCAAGGCTAAATCTCCTTAAAGTAACTCTTTCGCGAGCGGCTTAATTCGTGACGGGACGGCTCGTGCGGCATTATCATCAAACACAATCTGTCTCCAGGCTTTCCCGGTTTACATCATCGCCGCCGGACTTGCGCCGCGCGCATAGCGTCGCGGCTCGATGGCTGCCTTTGGCCTGTATGGCCATGACCCTCGCCGGCTGCGCCGTGTCCATGCCGATCGCTACTCTCGCGACCTCCAACGAGGATGCGACGGGCGCCATTCCAAGTTCGGCGCTGGAGCGTCAGCTCAACCCCGAGGATTGGCGCAGGGCCAGGGCCGCTCTGTCGACGGCGCTTGATCCGCAGGGCAACGGCTCGCTCGTGTCGTGGGATAATCCGGAATCCGGCGCCAAAGGCTCTTTCGCTCCGCTCGGCAATGCCTATGCGTCGGACGCCAAAATCTGTCGCGCTTTCAGAACGGACATCGACAGCAAAAGCGGCTCCCAATCGATGCAGGGCGTCGCCTGCTCCGACAAGGGCGACGAGTGGACGATCGCTCAAATCAATCCTTCGAAAAAAGGTTGACTCGTCAGGGTTTGCCTTATCGGCAAACGCTCTGTATTTTCGCCGCTGCGCCAAACATTTGTCACAAACTTTGCCGCAAGCGTCGCGATAAAGCGCGGCAAGCCTTGCGCCGCGCTTGGACATCCCCCAAATTTGAGACGAGACATAGGCGTTCGCGCCAATGCAGGGCGAGCGTGGGAGTGGGCTCAATTCATGCGTGATCCTTATACTGTTCTGGGAGTCGCCAAAACCGCATCCGCGGCCGAGATCAAATCAGCTTTCCGTAAACTCGCCAAAAAATTCCATCCGGACCAGAGCAAGGAGCCAAAAGCGAAGGAAAAATTCGCCGAGATCGGCTCCGCCTACGAGATTCTGGGCGATGAAAAAAAGCGGGGGGCTTTCGATCGCGGCGAGATCGACGCCGAAGGCAAGCCGCGCCATCCGGGATTTGAGGGATTTGGCGCCGGGGGACCGGGCGCTGGCCGCCGGGCTCATGCCGGCGCCGGTTCTGAAGGTTTCGAGTTTAATTTCGGCGGCGGGCGTCCGGGCGCTGGCCCTGGCGGCTTCGAAGCCGGTGATATCTTCAGCGAGCTGTTTGGCGCGGCTGGCCGCAGAGGCGGGCGCGGAGCCGCCGCGCCGCAGCCCCGCGGCGAGGACATCCAGGCGAGCGTGACTGTCAGCCTCGGTGAGGCGGTCAAGGGCGGCGCAGCGCGCGTAACGCTTGCGACGGGACGCACGCTTGAGGTCACCATTCCGGCCGGGATCGAGGACGGCAAGCAGATCCGCCTCAAACGCCAGGGTCATCAGAGCCCCGCCGGAGGCGAACCGGGCGACGCCATCGTCACCGTCAAAATCGCCAGGCACCCCTTTTTCCGCGTCGAAGGACGCGACCTGCGGCTCGATCTGCCCGTGACGCTTTATGAGGCTGTGCTCGGCGGCAAGGTCAATGCGCCGACCCTTGACGGCGCCGTCGAGCTTGCCATTCCGGCTGGCTCGAATGGCGGCCGGACCCTGCGTCTGCGCGGCAAGGGCCTTCCCAATCCGCATGGGGCAGCCGGCGACCTCCTTGTCACATTGCGCATCGTGCTGCCGGATGAGTCAGACCCGGAACTTACGAATTTGATGCGCAAATGGGAGAGCGGAAAGCCCTATAATCCGCGCAGCGACTTGAGTTGAGGCGCACGCGGGGCTGATAATGCGGCGGCTGATCGTCGAAGAACCTTATTCCAAATCGGCGCTGCTCAGCCGGCGCCTCGCCGCCTTCGCTCTGGCTGTCGCGCTGATCGGCGTCGCCGCGGCGCGAAGCGGGATCGATCCGCCCGCCGCGCTTACCGTGCTCAGCGGCTCGATCGCTCTCGCCGCCGCTGCGATCCTTAGCGCGCTGCTGGCGTTCGCGGTGATCTGGCGTACCGGGCGCCAAGGCGCAGGGCAGGCGGCCGCCGGGCTCTTTCTTGCGCTCCTGCTCCTTGCCTATCCAGCCTACCAACTGGCCAAGACGACGCATTTGCCGCGTTTGACCGATTTTTCCACTGATATTGCCGATCCGCCGGTTTTCTCGGCATCGCGTGTCGCTCAGGCCGCGCGAGGCGGGCGGACGCCAAAGACGCTGCCGGCGTCGATGCGCAGGGCGCAAGCGCAAGCCTATCCGAAAATACTGCCGATCATCCTCGATCTTACCGGCGACGAAGCATTCGTCGCCGTCGCCAAAGCCGTCGCCGCCAGCGGTTGGCGCATCGTTGTTGAGACGCCGCCCGGCGGACGCATGGGCGTCGGTCATATCGACGCCATTGCCCGCAGTCTGATCCTCGGCTTTCCTTGCGACATCACCCTGCGCATTCGCCCGCTCGCCGGGCAAACGCGAATCGACCTGCGCTCAGTCTCGCGCTTCGGTCCCTATGATTTTGGCGCCAATCAGCGCAACATCCACACCTTCGAGGCCGCGCTCGAGGCGCAGGTCGACAAGAAATAGCGCGTGCGGCCCGCTCAGGCCGGATGGAAATGCGTTGCAAGGGTCGCCGGCCCGTCGGCGGTGACGAGCCCGCGTGCGACGAGGTCTTCAAGATGGGCCAGCACCGAAAGGCCAGCGGCGGCGCGCAGGGCAGGGGCGAGACCCTCATAGACCCGGGAGACGATCGCTTCGATGGTTTCGTCGCCGTTCCCAAGGCGCGCAAGAATGGCGCGTTCGCGCTGGCGGCGGTGCTGGGCGAGAGCGCGAACGAAACGCTGTGGCTCGGTGACCGGGCCGCCGTGGCCGGGCCAATAGATTCGATCGTCCCGGAGCCGCAGCTTTTCCAGAGAGGCCATGTAATCGCGGATGGAGCCGTCCGGCGGCGTGATCACAGAGGTCGACCAGGCCATGACGTGATCGCCCGAGAAGAGAGCCTGCTCCTGCGGCAGGCAGAAGGCCAAATGGTTCATCGTATGGCCGGGCGTCTCGACGCAGACGAGAGAGAAATCGCTGGTTTCGAACGCCTCGCCCTCGCGCATGATTTTTTCAGGCGTGTGGCCGGGGTCATGCGCGCCGTCCAGACGGATGATTTTGCCCGGCTCGTCCCCGGCTGCTTGCTTCGCAGGAGCAAAGGGCGCGCAGCCGATAATGCTTGCGCCGGTCGCTTGCTGGAGGGCGCGCGCGCCGGGCGAATGATCCTTGTGCGTATGCGTCACGAGGATTGCGACGACGGTTTCGCGCGCTAAAGCGCCGATCAGCGCCGAAGTATGCCAGGGGCTGTCAGGTCCCGGATCAATGATCGCGACCTCGCCCGATCCGACGACATAGGTGCAGGTGCCGGTGAAGGTCATCGGGCCGGGATTGCCCGCGACCATGCGGCGCACCAGCGGCGACAGCCGGACGAGGGCCCCCGGGGGCCCCTCAAAGGAGCGGTTGAAGGAAATCTCCTCCGCGGCTGCTTCGGCGGCGGTGTCAATTAAGGTTTCGCTCATGCTGAGATCATAGCGCGTAAGGGGCGCGGCCGCAGCATTTTCGGTCAAAGCCGTCTGGCGCGGCGTGAGGGAGCGCCGCGCCCTTCTATTTCGGTTCTGCGCCGGGAGGTCCTCCCGGCGTTCCGGCCGGAGGAATGACGGGAGTGGAATTTGGATGCGGCACGGGCGCTGGCCTGACAATTCCGGGATCAACGCCTGGCTTTGGCTTGATGACGCCATCGCCGGCGTCGAGTCTGTCGCTGAGGCTCCCGCTGCGGCCGGAGGTCAGGGGAACGCCGTCCTTTGGCTGCGTGCTGGGGATGCCCTGGTTTTTTTCCGGAATCACTTCATTGCTGCCAGGCGCCCCCGGCGCTGTCTGGGCGACGGCGGGAATTGCGTAAAAGCCCACGGCTGCTGCGAGAATGAGCGGAATTTCTTTTCGCATCGAAGTGTCTCCCTGGAGGTGGCTTCGGCTGCGAACGCTCCTTTCCGCTCATTGTTCCGCGCGCCGGCTCAACCGACGTCGGCGAGTTCCCTTTCCATTTTCTTCTCTTCACGGCGCATGAGGATCATTGCGCCGACCACGCCGCCGACGACAATGACGAGCGCGACGATGCCGAGAGGGCCACTGACGCGATGCATGGCGTCGCCGAAGAAATAAGCGCCGACGCCCATGACGACGGCCCAGATCACGCCGCCGCTCGCGTTGAAGAAGACGAACTTGCCCCAATTATATTTATTGACGCCGGCGAGCAGGGCCGCAAGAACCCGGAGGAAGGCGACGAAGCGGCCGAAGAAAACGATTTTTCCGCCATGCCGCTCGAATAAGTATTGGCCGAGCTTCAGCCGGGCTTCGGGCAAATGAATGAATTTGCCATAACGCAGGAGCAGGTTTGCCCCGAACGTGCGGCCAATCCAAAAACCGATATTGTCGCCGATGATCGCGCCCGCAGCCGCCGCTGCGATAACCCAGGCTATATCGAGATTGCCGGTCGCGCCGGCATAGCCGGCTCCGAGCAGCAGCACCGTTTCTCCGGGCAGCGGCACGCCCGCGCTCTCCAGCATGACAACGAGGAACACGGCCCAATATCCGTGTTGGACGATCAACGGTTGGATATGTTCAATGAACACAAAGGCTCCTGCTTATCGGATGTTGCGCGGCTGACTTCTCACCATCATCGGACTTGCGTTTGAATCGGGCCGGGCAACGCCGCTTCCGCCTCTGCGATCAACCGGATCTCATTCCTTTTATAGAATCGCCAGCAGAATGCAAAAACCGCCAGCGCCGCGGCGAGGCTGACCAAACCGAGCGGACCGGCGATCCGATGCGCTTCGGCGCCGAAAAGAAAACCAAGACCGCCAAATAAAGAAGCCCAAACGATGGCGCCGGCGGCGTTGAAAATGAAAAATCGCCAGGGCTCGAGTCTGTTGGCGCCCGCCAGAATAGCGGCGAAGGCGCGTAGCACAGCAACGAATCGGCCAAAGAAGACGATCGCCCCGCCGTATTTTCGAAACAGATATTGTCCAAGCTTCAGGCGGCCTTCGTCGAGATGGACGAGACGCCCATATCGCGCGAGCAGCGCAACGCCAAAGGTGCGGCCGGCCCAAAAGCCCAGATTGTCGCCGAGGATGGCGCCGCCCGCGGCCGTCGCGATCACGCCGAAGATATTCAGGCTTTCGTGATGGAGCGCGTGCGAGCCGCCAGCAAAAATGGCGGCGGAGACCAGAATCGTTTCGCCCGGAAAAGGTATGCCGGCGCTCTCAATCGCGACGACGCAGAAAATCGCGAGGTAGCCGTAATGCTCTATAAAAGCGGGAATCTGATCGGAGAGAAACATGCTGGCCTTCATCGCGGCTTCGGCGCGGAGATGGATAGCCGAGCAGAGGCGCCATCAAGACAAAAGTTTGACCGCCGCGCAAAGCCCGCCGGCGTCAGATCCACGGCGCCGCAGCTAGGGCCGATTGGTTCAAGCGCCGGCGGGCGCCGCCGATTCCCCGTTCAAGAAGAACGTGCCGCGCAAAAAGCGGACCGGAACCTTCTCGCCGGGGCGGTAGACGGCGGAAGCGGGCGTATCGACCTCGATGCTCGAGGCCTGGCACGGAATTGCGATCTCCGCGCGCCGCGTCGGGCCGCTTCGGCGCACGGACAGGATTTCGCCTTGAAGCGCACCCGGGCCCGCGTCGCCGATGGCGATATCTTGCGGGCGCACGAACAGCCGGCCTTCGCCTGCGCCGCTCGCCGCCTGCCGGTTCGAGGCGGGAAGCGCCACCTGATGGTCGCCGATGAAAACCTGCCCGTCACGCAGGTGGGCGCGAAGAGCGGTCGCCTCGCCTATGAATGAATTCACAAATGCGCTCGCCGGATGGTCGTAGATCTCGTCCGGCGTGCCGATTTGCTCGATACGGCCGCCATTGAGCACCGCGACGCGATCGGCGAGTTCGAGCGCTTCATCCTGATCATGCGTCACGAAAATTGTCGTGTGCCCCGTCTGGGCGTGAAGCTCGCGCAGCCAGCTGCGCAATTCGCGCCGCACCTTGGCGTCGAGCGCGCCGAAAGGTTCGTCAAGCAACAGCACGCGGGGCTCGACGGCGAGCGCGCGGGCGAGGGCGACGCGTTGCCGTTGACCGCCTGACAATTGCGCGGGACGGCGTTTTTCGAGGCCGCCCAGCTGGACGAGATCCAGCAGCTCCAGAGCCCGCTTGCGAATTTCAGCCTTGGGCGGGCGCTGCGCGCGCTCACGCACGTCGAGACCGAAGGAGACATTTTCTTCGACCGTCAGATGCTTGAAAAGCGCGTAGCTCTGGAACACGAAGCCGACGCGCCGCTCCTGCACGGTTTTTTGCGAGGCGTCCTCGTCGCCAAAGAAAACTTTTCCGGCATCGGGAATGTCGAGACCCGCGATAATGCGCAGCAAGGTCGTCTTGCCGCCGCCAGATGGTCCGAGCAAAGCGACAAGCTCTCCGCTGCCGACGGTCAGGCTGACGCCCTCCAGCGCCGCGCGGCGCGCTGCGGGGAAGGATTTGACGATGTCGACGGCGCGTATTTGCATGGCGTTGCCTTTGTTGCTTCTCGCAAAGTCTTTGTCTCAAACCATCGTCCAAACCGGCGCCCGCCGCGCAGGAACCGGGCGTCGAGCTAGTGACCGCGCGCCTTGCCCGGCGCCGAGCTGCTGGAGCGCGATTCCAGCACAGTCTTGACGAGAAGCGTCACGAGCGCCAGGAGGGCGAGCAGGGACGCGACCGCGAAGGCTGCGGTTATGTTGTACTCATTGTAGAGAATTTCGACGTGCAGCGGCATGGTGTTGGTCTTGCCGCGGATATGGCCCGATACGACCGAGACAGCGCCGAATTCGCCCATCGCTCGCGCGTTGCAAAGCAAGACGCCGTAGAGCAACGCCCATTTGATGTTGGGCAAAGTCACCCGAAAGAACGTTGCGGCCCCGCTTGCGCCAAGCGACAGCGCGGTTTCCTCGTCGACCGCGCCTTGATCCTCCATCAATGCAATGAGTTCGCGCGCGACGAAGGGGAAGGTGACGAAGATCGTCACCAGCACGATGCCAGGAACGGCGAAGATGATTTCGAGATGATGCGCTCTGAGCCAGGGGCCGAACAGTCCCTGCGCGCCAAAGAGCAGCACATACATGAGGCCCGCGACCACCGGCGAAACCGAAAAGGGGAGATCAATCAGCGTGATCAGAAAGCTTTTTCCGGGAAAGCGGAATTTGGCGATCGCCCAGGCCGCAGCGAGGCCGAAAACGATATTCGCCGGTACGGCGATCGCCGCGACAAGCAGCGTCAGCCCGATGGCCGAACGGGCGTCCGGCTCGGCGAGCGCCGTCAAATAGGCGGAGACGCCATTGCTGAACGCCTCGAAGAATACGACCGCGAGCGGCAGCACCAGAAAGAGCAGAAGGAAGACGAGGGTGACGCCGATCAAAACGCCCGCCAGCACTTTGCCTTCGCTGGTGACAGGACTGCGAGTCCGCTTCGGGCTTATGGCTTTTGCCGCGAGCCACGGCTCTTCGATCGGCGCGGCCAGCCCGGTTGCTGCGTCAGACATTTCCAAATCTCCGGCGGCTCCAGGCCTGAACCAAATTGATGGTCAAGAGAATGAAGAAGGAAATCGCCAGCATCCAAACCGCGATCGCGGTGGCGCCCGCGTAATTGAACTCCTCGAGTTTGACCACAATGAGCAAAGGCGCGATCTCGGAGACAAAAGGCAGATTGCCCGCGATGAAAATGACCGATCCGTATTCGCCGACGCCCCGCGCGAAAGCGAGGGCGAAACCGGTCAGCAACGCCGGAGTTAGTGCGGGCAAAATAACGAGGCGGAGGGTTTGGAGCCGGCTCGCGCCCAGCGAAGCCGAAGCTTCCTCGACATCCTGCTGGAGTTCGACGATCACGGGCTGCGCCGTGCGGACGATGAAGGGAAGGCCTATGAACACGAGAGCAACGATGATGCCGAGGGGCGTATAGGCGATTTTCCATCCGAGCGGCGCAATCAGCCCGCCGATCCAGCCGTTCGGCGCATAAATCGCGGCAAGCGCGATGCCCGCCACCGCCGTTGGCAACGCGAAGGGAA
Organism: Methylocella tundrae; assembly: GCF_038024855.1. Lineage (NCBI taxonomy): Bacteria > Pseudomonadati > Pseudomonadota > Alphaproteobacteria > Hyphomicrobiales > Beijerinckiaceae > Methylocella > Methylocella tundrae. The sequence goes on from NZ_CP139089.1 coordinate 647,601, forward strand.
GATCGACGGCGGCGTCGAGCAGGCGGCGGCCTGGAAAATCATAGCGCGTCAAGACCCATGCGACGATGGCGCCGAAAACGACATTGATCGCCGCCGCCGCCAGCGCGAGCGAAAAGCTCGTTCTGAGGGCTGCGAAAATACGCGGTTCGGCGGCGATATGCCAAAGGCCCGAAAATCCGAGATCGCTGGCTTTCAGCACAAGCGCGGCGAGCGGCAGGAGCACGATCACGCTGAGATAGACGAGCGTATATCCGAGCGTCAGTCCGAAGCCCGGAAGAATCGAATTGCGCTGCGTAAACAGAGACACGTGAACCCTTTCGCGCTAACCCCGCGGCCCCGCAGCGCGCACCGCCTGCTTGGGAAGGCGACGCATTCTATCAAGCTTATAGAGTTTAAGGTAGCGGAGTTCGCGCTGGATCGCAACCTCACATAATACATACATATAATGTATATTTATTTATATATCGCAAAGCTGCGGTGTTTATCCTATATTCCACATAAGCAGGAAACAGCCGCGTCGATTTCTCTCATTTCAAAGGGTCATTCCAAGGTGGTTGATGAACGCGAGCGCGAGAGTTCGGCGCAGCCCTGCTGGCCTGTTCTCGATGAAGCCAGGCCCTGCAAAACCGAGGTTTGTCCGCGGGAGCGGTCGTAGGCCTTATGGCAAGCATGTTGCCGCGCGCAACAAAACGTGATGGAGGCGCTTGATGAGCGCGAACGACATAAGCGCTGACGACGCCGGCTTTTTGGCGGATGCGGCGGCGCTCGGGCATAGCGCCGAAAAGATCGCTTCTCTCGATACGCCAGCATTGCTGCGCTTGTCGATCGAGGATCTGTTTGCCGGCAAAATCGCTCTGGTTTCGAGTTTCGGCGCCGACTCCGCCGTGCTGCTGCATATGGTCGCGCAAATCGATAAGGCGCTTCCGGTCCTGTTCCTCGATACTGGCGTCCTGTTTCCTGAAACGCTCGCCTATCGGGACCGCCTCATAAAGTTTCTCGATCTTCGCAATGTGATCAGCATTTCGCCCAAAAAGGATCGACTGGCGGCGGAAGATCCCGAGACATTTTTGTGGTCGAGCAATCCGGATCGCTGCTGCGCCATCCGTAAAGTCCTGCCTCTCGCCGAAGCGCTGGAGGGATTTGACGCCTGGATCACCGGACGTAAAAGATTCCAGTCCTCAACGCGGCGGTCGCTGCCTCTCTTCGAGGCGGAAGAGAAGCGGATCAAGATCAACCCGCTGGCAAACTGGTCGGCGGCGCAGATCCTTCGCTATCTCCATGCGCATGATCTGCCGCGACACGAACTCGTCGCCAAAGGCTATCCCTCGATCGGCTGCGTCCCCTGCACGTCAAGGGTCAGGCCAGGCGAGGATCCGCGCGCGGGGCGCTGGCGCGGCGCCGCCAAGGTCGAATGCGGGCTTCATACCCAGCCGTTGACAGGCGTCGCGCTTCAGGCCGCGGCACTGGCGGAAGAACCGCTCTCCTGATCGCTGGCTGGAGCGGACGCGCCTAAGGTGGAACCTGCGTGCAGGCGTCGGGTTTGCCTCCATATCTTTCATGGAGAACAAGCATGCCGACGATACGCGAGGCGCAAATTCTGATTTTGGCGACCAACGGCTTTGAGCAGTCGGAGCTTATGGTTCCGCTGCGCAAGCTGCGGGAGGCGGGGGCGTCGGTGCGGATCGCGGCGCCGCAAGGGCCGGCCATCAGAGGTTGGAACGAAAAGGAATGGGGCGAGAGCGTCAGCGTTGATCTTTCGCTGGACTCGGTGCGCAGCGCCGATTTCCACTGCCTTATCCTGCCCGGCGGCGTCATGAACCCGGATTCATTGCGGACGAATGACGACGCGATCGATGTCATCGTCGATTTTTTGAACGCCGGAAAAATTGTCGCTGCGATCTGTCACGCGCCGTGGCTGCTGATCGAGGCAGGGGCTGTCGAAGGACGCGAACTGACGTCCTATCCTTCGATCCGGACGGATGTCGAAAACGCGGGCGGCCAATGGATCGACAAGCCGGTCGTGATCGATGACAGCATCATCACGAGCCGGTCGCCGAAGGATCTCGACGCCTTCATCGCGACGATCATCGAGCAAATTGAAACCGGCGAACGTCTCGAAGGCGAGCCGTTTCGCCAGAATGCATGAAGGCCAGGCCACCCTGTCCCGGCCCTTGGCGGCTTAAGAAAATGCAAGCCTCAAGGGCAGGGCGCCGCAGCCGGCCCTCCTCATTCGGGCGCTGGAGCGCCTCTCGCAAAATAAACAGGAAAGCCGTCGGCGACGAGCATGATCAATTCGAGATCAATCGTTCAGGCGTCTGTTAAAACGCGCGTTCACGCATCGACCGATCCTGGGGCCACTCCATCCACCGCGGGTTTTAGAATATGTTCAAGAGCGATCAGAATAGGTTGATCGGCTCCCTTCATGATCCGGCGGAGAGCCTGTTTCTCCTCTCCTCCACAATTGCGGTCGAACTGGATGACTGTGCGTGCTGCGAATGCGCCCATGGACATCCCATAGACGCTGGCGGTCGCCCTGACCTTACCCGCGAATTCCGAGCCGATCGAGGCTACCGCCGCTTGCGCGACTTTCTCGTTGGAGCAGGAATGCACGACTTCAGCGATCAAGCACATCACACCCTCGCTTTCGTACTGAACTCAACCAAGTGATGGGGCCTGGCCACAGCCGAGGGCCGGCCGGCGAATTGAAAGGATAGCTATGCCTCCACCATCAATGCCGCCTATGCATATATAGGTTAATGCTAATGTTATTATGACGTCAATACGAATAATTTATGCTGCTGCGCAACAAAACTTGAGGAGATAGGCCTGGAATCCTTCCAATGTTAAACAAAATTTCCGAAAGCCAGTTGTGATTTGAAGTAGAATAAATAAATCGTGTTCAAAGTGGTGCGATTTACTGAAAAGCGATACGGCTACGCTTCTCACCGCGCGGAGAGGCCATAAATTTGCACATACGGAAACTGCGGCCATATCGACCTGATACGCCGCTATGAGGCGCAACGCCGACCACCGCAAGAAGTTCCAATGCGGAAGAATTTTTTTGCGCTTCGCTTCAGGGTGTTGGCGCGCCCACGACGGTCGCGGGCGTAGCGGAGGGAGAGGCGGCCGGGACCGTCGGGGCGGCCGGGGCCGCTGGAGGCGCGAGGGGCGCGGCGATAATGCGATCATCGACGGGCCTGTCGCCAAGGACAGCCTGAACATTGGCGTCCTGCGGCCGCGGCGCCGTGATCTGCGCGCCGATCGTGCGCACCGCGTCGGGAGCGTCGGCATAGGCGCCGTGGCCGATGAAAATATCCGCTTCCCGTGTGAGATCATAGACCCTGACCCCCAACGCCTCGAGCGCTGCTCGATCGGCCTCATTCTTCGGGTCGAGAGCGCCGAGCCGCGGACGGTCGCCCGCGAGCGTGCGCGACAGCGACAAGGCGCGATCGTTCGCCGCGACCAGAACGAACACATGCGAGGGATCGAGCCGCGCCAATTGCTGGCGGAAGACGTTCAAATCGATGTCAGGGGCGGCCAGCATCACATCGCCCAGCTTTTCGTTGAGCTTTGGACTGCCAGCTATGGCGTCCTGCCGCAAAGCCTCCATGGTCAACCATGCGCCCATGGAATGCGCGAGAATATGCACGCGCCCGACGTCGGGCGTTTCCGTCAATAGACGGATGACTTTCGCCAAAGCGTCGCGCGAGACCGTCGCGCTCTCCTTGGCTGCGCCATAGTCGAGCAAATTATTCGTCGAGGGCCAGGTGAAAAGCACTGGCACGCCGCCAAAGCGGCCATCCTGCACGATTTGGGCGAGACGGAAACGCGCCTCGTCATAGCCCGTATTGAAGCCATGCACATAAAGCAGAATGTCGCGATTGGAGCCGATGCGACCCGAAAGGTGTGACGCAAGCTCCGTCAGAAAGGCGGTCTCGTCGAGGCTGCGGCGCTTCACCAGTGCAAAATGGCGTGAGGGATCCGGCGCTCCGATCGAGGGACGCTCCAACTGTCCGACCTGGTGGCCAGGGGGCACGCCGATCATTTGCAGTGAATCACGCATCTCGCCATCGTTGCCGGCTTCGCTCAAGGCGCCGCTCTCGCCCTTGCGCGTCGAGACGACAAACATCGAAACGGGGCGCGGACCTGCGGCGGAATCGGCGATTTCCATTCCCGCCGAACCACAGCCCGAAAGGGCAAGCGCGCAAAGGCCGGCGATCAGGAAAGCCCAAACCGCGCAAGGCGAGCCTTCGGCCGTTCCTCGCCGCGCCGCGCATGAAAAGGCCAGCCGCATCTCATTGTCTCTTCTGGTACAACTGCATCCGCCACATGTAGACGGGGATCACGGCGATTTTCGAGCATCTATCAACGCATCGAAACTTAACGAAAGCTTAACGAGGTCCTTTTAGCCTCATGTCTGAATGGCCTCCGATCATGTCGGGAATGCGACCGCCGCCGTTAGCACGCGGCCCGGGCGCGCCGCTGCGCATTCTCGTCACCGGTTTTGCCGGCTTTCCAGGCTCACCCAAAAATCCAACGGCGAAAATGATGGCGGCGCTCGCGAGCTATCGGTTGCGCCTCGCGCTCACCGGCATTCGCCTCGAGCCCCGTGTCTTGCCCGTGATCTATGCCGAGATCGCGCCGCGTCTCGTCCGCCTCCAGAAAGAGATCGCGCCGGATGCGATTTTACATTTCGGCGTCGCGACGCGGCGGACGAAGTTTTGCGTCGAAGCGCGAGCCCTGAACCGGGTGAGCATCCTGCATCTGGACGCAAGCGGCGCAACGGCGCCTCGCCGCGCCATTATCGCGGGGGCCCCGATGAGCCTGACATCGAGCGTCCCCTGCGGACTGATCGCGGCTGAGCTGCGCCGCAACGGATTTGCGGCCGCCGTTTCGACCGACGCCGGCGACTATGTCTGCAACCAGACCTTGTTTCTCTCGCTCAACCAAGGTCACATGCAGCAAAATCATGCCCCTCTTGTCGGCTTCGTTCATGTTCCGCCTCTCGCCGTGCGCTATCGGCGAGGGAAGGGGCGCTTCAGTCTCGATGATGCGGTCCGCGCCGCGCTCGTCGCCATTCGCATTTTGGCGCCCGCGCTGCGTTCGCGGCGAGCGCTCATTCATCGCCCCGCGCCGTAGTTGCAAGCAATGGATTCAGCTTCAACTGAATTTCTGACGGCGCTGCTCCAGATCATCTGGATCGACATTGTTCTTTCCGACGATAATGCGCTCGTCATCGCTATGGCCAGCCGCTCCTTGCCGAAACGGCAGCGCCGCTGGGCCATCGTGCTCGGCGCCAGCGCCGCCGTGCTTTTGCGCATCATTTACACGCTGCTGTTTTTGCAGGCGCTGGCGCTTCCTTTCATCAAGATCGCCGGTGGCGCGATTTTGATGATGATCGCCATACGTCTTGTCGGCGAGGAGGAGCGCGAGGAAGAAGCGGCCGCCCCAACCTCGATTTGGAGCTCGATCCGCATCATCGTCATAGCTGACGCCGTGATGTCGCTCGACAATGTCATCGCCGTCGCCGGGGCTGCGCAAGGGTCGATGGCGCTGATTATTTTCGGGCTCGTTCTGTCGATTCCACTGGTCGTTCTTGGTTCGACTTTTTTGATCGCGCTGTTGGAGCGGTTTCCCGCCCTCGTCTGGATCGGCGCCGGCATCCTCGGCTGGGTCGCCGGTGAACTCATCGGCTCTGATCCGGCGCTGGCAGGCTTTTTACGAAAAAATGCCGTGGTCGTCGAGACTTGGCAATTTGCCGCCGTGGCGGCGGCCATGGTCCTGTTTTTCTCAGGGTTACGCGTCCGCCGCAAAGCTTCGGCGTAACTCGCCGCCTGGCTTGCGCCGGGCTAGGCTGATGTTGGCACGAGGTCAAAATCGCCTTGACTCTCGCGCCTGAAGCGGGAATCTATAAGAACAAATAGAGAACTAACCCGCAGTTTCATCATGGAGCAGGCCGATGTCGCCAGGCGGCAGATCGGAACGGCTGGATTTTTTGCGTCAAAAGATCGCCCGCGCCGAAAATAGCGTCGCTTTCGCGCAAAGAAATCTCGGCGAGGATTGCAGCCTCGACAGGATGCTGGGCGGCGGCTTGCGCTGCGGCGCTTTGCATGAGATCGCGCCGGGACGAGCCGGCGACGGCGCGGCGGCGTCCGGTTTCGCGCTGGCGCTATCCGCTCGCCTGGCCGCGAAAGCGCCCGCCGGCCGCTCCGCCATCATCTGGATCGTCGAGGATTTCGCCGGCCTTGAAGGGGGCGCGCCTTATGGACCGGGGCTCGCCCTCCATGGCGTCGATCCCGCCCGCCTTATCCTCGTGCATACGGCGAGCGCAAAGGACAGCCTGTGGACCATGGAGGAGGCCTTGAAATGCCGTGCCGCCGCGGCGGTGATCGGCGAAATATGGAATCTCGAGAAGATTTACAGCCTCACCGCCTCCCGCCGTCTCGCCCTCGCGGCGCAGGCGAGCGGCGGCGCCGGCCTGATGCTGGCCGCCGGAATGGCGGGCGGAGGGGAGCGGCTGTCCTCATGCGCGCACACGCGCTTCGAGGTTTTTGCGCACAAAGGGATTTACGCGCGGGGCTCGCCCTTGGCTGGTTTGCCGCTGCCGGGTCTTGCCTGCTGGTCTGTGCGCATCGTCAAGGCGCGCGCGGTCGAACGCGCCAATGGCGCCGATCCCGTCGCCATTTTCTGGGATCATGAAGAGGGCTGTTTCCGTGACGCGTTTCCTCTCCGTCTCATTGCCAACGCTCGCGACCGACCGCATCATCCGGCTGATGCGCGCGCAGGGTTTGGTCAAACCGCCTGAGGCGCCTCTGGCGACAGCCGCTAAAATCAACGGCGCGCAAAAGCTCGCAGCGCTCGATGCGCGGGGGCAAGCTCTCGGTCTCAAGCCTGGCATGACCTTGCCCGATGCGCGCGCCATGCATCCAACCCTCATCTGCGCCGACGCCGACCCAGAGGCGGAAGCAAGGACGCTGGCGCATATCGCAGACTGGTGCCGCCGCTTCACCCCTCTTGCGGCTCTCGATGCGCCGGACGGCGTCATGCTCGACGTCAGCGGCGCCGCGCATCTTTTTGGCGGCGAGGCGCGCCTTCTCGCCGAAATCGAGACACGGCTTCAAACTCAGGGCTTTTTCGCCAGGGCGGCTTTGGCGTCGACGCCAGAAGCGGCTTTCGCCCTTGCGCGCTATGGCGGCGCGCGGATCGACGCCCGCATCCTGCCACTGGGGCTCGACGCGGCGGAACTCGCCCATCGTCTTGGGGATCTGCCGCTCGCCGCCTTGCGGCTCGATCAGGCGACGCTCAAAGCGCTCGCGGAAGCGGGCCTGCGCCGCCTTTGCGACATCCTAATGCGCCCGCGCGCGCCGATCGCCGCCCGCTGCGGCGCTCTTCTTTATGCCCGGCTCGATGGATTGCTCGGCCGCGCGAAGACTCCCATATCGCCGCGTTTCGAAGCGCCGGCCTTCATGACGGAGCGGCGTTTTCTCGATGGCGTTTTGCGGCGCGAAGACATCGAAGCTTCGATCCTGTCGCTGGCGCAGGATCTTTCCGTCCTGTTGACGCGGCATGGCGAAGGCGCGCGGCGGCTCAGGGCCAGCCTGTTTCGCGTCGACGGCATGGTCAAACATTTCGAGGTCGGCGCGAGCCGGCCCTTGCGCGAGCCCGGTCTTATCGCAAAACTCTTTCGCGAACGCTTCGAGGCCGCCAGCATCGCCAATGACGGCGACGCCTTCGACGCCGGCTACGGCTTCGACGTCATCCGGCTCGCAGCGCTTGTCGTCGAACGTAAGGATCCGGAGCAAACCGGATGGAGCGATCCGGACGCTGCAGGCGATCTCGCCGATCTCGTCGACAGGCTCGGCGCGCGATTGGGTCTTCGGCGCGTGACGCGGCTCGCCTTCAATGCTGCGCATACGCCAGAATTTGCCGTCATCGCGGTCCCTGCGGCGCAATATGCGCAAAGAGGCCATCATATAAAAACGGCGTCGAAAGACATCGCTGCGTTTCCGACATCCGAGGCGGCGCTCAGCGGCCATCTGCCCTCGCGGCCAATCCGGCTTTTGAAACGGCCGGAACCGATCGAGGCCATCGCCGGCGTGCCGGATGGACCGCCGCTGCGCTTTCGCTGGCGCCGCGTCCTGCACGAGGTCGCGGCGTTCGAAGGACCGGAGCGCATTGCGCCCGAATGGTGGCGCGGGGAGAGCGCGCTGACCCGCGATTACTTCCGCATGGAAGATCGCGAAGGGCAAAGATTCTGGCTTTTCCGCGAAGGTCTCTTCAACAGCGAAACACCGCGTCCGCGCTGGTTCATGCACGGCCTCTTTGCATGACGCCGCGCTATGCCGAACTGGCGGCGACGACGAATTTTTCGTTTTTGCGCGGCGCCTCCCACCCTGAAGAACTCGTTGCAGCGGCCATGGCTTTAGGCCTTGCCGGCATCGGCATAGCCGACCGCAATTCGCTGGCTGGCGTCGTCCGCGCCCATAGCTTCGCCAAGGCCAATAGAGGCGCGGCTGATTTTCGTCTCGCCATCGGCGCAAGGCTCGTCTTCTGCGACGGTGCGCCGGACATTTTGACTTTTCCGCGCGATCGCGCCGCCTATGGCCGCCTGACGCGGCTGTTGACCCGCGGCAACGCCCGCGCGCAAAAAGGAACCTGTCTTCTGCGCGTCAGCGATCTCCTTGAGACGGCGCAGGACCAGCAGCTCATCGTCATGCCGGCCAGCACATGGGATGACAGAGACGACGCCAAGACAGCGGCGAAAATCCACGCCGATTTATATGACGGTCATTCATATGACGCTCAGCCGCTAAAGGCGGACGATGACGCGGCTTTGCTCAGAAAGCTGCGCGAGTGCGCCAATGGCCGGGTCTGGCTCGCCGCCTCGATGATTTATAGCCAGTCGATGCGTCGTGATCTTGGCCGCCGCATCGCTCTCGCCAACACAACCGGACTGCGGCTTCTCGCCGTCAATGACGTTCTCATGCATGCGCCGGACCGGCGGCTCCTGCAGGATGTGCTGACCGCCATCCGCGAAGGGGAGACGCTCGACCAGATGGGGTTGCGTCTTGAAGCCAATGCAGAGCGTCACATCAAGAGCGGCGCTGAGATGAGCCGCCTGTTCAGCGATGCGCCGGACGCGATCTGCGAGACGCTGCGCTTTCTTGAAGGCTTAAGTTTCAGCCTCGATGAATTGCGCGGCGATTACCCGCAGGAATTGCGCGACGGTTTTGCGACGCCACAGGCGGCCTTGGCGTTTTTCGCACGTGAAGGCGCGAAATTCCGCTATCCAAATGGCGTTCCGGCGCATGTCGAAAAAGCCATCACGCATGAATTAAAGCTTGTCGAAGAACTTGATTACGCACCTTATTTTCTCACCGTCCACGATATCGTGCGCTTTGCCCGCGAAAACAAAAGTCTATGCCAGGGGCGCGGCTCGGCGGCGAATTCGACGCTCTGCTTTTGTCTTGGAATCACGGAAGTTGATCCTGTCTTTCACGACCTTTTGTTCGAACGCTTCATCTCGCCGGAACGAAACGAGCCGCCTGACATCGACGTCGATTTCGAGCATGAGCGGCGCGAAGAGGTCATGCAATATATCTACAATCGTTATGGCCGCGCCCGCGCCGGCCTGACGGCGAGCGTCATCACCTATCGCGCCCGCTCCGCCATCCGCGAAGTCGGCAAGGCTTTCGGACTTTCGGAGGATGTCGTCGCGACTCTGTCGAGCACAGTGTGGGGCCGTTCATCAGCCAGCGTCGACGCCGGGCAGACGCGTAGAGCCGGTCTAGATCCGACGGAAAAACGGCTCGCGCAGGCGTTAAAGCTCGCCGAAGAGCTGATCGGCTTTCCGCGCCATCTTTCGCAGCATACCGGCGGCTTCGTCATCACCCGTTCGCGGCTCGACGAAGTGGTTCCGATCATCAATGCGGCGATGGAGGATCGCACCACCATTGAATGGGACAAGAATGATCTCGACGCGCTCGGAATTTTGAAGATCGACGTGCTGGCGCTCGGCATGTTGACCTGTTTGCGCAAAGGTTTCGACCTCATCGAGAAACATTATGGAAAAGCCTTTACCCTGGCGAGCCTGCCAGCGGAGGAACCCGCGGTTTACGAGATGATTTCCCGCGCGGATACGATCGGCGTTTTTCAGATCGAGAGCAGAGCGCAGATGTCGATGCTGCCGCGGCTGAAGCCTGACAAATTCTATGATCTTGTTATCGAAGTCGCGATCGTGCGGCCGGGTCCCATTCAGGGCGATATGGTGCATCCCTATCTGCGCCGGCGGCAGGGTCTCGACCCCGTCGTTTATCCATCGAAAGAGCTTGAAGATGTGCTCGGCAAGACGCTCGGCGTGCCCTTGTTTCAGGAACAGGCGATGAAGATCGCCATCGTCGCCGCCGGCTTCACGCCGTCCGAGGCCGATCAACTGCGCCGCGCCATGGCGACATTCAAACATGTCGGGACGATTGGCAAATTCCAGGCGAAAATGGTCGAGGGCATGGTTGCACGGAATTATTCGCGTGATTTCTCCGAGCGCTGCTTTAAGCAGATTGAGGGCTTTGGCTCCTATGGCTTTCCCGAAAGCCACGCCGCCTCCTTCGCTTTGCTGGTCTATGCGTCGGCCTGGATGAAATGCCGCTATCCCGACGTCTTCGCCTGCGCTTTGCTCAACGCCCAGCCGATGGGCTTTTACGCGCCCGCGCAAATCGTGCGCGACGCGCGCGAACATGGCGTTGTGATCGAAGAGATCGACGTCAATTGGTCCGATTGGGACTCGATGCTGACGGAAGGCGCGAGGCCAGCGCCGCTGCATTCGCGTCATGCGTCGATGAAAGGCGAAATTCGCTCGACGCATAAGATCCAGCTTGGATTTCGTCAGATCAAGGGCGTCAGCAAAGCTGACATGGAGCAACTCGTCGCGATGCGTGGAAAGGGCTATGATTCCGTGCGCGATCTCTGGCTGCGCGCAGAATTATCTCGCAGCGCATTGGAAGTCCTGGCAGGCGCCGACGCATTTCGATCACTGGGCCTTGATCGGCGCGCGGCGCTTTGGGCGGTGCGCGGCCTTGGCCGTGTCGGCGACAAAGAGGATCTGCCGCTGCTTAAAAGCTTGAGCTGGCGCGCGATCGAGGCCGACGCGAAGCTTCCCATCATGCGGCTCGGCGAACATGTGGTCGAAGATTATCGCCATTTATCGCTGTCGCTCAAAGCGCATCCGGTCGCTTTCCTGCGCGCGCACCTCGCACAGAGAAAAGTCTGCCGCGCCGAAGATATGGCGAGCCAGCGCAGCGGCGCGCGCGTATCGGTCGCCGGCCTTGTTCTCGTGCGTCAGCGTCCGGGCTCGGCCAAGGGGGTTATCTTCCTGACGATCGAGGACGAGACCGGAACCGCTAATCTCGTCGTCTGGCCAAAGGTTTTCGAGGCTTTACGCCCAATCGTCATCGGCGCCCGTTTCATCGCGGCGACGGGGCGCGTTCAGATCGAGACTGGCGTCATCCATGTCGTGGTGGAGCGGGCGGAGGATTTGACGCCTCTTCTGGGGCTGCTGTCGAGGCATGGGGAAGAAATCCCATCCCTTGCCCGCGCCGACGAGGTCAAGCGGCCAAACGAGCGTGATTCCCGCGAACCACGCAAGCACATCCAGCCCAGTCTCTTCAACGATGCCCCGCCGCCCGATGCAATCAATCTCCGGCGCATTTTGCCGAAGGGGCGCAATTTTCATTGAGCCGCGCCTCTAAGCGTCCGATTTGCCGCAGTTTCGCGGCTCATCTCATTGTGGCGGGCGGCGCAAGGCCCGGTTAAAGCATTACAAGGTAGAACCTTGAAATCGAGATAGACCAGGCTGCCGATGCCAACATCCAACCGCCCGATCCCTTCCATTGGACGCTCGCAAACCGCTTTCAAGCGTTTGATGCATCGAACACTTTTCTTGATGGGCGGCCTCTGTGTCGGTGGCGCGGCGATGTTGATGGCCGCGCTGGCCGAACCAGCGCAAATGATTTTTCATCGCATCCTTGAGCTTACGCCCTATGCCGCCTTCATCGTCACGCCAAGCATCTTTGGGTTCTGCGCTTTTCTGGCCCGAAAGGTATTTCCCAATTCGCAAGGCAGCGGCATTCCGCAGGTCATCGCCGCGACAGAGTTGCATGATTCCGAGGACCGCAGCGCTCTCGTTTCATTGAAGATCGCGGCGGGCAAGGTGATCGTCATGATACTCGGCCTCGCCGGCGGGGCGTCGATCGGACGCGAAGGTCCGACGGTTCAGGTCGGGGCGTCGATCATGGCGGCGTTTGGGCGTTGGGCGCCAGCCGGCTATCAGGTCGGGCTCCTGCTCGCAGGAGGCGCGGCGGGCATCGCCGCGGCTTTCAATACGCCGCTCGCCGGAATTGTTTTCGGCATTGAGGAACTGAGCCAGTCTTTCGAGGCCCGGACGAGCGGACTGATCATCGGTTGCGTCATCGCCGCGGGCATCACGTCGCTCGCGATCATGGGCGATTACGCCTATTTTGGCTCAACCGCGGAAACTCTGCCGCTCGGACGAAGCTGGCTGATCGTGCCTCTTTGCGGGATCGCTGGCGGCCTCGCAGGCGGCCTATTCAGCCGCATTGTCATCGCATTTTCAACCGGCCTTCCAAGGGCCTTCACCAAACGCCGCCCGATCGCTTTTGCAATGGCGTGCGGATTTTGCGTCGCCCTCTGCGGCTTCGCCTCGGCCGATACGGTTTACGGCACGGGCTATGCCGAGGCCCGCTCCATCGTGCATGCGACGGCGACGCTTCCCGCCTCGTTCGGCGCGCTCAAACTGCTGAGCACGCTGTTCTCCTCGATCAGCGGCATTCCAGGCGGGCTTTTTGCGCCCTCGCTCGCGGTCGGCGCCGGCCTTGGCGCTGACCTTCATATTCTGTTCCAATCCGTTCCGATAGGCGCTCTGGCGCTGTTGGGAATGGTCGCCTATCTGACAGGCGTTGTGCAAACGCCGATCACATCATTCGTCATCGTGGCGGAGATGACGCAAAACCACGCCATGATCATTCCATTGATGGCCACTGCGCTCATCGCCAATACGACGTCGAAACTGGTCTGTCCCGAGAGCATTTATCGCGCGCTGTCGCAGGTTTTCTTGACGCCGGCTGCGGACGAGGCCGCGGGAGACGGGCGCCCATCGCCGAGCCGAATGGCGCAGGATCCGCAAAAGCAAAACCTCGGCGGCGGCTCTTGATCCGGGGGCGGTCTTTGCCGTCCGCCCCCGACCTTTGAAACTATTTTGTGTTTGGCAGGATGACCTTAAGGTCCGGGCGCAAAGCTAAATTACTTTGACCCCTTTCCTTGCGCCTTATGAACCTTTTTCATGTTCTTATGCTTGTGATATGCGGTTTTGACGATGAGGCCCTCGTCGCTGGAGATAGTCGTCACGCCAGCGGCCGGAATTGGCGCCGCTGTCACAGCCTGGGCGCCAAGAAAACAAGTCGCAGTCACGAGAAACATGAGATTTCGCATTGGCTCTACCTCCCGATAAGCCGGAGCCTTGCGCCCCGGTCTAGATATTTGTTTCAGAAATTCCGGGAAAGAAAATCTTTTTTTCGAGAGACGTAACCTTTCTGGCGTCTTCGGGCGTATTCATATGGGCATCGCCAACACCGAACGAAACCATGACAGACGCTTCTCTGACGCAGGTTCGGCGCGCCGCCCGGAAGCGGCGCATTGTCTACCGCCATAGCGTTTTCATTCGCCTGACGCATTGGATCAATGTGCTCTGTCTGAGCATTTTGTTCATGAGCGGCCTTCAGATCTTCAATGCACATCCAGCGCTCTATCTCGGAAGCAAGTCGAGATTCGATCATCCGATTTTACAGATCGCCTCCAATGAAGACGCTACGCGCGGTGAGACGACAATCCTTGGCCGCACATTCGACACGACGGGACTTCTGGGTCTTTTCAAGGGGCAGGAAGAACCTCTCGAGCGCGCCTTTCCGCCAGCGCTCACGCTTCCTTCCTATCAGGACCTCGCGACCGGCCGGCGCTGGCATTTTACTTTCGCCTGGCTGCTCGTCGCCAATGGCGTTCTCGCGCTCATCTATGGACTCGCAAGCGGACATTTTCGCAAAGACGTCGCGCCAGGATGGCGCGATCTTCGGGCCATCCCGAAAAGCATCATCGAGCATGCGCGGCTGCGCTTCAGCAAGGGCGAGGAGGCGCTGCGCTACAATCCCCTGCAAAAATTGGCCTACGCCGTCATTCTGTTTCTCGTGCTGCCCGTCATAGTGCTCGCAGGCCTTGCCATGTCGCCGGGGATGGACGCCGCGGCGCCGTGGCTGCCCGCGTTGTTCGGCGGCCGGCAGAGCGCGCGCACAGTCCATTTCATTCTGGCGTTCGGTTTGGTTGCTTTCGTCATCATCCATCTTGCGATGGTGATCGTGACCGGGCCGCTCAATAATTTGCGTTCGATGATCACCGGACGATACGCCGTCGAAGGGGAGGATCGATGAAACGGTTTTTCCGGCTGGATCGCCGTGGATTCCTTATCGGCGCGGCTGGCGTTGCGCTCGCCGGATGTGATCGCATCAGTGAAACGGATCAGGCGCAAGACGTTTTTGATGGCGTCAATGAGTTGAGCTACAAGGCGCAACGCCTGTTGATTGGCGCCGATCGTCTTGCGCCGGAGTTTGCCGCAACAGAGATTTCCAGGAACTTCAGGGCCAACGGATCGATCGATCCGAAGGCGCCGTCCTATCGCGAACTCGTCCGCGATCAGTTCACCTCATGGAAGCTGAACGTCGGGGGTCTTGTGGAAAAGGCGCGCGATTATTCGCTAGATGAGCTTCGCGCGCTTCCGTCGCGCACGCAAATCACGCGGCATGATTGCGTCGAAGGCTGGAGTTGCATCGGCAAATGGAAGGGCGTTTTATTATCGACCCTGCTTGATGAGGTTCGGGTCAAGCCGCAGGCGCGCTATGTCGTGTTTTATTGCGCGGACCGGCTTGGCGCCGACGAGGCCGCGAGCAACCCGAACGAGGCCGAGAGCGATCAGGAAACTGATCCAGATGAACAGCCGCCGCAAACAGGCGCCGCCCTCGATGACCCGTCCACGCACTACTACGAGACCATCGATCTCGTCGACGCGCGCCACCCGCAGACGATCCTCGCCTATGACATGAACGACCGTGTTCTCCCCGTTGCGCATGGCGCGCCGCTGCGTCTTCGCGTCGAACGTCAACTCGGCTATAAGATGGCGAAATACATCATGCGCATCGAACTTGTCGAAAGCTTTGCCGGGATCGGGCTTGGCAAGGGCGGCTATTGGGAAGATCGCGGCTACGACTGGTACGCGGGGATTTAATGAGCTTCGTTTTCGACTAGGCGGAACGCGCTCGCGCCAGGAACGAACAGACGCCAGACATCGCCAACCCCGTCCGATTCGCACGAGTCAGACGGGGTTTTTCAACATCCGAAGGCCGCTGCTGGCTCCAGGATTCTAGAGCCAACGTCGGCCTCCTGCCGGGCCAACCGAATCCGTGTTGCGCTTGATGACATGCCAGATGAAAAGCACGATGACCGCGCCGATGGTCGCGCCGATCAGTCCCGCGCCTTGATCGAGCCTGTACCAGCCGATTGTCTGCCCGAGCCATGTCGCGACGAAAGCGCCGATAATGCCGAGCACCACCGTCATGATAAAGCCAGATGGATTGTAAGGCCCAGGCGCCAGGAAACGGGCGATCAGGCCGGCCACAAATCCAATAAGGATGATGTAGAGAATATGCATAGGCCGCCTCGCAAATTTGAATTGCCGGAAGCAAACGCGCTCTGTTGTCTAAAGTTGCGTTGGCGGCTCGTTCATCGCGACCGTTCGAGGCGCGCGATGAGGCTCGACGTGTCCCACCGCGAACCGCCCATGGTCTGCACTTCCGCATAGAACTGGTCGATCAGCGCCGCCGCCGGCAGGCTGGCGCCATTGCGGCGCGCCTCTTCAAGACAGATCGCCAGGTCCTTTCTCATCCAGTCAACGGCGAAGCCGAAATCGAATTTGCCCTCGATCATCGTTTTGGAGCGGTTCTCCATTTGCCAGGACTGCGCCGCGCCCTTGGAAATCACCTCGATGACGGCGGTTGCGTCGAGTCCGGCGCGTTTCGCAAAGTGAAGACCTTCGGCGAGGCCCTCGACAAGTCCGGCAATGCAGATCTGATTGACCATCTTGGTCAGCTGGCCGGAGCCTGACGGTCCCATCAGCCGCGAAGCCTTGGCGTAGGCGGAAATGACCGGTTCAACGCGCGTATAAATGTCGGGGTCGCCGCCGCACATTACGGAGAGCGCGCCATTCTCGGCGCCGGCCTGGCCGCCCGACACCGGCGCGTCGATGAAGCCGTTGCCATTCAGCTTGGCGATTGCGTGGAGTTCGCGCGCCACCGCCGCCGAAGCGGTGGTGTGATCGACGAAGACCGCGCCTCGCGCAAGGCCGGCGAAGGCGCCGTTCTCGCCAAGCGCGACGCTGCGCAGATCATCGTCATTTCCGACGCAGGCGAAAACAAATTCCTGTTCCTCCGCGGCGGCCCTGGGCGTCGCCGCATCCGCGCCGCCGAATTCCGCGACCCATTTCTGAGCGCGGGCGGCCGTGCGGTTATAGACGGTGACCGCGTGGCCTTTCCTTTGAAGATGCCCGGCCATCGGATAGCCCATGACGCCAAGACCAAGGAACCCGATGTTCGCCATTGCCATCCATCCTTTGCCGCGCGGGACGTAAGCCGGCCCGAGGTTTCGATCCTGCAACGATCTAGCCCTTTTTGCGGCTTCGTCTCAAGCGCCGCGCCGCGCTTTTCATTCACGGATCGGTGGTCAGTTGATCTTGTAGTCGAAGTACTTTTCCCGAATCCGCGCGAAGGAGCCGTCGGCCATGCTCTCGTCGAGCGCCTTCTCGAACATCGCTTTCAGATTGACGTCCTGTTTGCGCAGGCCGATGCCGATGCCGTCGCCAAAAAAGGCCGGATCATGCGGAGCGTCGGCGATCAGCCTGCAACATTGCCCTTCTTTGCGGCTTTTCAGGAAATCGACAAGGGCGTCCTTATCGCCGATGACGAGATCGAGACGGCCCTCTGCGAGGTCGAGAATGGCTTCCTCGAGGGTCGCATAGGGGCGGATGTCGGATCGCTTGTAGACCTCATCGAGATAGCTCTCATGAGCGCCGCCCGATTCGACGCCGATCGTTTTGCCGGCGAGGCCATCCGGCGTCGTATTCGTGATGCTGCTCTGCCTGGACGCCATGAAGGCTGAAGGCATGCGAATATAAGGCCTTGTAAAGCTGATCTTCTCACGCCCCTCGTCGGTGATTTCGAGCGCGGCCATGATCGCATCATATTGATGGTTGAGGAGCCCCGGAATGAGCCCGTCCCAGTCCTGCGTCACGAAGCGGCAGGTCACCTTCATGCGCGCGCAGAGATCGCGTCCGAGATCGATTTCGAATCCGGCGAGTTCATTGTTGGCGTCAAGATAATTATAGGGAGGCCTCGCCCCCTCGCTGGCGATTTTGATCTCCGTCCAGACCTGCTCCTGCGCTTTTGGGCCGGACGGCGCCAGGAAGACAAGCAGGGCGACGGCCGCGATTGTCTGGAGCAGGCGCGAATATGCGGAGGATCGGCCAGGATCAAGGCGAAAGGGATCGCGCGCGGGCAGGGGCGTTCTCCTTGGAATGGAAGTGATAAGGCTCAGCGGCGCGCTTCTTGAGGCTCGCGGCCGCATCAGGCGGGACTATATAGAACTCACTTGGCGTGTCCAAAACAAGGGCAGGACAAGCCTCTTTAACCGGCGTCGCGCCGTGATTGAATGAGACCGGTCAATCGCCTATAGCAAACTTCGAATGGGCGCCGATCCTTCAGTCGGCGTGGATTGACGGAGAAAGAACGGAATGGCCAGCGAGCAAGACGTACTGACGGCGCTGCGGGCTGTGCCGGGACCCGATGGCAGGACTCCTTTGCCGGAATCGGGGGCGGTCTCCGGCGTCTCGATCCGGGACGGCAAGGTTTATGTCTCGATTGCGATCGATCCGGCGCGCGCGGCTGCGATGGAGCCGATGCGCGCGGCCGCCGAAATCGCGCTCAGAAAAATAAGCGGCGTCAGCAGCGCGCTCGTCAGCCTCACCGCCGACCGCGCGCCGCCGAAAGCGCCGCCTGGCCCCGCCAAGGCGCCGGCCGCGCGCACAATCGGCATCCCTGGCGTCGCCAACATTATCGCGATCGCCTCCGGCAAAGGGGGCGTTGGCAAATCAACGACCGCCGTCAATCTGGCGCTAAGTCTCGCCGCTCTCGGCTGGCGCATCGGCATCCTTGACGCCGACATTTACGGGCCGTCCCTGCCGCGCCTGCTCGGCCTCAGCGGCAGGCCCCATTCCGAAGGGCGCGTCATGACCCCGCTCGAGGCCTATGGCGTCAAGGCGATGTCGATCGGCTTTCTCGTTGCGGAGGACGATGCGATGATCTGGCGCGGGCCGATGGTCATGGGCGCCATCCAGCAGTTGCTGCGCGACGTCGCATGGGGCGAACTTGACTGCCTTGTCGTCGACATGCCGCCCGGCACGGGAGACGCGCAACTGACCCTTGCGCAGAACGTGCCGCTTGCCGGCGCCGTCATCGTATCGACGCCGCAGGATCTCGCCTTGATCGACGCCCGGCGCGGCATCGCCATGTTCAACAAGGTCGAGGTGCCCGTCCTCGGCATCGTCGAAAACATGAGCTATTTCATCTGCCCTCATTGTGGCGGACGGTCCGACATTTTCAATCATGGCGGCGCGAGGCGCGAGGCGGAGCGCGACGGCGCGCCGTTTCTCGGCGAAGTGCCGCTGCATATGGACATTCGCGAGCATTCCGATTCGGGGCGCCCGGTCGTGGCGACCGACCCGGAGGGCCCTCACGCCAAGGTCTACCGAGACATCGCGAGCCAGATTAAGGCCAGGCTCGAGAAGGGGACTATGCGCGCCGCGCCCAAAATCGTCATCGAATAGAGAATCGTTGACGAGGCTTGCGTGAAACCGGGCAGATTCAAGGGTTTTGGATCCGGGCGGACCTCAAATCGTGTATTACGGTAGTAAGGTACAACACGTTTTGTTATATGTGAGGCATGGAAGAACCTCACGATCGATTGGCGATCGCCCGGCGTAATGCGGGCTTTGAGAATGCGACGGATGCGGCGCGCGCCTTCGGCTGGAACGAGAATACCTACCGCAGCCATGAGAACGGCGAGCGCGGCCTGCGGCTTGCGATCGCTGAACGCTACGCGCGCGCATTCAAGACGAGCGCCGCCTGGCTTTTGACGGGGGAGGGCGATGCCGAAGCGGCGCCGGAACCCAAAAATATTGTGCGGCTGGTCGGCCGCATTGGCGCCGGGGCGGTCATCGACGCCGATTTTGAGCAGGAGCCGCCGGAAGGCTTCGCCGAGATCGAAATTCCTTATCCTGTCCCGGACGGCGCCGTCGCCTTCGAGATCGTCGGCGACAGCATGTGGCCGCGCTATGACCCAGGCGACATCGTTATCTGCTGGAAAGTGGCGCAGACCCGCACCGAGGCCGATGGTTGGGAAGCCGCCGTGCGTCTGACCGATGGCAGGCGTTATCTCAAGACAATTCGAAGGGTCAGCAAGGATCGTTTCGATCTCGTCAGCCACAACGCCGCCCCGATCTTGAATGTTCAGATCGAATGGGCCTGCAAGGTTTTTGGCAATATCCGCGCCGGCGAATGGAACTTGCTGGAAAGAGCGCCGCGCCGTTCCAGGTGATCTGGTCCGATCGGGGCCGGAGATCGTCCCGCGATCGGCCAATCACGCCGTCCCCCGAGGCGCGGGTAAATGCGATTGTTCTTTCACGCAGCGCTATTTGTAAAATTACTGTTAATTGTACATTTTGTGTTGCGCTTCTCTGTGCGTTATGTACAGTACGTTATCGCCGCTGATCAGCGGCCACAGTCCCAAGAGAGGGGTTAGCGCAATGGACAAACAGGGCAGCGACCAAAGAATGACACGTAAGACGAACGCCATTATGGGCGAGTTTGCCTTTGACAATGCGGTCGACGCAAATAAGAGCGAAACCGCTGAATATCTTGCCCAAATGGCGTCTGAACTCTTTACGCTTGCGAAGACGGCCCGGCTGGAGCGGCTGTCGTTGCTTCTCGATTTTGTGCGAAGGGAGGCGGAGGCCGAAACCGGCGCGGCCTGACGCCCACTCAAGGAGGCGAAAAACCGCCTGGGCCTGACTCGTCGATACCGCGTCGAGATTGAGGCAACGGCTCGCTTCTCAACGAAATGAGCCGGCTCGCGCTAGCCGCCGGTGACGCTCATGTGTCGCGTCACCGCAGGCTTCGCGCCTTTACGATCGACGATGAAATCATGCCCTTTGGGCTTGCGCGCTATAGCGGCTTCAATGGTCTCGTTCAAGAGGTCATCGGATTGAGAGGCTCTCAGCGGCGCGCGCAAATCGGCCGCGTCTTCCTGGCCAAGGCACATGTACAGCGTCCCCGTGCAAGTTACGCGGACGCGATTGCAACCTTCGCAAAAATTATGCGTGTGAGGCGTTATAAGCCCCAGACGACCGCCGGTCTCGGTCACGCGGAGATAGCGGGCGGGGCCGCCGGTCTTGTAATCAATCGGCTGCAAGGTGTAGCGCTGCGACAATTGCTGCTCGACAATGGTCAGCGGCAGGAATTGATCGACGCGTTCGGCTTCAATGCTGCCAAGCGGCATGACTTCAATCAAGGTCAGATCCATCCCTCGGCCGTGCGCCCATTCGAGCATGGCCGGAATCTCGGCGTCATTGACGCCTTTCAGCACGACCATATTGATCTTGAGCGCGATGCCGGCCGTCTGGGCCGCGTCGACCCCCCGCATTACCTGCGACAGATCGCCCCAGCGCGTGATCGTCCGGAATTTTTGCGCATCGAGCGTATCCATCGAAAGGTTCAGCCGCCGCACGCCGAGCGCTGCGAGATCAGCCGCATGAGCCGCCAACTGCGAGCCATTCGTGGTCAGCGTCAGTTCGCGCAGCAAGCCGGATTCGAGGTGACGCGAGAGTGAGGTGAAAAAACTGAGAATGCCGCGCCGAACCAGCGGCTCGCCGCCGGTGATGCGCAATCGGCTCACGCCTCGATTGATGAAGGCCGTGCACAGGCGATCCAGTTCTTCGAGCGTTAGGACGTCGCGCTTCGGCAGGAAATTCATGTCTTCCGACATGCAATAGACGCAGCGCATGTCGCAGCGGTCCGTCACCGAAACGCGGACGTAGCTAATGGTTCGGCCGAACGGATCAACAAGCGGAGACGCTATCGGAGCACGCTGTGCGTCAGCTTGGGAAAATTTGCTTATTATTGACATGCCGGAGCGTATGCCTATGCGAAAGCGTGAAGATCAGCAATACACAGAAACGTTGATTGCATGAAAAAAGTTTCAAAAGAACAGGCGGCGAAATGAGAAATGCGACTCACTGGCCAAGTGAATTGCGCCTGAAGGAAAACGGCCGGGTGCTCCATATCAAGTTCGACGACGGCGGAGAATATGCGTTGGCAGCGGAATATTTACGCGTCATGAGCCTGAGCGCGGAAGTTCAGGGCCACCGCGAGGAGGATCGCGTGACCGTCGGCGGCAAACGCAACTGCGTCATCATTGGCGTCGAACCGGTCGGCGCCTACGCCGTGCGGCTCAGTTTCGACGACCTGCACACGACAGGCATCTTCACATGGGACTATCTTTACGACCTTGGCGCCGGCTTTGACCAAAAATGGGCGAAGTATGAGGCGGAACTGAAATCCAAAGGGCTCGATCGCGACAAACCCGGCCAGGCTTGAGGCAATTTGGGCGCTCCTTTGCCGATCGCCCGGGCGGCCGAATCGACCGGACGAACAGATTCTCAGGCTCGACGGCGTCCGTCGAGGAACGAATCACTTTTCCGATAAAGATATTTATTGAACGACGACGCGAGTCCCGACCTTCACGCGTTCGTAAAGGTCGACGACGTCCTCATTCGTCATGCGAATGCAGCCCGATGAAACCGCCTGTCCGATCGTATGCGGTTCATTTGATCCGTGGATTCGATAAAGGGTGCCACCGAGATACATGGCGCGCGCGCCGAGCGGATTGGCCGGGCCTCCCTCCATGAATTTCGGCAAGTCCGGACGGCGACGCAGCATCTGCGCCGGCGGTTTCCACGACGGCCATTCGCGTTTCATCGCGACGGTCCTGGTTCCCGTCCAGGAGAAGCCGGGACGGCCGACTCCGACGCCATATCGGATCGCTTGATTGCCCGGCAGAATATAATAAAGGCGCCGCTCCTCATTGGAGATGATGATCGTTCCCGGCGCATAGCGGCCCGCATAAGGCACGAGTTCGCGCGGCGGCGCGGCTGCCTGCGGCCGGCCGGAGAGTTCTCCCGGATCCTGGGTGAATGAGCCTTGGCCAGGAGCCTGAGGCGGTTGTTGATATTCATAGGCTTTTGCAGCCGGAGAGAAGGTGGCGAGCGTAAGCCCGGCAGCGGCGCTGACCACTGCCAAAACGCGACGGCGCATGTTTGACGATCCTTGAAGATGGGTTGAATTGCGGTGAACCAGCGGCGGGCGCTGCATTGCCGCCATAATCTGATCCTGCCGCGAGGCTGGCAATGCGATGACGCGATCGGAGCCGGCAAGCCGCCTATTTTGTCGCGGCGCGTGTTCAAATGGCAACAACGCAGGCGGGATTTGGCTTCTGCGCATACCGCGCTCTATATAAGCCGGCGCGCGACGGCGCTTTTCGTGGGCGGTCGCCCCGGGTTTCTTTTCGCGCGGGGACCGAGCGCCATTCAACTTGAATGGGGACGAAGATGCCTTTTTCGACGCCGATGTCTTTGGCTATTTTTTTCGTGACCTGGTTCATCGTTCTCTTCGCGGTGCTTCCCTTTGGCGTTAAATCGCAGAGGGAAGCCGGCGATGTGACCAAAGGCACGGATCCGGGCGCTCCTGTTGCGCCGCGCCTGCTCGTCAAAGCTCTATGGACGACCGTCATCGCGGCGGCGGCATTCGCCGCGCTCTCGATTTTTGCGCATTTTGCCGAATCCTGACGTCCGGACGATCGGCAAACGGTCCGCGCATGCGCGTTCTATTGACGGTGCGGGCCGATAAGGTTACTTGACGCACGCTCCCTTAGGAGAGCGCGTAGCTCAGTTGGTAGAGCATCTGACTTTTAATCAGAGGGTCATGGGTTCGAATCCCATCGCGCTCACCAAGCAAATCAAATGGTTAGCGCATTTGATTCCTTAGCCTCATCGCTACGGCAACCGCCCAGCAAACATTCTAGGCGCGAAGTCGGCCACGACAGCGATCTCTCGGACGAAGGTCAGCCATCCTGCTGGCGGGTCAAGAATCCGTCGACCCCAAGCTCGATGTTCGGAGTCTGAGGAAAATCGCTAAAATTCTCGAGGATTATGGCGTTCTGCGCCACCCCTGATCCCTCGGATCGCGCAAAAGCGTCCCGGCTCGGCGCTGTCGCCGGGAACGAGACAGGCTGCTCGCAAATGCAAATGGATTGCCGCCATTTGCAGAGCAAATCCTGAATCGTGGCAGATAAGCATCACAAAACGACGATCTCTTTGTCACAGCGGGAACAAACCGTCATGGCCTCGCCTGTTCATGCTAGGTCCTCAATGCACCCTTCTCACGCAAGATATTTCGACTGGCGTTCGCATGATGGAAAAGCGCGTACCGGGGCTGGCTCTCGTCGCCGCCTTCATGACGCTAGCGGGCTGCGCATCCTACCGGTCCGCGCCTCTTGACCGGGCGCCGAACCTCGCCTCACACGTCTCGGACCTCGTAGGGGCAAACAACAGGCCTATCACGCTTGCCGACCTCGATCGGATGGTGCTTGGCAACAATCCGGAACTTCGCGCGGCGCGGGCGAAGCTCGGCGTCGCGACAGCCCAGGTCATCGAGGCCGAGCTGCTGCCCAACCCGCAGATTGCACTCTCCTATCCATTCTATATGGCCGGCCCCAACGGATCGGACGCGTTCAGCGTGGGTGTTGCGCAGGACCTCAAATCGATCCTCCTGCGTCCGACGCGGCGCGAAATTGCCGACAACGCCGCCTCCGCGATCAACGCCTCGCTGCTTTGGCAGGAATGGCAGACCCTCGGCAAGGCGCGGCTTCTTTTTGTCGACATTGTTTCAGGCGAGCGGGCCGAGAAGGCGCTCCAGCGCAGTCGCAAGTTCCTCCAGGAACGGTTCGACCTCACGAAGGCGGCGATCAAGCAGGGCAATGCGACGCTGGCGGCGCTGTCGCCCGATCTTGTGGCGGTCGGCGACGTCGAGAAGAGCTACGACGATCTTGAACGGCTGCAGCTCAATCGCCGGCATCAGCTCAATGCGCTTCTTGGTCTCGCGCCCGACGCGCCACTGCTTCTTGCCGGCGCGAGCGAGACCCCGCGCGTCGACGCGCAGCGAATCCGCGCGGACATGGCGAGTCTCCCCGACCGCCGGCCGGATCTCATCGCCCTGCAATATGGCTACAGGTCGGAGGATGCGAAGCTTCGTCAGGCGATCCTCTCGCAATTCCCCAACGTCGCGATCGGACTGGTCAGCGGCCGGGACAGCAGCTCCATCTATTCGTTCGGTCCGGAGGCGTCGTTTGAACTACCGGTCTTCAATCGCAACGAGGGGGCCATCGCCCTGGAGCAAGCGACCCGCGAGCAGCTCAATCGCGAGTTCAATGCGCGATTGACCGCTGCGGAGGGGGAAATCGGCGCCCTTCTGTCGGAACAGTCGCTGCTCGCCCGCCAGTTGGCCGCCATTGAGCCGCGCCTGAAAGAGGCTCGCCTCATCGCCGAAAAGACCGAGGCGGCGTTCAAGCAGGGGTCGTTCGACGAACGCGCCTATGTCGACATCGAGGTGGCGCAACTGACGCGTGAGCAGGAGAAGATTGGCCTGCAGCAGGCCCTGCTCGACGGGCAGGTCGCGCTGGCCACGCTGATCGGCGCCGGCATGCCGCGGATTTCGATCGGCCCGGAGCCGCCGCCGGCTGACGTGCTCGGGCTGTTTCAAGCCACTTCTCGCTAGGCCGGTCGCCCGCCGCGTCGGGGAAGGCTCCGGCAGGGGAAGTAGAGTTCTCGCGGCATCGTCGGCCGGCGGCTTGCAAAAGAAACGCAATTCGGCGCAAAGTCAGCCGGGAAAAATTCCCGGGAAAAAGGAAAATGTCATCTGGGACGAGGTCGATCTTCGGGCGCGCCGTTCTCCGGGCTGTGCGCGGCGTGGCCGTGACGGCCGCCGTCCTGACCGCCGGCGTGTTTTTGGTATCAAACTTCCAGCCGTCAGAGCCTGCCGGCTCCAGCGACGCTGACGACGCGCCGAAGGCGGTGGCGCAATCGTCTTCGCCGGGAAGCGAAGCGGCGGTCGTGAAGCTGGATTCCGGCGGCCAGGAGAAGGGCGGGATCGAAACGGCGGCTCCAAAGGAGATCGCCTATCAGGGTCAGACGCGCGCCTATGGCTCGATTCTGCCGCTGGACCGGCTGACGAGCCTTTACAACGCCTCCCTCGCCGCATCGGCGCAGCTTAAGTCGGCGCAGGTCAAACTGTCGGCATCGAGGACCGCGAGCGAGCGTGCGCAAAATCTGCTTAAGGTATTTCCGACAGCCGTCGCGCAGGCCGAATCGGCCGAGGCCACCTACAAAATCGACGCCGCCGCGTTCGAGGCCGTGCAGGCGGAGGGAGAGGCTGTTAGAAACACCGCGATCCAGGAATGGGGACTGATCCTCGGCCAGGCCATTGTCGCGAGATCGCCTCTGGCGGAAGGGCTTGTGCTTCGCAAGTCGGCTTTGATTCAGCTGTCGCTGCCGCCTGGCGCGACGATCGCGGCTCCGGCCCGGATCAGCGTGACGCTGGGCGGCGGATCGACCGCCGAAGCGGACTTCGTCTCCGAGGCCGCGCGGGCCGATCCCAAGGTCCCGAACGTCAGCTATCTCTATAAGATACCCATGGCGCCCGGCGCCCTGGCTGGAATGAGCGTGCTCGCGTATTTGCCGAACGGCGCCGCCAAACCCGGCGTCGGCATACCCCCCTCAGCGGTTATCTGGCAGGCGGGAAAGGCCTGGATCTATGTCCGGGCCGGGTCGGACAGGTTTGAGCGCCGCGCGATCGGCGAAGAGGCGGCCCCGACCGCAGACGGCGGTTATGTGTTGCCGGCGACAAGCCTGCAGCATGACAAGCTGATTGTCGTCGCCGGCGCGCAAACGCTGCTGTCGGAGGAATCGAAATCACAGATTCCATCCGACGAGGACAGCAATTGACCGCAGACGGCGTCTTCGAACGACCGCGCACCGGATTCCAGGCCGCGATCATTGGGGCGGCGATCAGGTTTCGCCGGATCGTCGTCGCCCTGAGCTTTCTGCTTCTCGGATATGGCGCTCTTTCGGTCACCCAGGCGAAATACGACGTCTTTCCTGAATTTGCTCCACCTCAGGTCGGCATCCAGACGGAGGCGCCGGGCCTCGCCGCGGAGGAGATTGAAGTTCTGGTCACGCAACCGCTGGAGAACGCAATCAGCGGGGTTTCCGGAATTCAGATGCTGCGCTCCTCGTCGAGCCAGGGGCTATCCGTCGTCAACGTGACCTTTGATCCGGGCAGCAATATCTATCTCGACCGCCAGGTCGTCGCCGAGCGCCTCGCTTACGCGACGCAGCAGCTTCCGGCCGGCGTGAAGCCTCCCGTCCTGACGCCGCTCACCTCGTCGAGCAGCACGGTCCTTGTGGCCGGCCTGACATCGAAGACGAAAAGTCTCATGGATATACGGACAGTGGCGGACTGGACCGTGCGCCTCCGGCTCCTCGCCGTGCCGGGAGTGTCCAAGGTTGCTGTCTTCGGCGGCGAGGTCCGGTCGATACAGGTGCAGGTCCATCCCGGCGATCTCGTGCGCTATGGGGTCGGGCTCGAAGATGTCGTCGCGGCCTCGCGCAAGGCCACCGCGGTCCGCGGCGCGGGCTTTCTCGATACGCCCAACCAGCGCATCATCTTTCGCAGCGAGGGACAGGCGGTGACGCCGGCGGAGGTCGGACGCACCGTCGTTACGACCAGTGGCGCCGCAAGCGTCGTCCTGTCAGACGTTGCGACCGTCGCTGATGCGCCGGAGCCCGCGATCGGCGCGGCGACGATCATGGGCCGGCCGGGTGTCGTTTTCGTCATCTCGGCGCAGTTCGGGACGAACACGCTGGACGTCACGAAGCGCGTGGAGGAGACGCTTGCGACGCTAAGGCCCGCGCTGGAGGCTCAGGGCATAGATCTCGACGCGACCCTTTTCCGTCCTGCGACCTTTATCGACGTCGCGACGAAGAGCGTGCGCGACGCGCTTTTGCTCGGCGGCGTCTTCGTGATCGTCGTGCTTTTTCTCTTTCTGTTCGACATCAGGACCGCGGCGATCTCTTGCATCGCAATCCCATTGTCGCTTTTGGCCGCCGTCATCGTGCTGAACAGCCTTGGTATAACGCTGAATACGATGACCCTCGGCGGCCTCGCGATTGCGATTGGCGAAGTCGTTGACGACGCCGTCATCGACGTGGAAAACATCGTGCGGCGTCTGCGCGAGAATCGGCACGCGGCGCGGCCAAGACCCGCCGCGAGCGTCGTCCTCGACGCTTCGCTGGAAGTGCGCAGCGCCGTCGTCTACGCGACCTTCATCGTGCTGCTTGTTTTCATCCCCGTGCTCACCCTGCCAGGGATCGCCGGCCGCTTCTTCGCCCCTCTCGGCCTTGCTTACATTCTCGCGCTGCTCGCCTCCCTGATCATCGCGCTCACCGTCACGCCGGCGCTCTGCATGATGCTTCTCACGGGACGCGGCGGCGCGGACGAAGCATCGCGGCATGCGCCCCCTCTGGTTCGATGGATGCGCGAGCCTTACGAGCGCCTTCTCGGCAGAATCGCAAAACGGCCGACCGCGGTGATGCTGACCACCGCCGCCCTCACGCTCGGCGGCGCCGCGCTGCTGCCCTTCTTCGGCAGCGCGTTCCTTCCCGAATTCAAGGAGGGTCACTATACATTGCATATGTCGGCCGTCCCAGGCACGTCGATCGCGGAATCCGAACGCCTCGGCCTCCTCGTCACCTCAGCTCTCGTTAACGTGCCGGCAGTCCGGTCGATTTCGCAGCGCGTCGGCCGGGCCGAATCAGCCGACGACACCTGGGGACCTAATTACAGCGAGATCGAAGTCGACCTGCGAGCCGGGCTGTCGGGCGCCGAATTGAGCAAAGCGGACGCCGACATAAGAACGGCGCTTCAGGGCTTTCCCGGCCTCAACTTCTCTTTGAAGCCGTTCCTGACCGAACGCGTCGAGGAGACGCTCTCGGGCTATACCGCGGCGGTCGCGGCCAACATTTATGGGAACGACCTCGACGAGCTCGACGGCGTGGCGAAGAACGTCGCCGCCGTTATGGCGAGCGTGCGCGGCGCGAGGGACGTGCGCCTGCGAACGCCCGCCGCGACGCCGCAGCTCACCATCAGGCTGCGTGACGAAGATCTCGTCAGGTGGGGCCTCGATGCCGTCGATGTGCTCGATATCGTACGGACCGCTTATCAGGGCGACGTCGTCGGGCAGGCGTACGAAGGGCATCGCGCCTTCAACGTCATAACGCTGCTCGACGCTGAAAGCCGCAACAGCGTGGCCAAGATCGCGGATCTTCCTCTGCGGACGCGCAGCGGAGCCTACGTTCCTTTGGGTCAGATCGCCGATGTGAGCCAGACCACCGGCCGATATCAGGTGGATCACTTCGGCGCCCACCGCCTTCAGACCGTGACCGCCGATGTCGTTGGCGGCGACGTTGTCTCCTACGTCGCCGAGGCGCAGAAAGCGGTGTCGGCGAAAGTCCGGTTGCCGCCGGGCGTCTATGTGGAGTTCGCGGGCTCCGCCGAGGCGCAGGCGCACGCGCGCCGCGATTTGGTCGTGCATTCTCTCATGGCCTTCGCGGGCGTCCTTCTTCTCCTGTCGCTCATCACCAGGAACTGGCGCAATCTCGTTCTCATCCTCGTCAATATTCCGTTCGCGCTCGTCGGCGGGGTGGTCGTGATCTATTTCACCGGCGCCATACTGACCATCGGGTCGATGGTGGGCTTCGTCGCGCTCTTCGGCATCTCCCTGCGCAACTCCATCATGATGATTTCGCACTACGAGCATCTGGTGAGCGTGGACGGCATGCGATGGGGGCCGCAAGCGGCCGTCAAGGGAGCCGGGGACAGGCTGACGCCGATCGTGCTGACATCTCTCGTCACCGCTCTTGGCTTGCTGCCGCTCGCAGCCGGCATGGGCGAGCCGGGCCGCGAGATCCAGGGTCCGATGGCGCTGGTCATTCTGGGCGGCCTTTTCAGCTCCTCGGCGCTGAACCTTCTCGTTCTGCCAACGCTAGCCTTGCATTTCGGCCGATTTAAGCCGCCAGGAACCATGCAGTTGCCCTTCGACCGGACTGACGCCAAGCTGGCTCCGCCTTAATATATGCGAGACGCCGCCATGGGCGCGGTAATCGCCTCCGATTGCCGCCTGTGGACCCATCGGCGTCCCCGCTCAGCCAAGCGCTGCGAGACAAAAATCAATCATCTGATCGACGGTCGGCTCCGGCTCCTGCTCGCGTTCGAGCATGAGCCGCGGATGGCAAAATTGCAGGCAGGCGCTGCGCACGAGCATCGCCGCGAGTTCGGGATCGCTGACATGGAACTCCCCCTCTCTCGCGCCCTGGGCTATGACTTCGCCCAGCGATTTGTCCAGTTTCTCCACATGTTCATGCACAATTGGCCAGTTCTCATTGAATGCCGTTTCGACAAGTTCGAACAGCTTTCGATTGGAGCGCAAGCGCTGTGCAAAGGCCTCTCTGATCGCGATCACGATTTCGCGCAGTCTTTGACGGGCCGACTCTGATTGGCTGACGATATCGCCGACCGTCGTCTCGATTTCGCTCAGAAGGCGGCGTCCGACCGCCTCATTGATCTCGGCCTTTGATGAGAAAAAGCGATAGACGTTGGCAGGCGACATATGTAGTTCATGCGCGATGTCGGCGACGGTCGTTTTTTGAAATCCGACTCCGGCGAACAAACGCTCCGCAACATCGACAATGTTGAGATAAGTGTCATGCTCTCTCAGATCAAACGAGTTTTTCATCCCGCAATCCAAATAAGCTTGAGAAGCAAACAGCGCTATGACCGATTATGAATAACCTATTTTGTCAGAACTGTCTGATTTTCCCAATGAAGAAATTGTCATACTGATCTAGAATGCCTGATTTCCAAAGCGCTGCTTTTCGTTATATTGTACTGTCCGTCGCCGTAAAAATGAATAGGCGAAAAATCTACCTAGCGATCCGGTAAGGGGAGCTGAATCGGCCCCGGCGATGGCCTGCTGCAAACTGGCTGCGTTCTGCCGCGGCCGTCCGACATAGCCCTGATAGCTTGGATCGTCAGCGGCATGAGGTTCAGTTCGCATGGAGCCTTGGCGCAATCACGAACGCGCCTTTGCCTGCTCTAAAAGGATCCGAACGCTGTCCCCAGCGCGATCACGGCGACAAGCCCGAGAATGGCGCCGACGATCGCAACCATGACGATGTCAAAATAGCTTTCGCGGTGTGTTGAACCGCAGACCGCGAGCAGCGTGACGACCGCGCCATTATGCGGCAGGCTGTCGAGCGTGCCTGCGCCGATCACCGCGACCCGATGCATCAGCGCCGGGTCGATGCCCTGTTGGGCGGCGACCTTCATATAGGCGTCGCCGAGCGCCTCGAGTGCGATGGTGAGGCCGCCCGAGGCCGAACCGGTGAGAGACGCAAGCACATTCGTCGCCACCGCGAGCGACACCAGAGGACCACCCTCGATGCCGAGCACCCAGTCGCGCACTATGGCGAAGGCCGGCAGCGCCGCCACGACCGAGCCGAAGCCGACGAGGCTGGCGACGCTGAGGACGGGGAGGGCGGACGCATTGGCGCCGGCGTCCATGGTTGCGCGCAGCGTCGGCAGGCGCCGGTAGTTGACGGCGATCAGCACGACGATCGCGGCAAAGAGCGCCGTCACGACGGCCCAGACGCCGCCTACGGCGGCCAGCGACGTCCCACCCCAGGCTTCGTCGGCGAGATAGGACGCGTCGAGCCGAGGCAGGATAAATAGCGACATCAATAAATTGACGCCAACCACGATGATCAGCGGCAAAACAGCCAAGCCGATCGGCGGCCCGCCGACGCTCCGATCGCCATGCTTGATCTCGGCGGGATCAAAGGAGCCCGAGGTCGTGGCGCGCTCGCGGACGGTCAGATCCTCGGCCGCATGCTCCGCGGCGGCGCCTGTGGCGGCGTCCTCCCCGTAGCCTTCGCCCTTGGTGCGCGCCTTGGCCTCCGCGCGCCCGAGCCACCAGAGCCCGAAGCCGAGCATGATGACTGATGCGATAACGCCAAGGCCCGGCGCGGCGAAGGGGGTGGTTCCGAAAAACGGCATCGGAATGGCGTTCTGGATCGCCGGCGTTCCCGGCAGCGCCGACATGGTGAAGGTGGATGTGCCGAGCGCGATCGCCGCCGGCATCAAGCGTTTGGGGATCGCCGCGGTGCGAAACAGCGCATGCGCCATTGGCGCCAGCACGAAAAATGCGACGAAGAGGCTGACGCCGCCATAGGTGACGAGCGCGCCCGCGAGCACGACGGCCAGCACGGCGCGCTGTGGTCCAAGCCGCAAGGTCATGAAGTTCGCGATCGCAGTGACCGAGCCGCTGTCCTCCATAAGCTTGCCGAACAGCGCGCCGAGAAGAAAAATCGGGAAGAACTGCATGATGAAGCGCGCTGCGCTCCCCATGAAGGTTTGCGTCCAATGGGCGAGCAGCGGCTCCCCGGCCAATCCGGCCGCGAGCACAGCGGCGGCGGGGGCGAGCAAAAGCACGCTCCAGCCCCGATAAGCCAACCAGATGAGGAGGCCGAGAGCGACCAGGATGCCGAGAAGTCCCATGCGTTAAATTCCTTCGAGAAGAACGTCCAGGTCGAAGGTAGAGCGACGTCCAAGATCCAGCGCATGGGCCTCCAGAAAGTTCTGGGCGGATTTTCGTCCTTCATCGCGCAGCATCGAAAAAAAGGCCCATTCGGCATTGAGCTTCGAGGATGCCCCAAGCTCGGTCATGATGTCGTTCCTGACGAGGTGAATGCGCATGCTGGCCCAAAGCGCGCCTTCGCCGTCGCCCGGATCCGCGACTTTCCGCAACAGCGCCATCATGCGCAGCTCCTTCAGCGTAACGGCGTTGAATGACACCTCATTGAGACGGTTCAAGATTTCCGCGGCGGTGCGCGGCACGCCTTTGCGCTCGACCGGATTGATCGGTATCAAAATGGTGTCGTGCGATTTGCACTCCCGCACCAGAGTGGAGAGCGTAGGGTTGCCGGAATAGCCGCCGTCCCAATAAGCCTCGCCATCGATCTCGACGGCCTGGAACATGGTCGGCAGACACGCCGAGGCGAGCAGCACATCGGGGGTAATGGCGCTATTCTTGAAGACCTTGCCTCGGCCCGTGCGAACATTGGTGGCGGTGACGAAGAGGTGGATCGGCGACTGCGCCAGCACCTCAAAATCGATAAGATCGGCCAGAATGTCACGCAAGGGGTTCGAGCCCCTCGGATTGAGATCGTAGGGCGAAAACAGCCGCGACATCAGATCCATTGCAACATAAATCGGCGAAGAGTCCAGCGTCCAGCGGCCAAGCAGCACATCGATCGGCCCGCGCTGGAATGGGCTGAAGCGCGCCGCGTCCGAGACGCGCCGCCAGAAGGCCTCGAGCGCCTCGCGTGCGCCCTCGGGGCCGCCCTTTTGATAGCCGTGAACCAGCACCGCCGCGTTCATGGCGCCGGCCGACGTTCCCGAAATGCCGTCAATTTCGAGCCACGGCTCCTCCAGCAAACGATCGAGCACGCCCCAGGAGAAAGCGCCATGCGCGCCGCCACCCTGCAACGCGAGATCGACAAGGATTGGATCGCGTGTGATTTTGGGTTGGGCCGCTTCCATTGACGTCTGACCTTGTGGGAGCCATCGGGACAAGCCATCTCGCTCCCGATATAAGTCACTCAAGCCAGAGCGTCACGCTTTTTTGCTGTGACGCGGACGGCTCGCGTACCGCCCAAGGGCGGAAGTCTGCGCCGCCCCCGAGGAGGGGAGAAACCAGCGAACGCCGCTAAGTCTGCGCAAAAGAGAAGGCCGAGCGAGCATCGGGTTCGATTTCTAATGATTGAAACCTCAGTCGCTGTGACGCAGGCGCCCAAAGGCGTTCGCCGCCGCACGATCATGAAAGGCTTATGGCCGGCGGGGCAGGTTAAGCAGGTTGGGGCGCGGCGACGAAGAGCGTAGAATTTCAATCCTATGCGCCCCGTCCCAAATTAGCGGCTGGGGATCGATGTTTCGGGCGGCGCGGGCTTATCGTCAGGGGCTCGCCCCGAAAGCAGGATTGCGATCCAGCGGCTGCTTGGAAATTGCTCACAGACGGTGAGACACGCAATTGCGATCGGAACGCCGATGAAGGTTCCTGGCAGGCCCCAGATGAAGCCCCAGAAGAACACCGAAAAAACGACGAGAAAGGGCGAGATGGCGAGGGTCTTCGCCGTAAACAGCGGTTCGAAATAACTGCCGATGAGGAACTGGACTACGCTTAGCGTCGCGAGGACGAAAAGAGCCGTTTCCCATGATCCGGTTTGAGCGAATGCGAACAGAGCCGGGAGCAGCGTTGCGATCAGCGGCCCGATGAAGGGGATGTAGTTCAGCGCGAATGCGATCACGCCCCAGGCGGCGGCCGGTTCAAGGCCGACGGCAAGACAGAATCCCCAAACCACAAGCCCGGTCAAAATGCTCGCTATGGTGCGCACCAGCATGTAGCGGCGGAATTTTTTTGCAATTTTGGCGATGGCGGCGAGGAGCCTTGCGCCATTGGTCTCATTTCCGAGCGATTGCAGATTCTGGGCGAATTCCTCGGCTTCGAGAAGACCCATCGCCATGAAGATGAACACGAGAAGAGAGAAGGCCACCAGTGTGTTG
Source organism: Methylocella tundrae (assembly GCF_038024855.1). NCBI lineage: Bacteria > Pseudomonadati > Pseudomonadota > Alphaproteobacteria > Hyphomicrobiales > Beijerinckiaceae > Methylocella > Methylocella tundrae. The sequence goes on from NZ_CP139089.1 coordinate 681,611, forward strand.
ACGCGGACGGCGATCTCCTGAAAGACGCGCAAAAGCCAGATCACATTGAAGCGCTCGGCGACCATTGCGACGATGAAAATATCATGCAATTCGAGCCACTGCGTTCCCGCCACGTAAAGGCTTTGAAAGCGGTCGAAGTTCTGGCTGAGCCATTGTGCGATGAGACCGCCGCCCCACACGACGATCGAGGCGAGCTTGACGACGATGATCACCGTCACAAGAACCGTTACGATCAGCGCGAGGCCGCGCGGGATCCACCTTTGCAGCGCCTTTTGCAGGGGCCAAACCAGCGCGATGGCGAAGAGCGCAAAAGCGACCGGTTCAAAAACGGCGGGGGCGAAATAAAGCGCCTCCACGATCAGAAATGCGATGATCAACGCGCATGCGATGCGAACGACATTATTGTCCATGTTTCATTCCCCCATTCGATGCGCAAGGCGACCGGCTTGAAAAAAAGAAAGTGGCGGCGCATGTTGCCTCGCCGTTCCGGCACATGCGCATCCAGGGTGATTTCCGATGTCCGATCTCGTCGTCATTGTCTATCCAACTGAGGAGAAAGCCGAGGAAGTGCGCAAGCGCCTCTTCGAGCTGCAAAAGGAATATCTGATCAAGCTCGGGGACGCCGTCATCGCCACCAAATCCCCCGATGGCCAGATCAAGCTGCACCAGGTCGTCAATACAACAGCCGCCGGCGCTGTTTCCGGCAGCTTCTGGGGCCTCCTCGTCGGGATTCTCTTCCTCAATCCGCTTCTCGGCGCGGCTTTGGGAGCCGCGGGCGGCGCTCTTGGCGGCGCGCTCACGGACGTCGGCATCAATGATGATTTCATGAAGCAACTCGCGGAAAGCATCCAGCCCGGCAACGCCGCTCTGTTCGTGCTCATAGAGGATATGACCGGGGACAAGGTCATCGCGCAGATCAAGGACTATGGCGGCGTCGTGCTGAAGACGTCGTTCGATGAAACCAAAGAGCAGATGCTTCGCAACGCTCTCGCCAGCGCCACGGCCGCCGCCGCCGCGGCTCCGGCTCCGGCTGAAGTCCCGGCGGGCGGCGCTTCATCCTGAGGCGCGGCACATCCCAGGGAGGCGTTGCGACAGCGCATCAAGGCGGCGCCGCCGCCTTGACCGGCTCTTTTGCCGCTCCCAGGTGAAGGCCTTCTTCGATCCTTGCGATCATGTAGGGAAAGAAGGGGTTGGATGACATACGCAGAATTGAATCCAGGCTGATGATGAGAGTCCCGCGCTCGCCGCGCGGGGCGATAGCGCCAAGGTTGAGACCGAAGTTTTCTGTTGGATCCGGCTGCAATCCATAAAGTGAATCGCTGATCGGAAATGGCAGGGCGACATGCGACAGAGAATAGACGCCGGGCGGATAGAAAAGCCCGAGCGGGCGTGAGGCTTCGCTGACCGCGCCGGCCTCGGTGACGCGTTCAACGGCCTCGCTGCTATCTGCGTTCGCATTGGCGATGATCGCCGTTCTGAACAGCCGCGGCGGCTGCGGCAGGAGACGCGACAAGGCCGTCTCCGACGCGGTCCGCAAAAGTTGGCCAAATTTGGCGCTCCGGTTCAGATCAAACAGCACGAGTTCGCTTCCGTTCGATGGAAGCTGCGCGTAAAGCGACGATATGATTGCGCGCGTCGAGACAGTGAAATCGACGACCGACTGAAAGGTCAGAAGCGGCGCGAGCCGATCGAGCCGCTTTTCCCGCGCGAGGCGGGTGATCTCCTGCTGCAGCACGTGCGTCAGCAAATAGGATTGCCGCGCTCCATTCACCGGAAAAGAATTGTATTTGAACGGATTGAACTCCGGCAGCACGCTGAGCCACGCCGCCTTTGCAAAGGCTGGAAGCACGGACGGCAGCGCCGCCCATCCGGCGAAGCGCGCAAATCGCGTGATGCCGACCATCGGGGAAATAAGCACAATGCGATCCGGGCGCGTCAGGCGCGGATCCTCGATGGCGTCGAGGGCATATTTCAGCGCGAGCGCCCCGCCGTTCGAGAAGCCGACGAGATGCAGCGGCAGCGTCGGACCGATCCGCCGTCGCGCTTCCCTGACCGCAAGCCGCGTCGCCGCCATCCAGTCCTGCCATTCGACGTCGGTGAGGGCGCTCGGAACCGTGCCGTGCGCCGGCAGGCGGATGGCGACCGATACGAAGCCATGGTCGCGATAGGTTCTCGCTATGTGGCGCAGACTATAGGGCGAATCCGTCAGTCCGTGCAGCAGCACGACGGCGCCGAGCGGCGCGCCCTCGGGCTCCAGCTCATAGGAGCGGTTCCAGTCCTGCGCAAAACCTTCCGGATAGACGGGACTGCCTGCGAAATAGCGATTGACCGGGATACGCTCGTCAGCATCGAGTTTATCCGTCACTTCCCGCCGGACGTCCGCGAAGATTTTATCCTCGGCGCTGAGATAATCCGTCCAGCTCGCGTGGTCGATCGCCTCGGCCGTCAGCTCGTGCGGCGCGTAAGTGTGCCAGAGCTCGAGAGGCGCCCCGCGCTGCGAGGCGTAAATACGGGCGCCGAGCAACGTCACGGCGATCAAAGCGAGAGCCATCGCGCCCCGCTTCGCGATCTTCATCAGCCGAGCACGCACGCTTTCTTATCCCTCCCGATCGCCAAAGGCCGGTTCGGCGCCTGATTTTCGCCGCGGCGACTCACGCTATCGCATGACGCGGAACACAAAACATGACGCCGCCCGCTGCGATAGACGGAAATGACGCGCCCGATCGGTTTTTGGACGCAGCGCCAAGCCAGGGGACGCAGCGCGCAGTTGGGCTTTGGCGCGAAGCGTTATGGGACGCTCAAGAATTTTGAGCTATGACAGAGCTTGAGTTCGATATTGACGCAGAGGGATCCATGCGCTTTGCAGCTCTCATTTTGGTCTGCGGCGTTTTAGCGGGGTGCGGTCGGCCGGCCGGCGTGCTGGCCCCCATCGAGGCCACCGTGCCGAATGCCGCGCGGGTTGATCTTCTCGTCGCGACGACGCGGGCGCCTTCAAAGGACCCTGGCATTCTTTTCTCGGGCGAACGCGAAACCAGGGTTGCGCTGACGGACATCACTGTCTCCATTCCGCCGGACGACCGGCGGCGAGTCGGTCAAATCCAGTGGCCGACAAGCCTGCCGCCTAATCCCGAGACCGATTTCGCGACGCTCAAGGTGACGCCGCTCACGGATGGCCGGCAACCGCAAGCCTGGTTGAAACAGCATCTGCCACGCAACCGTCGCGTGCTCGTCTTTGTGCACGGGTTCAACAATCATTTTGACGACGCCGTCTATCAGTTGGCGCAAATCGCGCACGATTCCGGCGCGGACGCCGCCCCGATCCTGTTCACCTGGCCGTCGCGCGGAAATATTTTCCAATATGTCTATGACCGGGAGAGCACGAACGCTTCCCGCGACGCGCTCGAAGAAATGCTACGAAACGTCGCGAAGGACCCGAGCGTCGGCGAAATCACCGTCATGGCGCATTCCATGGGCTCCTGGCTCGTCATGGAGGCGTTGCGCCAAATGTCGATCCGCGACGGCCGCGTGGCGGCGAAGGTGCGAAACGTCATTCTTGCGTCGCCGGATGTCGACGTCGATGTTTTTGCGACGCAATGGCGCGACATCGGGCAACCGCGTCCACGCCTGACCGTATTCGCGTCGCGAAATGACGCCGCGCTGCGCGTCTCGCGCCGCCTCGCCGGCGATGTCGACAGGCTGGGACAGATCGATCCAATGGCGGAGCCCTATCACTCGGCGCTGGAGAAATCGGGGATCGACGTGATCGACCTCAGCGCCCTTTCGGTCGCCGGCTCTCTCAATCACTCCAAATTCGCCGAGAATCCTGAGATCGTCCAACTCATTGGCAAAAGGTTGATCGCCGGCCAGACGCTGTCCGGCTCGGAGGCGACGCTCGGCGAGCGCGTCGGCGGCTTCGCCATGGGCGTCGGCCAGACGGTTGGCGGCGTCGCCGGCGTTGCGCTCAGCGCCCCGATCGCTGTCGTCGATCCGAATTCCCGGCGCGCCTATGACGATCAGCTGAAGCACCTCGGCGATGTCGTCGACGAAACAGTGGGAACCGCGACGGATCAATAGTCGGTCAATCTGTCAGAGCCGGATCATCATCGCGGCGCCGAAAACGATGGCCAGAACGAGAAGCGAGACGGCGGCGGCGGGCCACTGCCTGATTTCGCCGTCCGCCCGCTCCAAAGCCGCGCCAATGACGAAGCTTTTGCGGAAGGCGTCCTCGCCGATGCCGACAATGTCCCCCGCGGGCGGGCGGGGCAGGCGGTCGCCCCAGCGCTGCAACAGGAGGGCGAGCGCAGCGCCGATGAGAACCGGCCACAGCCCTTCCCAAAGCGCGTAAGGGGTCAGCGCATCGGCGACGTGGCCGCCCATCCGCGGATAGAGCAGCCAGGGAACCAGCACGGCCGCCAGCGCCATTGCGAGCCAGGGTGCGATGAGCCCGGCCGGCGCCGCTGCTTCGGCCTCCCGCGAGGCCTCGTCGGCGAGACGGCGCAGGAAATGCAGCATCAAAAGCGTGGTGCCCGCCGCCGAAAATGCTGCGAGCGCGCCAACAGGGCCGTCTCCCAGTTGCGTCTTGACCGCGAGTTTCGCCAGCGCGCCGCCTGTCAAGGGCAATCCCCCCAGACTCAGCGCCAGCACCAAAGCCGGCGCCAACGTCAGCCACAGGCGGCGGCGGGACGACGCCGCCGCGACGCCGACGGCGAGGAAAAGCGCCCCTTTCACAATCACATGATGGGCGCCATAGAAAGCGGCGTCGAGCGCCGCGCTCCGGTCGCCGGCGGCAAGCCCCATGCCGAGCACGGCGGCGATCACGCCCATCTGGCTGATGCTGGAATAGGCGAGAACCGTCTTCGGATTTTGCTGCGTGACGCCGATGGCGACGCCATAGAAAGCGGAAAACAGCCCGATTGCCGCCAGCGTCTCGCCCCAGCCGGGCAGAGCGGCGCCCAACGGCAAAAAGCGGATCATGCCAATGACGCCGGCTTTCACGGCGGCGCCGCTCAGAACCGCAGCTGCCGGAATGGGCGCCGCCGAATAGGCAAGAGGCATCCAGCCATGCATGGGAACGAGCGCGATTTTCAGCCCGAACGCCAGGACGGTGAGCGCCAGCGCCGCATCGCGCCAGGGCGAACCCGGCAGCGCCGCCATGACGTCACGGATTGCAAGGCTGCCGCTCGGCTCGCCCGCCGCCAGCAGAACGAAGCCCATCAGCAAAAAGGTCTCGCCAAGCACGGTGAACGCCATGTAAACGCCCCCCGCCCGCGCGGCGGCGGCGTCGTCATCATGCGCGACCAATACAAAGGCCGGGATGCTGACGAGCGCGTAAACAAAATAGAAGGTGAGAAGGTCGGCGGCGATGAAGACGCCGAGGCTGCCGGTCAGCGTCAGGAGCCAACCGACAGCAAAGAGTTCGGCTTTTGGTTTACCGCGCAAATCCCGGAATGCGTAGACGCCGCCGCCGATCCAGAGCAGGGCTGCGACGGCGAGCAGCATTGCGCCCGGCGCATCGAGCAGGAGACCGAGCCGGAGCGCTGGTAGCGCGAACGTCAATGGCGGGCCGCCGATCGCCAGCAGCGCAGCGGCGAGCGCCGGGAGCGGAGCGAAAGGCGCCAGCGCCAGCGCATGGCGGCGCAGCCTGCCGGACAGGCAGGCGACGAGCAGAATTAGCGGCGCCGCCAGCGTTCCGACAAGCATCCCTTGGCCTATCGCGCCGCCGATCATGGGAGCCCTCCCAAAGGCAGCCGGCCGATTTGCAGCAGCTCGAAGAAAGCCGGCGGCGCGAAGCCGAGAAGCGCCCCGACAACAGCCAGCGCCAGCGCGATGGCTTCGCGGCCGCGCCGCGGGCGCGCCTTCAGAAGCGGGCGTCCATTCGCCAGCGCCGGGGCGAGGGCGCGATAAATGTAACCGCCGGCGAGAAGGCCGCCCGCCAATATTACAATAGCCCAGATCCATTGGCCGGCCTCGACAGAGGCTTTGAGCAGAAGCCATTTTGCCGCAAAGCCGCCGCTCGGGGGCAATCCCATCAGGGACAGGCCGCCAAGACCGAACGCAAACACGGTCATCGGCATCGCCCGGCCAAGACCGCCGAGCTCTTTGATGCGGTCATGGCCGAGGCATTCGGCGACAAGGCCCGCAGCGAGAAACATCGCGGCCTTGGCGAAAGCATGCGAGAGGGTCTGCATCAAGCCGCCGCTCCAGGCGACCGCGGCCCAGGGATGCGCGCTGCCGGCGGCGAGCGGAAACATCAGGAACAGATAGCCGATCTGCGCGACGGTCGAATAGGCGACGAGGAGTTTGAGCCGCGCCTGCCGCAGGGCGAGCACGCTGCCGAACAGAATCGCCGCCGAGCCAAGCGAGGCGAGGATCGCCATTGCCGTCTCGTTGGGAACGGCCGGCAGCACGTCGAACCAGAGCCGCACGATCAGAAAAAATGACGCCTTGACGACCAATGCCGACAGTACGGCGCTCGCCGCCGCGGGCGCGTTGGCGTGAGCTGGCGGCAGCCATAAATGCAGCGGGAAGAGAGCGGTTTTGGCGAGAAGGCCCGCCGTCATCAGCCCGGCCGCGACCCAGACGGCGGGCTCGGATTGAATCCGGCCCGACAGAAGCAGGATGTCGAGCGTGCCGTAAGCGCCGTAGAGCAGAGCGGCGCCAAGCAGATAGAGCACGGACCCAAACAGGGCGAAGAGCAGATAGCGCAACGCCGCGACAAGCGTTTCCGGCCGCCCGTCGAGGCAAACAAGCGGCACGGCGGCGAAGGTCAACAGCTCCAGAGCGACATAAAGATTGAAGAGATCGCCGCCGACGAAAACAATGTTCAGCGCCGCCAGAAGCGCCTGCAGCAGCGTCCAGAACGCCAGCGGCGCGCGCGCCTCGGGAACGCCCTCGGGCGTGCGGAAATTGGCGCGCGCGAAAAGTCCCGCGGCCGCGATCACCAACGCCGCCGTCACCAACATCACGGCCGAGAATCCATCGGCCCGCAAGGCGATCCCAAGCGGCGGACTCCAACCGCCAAGAACGTAGACAATCGGCCTCTGCGCGCGGAAAACGGCGAACGCGATGGCGATGGCGACGCCTAGTGAAAGCGGCATGAGGGCGAGGGCGATGCGTTCGGCGTTTCGCCCGCCGAGCAGAAACGACAAAAGCACGCCCGCGACCGGTAAGACGATCGCAAGGACCAGCAGGAGGCCGCCGGTTGTGGCGTGTATCACGTATCGCCTCCGTCGGCGGGAGGCTTTGGCGGCGGAGCTGTTGGTCGCAGCGACGTCCGCCCGGTTTCCTGAAACAGCCGGAGCAACAAAGCGATGGCGAGCGCGCTTGCGGAAAAAGCGACGACGATGCCTGTGATGACCATTGCCTGAGGCACGGGGTCCGCGGGAAATCCGGCGGCCGCGCCCTTGCGGGCCATGATGCCGAACATCAGAAACACGCCGCTGCCGAGCAGATTGAAGGCAAGGATCTTGCGCAGCGGCTGCGGCTTGACGATGAGGCCGTAAAGGCCAAGACCGACCAGCGCCGCGCCGATCAGCCCCGCCAGCGTCGCAGCGGTCATGGGCGTGGCGCCCGCGTTGGCGGACCCGCGACGAGCATGGGAAGAATCGCCGCGATGGTCAGCGTCATGAACGCCTCGATGAAAAGGATAAGCGGCTTGGCGAAGCCTGAAGGGTAGGCAAGAAAGCTTCCCGCAGCCAGAACGCCCGCGGCGCCGATCGCCATAAAGACCATCGGCCCGGCAATGAGCGTCATGCGCAGCCAGAGGGAATTGATCTGCGGGGCTTCGACGAGCCTTGCCATGATGACGATCATCCACATGGCGGCGAGAATGGCTCCGCCCTGGAAAGCGCCGCCCGGCTCGTCCGCGCCGACCCAGAAGATATGAATGCCGATGAGCACGCCGAGCGGCGCCAACATTTGAGCGAGGAAAGCGAGCGCGCCCTCAGGCCGCCCCGCACGTGGGGCGCCGGGGGCGCCGCCCCACAAGTGGTCAGGCGCGAGCGACCATACGCCGATGACGGCGAGGACCAGCACCACCTTCTCGAGCATGGTGTCGAACGAGCGATAGGCGATCAAGACAGCGGTGATCGGGTTGCCAAGGCCGGTCGCGGCGAGGTGCTCAGCCGCGGCCGGAGCCAGGGTCGGCGCCGGATCGGGCAAAAGAAGCACAACAGCTGCGAGCGCCGCCGCCACAACGGCGCAAAGGATTCCGGCAAGGATGCGCCAGGGCGCGCTGAGTTGCTCCTCAACGGTTGATCTTTCGGCCTCGCGCAGGCGCGCCGCGGCGCCGATCAGCAGAACGCCGGTGACGCCGCTGCCGATCGCAGCCTCCGTCAGCGCCACATCGACCGCGAACAGGCGAACCCAGACGATCGAGAGCAGCAATCCATAGGCGACATAGCCGACGACCGCCGCGAAAGCCTCACGCGCGAGGATGGTCCAGACCGCGACGGCGAGAACCAGGGCTCCGAGCCCGACATCGAGAGCCTGAAGCACGCTCATGCGACAGGACCCTTGCGCCGTATCCCGCGCGCGATGAGTTGCGCTGTGGTCGCTCCGGCCAATTGCACGAGCGCCCAGATGGCGATGAGTTTCAGCGCTCCAAGCAGATTGTCCGCGCGGGGCAGCAGGCCGAGCACAACGAGGCCGAGACCGAGATTATCGGCCTTGGTCAGCGCGTGCAGCCGGCTCAACGCGTCCGGAAAGCGCAGCAGTCCGATGGCGCCGGCGAAGAAAAAGAAGGCGCCGGCGCAGATCGCGACGGTGCTGAAGATGTCGAGAACGAGGCTCATCTGCCTGTCGTCCGTTGCGTGTCGTCCGGCTCGGCCGGCGCGCCGCCGCCGACAAAAGCGACCGACGCGAAAGCGGCGAGCAGGGCGAGGCCCAAGGCGACGTCCTCGACGCCGCGCGCGCGGGTCGCCGCGGCGACGAGCAGAAGCGAGGCGACGCCGCCCGTGCCGAGAAGCTGCGCCGCCATCATTCGGTCGGCGTTGCCGGGGCCGCCGAGAATCCGCACGAGGCCTATCGCGACGGTGAATAGAACGAAGCCGGCGGCGGCGAGGAGAAAATCACTCATGCCCGAGCGCCCGCATGAATAACGATTCTTCCGCGGCTAGATTTGCAGCGACGGGTTGCTCAACATCAAGGCAATGGACGAGCAGAACTCCAGCGTCGTCGATTCCGGTCGGCAAGGTTCCGGGCAGAAGACTGCTGAACGCGCAAAAGGCGCTCCGGGCGCCGCCAGGCGGCAGCCGCAAAGGGTAGGCGACAAATCCCGGACGCAGCGGCAGCCTTGGGTCGAGCGCGCGCCAGGCGACCTCGACGCCGGAGACCACAGACTGTCGCGCGAACCGCAGGATAAGCGCTGCGAGCGCCAACGGCCGCAGCCGCGACTCTCCAGGAGGCAACAGGCGCAGACTTGTCCAGGTTGCGGCTGCGGCTGCGGCGGCGCCGACAGGGAGATTAGCGAGGTCGCGCCCGGAGATCATCAGCCAAAAGGCGAAAAAAATCGGGCCGCGCGCCGTGGCGGCCCCCGCCCGCCGGACGCCGGCTTCTGCCCTCAACGCGCTCAAAACGACCGTCCAGCGTCAGCGCGGGACGCAGAACGAGCGAAATCACAGATACGCGAAAGGCTCAAAGACATTCACGAAACCTCGGAGGCATCTCGCGCTGCCTGTTGGTTTGGCTGGCGTCGCCAAACGACGAGTGTCAGAGATTCTGGAAAACTTTATCAGCTTCCTTCAGCTGCACAATGGCTCTGCGTTTCATGCGTCGAAGACGCACGGCATAGCGTTGACTGAACGCGGCGACCCTCACCGGCGCGGATCATGAATTCGAGCGCAGGACAGATTGGGACATCGCGCACAGGATTGAGACTTCAAGCTCAATCCAAACCAGCAGAAATCCGACATAGTTCAGGAAAAGCAAAACCATTGCATGGAAGAGCCGCGCCCCTCCAGCAGCCGCAGGCATCGCCTCATAAGCCATCGACCCGACAATTTTCTCCTGGCCCCCCTCCATAAAGATTGTCGGTTCGTTGGTCTGCGGCAGGGATCTGGATCCCTGCCGCAGATCGCTTTCGCCCGCTTCGACGCCAGCAGATTCGTCTCTTTTCTCTGCTCCTTCGCGCTGCCATGTCGCAACGGCGACAAGATTGGGTCGCAAAGGCTCGCTATGACGCCTCGTCGCGATGACCGGCATCGGCGGGGCGATCGTCGGAGATCGCGCAATGGGATTCGGGGGCAGGGGACAAGGGCGACGGCTTCGTGGAATCCGCCCGCGCCCTGGGCTCATAGCCCTTTCGGCCATCTTGCTGCTTGGCGCGACACAGCGGCTCGCGGCTCAGGCAGCCGCCAGTGATGCGAGGGACGACGCCGATGCGGCGCTGATCGACGCGCTTTTGGCGACTCCCAGCGCGCTGACTCCAGCGCCGCAGACGAACATCTTCGCAACCAGTCCGGGCCTTGAGGAGCAGGCGCCCTCGCCACGTTTCACATTCAATGTTCTGACGCCTGTCTATTTCAATTCGAACCCCGAATCGGCCTCGGTCGGAAGCGTCTCGACGGCCGCGATCAGCCCGGTCGGATCGCTCTCCTGGGCGGCGCCGGTTTTCGATCTGCCTTTAAGATTGTCGGCCAATCTGCGCGCCGAATCAGATCGATTCACCGGGTCGAGCGGTCCAGATCTTGACAAGCTCGCCGGGACGCTCCGCCTGCAGGCGATCGACCCCAACAATGATCAGGGCTTTTCTCCCTATCTCGTCTATGCGCCGAGGATGGATCTTGCCCCAACTTTCGCGCAGGAAATCGCGACGCGTCAGGATCTCAACCTTGGCTTCAACAAGATCTTCAATTTCGATGCAAACTTCCAGGCCATCCCCGCCGCCGGCAACACCCGCGCCTCGACCGCCTGGTCCTTCGGATTGACGTTTTTTGCTCAGCGAAGGTTCAGAGATCCAACGCCGTCATCTTACGCTCTCTATGTTATTCCATCGCTATCCTACGTCATTGACGAGCAATGGAACGTCAGCCTCGGCGTGGAAACACTCCGCCGCTGGTTTGATTCGAACGGCGGCGTTTCGCGCGCGGACTGGCTGGTCGAACCTATCGCCACGCTCGAATTCGTGCTGCCGGCTTCGTGGTTCGGCGCTGAGGGAAACGCGCGGCTTTTCGGCCAGCCGGCTCTCGATTTTCAGACGTCCTACGAGAGGGCCTCGTCAAGCTTCTCTATTTCGAGCTTCAGCACATGGAAAGTCGGCGCGGCGCTCAAGACAGGCTGGCGCTTTTGAGGCAAGGCCTGTCCCGCCGTGCGATCGCGCCCGCGCGCCGGGCGCGATCCTCCTCGCGTCGATAAAGATTGAGCTGAGTCATGATCGACGGTCAGCCGGCGCCGCCGACGGAACAGACGATTTTTTCATATTCTTCGCCCTGGGGACCGATCGCAGACTGCGCGAGCTGGCTCTGGCCCCAAAGGCCGCACATCATGGCGTTGCCAACATCTGGCCCGCGCGACGCGCTGATGGCGTTCATGGGCGAACACTCTTCGACAGGGGTCGACAAGGAACAAACGAGAATCAAGATCTTGGTCATCACTGCTTTCCAGTCTTTCTGGACGCCGACCTCCCGACATCATTTTCCCGTTACAAGCAAGTCCCGTGCCGCTGATGCTTGCCGGCCGAGGACCGCGACCGGACCATTTAGCGCATCGAGCTAACAAAACTGACGCGTCAGACGCTTAAGGTCTGAAAAGAGCCATCATCACGAGACCAAGCAGCGCCAGGGCGGCGATCGTCCTTGTGTCATTGGCGAAAGCTTTGCGAAGAAGTTTCATAGGCTTTGCGTCCATTTTAAGAGCAGAAACCCCCCATCCGCCTGGCGGGAGCGACCGCGTCGGAAGAGCCTGCGCCCCTATCCTTAATGCGGTGTTTACGAAATCTGAGTGCTTAACCGCACTGGAAGGCGGGCGCATGACCCAAAGCAGCGCAATGTGCGATTTGCCGCCAACAAACAGCTCTAATGCCGGTAATGCCGGTAATGCCGATAGCGCCGGTGATGGTGGTGATACCGGCCGGTGTGCTGCGGAATGCCGAGCACGCCTTTGACGCCGCCCGCGACCCCTCCGACCGCGCCGCCCACCGCGCCGCCAACAACGCCACCGACGGGACCCGCCGCGCGATGCCCTGTCGCCGCGCCTTGCTCCGCGCCACGCACGACGCCTTGAGCTTCGGCCGCCAGCGGCAACGCGAGCGCCCCGACAAGGGCCGCCGCGAAGATAAATTGCCTTTTCATCGGAAATCTCCTTTGGGAGCCGCATTGGCCCCCTTTTTATGGACTGATCGACCCTTTGGGATTCTTGATCCCGGATGGACCTTGGCGAAACGGCGTGGCGCATTTGCGGCGGCGCTCTCAGTCCTCTCACCGGGCGATGAAATACAAGGACGGCGGATCGCGTGGAAATGGCGTCGCGCGCCAACAGATGTTTTGGAGCGTGATCCTAAAATTCTTTCCAGATTGCGCGATGGGAGCGCGCCCGGCGAGGCGTTTGGCTTCTGCTTCCTTTTTGCAATTCGGCTATAAACTGTTGCGCAAGATCCACAGCGCCGGAAGATTTTGGACGCTAAGATGAATGTGCGGGGCAGATTATCTGCGCCCCTTTGACCGAAGTGGGCCATGTCCGTCGCCTCCCACCATACTGAAACGCCCGCCGCCGACGCCGCAAAGCTGCTCATTCGGCTCGGATTGACGATTTTGATGGTGGCGCTGCCCTGCGTCGGCGTGGTTGCGCGCGGCGCGATCTACGTGCTGATGCCGATCGGCGCCATTCTGATCTTGATCGGCGCCGTCGTCGGCGCGCCGGACCATGGGCCGCGTCACTTGCGAACCGCGCTGCTTTCTCCGGCGGGCCTCACGGCGCTTTTTCTGACTTTCTGGGCGGGCCTTTCCCTCGCTTGGACCCCGTTCCCAGGGGAGGCGGCGCAGCGCTTCGCGCAGATCGTCGGGACGACCTTTCTCGTCGCCCTCGTCGCCGCATTTCTGCCGGCGCGGACGAGAGCGGTCGATCTTTATCTTTTGCCTGTCGGCGCCACGCTGAGCGCCCTCGCGATGCTGGTCCTTCGATGGCGCGCCCCGGACTGGTTCGTCGGCGCTTCGGAATTCGACGATTCGCTGTTTGAGCGCTCGATGATCACCTTGATCGTTCTGGTCTGGCCGGCTCTCGGGGCCCTGTCCTTGCGGGAACACTGGATTTTCGCGGCGGGACTGGCCATGCTCGCCGCCGCAGTGGCGCTTGTTGGATTTGCTCAGATCGGCCTCGCGGCGATGGGTGCGGCGGCCTTCGTCTTTGCTCTCGCAATGTCGAATCCGGGCGCGCTCGCCCGCATTCTCGGCTTCATCTTCGCGGGCCTGGTTCTGTTCGCGCCAATGCTGCCCTTGATCTATGCCCCGATCTTTCACTGGACTGGCCGCGATCCGGGCGCCGCTTCGCAATCCATGTTGATCTGGCGCGATCTGATCATTTCGGAATGGCCCCGCCTTATCACCGGGCATGGCTTTGATACAGCCAATCACGGCCTCAGCCTTGGCTATTTGCCCCCGTTGACGCCGAAAAGCCTCCTGTTCGTCATTTGGTATGATCTCGGCGTGATCGGCGCCGCCGCGTTCGCGTTTCTGACGGCGCGAATCTTCCGATTGGCCGCCAGGAGTCCGGCGATCGTCGCTCCCTCCGTTCTGGCAGGTTTCGTCGCCGTCCTCACTCTGTCCTTTCTCGGCGTCGCCACGGCCCAGATCTGGTGGGTGACATTGATAGATTGTGCGATCATCGCTTTCATCATCCTGATCAAAGGCATTTACCGGACGCAGCGGCCGGCGGCGCCGATGACCGAGAGGGCTCTTGATTACGATGGCGAAGATGCGGCTTCGGCGGCGGCTCTGCGGAGCGGCTGAAGGCGGCGCTTGTCGAGCGCCGGCGCGGTTTTTGAATCCGCGCGCCCGATTATTGCATGCGGCTCCAAGAAGGTCTTGCGGGCGTGGGGCAAGCGGTTTTAACATTGCCTTATGATCGAGGCAGTCATCACCATCAGAAACGCGCGTGAAGGGGACGCCCAGGGCATCGCCGACGTGCATGACGCCGCTTGGCGGGACGCCTATCGGGGAATCATCCCCGGTCGGGAGCTTGAGCGCATGATCGCGCGGCGCGGACCGCGCTGGTGGCATTCGGCGATCGTTCGGGGATCGCGGCTGCTTGTTCTCGATTTTGACGAGACGATTGGCGGCTATGCCAGCTATGGGCGCAACAGGGTGCCGTCGCTGCGCTATGGCGGTGAGGTCTTTGAGCTCTATGTGGCGCCGGAGTTTCAGGGCCTTGGTTTCGGCAAGCGCCTGTTCGAGACGGCGCGCAAGGATCTCGCCGAGCACGGCTATCCATCCTTCCTCGTATGGGCCCTCGCCGACAACGAGCGGGCCGTGCAATTCTATAAGAGGCTCGGCGGATTGAACGTGCGTCAGGCCAATGAGCGTTTCGGCTCAGAGATCCGGGCGCGGCACGCCTTCGCTTTCAGTTGAAACGCGACTTTTCGGGCCGACATCATGCGGTAAAACAAAGGCTTAAAGAGAGGAATGCAATTCTGCCTGAACGCATTCTGCTCACGGGCTGGGTCCACAAAGATTGCAGACGACGTTGGGAACAAGATCATGCGTCGAAACAGAGAGATACAGAGAGATAAGGAGCGCTGCCGATCCGACGCCGAAGCATCGTGCCGGCGCATCGCCGGCGTGACTCGCTGGTTCCTGTTTCGCGCAGAGGGTCCGTCGCGGCATTTGGGATAATGCTTAGGTTGGACTTGAAGGACGCCGGAGCTTGGAGCATAAGGCCCGGGAACCGGGCTTGAAACAATCTCAGGCCTTTGGCTCGATTATCCTCTCCGTCACTCTTGCGGGAACGTCGTTTTCGCTGATCCAGCTGATCTCATTGACGTCTTTGCTGTCTGGCGTCGCGTCATGCCAACTTTCTTCACTCCAGGGAAAAATGACGTAGCGTGGCGGATCCGTGGAGCATCAAACGTTCCTGGCGCGGCGTTCGGGCTTTGGACAAAAGAGGTAGAAACCATGATCGCCAGAAGACGATCGTGACTTGGGAAACTTAGGAGACGTCCATGCGCCTCGACGCAATTTCGATCGGCAAGAATCCGCCTGGTGAAATCAATGTCGTGATCGAAGTCCCGATCGGGGGCGAGCCGATCAAATATGAACTGGATAAGGCGGCCGGCGCCCTGATCGTCGACAGGTTCCTTTACACATCCATGCGTTACCCCGGAAACTACGGGTTCATTCCGCACACCCTCTCCGAGGACGGCGATCCATGCGACGTCATTGTCGCCAACACCCGCGCGATCGTCCCCGGAGCTGTGATGAGCGTCAAGGTCGTCGGCGTGCTGATCATGCGCGATGAGGCCGGACAGGACGAAAAGATCTTGGCCGTTCCGTCCGCGAAACTGACCCAGCGTTACGCGAAAGTCGAAAACTACACGGATCTGCCTGAGATCACTTTGCAGCAGATCGAGCATTTCTTCGCCCATTACAAGGACCTTGAACCGAACAAATGGGTCAAGATCGAGCGCTGGGGCGATGCTGAGGAGGCGCGTAAGCTGGTTTCTGAATCGATCGAACGGGCGAAAGCGGAGAAGAAATAGGCTTCGCTGTTTTTGTCGGCGCTTGGGGCGGGCGCGGCGCGGCCTGCCTCATTCCTTGCGAGATAGCAAAAACACGCCTTGCTCGCCGAACAGGTTCCAGATCCAGGGCGCGCTATAGGCCAAAGGCCTGCCGAAACGGTCGAGCGCGACGCCGCGCTCGATTCGCGCGCCTATGGCGTGAACGAGATCGATGAAATCCTGAATTGTGCAGAAATGGATGTTCGGCGTCTCGTACCAGATGGTCGGAAGGTTCCGCGTCAAAGGCATATGGCCGCCTAACGCGATCTGCGCGCGAATGCGCCAATGGCCGAAATTCGGAAACGAGACGATTGCGCGGCGCCCGATCCGCAGCATCCCTTCGACCACTTCTCGCGGTCGCCGAGTGGCCTGTAGCGTCTGCGACAGGATCACATAGTCGAAGGCGTCGTCGGGATAGGCGGCAAGGTCCGTGTCGGCGTCGCCCTGAATGACTGAAAGCCCCTGCGCGACACAATCATTGACGCCCCGCTGCGATAATTCGATGCCGCGCGCGTCGACGCCCTTTTCTTCGGCCAGCAGGCGCAAAAGCGCGCCGTCGCCGCAGCCGACGTCGAGAACGCGGCTATTCGCCTCCACCATCGAGGCGACCAGAAGCAGGTCGACGCGCGCCGTCGATTCACGCGGCGGCGCGGCCGCTGCGGCGTTTGGGCCAAGGCTCAAGGCTCGGCCCGTGGCTTGGCCGGCGGCAATCCCCGCGCCCGCGCGGCGGAATCGAGAAAGCCGCGCGATGTCGCGATGAATTCGGGGATATTGAGCAAAAAGGCGTCGTGGCCGCGATCGGTTTCGATATCGACGAATGAAACCGAAGCGCCGCCGGCGTTCAGCGCGTGCACGATGGCGCGTGAGGCCGACGTCGGATACAGCCAGTCGGACGTAAAGGAGACAACGCAAAAGCGCGCCTTGACTCCCCGGAAAGCCTGCGCCAGCGAGCCGTTATAGTCGGCGGCGAGATCAAAATAATCGCAGGCGCGGGTCACATAGAGATAGGAGTTCGGGTCGAAACGATCGACGAAGCTCAATCCCTGGTAGCGTAGATAATTTTCAATCTCGAATTCGGCGTCGAAAGTGAAGGCGCGCGCCTCGCGATCCTGCAGCTTGCGGCCGAATTTGCTCTGCAGGGCCTCGTCCGACAAATAGGTGATGTGGGCGGCCATTCTGGCGACGGCGAGACCTTTCGTCGGGATGACGCCCTCCTCGAGATAGCGTCCGTTGCGCCAATCGGGATCGGCCATGACCGCTTGGCGTCCGACCTCGTGGAAGGCGATGTTTTGCGAGGAATGCTTGGCCGCGGTTGCGATCGGCATGGCGGAGAAAAGGCGCTCGGGATAGCTTGCGACCCACTGGAGCACCTGCATGCCGCCCATCGAGCCGCCGACGACGCAAAACAAAGTCTCAATGCCGAGATGGTCAATCAGCATCGCTTGCGCCCGCACCATGTCCCGGATCGTCACGATTGGCAGATCGAGGCCATAGGGGCGGCCGGTCGCGGGATTGAGCGAAGCCGGGCCAGTGGTGCCCATGCAGCCGCCGATGACATTGGAGCAGATGACGAAATAGCGATCCGTATCGATCGGCCGGCCGGGACCGACCATGCTGCTCCACCAGCCAGGCTTGCCGGTGATGGGGTGCTCATTGGCGACATGCTGGTCGCCCGTGAGCGCGTGGCAGACGAGGATGGCGTTGGACTTGTCGGCGTTCAGTTCGCCATAGGTCTGGTAAGCGATCGTCCACTGGTCGAGACAGCCGCCTGCGTCCATCTGCAACGGATGATCGGCCCCGAAATGGGCGACGAGACTGTGCGGCGCGTCAACCTCGCGAAGGCCGCTGGTCTTATTTGACACGACGATGGTCAAAGGCTTGCCAATCGTTCGATATTGCGAACACGGTGTCCGATATATAGGAGACCCGCGCCGAGAGTGTCAAGGTTTAGACCGTGGCGTTCTCGCCGGTTTTTGGGCGACAACCTGCCCTAACTTATTGAGGAGAGACGGATTCAGACTTTGGAGCGCAATCTGGACGCGTTTCTTTCTTCAATCCAGCAAAAGCTGGATCATCTGGCGCGTGTCGAACGCTTCAGCTCGCCCGCTTCTGACGTAGGCCGGATTTCAAAGGCACGCCCAGTCGCGCGCCTTCCTCGTCGAGAATGGCGAATTGATAGCCGCCGGCCTCGTCCCGGCTGACCTTATAGCGCAGCCGCTCGATGACGTTATTTGAGGCGTCGAAAGTCAGGATCGAAGGGCTCAGCTCGGTGATGCCGGCGCCGTCCAGATAAACGGAGCTGCAAATGATCAGTTCGTCGCCGGGCTGGCAGGTGCGGGCCGCCGCGCCGTTGAGGATGCAGCAACGCGAGCCGCGCTGGCCCAAAATGACGTAGGTCGAGATTCGGGCGCCGGAATTCTTGTTCCAGACGTCGACGAATTCGAGCGGCAGAATGCCAGCGGCTTCGCAATGGTCCGGATCAAGCGTGATCGAGCCATGATATTCGAGGTTCGATTCTGTGACGCGGATGCCATGAAGCTTTCCGCCAACCAGTTTTCGCATCGATCAATTTCCATTCGCGGCCGCGCCGGCTTTTGCCCCGCCGCCTCCGTAGAATCCCTTTGATTTCGGCGGATATCATGCCGCGCCGTCGCCTTGGCTCTTAGCCGTCCGCGCGCCGGGCGCGCATGAGATCCGGCGTCGTCGCTGCCGAGCGCCCGCAGCACATGCTCTATTTTCATCGTTTCGACAACTGAAAATAGGATCGCTCGCTCCGACTTTGTAGAAGGATATTGCCGAAAATCGGCCTCTTTGGCAGATGCGGCGCCCATGCGATAGAAACGTCTGGCGGCCGGCGGAACAATCAGGTTTCAGCCGCGAAGGGCGGCGAAAGAAGGCTTCGGAAGAAAAATGTCGGATATAGCAGCCTCAGCGATCGATCTCTGCCGCGCCCTCGTCCAATGCCCCTCGATCACGCCTGAGGACGCCGGCGCGCAGGGCGTGCTGGAGAAGCGCCTGCGCGCGGCCGGCTTTAAGACCCATCCGATTGTTTTTTCGCAAGAAGGCACGCCGGACGTCGCCAATCTTTACGCGCGCTTTGGCGAGGGTTCCCCGCATTTTGTTTTTGCGGGCCATACCGACGTCGTGCCGCCTGGCGCCGCCGCCAGCTGGCGCTTCGATCCCTTCAGCGCCGAACTCGCCGACGGCGCGATTTTCGGCCGCGGCGTCGCCGACATGAAAGGCGCGATCGCAGCCTTCGCCGCCGCCGCCTGTGCTTTCGCGGAACGGGGCGGAGCGGGCAGGGGCTCGATCAGCCTTCTTATCACGGGCGACGAGGAAGGCCCGGCGATCAATGGAACCGAAAAGCTGCTGCGCTGGGCGTATGAGCGCGGCGAGCGGTTCGATCATTGCCTCGTTGGGGAGCCGACCAATCCGGACGCGCTGGGGCAGATGATCAAGATCGGACGGCGTGGCTCGCTCAACGGAACCTTGACCGTCAAGGGCCGGCAGGGCCATGTCGCCTATCCGCAGCGCGCCATCAATCCGGTCCCGCATATCGTGCGCCTCATCGGGGCGCTGATTGCCGCCCCGCTCGATTCCGGCACGGCGCATTTCGACGCTTCGAACCTTGAAATCGTCAGCGTCGATGTGGGCAATCCGGCCTTCAACGTCATCCCGGCCGAAGCGCGGGCCAGATTTAACATCAGGTTCAACGACCTTTGGACGCCGGAGACGCTGAGCGCCGAGCTCCACGCAAGAATTGAGGCGGCGAGGAGCGGCGCCGACTACCTCATGCGCTTTGAACCGTGCAACGCGCTGGCTTTCCTCACGCCGCCCGATCGTTTCACCGATCTCGTTTGCGCCGCCATTGAAAAGCACACGGGACGCCGGCCGTCTTTGTCGACGAGCGGCGGCACGTCGGACGCGCGCTTCATCCGCGCCTATTGCCCCGTTGTCGAGTTCGGCCTCGCCGGCGCGACGATGCATATGATTGACGAGTGCGCCCCAGTCAAGGATATACGCACTCTCACAGGCATTTACGCGACTTTACTCGAAGATTACTTTAGTAGCGTTCCTTAATCCGCGTTGACCTGCTTTGGCAGCATCCGGTCGAGAACCCCGTCCCGCTTGACGATGATGTGGTAGGCCGTCCCGAGAATATGAATGGCGACGAGCGCGTAAACCGCCCATTGCGTCCAGACATGGACCGCATCGGCGATCTTCGCCAGCGGCTTGTTCTCAGGCAAAGGCGGTAGAGTGAAAAGATTGAAATAATTGACGGGATGGTTGCTCGCCGCGGACAAAATATAGCCACTCACCGGCATGACGAGGAAAACGACGTAAAGCAGCACATGCGAGAGTTTCGCGGCGATCGCTTCCCAGGGCTCGAGCGTCCAGGGCAGCGGCGGAGCGGGGTTTAGCGCGCGCCAGAAAATACGGAAAAGGATGAGCGCGAAAATCGTGACGCCGATTGATTTGTGAAACATGACCAGCGTTCCGACCCACGGGCTTTCGTGCGGCAGCACGACCATCACCCAGGCGATGGGCAAGATCGCCAAGACGAGAAGCGCGGTGATCCAGTGCAGCCATTGCGAGACAAAATGATATCGATCGATCGCATAGGTCGAGACCTGGGGAACGCTGGCCATGAATGCTCCTTGAGCTGTTGAGCTCTGCTTCATTATAAGTTTTTGGCGACATTTCGATCAAGCCAGGGGTTTTTAGCCGCCTTTCGCTCTCATCCCATTACAAAATGCTTCGAAAGCTTCAGGCCCTGGCCCTGGTAATTCGAGACGTCGCCTTCGCCATAGAGAATCTGCGGCGGCTCGGCCATTTTCTCATAGACGAGCCGCCCGATGATCTGCCCGTCTTCGAGAATGAAGGGCACCTCGTGGCTGCGCACTTCGAGAACGGCGCGCGCGCCGGGCCGCTTATCGGGGGCGGCGCCAAAGCCTGGGTCGAAAAATCCGGCGTAATGGACGCGGAATTCGCCCATCGCCGGGTCTATCGGCACCATTTCGGCGGCAAGGTCGCGCGGAATGTGCAGCCGCTCGTGCGAGGCGAGAATATAGAATTCGCCGGGATCGAGAATCAGGCGATTGTCGCCGCGGGCAAAAACCTTGTCCCAATAATCGTCGAGCTTATAGGCGCCGACCCGGTCGACGTCGAGAATGTCGGCATGTTTTTGTGCGCGATAGCCGATGACGTCGCCATGCGCCCTGGCGCTGAGCGCCACGCGCACGATCAGCCCCTCGCGAAGATTGAGATCGCCGTCAACAAGGGCCGCGTCTTTATGATGCTCGCGCAACTCCCTATCGCCGATGCTGAAGTCAGTGATCTCAAACTGCTGCGAATTCAGCCGGCGAAAACGGATTTGATTGAGCTTCGAGCCCTTCCGCACGCGCACCGAAAAACTGCGTGGCGAGACCTCGGCGTAAAGCGGCCCTTCATAGGCGCGCGCGACGCGGTCGAAGACTTCCGAGCGATCGGTGATGAGGCGGGTGAAAATATCGAGCCGGCCGGTCGAGCTTTTCGGATTGGCGAGCGCCGAGATGCTGTCCGGCAGCTTAAGATGTTCGAGGAGGGGAATGACATAGACGCAGCCGCGCTCGAGAACGGCGCCATGTTCGAGGCTGATCGCGTCCTCGTCGCGCACAAGCGCGCGCAGCTGATCCATGACCGTGCGCTCTTTGCCGGGCAAAAAGCTTGCTCTGACCCGGTAGGCGCGCGAGCCGAGGCGCAGATCAAGGCTCGCGGGCTGCAACTGGCTCTCCTCGACGTCTTCCTGCGGAAGAATCATAGAGCGCCTCAGCATCAGCTCAATCTTCTGACGCGAGAGCAACCCGAAATGAGGGCCGAAGTCATCCTGGTCCGATTTCGGGAAAGGCGTTTGCATTAAAAACCTGCATCGAGGACCAAGGGCAGGGCTCGAAAAGCCTTAGAGCGCAGGGGCGCGCAAGAGGCCAGAGGAGAGCTCAAGCAGCTTGAGATATAAGAAATAGGCGCGTAATCAACCTTGAATTACGAGTTGCAGATCAAGACGTGGAGATGAAATGGGCGATCCTCTGTCGAAACACGGCTCCAGAGCCTTGCGCCCTGCGACGCTGCTCGTTCACGGCGGCGGAACGCGCTCGCCCTTTGGCGAGACCTCCGAGGCGCTTTATCTCACGCAAGGCTATGTCTTTGATTCGATGGAGGCGTGCGAGGCGCGCTTCAAGGGCGACGATCCGGGCTTCGTTTATTCACGTTACGGCAATCCGACGGTCGCGATGTTCGAGGAGCGCATGGCTCTGCTCGAAGGCGCGGAGGCTGCGCGCGCCACGGCGACCGGGATGGCGGCCGTGACCGCCTCGTTGATGTCGCAGGTTAAGGCAGGCGATCATGTGGTTGCGGCCAGGGCGCTTTTTGGGGCCTGCCGCTACATTGCCGAGGATCTGCTGCCGCGCTATGGCGTCGCCTCGACCCTGGTCGACGGGGCAAACCTCGACGAGTGGCGCGCCGCGATCCGTCCCGAAACGAAGGTTCTCTTTCTGGAGAGCCCGACAAACCCCTGTCTCGACGTCTACGACATCGCGGCGATCTCCACTATCGCGCATGAGAATGGCGCGCTGGTTGTCGTCGACAATGTGTTTGCGACGCCGATCCTGCAAAAACCTCTGACGCTGGAGGCCGATCTCGTCGTATATTCCGCCACCAAACATATCGATGGAGGCGGGCGATGCCTCGGCGGCGTCATTCTTGGCCGCAAAGACCTGATTGAAGGCGATTTGCAGCAGTTCTTGCGCCAGACTGGCCCGGCGCTGTCCCCCTTTAACGCCTGGGTGCTTCTGAAGGCGCTCGAAACCTTGTCTTTGCGGGTGCGGCAGCAGATGCAGAGCGCCGCGCGGATCGCGGATTTTCTCGCCGCCCATCCTCACGTCAGCTTCGTCCGTTATCCCGGCCGCTCGGATCACCCGCATGCCGACATCGTCAAAAAGCAGATGTCAGGCGGCGGCACGCTTGTCGCTTTCGAGATCGCCGGCGGTAAGCCCGCGGCCTTCGCCTTCGCGAGGGGGCTCGAGGTTATCAAGATCTCGAGCAACCTTGGCGACGCTAAGAGCCTCGTCACTCATCCGGCGACGACGACGCATCAGCGGCTGACGCCCGAGGCGCGCGCGGGGCTCGGCGTGACCGAAGGGCTCGTGCGCCTCTCGGTTGGGCTCGAGGACGCCGACGATCTGATTGAGGATCTGTCGGCGGCGTTGAGCGCGCTCGACCGGCGCGGCCTCGCCGCCGAATAGGCAGAGGCGAACGGCGATCCGCGGCGACGTTTTCCTGACCGGAAAGCTGTGTTAGGCTTGCCACGACGCCCCAATCTTCCGGCCCGGACGTTGAGAGCGCAGATCAGATCGCGACCATGTACAGCACCGTCACGCACGACATACAAATCACCGTTCTGCCAGAGTTCATTCCCGAGCGCTCGAACGCGGAGCAGGCGACATTCTTCTGGGCCTATACGGTCGAGATCGCAAACCAGGGCGACAAGACCGTGCAACTCACGGCGCGGCACTGGAAAATCACCGATGGGAATGGCAAGCTCGCCGAGGTGCAGGGACCCGGAGTCGTCGGCGAGCAGCCGATTTTGAAGCCTGGGGAAACCTTCCGCTATACGTCCGGCTCCAATCTGACGACCCCCTCGGGCATCATGACGGGGGCCTATAGCATGGTGGATGAGAACGGCGTCGTCTTCGAGGCGGAAATCCCGGTTTTCTCGCTGGATTCCCCTTTCGTGCGACGCGTTCTGAATTGAGCGGGGCGCGGGCCCGATCCGCTTCATGAACCAAGGAGCGGCCGTTTCATGTCTTCGCATCATGCTTCCTCAACCGGCGACGGCGATGCGCGGCTCGCGGCGTCGATCGAGATGCTGGAGCATCTTATTGGCTTCGATACTGAAAGTTCGAAGTCGAATCTCGCGCTGATCGCGGCTGTCGAAGCCTATCTCAAGGATTGCGGCGTCGATTACGTCAAGGTTCCAAATGAGATTGGCGACAAGGCGGCGCTTTTCTTGACGATCGGGCCGAAGGTCGACGGCGGCGTGGTTTTATCCGGCCATACCGATGTGGTGCCGGTCGCAGGCCAGAGCTGGACCAGCGATCCATTCAGGCTGCGCCGGGAAAATGGCCGCCTGTTTGGCCGCGGCGCCTGCGATATGAAGGGTTTCGACGCAATCTGCCTTGCGATGATCCCGGAGTTTCAGCAGGCCTCTCTGTCGCGTCCGGTCCACATTCTGCTCAGCTATGACGAAGAAACGACCTGCCGCGGGCCGCTCGACACGATTGCGCGCTTCGGCGTCGATCTGCCGCGGCCGGGAGCCGTGCTCGTCGGCGAGCCGACGCTGATGCAGGTCGCCGACGCCCACAAGGCGATCGTCACCTATCGCACCATTGTGCATGGGCATGAGGCGCATTCGTCAAAGCCCAACCTCGGGGCCAACGCGGTCGAGGCTGCCTGCGATCTGGTGACGGAACTTTATCGCTTCAATGACCAGCTCGCGGCTCAGGGCGACCCCTCGGGACGATTTGATCCGCCGGCCTCTACGATCGAGGTCGGCGTCATTCATGGCGGCACGGCGCGCAACATTCTCGCCAAGGAATGCGCCTTCGACTGGGAATTTCGCAGCCTGCCGCATGTTCCGCAAAATCTGGCGCTGGCCCATCTCGAAAGCTATATCGCCCGCGTTGCGCAGCCAAAACTGCGGCGGCACGCCAAGGACGCCTTCATCGAAACCTGTTCCGAGGTCGAGGTTCCAGGCCTCAGTCCCGAGCCTGGCTCCCATGCTGAAACTTTGGCGCTGAAGCTCGCCCATTCCAATCGCACGATCAGCGTGCCTTTCGCGACGGAAGCGGGGCAGTTTCAGGCGGCCGGAGCGCCGACCGTGGTCTGCGGGCCGGGCTCGATCGATCAGGCCCATCAGCCGGATGAATTTATCGAGGTCGCGCAAATGGAAGCCGGAATCGCCTTCATGCGGCGGCTTGCGAAGGAATTGAGCTAAGGCTCCAGCACAGAATCCCAATAAAGGTAATCCATCCAGCTTTCATGCAGATAATTCGGCGGGAAAAGCCGGCCATTCTGATGCAGATCGTTGACGGTCGGCTGGTAGGGCTTGTGGCTTGGCCACATATGCACTTCGCCTGGAAGCCGGTCGCTTTTGCGCAGATTGCAGGTGGAACAGGCCGCGACGACGTTTTCCCAGGTCGTCATCCCGCCCTTTGAGCGGGGAATCACATGATCAAAGGTCAGATCATGGCGAGAGCCACAGTATTGGCAGCTGAATCGGTCGCGAAGGAAGACGTTGAACCGTGTGAAGGCAGGGTGTCGCGAAGGCTTTATATAGGTCTTGAGAGAAACGACCGAAGGGAGCTGCATTTCGAAGCTCGGACTTCGGACTGCCTTATCGTAACTCGAGACGATATTCACACGGTCCAGAAAAACCGCCTTGATGGCGTCCTGCCATGACCATAGCGATAAGGGATAGTAACTCAAAGGCCGGAAGTCGGCATTGAGCACAAGGGCCGGACACGCTTCCGGCGAAGCAGTGGGATGGAAATGGACCGTCAACTCCGGCGCCTCTCCTTCAGCGTTTTCGCTTTAGCTTCTATGGCTTACCACGTCAATTCGATTTCGGCCCGGAGCAAAGCGGCGATTCGCCACTATAGTGTAGGTTGCGGATGACGGCCCTGTGAAGGCGGAAGCGTCCGAGCGCGGCCGCGTATGCATCAATCAACGGTGAAGGAGCGGCCCAAATCGGGTGGAGAAGCGCCTTACTCGGCGCATCAGCGAGTCGGGATGGGCGTTCCGCTGCGGTAATCATAAAAGCCGCGCTGCGTCTTTCGGCCGAGCCAGCCGGCTTCGACGTATTTTACGAGCAGGGGACATGGACGATATTTGGTGTCGGCAAGTCCCTCATGCAGGACTTGCATCACCGACAGCACGGTGTCGAGCCCGATGAAATCGGCGAGCTGAAGCGGCCCCATCGGATGATTGGCGCCAAGCCGCATGGCTGTATCAATCGCCTCGACCGATCCAACCCCTTCATAGAGCGTGTAGATCGCCTCGTTGATCATCGGCAGCAGGATGCGATTGACGATGAAGGCAGGGAAATCCTCCGATACCGTAAAGGTCTTCCCGAGGCGGGTAATCAGCTCTTTGGCCGCCTCGAACGTCTCATTTTCGGTGACGATGCCCCGGATCAGCTCGACGAGCTGCATGCGCGGGACGGGGTTCATGAAATGTATGCCGATGAAGCGCTCCGGCCGGTCCGTGGCCGACGCGAGCCGCGTAATGGAGATCGAGGACGTATTCGTTGCGAGCAGTGCTTCCGGGGGCAGCGAGGCGCAGAGCTTGGTGAAGATTCTGCGTTTGACTTCCTCGTTCTCGGAAGCCGCCTCAATGACGAGGTCGCAGTCGCGAAAGGCCTCGTAATCGATCCCGGGATGTATGCGCGCCAGAGCCGCGTCTCGAGCCGCCTCGTCGATCTGGTGCCGCTCCACCTGTTTCGCGAGACCCGATCCGATCACCGAGAGGGCCGCCGTGACGCGCTCCTCCGAAATGTCGTTAAGGACAACGTCCATGCCGGCGAGAGCGCAGACCTGGGCGATCCCGGAGCCCATTTGCCCTGCGCCGACCACCCCGATTTTGTTGATGTTCATTTCATCCGCCCATAACCGGAATAATCACCATGCCGCCCAGCTCCGGAAATGCTGAAGCAGGCGCGGCGTTCAAATGCCCGTTAACCGGCCCAGGGCACGCCCCGGCGCCCCAGCCGAGACCCGCCCTCAGGTCAAGTCGTTGAGACTTCTAGAACGGATCAAACATCTTGACCATAATCAAAATGTGCTTTCACCGCGTTGAAAGGCTCCGGAACATCGGCGGCATAGTCTGCTTCGATCCCGAGTGCAGGCTCGGCGCGAGAGTTTGAAAAATCGCCTCGTCCCTTTAGCTTCCTCATGGCGCCTTATGTCGAGTTTGCGCCCGCTTTGTAAAGTCTCGCTTGGAATGCAAAGCTTAAAAATCGCTGGCGAAGAGCTATTTATATTGCGGTGCTGACTGACGTATTTCAGCAAAAGTCACAGATGGCCCGCAGAATTAGGGTTAGGTAAATGGAATTCCTGGCGGCTTAATCATTCTCGACGCCTGACGCTCAAAATGTTCCGGGAATATTGTCGCGTTGCAGACTGGGTGAGCGGCTTATCGCTGGACATTTGGCCGGCGGTGGCCGCGAGGCGCGGCCACGGTTCGCCTCAGCCGGCGCTTTTTCGACAAAATGCCGACAGACGAGCTTGAGGTTGCGCGGGCAAACCCCTTGAGGGAGAATGTTAGAGACTTGTCCGCCTCAGTTCGCAATCGCGCAAATTCAGAACTCTGAAAAATTCAGAACTCTACCAAAGAAATCAGCACGCTCCGCCGATTTCCTCTCGCGAGGGCGGCGCGGTCCACGCCATCGTTTTGCGGCGCAGTCGGGCAAAACCTGCGCGCGGCGAATTCAAATCATTTCGATGCGTTCGATCGCGTCGCGCCGCTCCGCAACGGGGGCGGCCAGATAGCGCGGCTGAGGGTCGCCCTGAAAACTGTACGATCCGACATGGGTGAGTTTGCCCTCGGTATCGAGCCAGATTTTGCCGCCGATGTCGCGCCATCTCTGACAGAATCCGAAATCCTCGCTGACATAGGCGTTGGTCTCACGGTCTATCATGCAGTCGAAGAGGGCATAGCTGGCGCCTTTGCCGGCGTTGGAATAGGCATGCACGCTGGCGTAACGCGTTTCGGGATACGCCTCGATCATCCGTTCGATGACGTGACGCTTCAGCAGCATGAAGCCGCCGCCGCAATAGATCGCAGTTGCGAAACGGCCGCGGCGTTCGAGTTCCTTCCCCGCGCAGAGCGAGCCGACATAGAGGAGCGGCGCGGATTGAAAGCTCTCGTCCCTGGTGGCGGCGCGCCGGATGGCCGCGTTGCTCCAGTCGATCACTTTCAAAGGGTAGATGCCCGCGACGAAATCCTGGTCGAAGTTAAGCATGTGAAAGATCTGTTCCGCATCGAAGCTGATGTCGGCGTCGATGAACAGAAGGTGCGTTGCGGCGGGCGTCTCCAGGAATTGGCTGACGAGCGTGTTGCGGCTGCGTGTGATCAGCGAATCATGGCCGAGCAACGCGAGCGCCGCGTCGAAGCCGGCGGGTCCGGCAAATTGCATCAGGCTGAGAATCGATTGCATGTAGTGCTGGGAAACGAGCCCGCCAAAACAGGGCGTCGCGACGAAGACCATCGGTCGCTGCTGGGAGTGCGTCATGTTCGTCCTTGGCTGGCGCGGGGGAAAATCGCTTGACCTCAGGCGAAGGCTAGGCGGCCAAACATGCGCCAAGCCTTCGCCCTGCGCGGCGAAGGGCGGCGCGTTAAGCCTAACGAAAGGTAAAGCCCCCGCGCCGGGAATTCTCCGCTACTATGCCTCATCGCCGCTGCGGGTCTCTTAAGGAGACGCAGCGGAAACGAGTCATAATCCTCAGAAAGACGTAGCTTTTCGGAAATCCATAGCCGGGCTGACGCTTCAAGAATTTGGAACAGGCGCGAGAATGTTGCAAACGTCGCTTATCAAAACGGTCAATGCGGTGTCCTTCGGCGAGAAGCTGGTCGGCTCGGACCAGTTCCTGAGCCTCTTCAAGGAAGGAATGGATCTCGTCGGCGACGCCGCCGCTTATCTCGACGGCGCCGGTCGCGAGGAGGCGAGCGCCTTGCCGCGCCCCGCCGCGCTCGCCTATGCGGTTGAAAGCATGCGGCTGACGACGCGGTTGATGCAGATTGCGTCGTGGCTGTTGCTCCAGCGCGCCGTCAATGAAGGAGAATTGACCCGCGCCGAGGCGTCGAGCGAAAAACGCCGCATCCATCTGTCGCGGCAGGACGCCGTTTCGACAGAGGACCTTCTGTCGGAGCTGCCGCGGCGCCTCTGCGAACTCGTCGAAATGTCGCTTCGCGTTCAGGCGCGCATCCGCCATCTGGATGGGCTGATCTATCGCTCGGAAACTGTCCAGGCCCTCGCTCTGACGCCGAGCCCGGTGGAAGGCCAGATCGCGCTTTTGCGCGCGGCGTTTCCAAACGAAACGCTATGACACCGGAAAGGTGTAGACTTTCCGGACGCGCATCATGCGTCAAAACAAAGGTTTAAAGAGAAGGATGCGTTCCGCTCATACGAAGGCGCGCAGATCGCTGGCGCAGGCGGGATAAAGCGCCGCGAGCGCCTCGGCGTCGCCGATTTCAACGTCGGCGGGCGTGACCCCCGGCCATTCGGTGCTCCCGCCGAGGAACCAGCGCCGCTCCCCGAGGACGCGGGCGGTATGAAAGGTCGAGCCGGGGATCAGCAGCTGCACATGGTGACCGGCGCGAAGATCGGGGCCGACGACGATGCGTTCAGCCGCGCCGTCGTCGCGGAGCAGCAGAACCTCGAGCGGGTCGCCGAGATAATAGTGATAGAGCTGATCGTTGCGGATGCGATGCAGCTTGACCGGCGCCGTCGGGGCGACGAGAAAATAGAGGCCGGAGCCAAGCGGACGCCCGCCGTCGAAAGGCGCAGGAAGGCCGCCCGCGGCGATCGGCAGAGCGCTCCGATAGGTCTCGCGCACGAAGCCGCAGGTCGCGTTCGGCTCAAGTCCGAGCAGCGCGCAAACCTCGTCGGCGGTGAGTTCGGCGACTTTCGCCGCCGCGCTCACTTCTTGCCGAAGTTCAGGCCGCCAAAGCGCGAATTGAAGCGCGACAGACGTCCGCCGCGATCGAGCAATTGCGCCGAACCGCCGGTCCAGGCCGGATGCGTCTTGGGGTCGATGTCGAGGTTCAGGGTCGCGCCCGCCTCGCCATAGGTCGAGCGGGTCATGAACTCGGTTCCATCGGTCATCACGACCTTGATCAGATGGTATTGCGGATGAATATCGGCTTTCATCGAAAATCCTTGGACTGCTAGCAAGCTTTATGGCCATCGGCCTGTCGACGCGAGCCGGCCAAATGTCGGCGGAAGCGCTATCGCGGCCCGCGGCAGGTCGATCGTGACGGGAGAAAGCGCCCTATAGCAAAGCGCCTCGCGCCTGACAAGAGCGCGCGCCTATGTTGCACGGCCCTCGCGCGGGCGGCTTTACTCACGCGCGGCGATTGTGTACGCCGGAGCAGCCCGGCGCAAGCGCCGGGATTGTTTTTGAACGCCTTCGCGCCTGGTTGCGACTTCGGATCGAACCGGCCCCAGGCCAAGCCCTCAAGCGGCGCATTATCATTTAAGAGCGAACCGGATCAATGGCGAATGTGGTGGTGGTCGGCGCCCAATGGGGCGACGAGGGCA